>JAFZUS010000082.1 GCA_017618275.1 Prevotella sp.
AACCAGATGCTGATCCAGGCTGTGGAGGGGGTGCATCAGGCACGCCAGGCCGAGGACACGGCGTTCAAGCGCTTCAGCGGCAAGGACTTTGCCAGCGACGACCTGAAGCGGGAGGACGCGCTGGAGGACAAGTACATGTCGACGGCGCTGGGCATACTGAACGGCCTGCTCTACCTGCCCGAGACGGAACCCATCTATCGCAAGGCGCAACTGGCCCGGCAGGTGTTCCGCGACTTCAACTTCTCGACCAGCGACGGCTTCGAGGCCGAGGCCCGCAAGGTGCTCAACATGGCGCAGCAGTGGGCAGCCGCCACGGAGTATGAACTCGCGGAGCTGGGCATCGAGGCCTGGGTGCAGAAGGCCGTGGTGCAGGCACAGAAGGTGCTGCAACTGGTGGCCGTGCGCGTGGACCACGAGAGCGCAAAGATAAAGGGCGAACTGGCGAATGCCCGCAAGGCGACCGACGAGGCCATCCGCAAGGCTTACGACGTGCTGAATGCGCTCAGCGTGCTGGCACCCTCGGCAGAACTATCGGCACTCATCAGCGTGCTGTTCGGCATCGAGGATCGCGCAAAACTCTACTATATTAGCGGAGGCACGGGCTCTTCGGGCAGCAGCGGCGGAGGCAACACTCCGACCCCGTCGCCCACACCTGACCCAACACCGACTCCAGACCCGACTCCAGACCCGACTCCAGACCCCACACCTGACCCCGACCCGAGTGGCGGTGGCGGCGACAACGGTGGCGGTGGCGACGACAACGGCGGTGGCGGCACGAGTTTCGACGAGGGCTAACTCCCGAGGGCTAAGCCCCACGGCCCTAGTTACTTCACGGCGGCGATGAGTTCGTCGGGAGTGACGAGGGCCTGCTCACCTGTCTGCATATTCTTCAGCGTGAGTTTGCCAGCAGCAATCTCATTCTCGCCGGCGAGGGCGACGAAGGGAATCTGTTTGGCGTTGGCATACGACATCTGCTTCTTCATCTTGGCAGCATCAGGGAAAATCTCCGTGCGGATGCCGGCAGCACGGGCCTGAGCCACAAAGGGCAGACAATAGGCAGTCTCGCGCTCACCGAAGTTGATGAACAGCAACTGAGTTCCGTTGACAGCATCCTTGGGATAGGCATCAAGGGCGTTGAGCACATCGAAGATACGGTCGATACCGAACGAGATACCGACGCCAGAGATACCTGGCATGCCGAAGATGCCCGTCAGGTTGTCGTAGCGTCCACCACCGAGGATGCTGCCCATCGGCACGTCGAGCGCCTTGACCTCGAAGATGGCGCCGGTGTAGTAGTTCAGGCCACGTGCCAGCGTGAGGTCGAGTTGAATCTCATTGTTCAGGCCGATTGTCTTGAGAGCATCAAGGATATAACGCAGTTCCTCTACCCCACGCATGCCTGTCTCAGAGTCCTTGAGCACCTCGGCGATAGTATTGAGTTTCTCGTCGTTGGTGCCTTCGAGGGTGATGATGGGCTGGAGTTTGGCAATCTGCTCCTCTGTCAAGCCGTCCTCGCGGAGTTCGGCATTCACATTGTCGAGACCGATCTTGTCGAGTTTGTCGATGGCTACGGTGATATCTACAATCTTATCAGCAGCACCGATGACTTCGGCAATGCCAGAGAGGATCTTACGGTTATTTATCTTTATATGTACGCGCACATGGAAGCGAGTAAAGACGGTATCGACAATCTGCATCAACTCGACCTCGTTGAGCAACGAGTCGGAGCCGACTATGTCGCCGTCGAACTGCCAGAATTCACGGTAACGGCCCTTCTGCGGACGGTCGGCACGCCACACGGGCTGCATCTGATAACGCTTGAAAGGCAACTGCAGTTCCTCGCGGTGCATCACCACATAACGGGCGAAAGGCACGGTGAGGTCGTAGCGGAGGCCCTTCTCACAGAGTTGGGCCGCCAGATGGAGACTTTTACGCGCCTGCAACTCCTCGTCGCTGACCTTGGAGAGAAAGTCGCCAGAGTTCAGCACTTTGAAGAGCAGTTTGTCACCCTCTTCGCCATACTTACCCATCAGCGTACCGAGGGTTTCCATGGCGGGGGTCTCTATCTGCTGGAAGCCGTAGAGTTGATACACCTGTTTGATGGTATCGAAGATGTAGTTACGCTTGGCCATCTCCTGTGGGCCGAAGTCGCGCGTTCCTTTGGGAATACTTGGCTTTTGTGCCATATTCTATTTACCTTTTTACTTTTTTACCTTTTTACTTTCTCACGATGGTTTGATCACGGTCGGGGCCGATGGAAATGATTTTGATTGGAGTTTCAAGTTCCTTTTCGAGGAAAGCGATATAATCCTTGAAGGCCTTCGGGAACTGATCCTCACTGGTGAATTGGGTCATATCGGTCTTCCAACCGGGGAGCGACTCATAGACGGGTTCAATACCTTCCTCGATGTTGTAGGGGAAATCACGGGTCTCGACACCGTTCACCTTATAGGCCGTGCAGGCCTTGATAGTATCGAAGCCATCAAGCACGTCGCTCTTCATCATAATGAGTTGGGTGACACCATTCACCATGATCGAATAACGCAGCGCTACGAGGTCTATCCAACCGCAACGGCGCTCACGACCCGTGACGGCACCATATTCATGGCCGAGGTCGCGAATCAGTTTGCCTGTCTCGTCGAAAAGTTCCGTGGGGAACGGGCCTGCACCAACACGGGTACAATAGGCCTTCATGATACCAAACACTTCGCCGATCTTGTTGGGGCCGATGCCAAGACCTGTGCAGGCACCTGCGCAGATGGTGTTCGAGGAAGTGACAAACGGATATGAGCCGAAGTCAACATCGAGCATCGTTCCTTGGGCTCCCTCGCAGAGCACCGACTTTCCGCTTTTCAGGATATTGTTGATCTCATGCTCAGAGTCGACAATCGGGAACTGGCGCAGATACTCGACGCCCTCCAGCCATTTCTTCTCCACCTCGGTGATGTCGTACTCGAAGTTGAGCGACTTGAGGATAGCCTCATGACGCGCCTTGGCCTTGGCATATTTCTCAGGGAAGTTCTCGAGGATATCACCCACACGAAGACCGTTGCGGCTCACCTTGTCGGTATAGGTCGGGCCGATGCCCTTACCGGTGGTACCAACCTTGTTCTTGCCCTTCTGGGCCTCGTAGGCAGCATCGAGCACACGGTGAGTGGGCATGATGAGATGGGCTTTCTTAGAAATGTGCAGACGCGAATGGAGGTCGTGGCCGCTGGCCTCAAGGGCCTTCGCCTCGTCCATAAACAGATCGGGTGCCAGCACCACGCCGTTACCGATAATATTCACCTTCCCCCCCTGGAAGATGCCTGAGGGAATAGAGCGGAGCACATACTTCTCGCCCTCGAACTCCAGTGTGTGGCCTGCATTGGGACCGCCCTGGAAACGGGCTATCACATCATACTTCGGGGTCAGTACGTCGACCACCTTACCTTTTCCTTCATCGCCCCACTGTAAACCGAGCAGAACGTCAACTTTTCCTGTTTTCATATCTTATTGAGTATTTGTTTTTTTCTTCAGTTCCTTGTTCCGCTGGCGCGTCAACTTGGCTTGACAGACGCTGCAGATGCCGTAGATGTAGAGCGTATAGCCATCCTTGCGGAAGCGCTTGAAATGGGTGAGGTCGATGGCCTGCGATATCAGGTCGGACTTCACCTCCGTCACCTTGCCGCACACCGTACATATCTGATGACAATGGCTTGTATTATCGTAACACGCCTCATAGACCGTTGACCCCTGAAAGCGATGACGGATGACGAGGCGAAGTTGCATAAAGAGATTGAGCGTATTATAGAGTGTGGCACGGCTGACGGGGAAAGTGTAGTCGTGAATCAACTTGTCGCTCAGTTCTTCAAGCGTAAAATGTCCTTGTGTATTATAGATGGCCTTGAGAATAGTGTAGCGCTCAGGAGTCTTGCGATGATTGTTCATCTCAAGGTAATTATCCAGAATGCGGAGCACATTTTTCCACACATCAATCTTTATCATACCATCTGGTGCTCAAAAAACCGCACAAAGGTACGACTTTTTACGGAGAAAAGTGCAAGATAATTTATAAAATTTCTAAATTGGCGCGTTTTAAGGCACTTTTGGCAATGCGCTCATAGACGAGTCCCAGTTCAGCAAAGTGCTGTACAGCCGACATAGCCGCCTTACGCACCATCAGACTGTCACCTTGAAGAGCCGCGACAGCCTGATCGATAAACTCATTGATGCCACGCTCGTTGGGCTCTTGTTTATTCATGAACAGACGCGAGAGGATATGGAAGCCACAGAGTTGATAGAGGGGTTTGTCTGAAGCCATCCAGGTATAGGCTTTCTCTGGGGCATACGGTAGATACTGGAACAGATTGAAGGCAGCCTGCTCGGCTATCTCCTGTGTGGTAATCTGCTCCATCCAGATTTCAATGACTTCGGGCAGCACCCTGTCTGGGGGCATAATCATCGTGGCAAGAATCTTGCATTCCCGGACGTTTTCCTTGAACAGCGCTATGGCAAGGTCGTAATTGAACCCCAACTCGTCGGCTTTGGCACGGAGGCGAGGCAGTGTGGCACCCCAGTTGAGTTTGTAGTCGACCCCCTTGTCACGCATCGACTTCGCCACCACTCCGTCCATCATCTGACGGAACGACTGCTTAATCTCCTTCACCATCTGAGTGACGTCCTGTCTCCTTGTCTCCATATTCAAATCAACGTTCCGTATTCACTGCTGTAGCGCAACATCTGATGGGCATAACTCTCACCATAATACACCTGGATATCGCTGATGTTACCAGTCTTGTCGTAAACGGGCATCAACTGCGGATTGATAAACCCCTTATAGGGAGCAAGGTTCAGACGTTTGTAGCGCTCCAGCACTTCACGATGCAGTTCAGGGTCAACCTTCACGGCATAGCGCTCCACCAATGCCCGTGCTGCCTCGTAGTCGCCCTCGCTCTTGATGCGCTGCACCTCTGCCAACAATCGGGCAATGAGGGTTCGCAAGGCTGCATAATCAGTTATTTCCACGTAGGTCTTATCATCAAGTCTGACGAATCGGATGGCATTGCCATTATCATAACACCAATGGGCGATGAGGGCACGGTTGCGCATGTGAGCCTCCTCAATTTGATTGCCTGGGGTGATGCGAATGAGTTGAGTCATCAGGCCATTCATCATATAGGTATAGTACTGCGACTTATAGGCCTCTGTATCAGGTGTCAGACCTAATTCCACAAGTTTGGGGTCTGCAATATAATAGAGTCCGAAGAGGTCGGCTCTCGCTTCCTCTATCGTATTGCCATAAGCCTTCAGTGCATCGGGATCAACGCCAGGCAACAACTGTCCGCTACCGTGTCCGAGACACTCGTGGAGATCTGTATGCAGATCGTCGCATACATCGCCGTATTTCTCAATCAGAGCCAGCGTGTCCTTGTCGATGACAAATTCCTCTTTGAAGCCATTGCCGTGAGCCGCCTTGTTGTAGGCATCGGTAATGTTGCTGATCGTAATGCTCTTGCTGCCATACTGCGCACGAATCCAGTCGGCATTGGGCAGGTTGATGCCGATAGCCGTTGAGGGATATTCCTCGCCACCGAGCATGGCGGCACAGATGACATTGGCAGAAACGCCCTTGACCACAGGCTTACGAAAACGGGGGTCGACAGGCGAATGATCCTCAAACCACTGTGCATTTTTGCTGATGGTTTGGGTGCGATGGGTGGCCTCCTCGTCGATATACTCCACGAGTCCTTCCCACGAGCCTTTCAACCCCAGCGGGTCACCATAGACCTCAATGAATCCGTTGATGAAATCGATGGCGGCATCATGCTCGCCCACCCATTCAATGCAATATTCGTTGAAAACATCTAAATTGCCTGTCTGATAATACTTTATGAGCAGAGAAATTATGCGCTTTTGCTTATCGTTTTCTGCCACATCGAGTGCTTTCTCCAACCAATATACGATATGACGGATGGCATTGGCATACAAGCCTTCCGAAGACCATACGCACTCCTTCACCACCCCACTCTCCTTCACTAATGTGGAGTTCAACCCATACGACCAAGGAGTCTCACTCCCTGCATTCTCCTGCTTCATCCGGGCATAGAAATCTTCTGCTTCCGCTTGGGTAACCCCTTCATAGAAATGACAGGCAGACGTTGCCACCAGATCTTCACCGTCGGCCTTGTTGACGCGCTTTGAAAGAACTGTCTCATCAAAGATAATCGGGAACAACTCATCACAGAACTGCTGCAAGGTCTCACCATCCCTCAGTGGCAGACGGCGCACATCCACCTGACGAAGCACACGCTGCAGATAATCGCGATTGAATCCTGGCTCGAATTTCTCACAACCATAGTGGTGGTAGATACCATTTGAGAACCAGACACGTTTCAAATAGACCTCCAACGTCTTGAAATCATCCGTAGTATGATCAACGGAGAGGTCTGTATAGACCACTTCCAGCATCTTGCGAATGCGGAGGTTGTATCTGCCGTATTGGTCGAAAGTGATGTCCCTGCCAAAAAGAGTCGCTTGGGCGAGATAATAAACCAATATCTTCTGCCGAAGCGACAATTTCTCAAATCCGTTCAATCGATAGCGGAGCAGTTGCAAATCAGCAAACCGCTCGCTCTGATAATTGAAATCCACAAAGCCTACCTCCAAGTTATTCCTTTTTATGCTTACTTCCTTTTTCTTTTTTCAAGGAAGGATGCTGCTGAAGGTGCTTCAGACGGTATTCACGAGGCGTAATACCCATAATTTTGTAGAACGAAGCATAGAACGACTGGCGGTTTGCAAAGCCAACCATATCGCTCACCTCCTCCATACGGAGATCCTGATAGCGCTTGTCTACGAGGATAGTCATTGCCTCATCAATACGATACTTGTTGACGAACGATGTGTAGTTCATGTGAAAACGAACATTCACCACAGCAGAGATATAACGCGTATTCGTACCAAGATCCTCAGCCAGTCGCTTGGCCGAATAGTCCTTGTCACGATACTTCTTCTGCATGACGATGATGTTCATGATCTTCTCCTGCATCTCGTCCATCAGTCGAGGACTAACCAAACTACGATAGGCAGCCTCTTTTTCTTTCTTTTCTGTAATATTATACTTACCCATAGACCAATGAGAGGGTTGATTATTAAATTTTCTGCAAATATACAAAAAAATTCCATATTTGACACTTTTATTAAACATAATTTGCAAAAAAAATTGTATTTTTGCGCAAAAATCGGTATTTATGAACAAAATAGACATACTAAAACACTATTTCGGTTATAATTCTTTCCGTCAGAACCAAGAGGAAATCATCGATCATACGATCTCCGGCGGCGACTCACTTGTCCTCATGCCGACGGGTGGCGGAAAAAGTCTTTGTTACCAAATACCAGCACTTTACCTCTCAGGAACAGCCATTGTCATATCGCCCCTAATCAGTCTGATGAAAGACCAGGTTGAGGTGCTGCGTGCCAACGGTATTGAGGCGGAAGCCCTGAATAGCGGCAATGACATGAATGCTGACACAATCATCCGAAGGAAATGTCTCTCAGGACAATTAAAATTACTCTATATCTCACCGGAAAAACTATTGTCGGAAACCGACTACCTGCTCAAGCACATCAAAATTTCCCTTTTTGCCATCGACGAAGCCCATTGTATCAGTCAATGGGGACACGATTTCCGTCCGGAATACACTCAGTTGGGCACGCTCCGCGAACTGTTCCCCAATGTGCCTGTCATGGCTCTGACGGCAACGGCAGACAAGATTACCCGACAGGACATCATCCGACAACTGCACCTTGAGAAGGCCAAGGAGTTTGTGTCAAGTTTCGACCGTCCCAATCTGGCTTTGTCGGTCAAACGCGGCTATAAGGGACCAGAAAAGATGCGGTTCATTCTCAACTTCATCAAGGCAAGACCCTATGAGGCAGGTATCATCTATTGTCTGAGTCGGAAGACGACGGAGAAGGTGTCTTCTGACTTACGAGCCAAGGGCATCCAGGCTGGAGCCTACCACGCAGGAATGACTACCCAAGAGCGCAATGCGACCCAGGAAGCCTTCAAGAACGACCAGTTGCTGGTGGTCTGTGCCACCATCGCTTTCGGAATGGGTATCGACAAGAGCAATGTGCGTTGGATTATCCATTACAACATGCCGAAGAGCATTGAAAATTTCTACCAGGAAATCGGACGTGCAGGCAGAGACGGCTCCCCCTCCGAGACCATCCTGTTCTACTCACTTGCCGACATCATCCAACTGACGGAGTTTGCCAAGCAAAGCGGACAACAAGACATCAACATGGACAAACTACACCGAATGCAGGAATATGCAGAAGCGAGTGTCTGCAGACGACGAATCCTATTGAATTACTTCGGGGAACAGACGGATCACAACTGCGGCAATTGTGATATCTGCGAGAATCCCCCTAAGCGATTCGACGGCACCCGCTATGTGCAGATGGCCCTAAGTGCCATCAAGCGAACTGACGAGCAGATACGCATCTCTACCATCATAGAAATATTGAAGGGGATGAAGTCGCCGACAGTAATGAAAAAAGGCTACAATACACTGAAGACATTCGGTGTTGGCAAAGACATCTCCACCAACGACTGGCAAGACTATCTCCTACAAATGCTCCAGATGGGGTTTGTCGAGATTGCCTACGACCAGGACAATGTCATCAAGATAACCAGTAGTGGAAACGATGTGCTCTATGGCAAGAAATCGGCAGAACTCTCAGTCATTGACCGTCAGAGCAAAGAAGAACCCAGGAAGAAACCCAAACAGCATCTTGAAATTCCATCCATCACGATTCCCGGTCTTCCTCCCACCACCGGTATAGAAGATCCGAAACTGTTCGAGGCCCTCAGAAGACTCAGGACCCAGTGCGCCAACGAAGAGGGTTTCCCGCCCTATATCATTTTCAGCGACAAAGTGCTACATTCCTTAGCCACCATCAAGCCTACGACCCTTGAGCAGTTTGGCTTCATATCGGGCATCGGAGAACACAAGAAACAGAAGTACGGAATACGCTTTGTGACTCTTATCAAGAAATATGTATAACGGGAAGAATTGCCTACAAAAATTGATAAAAAGATAAAAAAACGAGCAGATTTTGTCACTTTTTGCAAAAAACAAGGCCGAAAGGCTCGAAAATCCCCGATTTTTTCGTATCTTTGCACGGTAAAATCATAAAAGATGGCGAAAAAAAAGATTCTATTTATCAATCAGGAAATAGCTCCTTACGTTCCAGACACACTCATGTCGCTCATGGGCAGAGACATCCCTCAGGCAATCCAGGAGAAAGGTTATGAAATCCGTATCTTCATGCCGAAATGGGGAAACATCAATGAGCGCAGGGGACAACTCCACGAAGTACAGCGCCTTTCAGGAATGAACCTTATCATTGATGACACGGACCATCCGTTGATCATCAAGGTGGCTTCTATCCCAACGGCAAAGATACAAGTCTACTTCATAGACAACGACGATTATTTCAACAAGCGGTTGATGGAGAAAGACAATCAGGGAGAGGATTATCCTGACAATGGCGAGAGAGCCATCTTCTTTGCACGTGGCGTCTTGGAAACAGTCAAGAAACTGCGCTGGGTGCCAGACATCATACACTGTCATGGATGGATGAGTGCCGTTGTGCCTCTCTATATCAAGACCGCCTATCACGACGAGCCTTCATTCACCAATACCAAAGTCATCACCTCGCTTTTCGCCAAGAGTCTGACCAAGGGTATGGGCGTAAATTTCAAACGTTGCGTGGAGTTCCGTGATGCAACGGCAGAGTTGTTGAAACCCTACAATGACAACTTCGACTTTGACGAACTCGGCAAACTGGCCATCGACTTCAGCGATGGTATCATCCAGGCAGACATGGGCATGAACAAGGATTTGTTGGATTATGCCGCCCAAAAGGAAACACCTATTCTGAAATTTAAAAACGATAACTTTGCAGATGCCATCGAGGATTTCTACAACCAGATAGCCCCCGATGCCACTCCTGAGGAAGAGGAAGATTAAAACAGAAACACTACAATGAAATTCAAGTTTATAACAGCGATTGCACTTTGCGCAATGGCGTTTATTTCTTGCGATGAAGATACAGCAAATATAGGAACCTCTCTGACGAGCGAGAATGACAGATTAACCGTAACGACTCGCAGTTTTGATGTTCTGACAAAATCCGTAGCCGTCGATTCCGTTTTTACCCGTGAGCGTCAGGGATATTTCGGAAGAGTGAAGGATCCCGAAACAAACGCTTTCGTGAAAAGCGAATTCACCACCCAGTTTAATATGATGGAGAGCGCCATCAGCGAGATGCCAAAGCGTGAGGCAATGGGTAAAGACGAAAATGGCAATATCGTTGCCGACTCATGCTATCTCCAAATAATCTTCGATGTAAACAGTAGTTATGGAGATACACTGGCATCCATGAAACTGAGGATATCTGAATTAGATAAGCCCATCAACAATGAACTGATGCACTACACGAACTTCGACCCGAAGGGAAGAGGATATATCCGTCAAGGTGGATTGCAATACGACAAGATGTTCTCTCTGAGAGACTTGACTGTAAGCGACAGTATCAGGAACCTCAGGGAAATAAATCTACACCGTAACACTTCAACAACAAGTGACAACAGTTATTATGACATGCTGAACATCTCACTAAACAAGCCATACACGGATAAGAATGGAGTGACATACAACAACTACGGTACATATATCCTGCGCACTTTCTATGAACACCCAGAGTTCTTCAAAAACTCCTATAATTTCGTCAATCACGTTTTTCCCGGTATCCATCTCGAAACAATCGACGGCACAGGGGTGATGGCAAGGATTATGGATATGAATCTGTTCATTTTCTTCAAGAACAAATCTGAGGAAGAAGAATTCGAAGACTTTTTCCTGATGACCTCTACGGAGGAAGTGGTACAGACCACAAAGGTAACAAACGACAAAGAGGCTATCAATCGCTTGGTGGCAGACAACAGTTGCACCTATCTGAAGACACCAGCAGGCATCTTCACGGAAGTGACCCTTCCCGTCGATGAGATCAGTACAGCACACCCTACGGACTCTTTGCTCTCTGCACAGGTCGCCTTCCAGCGCCAGAACAACCTGACACAAGCATCTGCATTGTCTTTTAGTGTACCCGACAAACTGATATTGATAGAGAAAGACAGCCTGGATTCATTCTTCAAGAGTAGCAAACTCTCCAATAATCTGTTCGCTTATCAGGTGTCGCTGGATAAAAACGCCTATACTTTCAACAACATTTCCAACCTCATTACACGAATGCACCTTGCAAAGGAAAACGGTTTGAAGAGCGACCCCAACTGGACAGCCAAGCATCCAAACTGGAACAAGGCATTGCTTGTGCCTGTAGAGGTTAACAGCATCAAATCTTATACTACCACCCTTTACTACGGTACACAGACCAGTGAGACCCCGATTTCAACGGGAAACGAACTGGGACTTACAAGTACGAGACTGGTAAAAGGTACTGCTGAACAACCGATCCAAATAAAAGTCATTTACGGTAAATTCAAGGATTGATGGCCGACGGATTTCTGGAGAAGCACCATGATGACTATGAGGCACGCAAGGCCGCATGGTTGAGAAAGAAAAAACATCTGCCTAAGACTGGCAAGAGAGAAATAGAACGCCCAGACGACGAGGCACTATAAAAACAAAATCCAGAGATTCCGATTCGAGTCTCTGGATTTTTCTTTCTATCCGATAATCTTGTATTTCGCGAACTTCAGCAACAATTGCTTCGTACCCGTGTTCCTGAATTCAACGGTGGCTTTTGTATTCTCACCCGTCCCCTCAATCTTGATCACGGTTCCGATGCCAAAACGCTGATGCTCGATGGTGCTACCCTCATGGAGATCGCCAGCACTGGTATCTGTCGCCATCGGACGGAGAGGTCTACCCGTCTGCTGTTGATATAGTCGCTTAAAACCGCTACCAAAGGGATCTACAGGTTTCTCTGGCTGTCTTGGAGCAACGGCTCTGGGCTTCGGGTCGGCTCTGAACTGCGTGGCCACAGGTCTGGGGTTCTGCATCCATTCTGGGCTCCGACTGCCTCCATAAGATCCTCCAAACGATGAGCCTCCATAAGATGGTTTCCCCCCACCCGACTCGTTCTGCACATCCAACAACTCAGGGTCAATGTCGCGAATGAATCTCGAAGGCGTGTCAAACTCCATCCGTCCATAACGGAAACGGTTCTGCGCACAGGTTAATATGCAATGCTTCTCGGCTCTGGTGATGGCCACATAGAGCAAACGGCGCTCCTCTTCGAGTTCACGCATCGAGTTCGTACACATCGGAGATGGGAAAATATTCTCTTCGAGTCCCACCACGAATACCGTTGGGAACTCCAAGCCCTTTGCGGAGTGAATCGTCATCAGCACCACCTTATCGTTCTCATCGCCTGTATCGCTGTCGAGGTCTGTCAACAGCGCCACTTCTTGCAGGAAATCAGGCAGATATACCTGGTCGCCCATATCCTCCTCACGACGACTCTCCACAAAGTCCTGCATACCACTCAGGAACTCTTCGAGGTTCTCCTGACGAGAGATGTCCTCAGGGTCGCGACCGCTGTAGATGTCCTTGCTGATGCCAGAGTTCATGATGATATCGTGGCCGAGGGTATAGGCATCCTCGCTGTTGATGCGCCCTATCCAACCTTCGATGAGTTTGCGGAAGGCCTGAATCTTCGTCATCGTGCCCTTACTCACATCCATTGGGAAGAGCATGGGGTTCTTGATTACCTGCCACAGACTTACACCGTATGCCTGCGCCGTCTGGATGATCTTACTGACTGTGGTATCGCCGATGCCTCGTGCAGGATAGTTGATGATACGCTTAAAGGCCTCCTCATCGTCAGGGTTCGCAATCAGACGGAAATAGGCTATCACATCCTTGATCTCCTTGCGCTGATAGAAACTCAGGCCGCCATAGATGCGATACGGGATGTTGTCTTTTCTCATCTGTTCCTCAAAACTGCGGCTCTGCGAGTTCGTGCGATACAGGATGGCGAAGTCGCTCCAGTTGCAATGATCCTGTCGCCGTAGGCGTTTGATGTCCTGACAGACAATCATCGCCTCTTCTTTGTCAGAATAGGCTGGCTTCAACTGTAAGCGTTCTCCGTGTTCGTTCTTAGAAAATACATTCTTCGGAATCTGCCTCTCGTTGCGCCTGATCAGCGAGTTAGCCGCCTGCACAATCAACTGCGTCGAACGATAGTTCTGCTCCAGTTTGAAGAGTTTTGTATCGGTATATTGGCTCTGGAAGTTCAGGATGTTGTCGATATTTGCACCTCTGAATGAGTAGATACTCTGTGCATCATCGCCCACCACGCACACTTTCTGACGTTCTTTTGTCAACTGATAGACGATGGCCTGTTGCGCAAAGTTCGTGTCCTGATACTCATCCACGAGTACAAAATGGAACTTTTCCACGTATTTTTGGCGGATTTCCTCATGATTTTGGAACAAAAGCCACGTCTGGACGAGCAAATCATCGAAGTCCATCGCATTCGCCTGACGACATCTCTCCGCGTACCTTATATATATATTCGTCACCTGAGGCCGCTTTTGCTGTGCATCATCTCTTGCCCAGGCACTCTGCGCATAGGCCTGTGGAAGCAGTAAGTGGTTCTTAGCCATAGAGATACGGTCAGCCACAGAGGATGGTTTGTAGACCTTGTCATCCAGTTGCATCTCTTTGATGATGGTTTTCACCAGCGAACGGGCATCCGTCTGGTCATAGATGGTGAAGTTCGGATTAAAGCCGATAAGCTCCGCTTCTGCCCTCAAAATGCGTGCAAAAACACTATGAAACGTACCCATCTGGAGGTATCGGGCTTGCTCTTCGCCCACTAAACGGCCTATTCTCTCCTTCATTTCACGAGCCGCCTTGTTGGTAAACGTCAGCGCCAGGATATTCCAAGGACGTATCGGTTCGTTTCCTGGTTCCTTTCCACGCTCCAACAGCCACGCAATCTTATAGGTCAAGACCCTCGTCTTACCTGATCCAGCACCCGCTATCACCAACGAAGCCCCGTCGCAGTATTCTACCGCAACGCGCTGGCTTTCATTTAATTGCTGTAGTATCTCTGTGTTCACGTTGCAAAGATACTAAATAAATGAGAGAAAATAAAAGAAAAAATACTTTTTCTGTTCTTTTCCGAACGAAACGTAAGTTCGACGAAGTCAAAGTTACGAATAAATGAGCGAAAAAACAAATAACATTTGAGTTTTTCCGAATGTGAGTATCTTTGACAAAGTCAAAGATACGAAAAATAACCGAAACCACCAAAGGATTCTTTTTTATAATTGATGTTAACGAATGTCACGTTTGAGGCATTCACTGCGTCATTATTAATGAATATGGAACAAACGGAGTTCGAAATACTGATACGGAGGATACGGCAGCAATTGTATCATAAGGCACTACGGCTGTTGCACAATGGCGACGAAGCAGAAGATGTCACCCAAGAGACGGTGCTGAAATTGTGGACAATACGGCAGCAGTTAGATGCGTATGGCAGTGTTGAGGCATTGGCAGTGGTGATTGTACGCCGTCTTGCACTCACATACAAACGGTCGATCTCCATTCCTTTGTCAGACAGACAGGAAACAAACACCTCAGACGAGGAAACGCCAGAAAGTTTGTTTATTGATCGCGAAGAGGAAGCGAAAGTGTTACGGCTCATCGCCACCTTACCTGATGCACAACAGACCGTTCTCCGTATGAAACATATCGACGGGCTTGAAACCTCTGAGATTGCCCGTATCACTGGTAGTAACGAAGAAGCCATTCGCCAGAATCTGTCAAGAGCCAGAAAGAGAATATTAAAAACGTTTATGCAATGATGAAAGAAAAAGAGATACAACAACAAATTGAGCGGTTCCTCGAAGGGGAAACGTCGAACGAAGAGGAACAGACGTTATACGAATATTTCAATTGTCAAGAAGTCGCAAGCAGCCTCATGCCCTATCGCGAGATGTTCCTATGGTTTGCTGCTGGCATGCCGGAAAACAAGTGCCATCATTTTCCTGTGAAAAGAATCCTCGGCATAGCCGCCTCGTTACTCCTACTTTTTGGTATTGGCTTCGGTATGTGGCAATATCAGAAACAACAAGAAGAATATGCTCTCTATGAAGGCAGTTACATCATCCGCAATGGCAAGAAGTTGACCGATATCAAGCAGATTCTACCAGAACTCAAAGCCACAGAACAGGAGGTGATGGATATGACGAAACAACAAAAAACAAATCAAGAAATTCCAACGATATGAAAACAAGACAATTGATCCTAACAGTAATGGTTACAGTGATTTGCTGTAGTGCTGTCGCCCAGAGCCACATCGACAAGGTTGTGGACGAGATTGAGCAGAAAGGTGTTGATGTCAGCAAGGTCGTGAAGCGCGATCCAAAGACAAAGAAAGCCTATTCCATTGTAAAAAGTCTCACCTTCTACAGCAAGGACGGCAATTTTGCCAACCGTTTGAAAGAAGCCTTCCAGAAGGATGCCGAGGATGCTACCGAAGAAAAGGTGGAGAAAAAAGGCAATCATTATTTGCTTGTCTTTATCAACGGCAAGAAGAGAACCACCTACACACTTAACATCCAGGAGCAACAGGAAAAGAATCCACGTGTTGATCTGAAGATTATTATGAGAGATGGAAACGTCAAAGAAATTGACAAATACGACGATTTGATGAATGTCATTGGAACCAAAGGCATCCAATTCAGAGGACTCGAAGGGTTAGAAAGCTTAGATTATTTCGACTGGAATAAATACACCCCAAATAATAACATGGTTGAGATCAAGGGAGCAATCCGCTGTCCAGGTAGGTATGAATTGAAAACCGTCACAACAGTGCGTTCCCTAATTGAACAGGCTGGTGGTCTCACGGAGGATGCCATTATAGCCCGTAGTGTGATGTACCGCATGAATGGCGAACAAACCTTAGAGAAACAGTCAGTTGACATTGCTGGAATCATGGCAGGTACCGTAGCCGATGTGCCATTGAAAAACAAGGATATTCTTTTCATCCCCACTCAAAACGAGCGCGTGACAGCGAATGCTGGAACATTTTTGGTTAGGTATGGACGTGAATATTCTGATCAGGATTTAGAAAAAATCATCCAATATGGGATAAATTCAGGTATATCTCAGGCTAAGATTGTAACAGAACTATTACAGAGAGGAGTAAAGATTGATCAAATACGCCGAGTACGTGCACAACTAGAAGCAAAACAAAAGGTAAAAGCCTCTGAAAAGGCTAAAAAAGAAGTCATAGACAATCAAAAACAAAAAGCCATAGAAAAGGGAAAGCAAAATAAACTGTCCTGATAAATCTCTCTCAAAACAATGATTGTTGGAAGGTGCTGCACTCATTACAGGCGGCACCTTTATCTTTATCAGGTCAGAATACGTAATATGTCATCCCCACCGGGGTAAAGTCTGCCCTGAATCTCGGGCGCGCCATACCCCACCGGGGTAAAGTCCAAACTGATTCTCAGGCACGTTATTCCCACCGGGGTAAAGTGTGAACTGGATTCTGGACATAAAATTCCCACCGGGGTAAAGTGTGAACTGGATTCTGGACATAAAATTCCCACCGGGTGAAACCTTGCCTTGGATTTCTGGCATGATTTACCCCACCGGGTGAAAGTCCCAACCGAATCTCAGGCATAAAATTCCCACCGGGGGATGGCTTCCCCCGAATCAGGGCATCATTTACCCCACCGGGGTATGACGACTTGAACGCCAAAGTCTTCATTGCATACCATGCAGAAATCCAAACTGAATCTGGTTTGCCACATTGCATACCTGGCAAAAGTCCAAACGGAAACTCGGACAAGGTTTTGCCACCCCTGCATCGGTCTTTTTCAAATCGCGGGCAAAGGTACAACATTCAGATTGCGGTTTACGATTTTTAGGCGCACTATTTTTCCAATTTTGGATTTTACGTACTTCTCCAGACTTGCGTGCTAAAAACCGTCCCAAATCGATTGCTAAAATTTGGAACCGCAATGAAAAATCAGAACCTTTGCAGCGTCAAAAAATGAAGCGGAGAAGCGGGCGTTAAGGGTAAAAATTGCGAGGATTAAATCTAGAAATTGCGCGCATTAATAGTAGCAAGTTTTTCTCCTAACAGCACAAATCGAGGCAAATTAAGACGACAAAGCGGTCTTTGACATATTTATTTACAAATTGTCTAGGATATGGCTGCACAGGTTCTTCACCAGTACAATTCCCCCCCTATGGAAGTAGACTATCGAAATGCGATAGTAGGCCGTGTCGGATGAAGGATTGTGGAGCAGGTCATCGCTGCTGTCGTAGACCTGCGGAACTTTCATCATGAGCATGTTCCGCGAAGTTTCGTTCACCCAGTACTTAGAGTTGGGATTGATGTGCATCTTCGCATCTTCAAACTTCTGTAGCAGACTGTTGTCGCCACGCAGAATATCAAGAACCTCTTTTAGATCACCAGGTTTCGGGAAGGGATAACTAAAATAATGATGGCCCATGAAGAGTTCGTCGCTATCATCCACGCTAAAGGCTTCACCACCTACCATCCTGACCTGATCTGAATAAGCCTTTCCTAGCACCTTCAAGAGGATACCATGCTGTCTCTCAGAATCTTCACGGATGCAGATATACCTTGAACCAATGTATTGACCATACATCGACCATCCGCTATTCTTCAACGGCTTTTCCGTTCTTTTCAACGTAATTATTTCACCTGTAGTCCAGTAGTTTTTGTTTGATTCCATATTCTTATATTCTGGATTTCAGTGCAAAGGTAGTAATATTTCTCGAATCAACCAAGAAATCTTCAAAAAAAGAAGAAAGCCTGCATAAAAACAGTATTTGCATACGCTGAACAAATTAATATCAAGAAACGTGTGATTTTTAACAATTCAGAGGGCGTCAAGATTTGGTGGTTTCGCAATAATTTTGTACCTTTGCACGCGATTTAAGAACAAGGATATCAAAATCAACCCAAAAATGAAAAAAGAACTGAAAAAGGTGTTGGTGCTCGGATCGGGTGCCTTGAAAATCGGACAAGCAGGAGAGTTTGACTACTCTGGTTCACAAGCACTGAAAGCCCTTCGCGAGGAAGGCATCAAGAGTGTGCTCGTCAACCCAAACATTGCAACCATCCAGACCAGTGAAGGTATTGCAGACAAGGTGTATTTCCAACCGGTGAATACACATTTCGTAACAGAAATCATCAAGAAAGAACGGCCCGACGGTATTCTGTTGGCGTTCGGAGGACAGACCGCCCTGAACTGCGGTACAGAACTCTATCAGAACGGAACATTGAAAGAATACGGAGTTGAAGTTTTAGGAACAAGTGTCGAGGCCATTATGAATACAGAAGACCGCGACCTTTTTGTTAAAAAACTGGCAGAGGTAGACTTGAAGGTGCCCGTCAGCCACGCTGTGGAGTCGATGGAAGATGCCCTGAAGGCAGCCCATGAGATCGGCTTCCCTATCATGATCCGTTCGGCCTACGCCCTCGGTGGTCTCGGTTCAGGTATCTGTCCTGACGAGAAGAAGTTCATTGAAATTGCAGAGTCGGCCTTCACCTTCGCTCCTCAGATTCTCGTTGAGGAAAGCCTGAAGGGCTGGAAGGAAATCGAGTTCGAGTGCATCCGCGACGCTAACGACCGTTGCTTCACGGTAGCCTCGATGGAGAACTTCGACCCCCTCGGCATCCATACTGGTGAATCCATCGTGGTGGCTCCTACCTGTTCGCTGAAGGAGGATCAGGTGAAGATGCTCCAGGATATCACCATCAAGTGCGTGAAGCACCTTGGTATCGTAGGTGAATGTAATATTCAGTTCGCATTCAACGCAGAGACCAACGACTACCGTATCATCGAGATCAACGCTCGTCTGAGTCGTTCTTCCGCTCTGGCTTCAAAGGCCACTGGCTATCCCCTCGCCTTCGTTGCTGCGAAAATTGCCCTCGGTTACACACTCGACCAGATTGGTGAGATGGGAACCACTTCATCAGCCTACGTTGCTCCGAGCCTCGACTATATGATCTGTAAAATTCCTCGTTGGGACTTGACCAAGTTCGCAGGTGTATCAAGACAGATCGGTTCTTCGATGAAGTCCGTGGGTGAGATTATGAGTATCGGACGCAGTTTCGAGGAGATGATGCAGAAGGGCCTCCGCATGATCGGACAGGGCATGCACGGATTCGTAGGAAACGACCACACGAAATTCGACAACCTCGACGAGGAGTTGGCTAACCCCACCGACCTTCGTATCTTCGCCATCGCCCAGGCTCTCGAAGAGGGCTATACCATCGAGCGCATCGAAGAACTCACGAAGATCGATGTCTGGTTCCTCGAAAGACTGAAGCATATCGTTGACCTGAAGCACGAACTTCAGAAATACAACGCCCTTGAGGAACTGCCCGACGAGTTGCTCCTGGAGGTGAAGCGTTGCGGATTCAGCGATTTCCAGATTGCCCGCTTCGTGCTGAAGCCAGAGGGCGGTAATATGGAGAAGGAGAATCTGGCCGTTCGTAAGTATCGTAAGCAGAAGGGTGTCGTTCCTTCCGTGAAGCGCATCCCGACCGTGGCCTCAGAGAATCCTGAACTGACCAACTACCTCTATTTCACCTACACGCACACGCCAGCCTTTGGCAATCCGAAGGGTGAGCAATATGTGGCTGCACACGACATTAATTATTATAATAATGAGAAGTCGGTGGTGGTATTAGGTTCTGGTGCCTACCGTATCGGTTCGAGCGTGGAGTTCGACTGGTGTTCTGTAAACGCCATCAATACTGCCCGCAAACTGGGTTACAAGAGTATCATGATCAACTACAACCCAGAGACCGTATCTACTGACTACGATATGTGCGACCGTTTGTATTTCGATGAACTCTCATTAGAACGTGTGCTTGATGTCATCGACCTCGAACAGCCACGTGGTGTCATCGTCAGCGTAGGTGGTCAGATTCCTAACAACCTCGCCATGAAACTCTACCGCCAGGGTGTGCCTGTGCTTGGTACAAGTCCTGTCAATATCGACCGTGCAGAGAACCGCGATAAGTTCTCCGCTATGCTCGACAAACTGGGTATCGACCAGCCTGCATGGAGGGCCCTCACAAGTTTCGAGGATGTGAAGGAGTTCGTGGCCAAGGTGGGCTATCCCGTTCTTGTGCGTCCTTCGTATGTGCTCTCTGGTGCTGCGATGAACGTCTGCTACGACGAAGAAGAGTTGCATCGTTTCCTGAATATGGCTACCGAGGTCTCGAAGGAGTTCCCGGTAGTGGTTTCGAAGTTCATGACTGAGACGAAGGAGATTGAGTTCGACGCTGTTGCAGACAAGGGCGAGGTAATTGAGTACGCCATCTCCGAGCACGTTGAGTATGCTGGTGTGCACTCTGGTGATGCCACGATGGTATTCCCTGCCCAGCACATCTACTTCTCCACCATCCGACAGATCAAGAAGATTGCCCATAAGATCGCTGCCGAGTTGAACATCAGCGGTCCGTTCAATATCCAGTTCCTGGCAAAAAACCGTGAGGTGAAGGTCATCGAGTGTAACCTCCGCGCTTCACGTTCGTTCCCCTTCGTATCGAAGATCCTGAAGCGCAACTTCATTGAGACGGCTACGAAGATCATGCTCGACGCACCGTATCAGAAGCCTGAGAAGAGCGAGTTCGATATCGACCGCATCGGTGTGAAGGCCAGCCAGTTCTCGTTCGCCCGTCTGCAGAATGCTGACCCTGTGCTCGGTGTGGATATGAGTTCTACGGGTGAGGTTGGCTGCTTGGGTGACGACCTCAACGAGGCTATGCTCAACTCACTAATTGCCACAGGCTACTCGATTCCGAAGGATGCCGTGCTGATCTCATCTGGTGGTGCCAAGGGTAAGGTAAGTCTGCTGGAGCCTGCTCAGCAACTGGCAAAGAAGGGTTACACCATCTACGCCACCGCTGGAACGGCTAAGTTCTTCAACGACAACGGTGTCAAGGCTACAGCCGTCGCATGGCCCGATGAGGAAGGTGCTGAAAACAACGTTATGAACCTCATCAGCCAGCATAAGGTCGGTCTCGTCATCAACGTACCGAAGAACCACAGTTCTCGCGAGTTGACCAACGGTTACAAGATCCGTCGTGGTGCTATCGACCACAACATTCCTCTGATGACAAACGTTCGTCTGGCCAAGGCCTTCATCGAGGCCTTCACCGCCATGAACCTCGAGGATGTAAAGATCAAGTCTTGGCAGGAATATAATAACTAGGAATACCTAGGACGTCCTAGGACAACCTAGGAGAACCTAGGATAGCCTAGAATATCCTAGATTATTGAGCAATGACTGACGAATATCGCACGATAAAGACCGAAGGCGAGGGCTACTATAGCGAAAAGCGTAGCAAGTTCCTCGCCTTCGCTCATCATGTATCGTCAGTGGAGGAAATCAAGAATATCCTTGCTGGATACCGCAAGAAATATTTCGATGCCCGCCACGTCTGCTACGCCTATATGCTGGGACCCGAGCGACATGAATTCCGTGCCAACGACGATGGTGAGCCTTCAAGTACAGCAGGCAAGCCCATCCTCGGGCAAATCAACTCTAACGAACTCACGGATATTCTTATCGTCGTGGTGCGCTACTATGGTGGTGTGAACCTTGGTACAAGTGGACTCATCGTCGCCTATCGCGAAGCAGCCTCCGATGCCATCGCCCACTCGGAAATCGAGACACGACAGGTTGAAGAAATCATCACCTACTCCTTCGCCTACCCCATGATGAACGATGTGATGCGCATCGTCAAGGAGATGAATCCACGTATCATCTCACAGACCTACGACAACACCTGTGAAATAAAACTCAGCATCCGTAAGAGTGAAGCGGAGCGTCTTCGGAGCAAATTAGCGAAACTCTCCTTCGAATAATAGTCGCCGTTAGGCAACTTTCACTCGAGAAGGCCTCTGTCTGTTAATAATCATAAAAAGTAATCATAATTACTAATTACTAATTTCTAATTACTAATTTATTTTGTACCTTTGCAGGCGCTAATCGGAGAGTTGGCAGAGTGATCGATCGCGCTGGACTCGAAATCCGGTATACCCCTTTCGGGTATCGGGGGTTTGAATCCCTCACTCTCCGCTTTGTGAAAACAAGACAATTGATTACAACAACGAAGAAGGCTCGTCGTGATGACGAGCCTTTCTTTATTTAAACGAGTTTGTTATTAACTGAGTTTATGAATAACTAGTCCTGAGCGCAGTTTCGGTTCAAACCACGTAGCCTTCGGAGGCATAATCTTACCTGAGTCAGCAATATCCATGATCTGCTGCATCGAGACGGGATAGAGTGCCAAAGCAGCACGCATCTCACCTGAATCAACACGACGCTTCAACTCACCAAGTCCACGCAGACCTCCCACGAAGTCAATACGCTGTGAAGAACGCAGGTCACCGATATTCAGAATCTCATCGAGAATCAGACGTGAAGAGATATCCACGTCGAGTACACCGATAGGATCGTTGTTGTCGTAGGTACCCTCCTTCGCCTTCAATGAATACCAGTGCTGATCGAGGTAGAGCGAGAACTCATGCAACTGCTGGGGCTTGTAAATCTCAGTACCCTTGTCCTCCACGATGAAGTTCACCTGCAAGGCAGCCAAGAACTCCTCAGACGACATGCCGTTGAGATCCTTCACCACACGGTTGTAGTCGAGAATCGTCAACTGCGAAGCCTGGAAGCACACGGCCATGAAGAAGTTGTACTCCTCGTCACCCTTGTGATTGGGATTCTGCTTCTGCTTTTCAGCACCTACCAGTGCAGCGGCTGCCGAACGGTGATGACCGTCTGCGATATAGAGCGATGGCATCTTGGCAAACTCATCCGTAATGGTCTGCATGTCCTTCTCGTCGTTGATCACCCAGAACTGATGACGGAAGCCGTCGATGGGTGCGATGAAGTCGTATTCAGGCTTCGTTGCGGCATAGCGCATGAGGATCTCATTGAGCACAACATTGTCGGGATAGGCAAAGAAGACTGGCTCGATGTTAGCATTGTTCACACGGACATGCTTCATACGATCCTCCTCCTTGTCACGACGCGTCAACTCGTGCTTCTTGATGCGACCAGCCATATAGTCGTCGGTATGGGCGCATACCACGAGACCATACTGCGTCTTGCCATTCATCGTCTGCGCGTAGATATAATAATGTTCACACGCATCCTGCACCAGCCAGCCCTTGTCCTGGAACCTCTGGAAATTCTCTGCAGCCTTCTCATACACACGGGGATCATACTCAGACGTACCTACGGGGAAGTCGATCTCAGGCTTGATGATATGATACAGGCTCATCTCATTGTCGCCTGCCTCTGCACGAGCCTCTTCCGAATCCAGCACATCGTAAGGACGGCTCTCCACTTTCTCCACCAACTCCTTCGGTGGACGAATACCTTTGAATGGTTTAATAATTGCCATAATGTTTATGAATGTTGTTTTTTGTGGTGCAAAATTACTCAAAAGTTCTGAAATCTCAAAATCTTCAGAAAGATATTTGCCAAATTGCTTGGTATCTTTGAGAAAAAATACTAATTTTGTCTCCGAACAATAAATACTAACTAAAATGAATAAAACTTATACTTTGATTATCGGGTTGCTCACGATGTTTGGAATCCAATCTCAGGCTGAAGATTTTGAGACTGCTACTCAGGCAGTTAAAAACATGGGCGTGGGTTGGAACCTGGGTAATACCCTTGATGCCAACAATGGCGCAAAACAGGGATTGGAGTCAGAGACCTATTGGGGACAGTCCACGACGAAGCCCGAATTGATGAAAATGATGAAAGAGGCAGGCTTCAGTACCATCCGCGTACCTGTGACGTGGTACAACCACATGGACTCCGACGGCAAGGTGGATGCTGCGTGGATGCAACGTGTACACGAAGTCGTTGACTATGTCATCAATCAGGGAATGTACTGCATCGTGAATGTCCATCACGACACGGGCGACGGTAACCAGTGGCTGCATGCCAGCACAAGTACTTATTACAGTGTCAAGACAAAATACGAATACCTGTGGAAGCAGATTGCCGAAGAATTCAAGGATTACGGTGAGAAACTGCTCTTTGAGAGTTATAACGAGATGCTCGACAAGTACAACTCATGGTGCTTTGCTACCTTTAATAGTCCTACTGGTTATGTCAAGGGTGATGCTGCCGATGCCTACGAGGCCATCAACAAATATGCGCAGAGTTTCGTCGATGTGGTTCGCGGCACGGGGGGTAACAATGCCAAGCGCAACCTGATCGTCAACACATACGGTGCCTGTAATGGTGGTGGTAACTGGAACACTCATCTGAAAGATCCCCTGAATGAGATGAAATATCCCAATGACGCTGTATCAGGACATATCGCCTTCCAAGTACATGCCTACCCGTCGATTGTCAACACGGACAAAAACGGGAATATAACCAATCGTTCAATGACGGAAGTCAAGAGTGAAATAGACGCCATGATCAGTGACTTGAAGAACTATCTGGTGGCCAAGGGCGGACCTGTGATTGTTGGCGAATGGGGCACCAGTAACGTGGACAAAGCAGAGACAGACTATATGGCCCGTCGCGACCATCTGTTCCAGTTTGTAGATTACTTCGTCCAGAAGACCAAAGAAAACGGTATGGCCACCATTCAATGGATGGGCCTCTCCGACGGTGTCTTCCGTTCTGAACCAGCCTTCAACCAACCCGACCTCGCTGAGAGGATTGTCAAGGCCTACTACGGCAGTAGTTTTGAAGGCAAGTATCCAACAATGAATACTTCTAACGACAGGACTGTCTTCGAGGGCAGTCAACAGTTGGAATGGGGAGCCGCCATCAATATCAGTGGCGACCTGCTCTCCGGCATCGGGGAAGATGTTAAGATCCAGATGACATACAACCAGAACTATAGCCAATTTACGGGTAATGATATGTATGACGATATCCAGTTCTACTATGGCGATTGGAGCGCAAAACCTGCCTCATTTATCGCTGATGGCAAAGAGATGACGGGTGCCGACTTCCACCCCTCTGAGTTTTATAAGACAGAATCCGGAACCTCACATGTCACCACCTTCTCATTCAACAGTTCCGTGTTGAAGACACTCTTCCAGAAAGGACTCCTTATCCAGGGACATGGCATTCTCGTTAAGAAAGTGGTATTGACCACAAAGTCAGAGACGAATGGTGTCTCAGGCATTCTCTTCTCACCTGAAGGCGATGAAAATATATACAACCTCTCTGGCCAGAGGATAACCAATCCCACAAAGGGAATATATATCCGAAATGGCAGAAAAATAGTGATTAGATAACTATAAAAAGAAAAACCTCCCGATTGGGAGGTTTTCTCTTTTATATCATTTACTGATTACTTGTTCACCTGGAACTTGGTGTCACCGTCCTTGAAGAAGGCGTTGATCTGCTTTGCAGCAGCGATACCGGCATTAATGTTGGCCTCAGCAGTCTGGGCACCCATCTTCTTAGGAGTCGAGAAGTAACGACCCTCGAACTTAGCGAACTCGTCGTTGGCATCAGGCATGATGTCAGTGACGAACTTCAAGTCCTCACGCTCCTGCATCAGTTTGATGAGTTCAGGTTCGTTGATGACTTCCTTACGGGCTGTATTCACGAGGATACCACCCTTTTTCATCTTACCCACGAGGGCTGCATTGATGCTCTGCTTGGTCTCAGGAGTAGCGGGGATGTGGAGTGAAACGACATCGCAGGTCTCGAACAGGGCGTCCTGATTAGCAACGGTATGAACACCAGCCTTCTCGATGACCTCTGCAGGGCAGTAAGCATCGTAGGCATAGACCTCCATACCGAAGCCCTTGGCAATACGAGCCACATTGCGACCCACATTTCCGAAGGCGAGAATACCGAGTTTTTTACCCAGCAACTCTGAGCCGCTCTTACCATTGTAGAATCCGCGTACAGCCATCACCAACAGACCGAATACCAATTCAGCCACAGCATTAGAGTTCTGACCAGGAGTATTCTCTGCTACTACGTTGTGGGCTGTTGCAGCGGCGAGGTCGATATTGTCGTAACCAGCACCGGCACGAACAACAATCTTCAACTGCTTGGCAGCGTCGAGTACCTCAGCGTCGACCTTATCCGAACGGATAATCAGTGCGTCAGCATCCTTCACAGCCTCCAGGAACTGAGCCTTCTCAGTATATTTCTCCAGCAGCACGAGTTCATTACCTGCTGCCTCAATCTCTGCTTTAATGCCATTCACAGCGGCTGCTGCAAACGGCTTCTCTGTTGCAACTAATACTTTCATATACCTTATTATATATTAATGATTAGCCTCGAATTCCTTCATGCATGCGACGAGTGCATTGCAACCCTCGATGGTCTGGGCATTGTAGCAAGAAGCACGGAAACCACCAACAGAACGGTGACCCTTAACACCAACCATACCCTTTGATACGGCAAAGTCGAGGAAGTCCTTCTCGAGTTCCTTATATTCAGGAGCCATCACAAAGCAGAGGTTCATCAGTGAACGATCCTCTTCCTTGGCAGTACCTACGAACATCTTGTTACGGTCGATCTCACCATAGACGATCTCTGCACGCTGCTTGGCCAGTTTATCCATAGCCTCTACACCACCCTGAGCCTTGATCCAACGGAGGTTCTCGAGAGCGCAGTAGATGGGCACCACAGGAGGCGTATTGAACATCGAACCCTTATCCACATGAGTACGGTAGTCAAGCATCGTAGGAATCTCACGGGGAGCACGACCCAGTTTCTCATCTTTCAGTATGATGATGGTCACACCCGCCATAGCCAGGTTCTTCTGGGCACCGGCATAGATGGCATCGTACTTGCTGACATCGACAGGACGGCTCATGATATCCGATGACATATCAGCGATCAGAGGCACTGCTACGTCAAGATCCTTGCGAATCTCCGTTCCATAAATAGTATTATTGGTGGTGATGTGCAGATAGTCAGCATCGGCAGGCACCGTCCAGTCCTTCGGGATGAAGGTGTAGTTGGCGTCGGCAGAAGAAGCCACCTCAACTACCTCACCGAATAACTTTGCTTCCTTCATGGCCTTCTTGGCCCACACACCTGTGTTCAGGTAGGCAGCCTTCTTGATCAGGAAGTTAAATGGAATCATGCAGAACTCAAGACTGGCACCGCCACCGAGGAAAATCACCGAATAGCCCTCAGGAATATCAAGCAGTTCCTTCACGAGAGCCACAGCCTCGTCAACAACGGGCTGAAAATCCTTTGCACGGTGGCTGATCTCCATCAGAGAGAGACCCGAACCATTGAAATCAAGACACTGTTGAGCGGTCTTCTCAATCACTTCGCGGGGAAGCATCGAGGGACCGGCATTAAAGTTGTACTTCTTCATTTTTAATCGTTATTTGAATGTTTGAAATTTATTCGTTTTTGAAAAACGCTGCGAAATTACACTTTTATTTTCATTTGACCAAATAATTGAGCAGAAATTCACAAAATTAACTCATTTTCTTTCATTTTGTCAAGTCCGCATATCACTTTACCGCTTCTTTTGATAGTTTACATCTGGTCCTTATCTATTGTCGCTGTGCAAAGTTACAAAGAATCCTGCATATAATTTGTATTTTCATCTAGATACTTTGACCCTTTTTGTATTTTTTTACCTTATTACCTTTTTACTTTTTTACTTTTTTATTATCTTTGCAATCGTTATGAAACAAAAAGAACATTCAATAATCATCTCGCTTGCATCCAACGAGAATCAAGAAGCCAACATGGAACGCGCCAGAGAACAACTGACGCAATTGCTGACGGAAGTGCATTTCACCTCTGCCATCTGTACGGAACCCGTGAACTGCAGCAGGAAAGAGCCCTACCTCAACCAACTCTGCAAAGGCACGACGGCCCTCGGCGAGGGATTGCTCTGTGAGGTACTGAAGGAAACAGAAAAGCGTCTCGGACGTACCCATAACGAGGACGGTATCGTCGCCATCGACCTCGACCTGTTGCAGTACGACAACCAGCGTCATCATCTGCGCGACTGGGAGCGCAACTATGTAAAGGATTTAATCAGCGAATTATGAAGAAAATATTCATTATCAGCATTTTATGTAATTTTATCCTCTGTGCCAACGCACAGAGGTTTGAAGACTATTTCGAAGACCGTACCCTACGGCTCGACTACACCTTTGCAGGCGATGAATATCTTCATGAAATCTATGTTGACGAACTTGTCAGCCTACCCCACTGGTATGGTCGCAGGGAGCGTCTGGCAGAACTGCCACTGCGAGGCAACGGACAAATCACCGTACGTTCTATGACCGACAGTGTGGTCATCTACCGTCACTCCTTCTCCACCCTCTTCCAGGAGTGGCTCGCCACCGACGAAGCCAAGCACATACAAAAGTCCTTCGAAAATGTGTTCCTTGTGCCCTTCCCAAAGGACTCAGTAGAGATAAAGGTTGAACTCTTCGACTATCATAACCAGGTGGTCAACTCGCTGACGCATATCGTTGACCCCAAGGACATCTTGATACGCAAGGCTGGTGAGCGTAGCGTTACCCCCTATGACGTATTACAACAGGCTGCAGACACCTCACACTGTATCCATATCGCCTTTGTGGCAGAGGGTTATACTGCCAACGAGATGGACCATTACCTCAACGACTGCAGGGCGGCTATCGGCTCCCTCTTCCGCCACGAGCCGTTCAAGTCGATGCAAGACCGTTTCAATATCATTGCCCTGAAGTCTGCCTCCGAAGACTCAGGCACCAGCGAACCTTCGAAAGGCATCTGGCGAAATACTGCTCTCGGTTCTCATTTCGACACTTTTTACAGTGACCGTTATCTCACCACCCTCCATCTGAAACGCCTCCACGACGTGCTCGCAGGCACACCCTATGAACACATTATTATATTAGTAAACACGGAACACTATGGCGGTGGTGGCATCTACAACTCCTACAACCTCAGTTATACGGGAGGCAAGCAGTTCCTGCCTGTCGTCGTCCACGAGTTCGGGCACTCCTTCGGGGGCCTGGGCGACGAATACGCCTATGGCAACGACGACCCGATGTATTTTGACGATACTGAGCCCTGGGAACCCAACCTCACCACGAAAGCCACCGCTTTCATCAAGTGGGAGAACCTGATCAAGGAAGGCAAGGCTGGGTTATATGAGGGTGGCGGTTACTTGGAGATAGGGGTATGGCGTGGTTGCGAGAACTGTCGCATGCGCACCAACGAGGAGCCCAACTTCTGTCCCGTCTGCCAACAAGCCCTCACTACCCTCATCAATTTCTATACGCTGAAAGAAAACGAATAATCAAAACAGGCTGGTGTTCTTGAGGCTAAGTTTATAGTGGTTGTCGGTGTATTCGACAGTCATCACCTGACCAAAATGGCACTGCTGAGAGAGTGCGAGGGCGACATGCCCCATAGTGCGACGGAGGTTGATCTCTACGCAGGGATGGAGAAGACATTTACCATTTAATATACCATTGACGAGCATCATATCAACACCGAAGGGACCCTGATAGTGATCTTTAAAAACAGGACCAAGCAACTGACAAATGCCCAATTGAACAGAATCAATCAAATCGGTTGACAAATAACGACTTATCATTTCGCGCTTTTCCTCCTCGGAAGCGAGAATATTACCCGTATATGCACCGTTGGAGGTATGGAAAAGGGAAAGCCCCAGATAGGTGACCAACCCGCAACCATCGCTTTGGAACTCCATGGCGAAATCCTTCACCTTATCATAATAAGGCTCTGCGACAACAGCCCCCTGACGCGCCAACACATTGCAGAACCAACGCATCTGATAGTCATCAAGGGCGGTATCGACAAAGCGGATGCCCCGACCGCTACTGCTCCAGGGAGCCTTGACCACCCCCCTGCCCCATTGCTCCACCTGAAGGACCACAGCCTCGGGTGTCTCCAGCACAACAGACTCACCCACCGTGCCCTCGAACGCCAACTGGCGCAGGAGGCCGACAGCGGTTTTGCGGTGCGAGAGGTCGCGGATGACGGCGATCTCTGTCTCTGACGGCATGACCTCCGACGGCACACCATAGCGGAGCAGGAAACTACGCAGCGCCAAGTCCCAGCCCCAGGGCTCAACACGGCCGATATCGAGCCTAGCCAGTACATGCTTGTCGACAAAGCCCTCAAAGGGTCTGTGCATCAATCGCGAAAAGGCCGTTTGAGCCCTCTCCACGTCCTCCACCAGCACATAATCGTCTGATGCTGCCCAGATGGCTGGCAGATAGCCAAGGTCGTGCCTCAGTTGTCTGCCGGCATGTGGAGCCGTGAAATTGCTCAGGTTTGCTGCCAGTGCTATGTCGTGTTCAGGGTTGAAGACATGTAATGTCGACATATTCTCTCAATTAAACTGCAAAATTACATAAAAAAAACATATAAACGACTACACGTAGGAAATAAACAGACTTTTTGCACCATTTTCGTGGATTTTTCCGTAAGAAATTTGGTTTTGTTGGTTTTTTACCGTATTTTTGCATCAAAAATATTATACCTAATTTTATGCCAGTAAAGATACTTAGTGTTGACGACGAGATGGATCTCGAACTGTTGTTGACACAATACTTCAGAAGACAAATCCGAAAGGGAGAGTACGAATTCAAGTTTGCCCACAATGGTCTGGAAGCACTCACAATGCTGCTCAAGGAGAAAGACTTCGACATCATCTTGAGTGATATCAATATGCCGGAGATGGACGGACTGACGCTGCTGACGAAGATCAACGAGATGCAGAACCCCGCCCTGAAATGCATCATGGTGTCGGCTTATGGCGACATGGGCAACATTCGTCAGGCAATGAACAACGGCGCCTTCGACTTTGCCACAAAGCCCATCGACCTCGACGACCTCAGCGTCACCATAGAGAAAGCCATCGAGCAAATCCACTACATCAAGACGATGCAGCAGGAGCACACCCAGTTGGAGAGCATCAAGGGCGACCTCGCCGTGGCCCGTGAGATTCAACAGGCCATTCTGCCTCGCATCTTCCCGCCATTCCCTGAGAATGCCCACCAGTTGGACATTGCCGCCTCGATGAACGCGGCCAAGGATGTGGGCGGCGACTTCTACGATTTCTTCCGCATTGACGACGACCACATCGGCTTCGTGATTGCCGACGTCAGCGGCAAGGGTGTACCTGCCGCCATCTTCATGGCCGTCAGCCGTACGCTCATCCGTGCCACAGGCATCAGGGGAGTCCAGCCATCGGAGTGCATGACCTACTCGAACAGCCTTCTGGCGAAGGAGTCCGTCAACAGCATGTTCGTGACCGTATTCTATGGTATCTATAATATCCAGACAGGCGAGGTGACCTACACCAACGCCGGGCACAACCCACCCTATCTGAGGAAGGCCAACGGCAGCATTGAAGAACTGCCCATGTCGAAAGACATCGTGGCGGGTGCCATCGAAGATTTTAATTATTCGGAAGAAAAACTGCAGTTAGAGCACGGCGACATGCTGCTGCTCTTTACCGACGGTGTCACGGAGGCTACCGACTTGGAATACAACGAATATGGCAACGGGCGGCTGAAGGAATTGCTTAAGCAGCACCCACAGGCCGACTGTCAGGAGGTGATCGACTTAGTGAAGGCCGAAGTGAAAGCATTTGCTGGTGAGGCTGAGCAGAGCGATGACATCACGCTACTGGCACTGATGAGAAAGTGAGAAAGTGAGAAGGTGAGAAGGTGAGAAAGTGAGAAGGTGAAAAAGGAAACGATTATATCGGCTTGTGTGGGCTTGCTGCTGGCTGGGGCGGCGGGCTATGGCTATTACGGCTGGAACGAAGAGCGCAAGACCGTGACGGAGTTGGAGGCTCAGATTGAGGAACTGAAGCGGAAGGAGATGCGTTCAACCGTTGACAGGAGTGTAAGTGCCCAGATGGAGGAAATCGCTAATGAGCAAAGGGAGATCTCCGACGAGAAACGTGAAGAGGCGCTCAGGCAGACGAGGGTGGCCAACGAGATGCGCCTGCGCTCCGAACTGGAACGGCAGAACGCTCTTGAGGCAGAGCGCAGTGCCGTCGCATCGGAGAAGAGAGCCGTAGAGGCATCGGCCATTGCCGATAGTCAGAGAGTGATGGCTGAGCACCAACGCATACAGGCTGAGTTCTCGAAACGCAAGGCCGACACACTGAGTTATATCGCCCTGGGGCGTTCACTGGGTTCCATCTCCACCATCCAGGCACAGGCCGGCAACGACGAGATGGCCAACATGCTGAGTTACGCCTCGTATCTCTACACCTCACGCTACGGCGGCGACATCCACCATCCCACCATCTTCCAGTCGCTCATGCAGACGAGTAATAGTATGACCACGTGGACGGAACATGCTGGTGCCGTCATGAACATAGAGTATGTGAAAAGCATGGAAAACAAGTACGTCAGCATAAGCAACTATGGCGAAATCATCCTCAGCGAGCGGCAGGGCAACCGGCTGCTGACCCAGAAACTCTTCAACGACAGCAAGTATGATTTCCGTGACGTAGAAACCGAAAACGACGGCAGCATCTATGCTGTCAGTCGCACAGGGCAAGTTGTTGTCATAGGACCAGACAGAAAGACCGTCAAAATACTCAACGTTGAAAACATCGGTCACCTCATGCGACTGCACCACCTGCATGATAACGCCATGCTGGTGGTAGGCGAAAACGGCCTGGCAATCGTCGATGAGAAGCGCCTGATGGTCAGGGTCTCCCAGCCGCTACCCTTCACGGTCGCTACCATCGCAAGGAAGAACAACGACATCATTCTGTTCGACAATCAGGGCATGATGCATCTGCTGAAGGGCCTCGACCAATACACGACGGAGAAAGTGCCTGCACCGGGGAAGGTGACTGCCTATTGCTATTCACAGGAGTTGGGCATCGAAGCCTTCGGCATGAGCGACGGCACCATCTGGACCGTCGATAAAACAGGCCATTTGCATAAGATGTTAGGCCATCTGTCACGTATCTCAAAACTGATAATCGGTGAGCACCTGCTCTATTCGTCGAGTTATGACGGCAGCGTGAAACTATGGGTGCCAACCAACGAAAAGGCAGAACCGATGACGCTGGTTGATACGGGCAATTGGATCATGCACTTCGACTTCGACTCCACCAACAAGACATTCTGGATGGGCGACGTCAAAGGCAATCTGACGGCTGTGAACATCTCCGTTCCACAAATGGTGGATGTGATCAGGAAGAAGATAAAACGTAACTTAACAACAGAAGAATGGAACTATTACATCGGACAAGACGTGCCGTACGAGACGTTTGCGCAATAATCTGCCTCTTTACATCCTTAACGGCAGAGGCGCAGGGTATTCCATTTATCCGTAACTTTACGGCGGAGGAGTATCATGCCAACAAACTGAACTACGATGTGGAAGCCGACGAGAACGGCAACGTGTTCGTGGCCAACTTCGAGGGACTGATGTACTACGACCATGCCAACTGGCGCATCCTGCGCACCCCGGGCATATCACGCGTGACAGTGGTGGTGATGACTTCCGACAACACCCTTTGGGTGGGCGGATACAACTACTTCGGAAGGATACAGAAGAAGGACAACGGTGAACTCTACCTCCAGCGGGTTGGAGAGCCCGACCTCTTCCGCGGCGAGGTGAACGAGATCTTCGAACGCGACGGGAAGGTGAGATTCATCGCGAACAACGGTAACATCTACCAGGTGGATGGCGAAAAGGTGTCTATCTGGAAAACCATTGACTCGCAAACACTGAAAATAGGCGTCCTCGACGTGGTGGATGTCGATGCTGCGGAAAATGGGGATGCCGCCAATATCGTCAAGAACGACATCGTTTTAGAAGAGCCCTTGGACAACGGGCTCACCGCTGTCATCAAGAAAGGAGTAGGCGTCATCATCCGCGATGACCAGGGGAAGGACCTCTACTCCATCACGGATGCCAACGGACTCTGTTCCAATGATGTGGTCTATTTGGCCTACGACCATCGAGGACAATTGTGGGGAGCCACCGCCAAAGGTGTGTATTCCATACAAATACCATCGCCTTTCTCCCGATTCACGGCACATGAAGGGCTGACGGGCACCGTGCTCTCCATCGAGAAGTTCGGCGGCAAGATATATGCCGGCACCGACGACGGACTGTTCCGTCAGGAAGGGATGCGGTTTGTGAAAGTGGCTGGAATCAATCATGCCTGTCAGGACATGAAACCATACGGTCAGGATCTGTTGGCGGCAACAGCCGACGGCATCTTCCGTGTGTCGGACAAAGGCGGCGCCCAGCGACTGACAACGACGAGTTCGCAGGCGCTGCTGGTAGATGGAGAGCAGGTGTATAGCGGTGAGTTGGATGCCGTCTATCTGTATAACGCCAACTTCCAAGCACGCAGGATGGTGTGCAGTTTAGAGAATGCGACGAAAATCGTGAAAGACGACCAAGGCACCATCTGGCTGCAAAGTATCTACGGGCTTATATGGAACAAGAAGGCTGCCGACCAGTTTTTCTACCAGTATAAGACAGACAATAAGGCCGAGACCATATCAACGATTGTGCTGACAGACGGCAAGGTAGAAGTGATCAGTGCCGAAACCACCAAGCCCTTCCCCTACCCGCTCTACTCAACCGTCGATAGAAAAGGTGTCACATGGCTGACCAACAGTGAAGGTAAGTCGGTTTACAGATGGAAGAACGGTAAACGACTGAACGACCTGGACCTGCTGTTATTCCCCATTCACGAGATGACGGTACGCGCCATCTATACCCAGCAGGATGAGATATGGTTAGGCAACGAGAATGGACTGACCATCATCAACACAAAAGTCAAGGACATCGCCAAGAACACCAAACCCCAACTCCTCATCCACTCCGTCACGTTAGGTAACGACAGTGTCCTCTGGGGAGGCTTCGGGGAGATGCCTGAGACGCTGGCAGAACTCAAACACAACGAGAATGAACTGCACTTCACTTTCTCACTCGACCACACGCCCATCGAAGGACGTACGTTTTACCGTTATCGCCTGAACAACGGCAGTTGGAGTGCATGGTCAACCAGTACAGCAGCGAACTTCACGAATCTCACCCATGGCTTCTACACTTTCAGTGTGCAAGCACGGGACGTCACGAATCGTCTGACAGACATCACGAGCATACAGTTCCATATCAATCCCCCATTCTACTACCGGTGGTATATGTACGTGTTATACTTCCTGCTGCTGTTGGCCCTCGTATATCTGATCTTCCGACTGCGACTGCGCAAAATGGAAAAAGACAAGGAAAGACTGGAAAGACTGGTCAAGGAGAGAACTGACGAAGTGGTGAGACTGGAGAAGATGGCAACGGCCGGTAAACTGACCCAGGGACTCATCGACCGCATCCTGAATCCCCTGAACTATATCAACAACTTTGCCAAACTCTCCGAAGGACTGATCAAAGACGTCAAGGCCAATGTGGAAGACGAGAAGGAGCACATGGACGAAGAGAACTACGAAGACACGATGGATGTACTCGACATGCTCACCGGCAACCTGCAGAAGGTAGGAGAACACGGACAGAACACCTCCCGTACGCTGAAAGCGATGGAGGAGATGCTGAAAGACCGTTCGGGCGGCATCGTACCCATGAACCTCTCCACCATTTTACACCAAAACGAGCAGATGGTGTCGGAGTATTACAAGAATGAAATCGCCCAGTACCATATCAAGACGGCGTTTGAATACCCGGAGACTTTGCAGATAGACGGTAACCCAGAACAATTAAGCAAGACCATCATGTGTCTGCTCGGCAACTCGGTCTATGCCGTCGTCAAGAAGGCCCAGAAAACACAATACACTCCAGAAGTGACGCTCCGTGCCACCCAGACGGGCAAGGAGGTAACGGTCGTCGTTCACGACAACGGTATCGGTATAGAAGACACCATTGTCGATAAGGTATTCGACCCCTTCTTCACTACGAAGACCACTGGTGAGGCATCGGGTGTAGGACTCTACCTGAGCCGGGAGATCATACAGAATCATGGAGGTGACATCAGTGTGAAGTCTGTCAAGAACGAGTATACTGAGTTCACCTTTATTATACCCCTCAAAAAAGCATAGCAGTATGGACCAGATTGAACAATTACAACAACAACTCCATAAACAGGAAAAACTTGCCTCATTAGGCATGCTCAGTGCAGGTATCGCCCACGAGATTCAGAACCCCCTGAATTTCGTCATCAACTTCAGCAAACTCTCGGGCAAACTCCTCAGCGACCTCACGGACATTGTGGAGGACAACGAAGACAAACTCTCTCAGGACGACCGGGAGGATATCGACGATATCGTTGCAGACCTGAAGGAGAATCTGGGGAAGATCGTAGAGCACAGTGAGCGTGCCGTCAGCATCATTCAGGGAATCCTGTTGGTTTCAAGAGGCAAGGAAAACGAATTCCAGCCTACGGACATCTGCAAACTCGTGAAGGAATATGTATGGCTGTCGTATCACGCCATGCGTGCCAACATCAAGAACTTCAATATCAACATCCGTGAGGAGTACGAGGCCGACATGCCGATGATAATGGTCATCCCACAGGATCTGAGCCGTGCCGTACTGAACGTGATGAACAATGCCTGCTATGCCCTATGGAACAAGAGACAGAAGGTGGGAGATGGCTACAATCCCGAGGTGACTGTCTGCGTAAAAAAAGAAGGCTCCGATATTGTCATCAGCATCGCAGACAACGGCGAGGGCATGACAGAAGAGGTGAAGCAACGGCTTTACGAGAACTTCTTCACCACCAAGCCCATCGGTCTGGGCACAGGCCTGGGCATGGGTATCACGCGCGATATCATCGAGAACAAACATGGTGGAAAAATCTCATTTGAATCAACTGAGGGCGAAAGCACTATCTTTACATTTACGATTCCCATCAGGAAGTGAGACGACACCTTATTATATTTTAGTATGAGAGTCAGGTTTTATCTTATATCTATCATCATCTGCCTGTCGGCACTTTCAGTGCAAGCGCAGGACAGTTCTATTCGACAAATCTACAACGAGGCAGAGAAAGAATACGACATCGGACGCATCGAGCAGGCTGTGTCCATCCTGCAAGACAATATGGACAGTTTCAATGGCATCCTCCGTCAGAGTGCCTTCCGTCTGATGGCCCTCTGTAACCTCAGTCTCGACAATGTGGAAAAGGCAGAAGAGGCTACAAGAAGCCTACTGAGCGAAGACCCCTACTACACCGCCTCGCCACAAGACCCCCAGCGCTTCATTGATATGGTGGAAAACCTGAGGTCGGGTCTTACCGCTACTATCACCACAGCCTCGAGCCAGGCAGAAAACCTGAACGAGGTGCCTGTGCCCACCACCCTGATTACCGAAGAGATGATACGTAACTCGGGCGCAAGGAACTTGCAGGAGGTGTTGGCTATCTACGTACCCAGCATGAATATCATCGACTGCAACGACGATATCAATATCAGCATGCGCGGTATCTACAGCAATGGTCAGGAAAAAATCCTCATCATGTTGAACGGACACCGTCTGAACAGTTACAGTATTAATATCGCTGCACCTGACTTCAGCATGAGTCTTGAGAAACTGAAACAGATAGAAGTGTTGCGCGGACCGGCTTCGTCGCTCTACGGCGGCGTGTCGCTGACGGCTGTCGTCAACCTCATCACGAAACAGGGTGCCGACATCGACGGTGTCAAACTAAAGGCTGGTGCTGGCAACTACGGTCAGTTTCGCGGGGACTTACTCTTTGGCAAAAGATACTTCGACCTCGACGTATTGATTTGGGGCAGTTTCTTCAAAGCCAAAGGAGAAAAGAGATCTATCTCCAAGGATGAAACCGCACTGCCTCAATTGTATGTCAACGGTGGCGACATCACCATCGGCGGTATCGGCAACAAGCCCTCATACGACTATGGTGTATCCCTCAAATACAAGAACCTTAAATTCCTCTACAACACGCAGTTCTCACAGATACAGTCGCCGATGGCGATGACTTATCTCTATGCGCCTTATGAGATTGAGAAATATAAGACCTACGATGGTGTGCGGCCCAGTTTCACAACCACCTCACACCATGCCGACCTCAATTATGGACAACAGTTCCATAATGTCTATCTCAAAGGCACTTTTGCCTATGACAACAGCGATATGGCCCACTACCAAGTGATTAGCGACATACAAATTCCAGGCTTTGTCGATTTGCTTCCACTCCCGGAGATATCACAGCAGATGCTTAAAGAATACGCGGAAGGCGGCTACTCCAGATATATGAGCGGACAAGAGCATACGTTCAGCGCCAAGTTACAGGGCGACTGGAGTTACCTTAACAACAAGAATCACAAGGGACTGTTGTCGGCTGGTATGGAGTACAACTACTTCGAGATGGAAGATGCACGCTACACCTTTGGCTATAACTTCAAGACGAACTTGCCAGAGACCATTCCCGTCTCTGACCTGGGAAAAGGCCATGAGAACAGTTTCAATACTTTCCTCCAACTGAAACACCATTGGAAATCATTCATCGTCAACGCCGGTCTGCGCTTCGACTACAAACACCGTTTTGACTCCACCACCATCAAGGAGTTCTCACCACGACTGGCACTGATCTACGTACAGCCCAAATGGAACGTCAAACTCAGTTATTCCAAGGCCTATATCGATGCACCATACTATTATCGGAAGTCGAATGTATTCCTCTATGCTTTTGCAGGTATCAAAGAAACATCAGCCCTGTTGGATCCAGAAACGATGCACTCCTACCAGTTGACCTTCGGTGCCACACAATGGCTGAAAGGACTGAACTTCGAAGTGAACGCCTTCTATAACAAAGCACGCAATAATATCCACATGTATCTGCTCGACTACGGTAATGATGCCCAAAGCGATATCTACGGTCTGGAGTTTTCCGGCCAATATGAGACATCACGTTTCTCTGCCCATCTGTCGTCATCCTGGCAGAAGGCGCACATGTATGAGTATAATACCGATCCTTTTGATCATCCCTTCAACACACCAGCGTTCTCCGCCAATTCCGTATTGACATGGCGAACCACCAGACAACTCAAACTGCATACCCGTCTCGGCTATTATAGTAAGCAACATACGCACTATTACAATATCGCCAATTATGTTAAGTTTAATCAAGCCGTCACCAAAATAAACGAATTAGTAACTGCAATATACGCTAAATATCCAGATGACCCATTAGGTGACAATGGGCTTCCAATCCATGCAACGCCGGAAGAAATAGCCACATGGGAGGCTCTGGCAAACACGATAGACCAGGTGGGTGAAAATCTCTACAACAAGAAGGATATTAACCCGTACTTCCTCGTTGACATTGGTGCCAACTACACATGGGGGAAACTGGAGTTTGCGCTAAACATCCATAACCTGCTAAACAACAAATATGAATTGAGTGGTGCCAGCACCGGACTCATCCCACAGAAAGGCAGGTGGTTCTTGTTCGATATCGCCTACAAATTTTGATGAATCACCGAAAAGGGACCCAGAAAGTCCCTTTTTCTTGATTAAAAATAGTAAAAATACTGCTTTTTATCAAGATTTTGCAATTTAGAGTTTGCAAATTGAGGGAAAATGTGTACCTTTGCACACGTTTTAAAACAAATCAAGGCAATGGAGGCTTTTTTCAGGACGCACAGATATCTCGTAGAGCATACCAACGCACCCGTTCGTCGCACCCTGATGGATGAGATCAACTGGAGCGACCGCCTCATCGGCATCAAGGGCACACGAGGTATCGGAAAGACAACGTTTCTATTGCAATATGCCAAGGAGAAGTTTGATATCGACGACCGTCAGTGTCTGTATATCAACATGAACAACTTCTACTTCCAGGGGCACGGCATTGCCGACTTTGCGGGTGAATTCTATCATCACGGAGGTAGGACGCTGCTCATCGATCAGGTGTTCAAGCACCCCGAATGGAGCACAGAACTGCGTAAGTGCTATGACCTCTACCCCAACCTCAAGATTGTCTTTACGGGTTCCAGTGTGATGCGCCTGAAGGACGAGAACCCCGAACTCAACGGCATCGTACAATCGTATAACCTGCGTGGTTTTTCTTTCCGTGAGTTCATCAACCTGCTGACGAACAATCATTTCCGCCCTTACTCATTAGAGGAAATCCTGAACGACCATGAGCGCATCATCAAGCAGATTCTGCCGAAGGTGTCGCCCAACCGTTATTTCCAGGATTATATTCATCATGGTTTCTATCCCTTCTTCCAAGAGCATCGCAACTACAGCGAAAACCTCCTGAAGACGATGAACATGATGACGGAAGTGGATATCCTGCTCATCAAGCAGATTGAACTGAAATACCTCACGAAGATCAAGAAACTCTTCTACCAGATTGCTGAGGACGGTTCGAAGAAAGCCCCCAACGTGAGTAAACTCGCCCACGACATCGAGACCAGTCGTGCTACTGTGATGAACTACATCAAGTATCTCACCGATGCCCGTCTGCTGAACCTCATCTATCCCATCGGCGAGGACTTCCCCAAGAAACCTGCGAAGGTGATGCTCCACAACTCCAACCTCCTTTACGCCATCTACCCCATCCAAGTGGAGAAGCAAGAAGCGATGGAGACATTCTTCGTTAACTCGATGTGGAAGGATCACAAGGTGAATACGGGTAGTCGCGACTGTAACTATCTGGTCGACGGCAAACTGAAATTCCGCATCATGGATGCCCAGCAGATGCAGCGCACGAAAATACAGAATGACGTGATTTATGCACGCTACAACACAGAGATCGGACGGGGCAATCAAATACCTCTGTGGTTATTAGGATTTTTATATTAGTAATATATTAGGTTTTTAATTTATATTTTGACTAAACAAATGGCTAAAGAAAAGAAGTTTATCACTTGTGATGGTAACGAGGCTGCGGCTCACGTGAGTTATATGTTCTCGGAGGTAGCTGCTATCTACCCCATCACCCCGTCTTCGCCTATGGCGGAGCATGTTGACGAGTGGGCTGCCCGTGGTCGTAAGAACCTCTGGGGCCAGAACGTCTCAGTTCAGGAAATGCAGTCAGAGGCTGGTGCTGCCGGTGCC
>JAFZUS010000015.1 GCA_017618275.1 Prevotella sp.
GGTTTTGTTTCCAATATTTCAACAAGAGTCTTTTTCGTTCCAGTGTATGATGGAAAAGAAAATGTTCATTTGTCATCCGGACATCTGCCGTTTTTCTGATTGTTGGAGTATTATTGTAATTCCTTGTATAATAAAAAATAATATTGTACAATAAAAGAGTAGTAAATGACATCTGCAGACTACAATACAAATTTATATCCAGTTTTTCGAAAAAAGTGTAAAAAATAATTGTTTATGACAAAAGAAATTAAAAAAAGAAAAATACGAATCTTAATGTTGTGTCACGGCAACATCTGCAGAAGTCCGATGGCTCAGTATGTGTTCATGAAGCTGGCAGAAGAGGCTGGGGTGGGGCATCTGTTTGAGGTGGACAGTGCTGCAACCAGCCGGGAGGAGATAGGCAATCCGGTCTATCCTCCTGCAAGAAGAATGCTTGCTGCCCATGGAATCACCCGAATGGACCATCGTGCCAGGCAGATGACGATGGATGATTACAGGTATTACGACTACATAATCGTCATGGACGGTGAGAACCTCTGGAATGCCAGACGCATGACCGGCGGGGATCCCGAAGGCAAAGTCCGGATGCTTCTGGACAGACAGATCGACGATCCATGGTATACGGATGATTTCCAGAAAGCTTACGACGACATTCTGGAAGGTTGCACCGACCTGCTGGAAGAGCTGACGTAATTTCTTTAGATGCGAGTATCACATCATTTTTGAGGCGTTAATCAATAATCCCATCAAATATGATGTGATGTATATCCCGTTGTCGAGATTGCCATTATCCAACTAGACATGGTTTTGTGTTTGTGAGAAAATAAAACGGTTGCATAAACTACTGAATTGAATACCTTACGGAGGTGCATAAATGACAAAGCTTGTGTTGGTAAGACACGGTGAGAGCGAATGGAACAAGTTGAACCTGTTCACAGGTTGGACTGATGTCGATCTGAGCGAGAAGGGCCACGAAGAGGCCAAGGCCGCAGGAAGACTGCTCAAGGCCGAGGGTTATGACTTCGACGTCTGCTACACTTCTTATCTGAAGAGAGCAATCCATACCCTGAACCACATCCTGGACGAGATGGATCGCGTATGGCTGCCCGTCATCAAGACATGGAAGCTGAACGAGAGACACTACGGTGCCCTGCAGGGCCTGAACAAGTCCGAGACTGCTGAGAAGTACGGCGAGGAGAAGGTCAAGATCTGGAGAAGATCCTTCGATGTCAAACCGCCAGAGTTGGATGTCGCCGACGAGAGAAATCCCGCCAACCAGGCCATCTATGCATCTGTCGATCCGAAGCTTCTGCCGCTGACAGAGAGCCTTGAGACCACAATCGAGAGAGTCATTCCTTACTATGAGGAAGTCATCAAGAAGGATATGAAGGCCGGAAAGCGCGTCATCATCGCCGCACACGGCAACTCCCTCAGAGCCCTCGTGAAGTATCTGGACAACATGAGCAAAGAGGAAATCCTTGGTGTGAACATTCCCACCGGAGTACCTCTTGTCTATGAGTTTGATGATGACTTCAAGGTCATCAGAAAGTACTACCTGGGAGACCAGGAGGCACTGGCTGCCAAGATGGCTGCAGTAGCCAACCAGGGCAAGGCAAAGTAAGATAATTCTTAAATGTAAGCCAGCAGATCGGGCGGGGATTCCAGAAGAGTCTCCGCCCCTGCTTTTATAAGCTCATCGGCATCGCGGAAGCCCCAGAGAGCTCCGAACGGATGCATGCCTGCTCTGACGGCACACGTCATGTCCACTGAGGTATCGCCCAGATAGGCAAATTCGGAGGGAGCAATCTTGAGTTTTCCCGCCAGCGTAAGGGCTCCTGCAGGATCAGGCTTGACCGGAACGCCATCAATCTGGCCCTGAACGGCATCGAATGAGATATCGGGGAAGTAATGACTGACTACTGTGATTGTGTCCCTGTGGGGTTTGTTTGACAGCACGCAGATCTTGATTCCGCGTTCCGAGAGGGCTTTCAGCAGTTCCGTTGTTCCTTCATAGGCGCGGGTTTTGTCTGCGGCGTGGTTCTTGTAGCGTTCCATGTAGGCCCCGTAGACGGCATCCAGAAGGTCTGTTCTCCCTCCTACGGCCCGCTCGGCCAGCTTTCTGGCTCCGTTTCCGACCATGTACCTGTAGGCATCGACCGGATGGGAGGGCAGATTGAATTGATTCAGTGCATAGTTCATCGAGTCCGCGATATCATCCAGCGTGTTGGTCAAAGTCCCGTCAAGGTCAAACAGTACAGCTTTCATTTTTCCTCCGCGGGTATTATATTCCGTTCAATCCTGCCGTTACAACCGATGGCTTTATCGTAGCCTTCCTATGATGTATCATTGTCCTATGATCTACAGCAACTTCAAAGGCATAAAGCTTTCAAGACTCGGAATGGGAAATATGCGTCTTCCTTCGATCGGCGGAGGAAAGGGGAACTCGCCATTGGACTTCGCTGAGTCCGCAAAGATGATTGATGCCGCTCTCAAGGGCGGGGTGAACTATTTCGACACCGCATATGTCTATCAGGGCGGAGAATCCGAACGCTGTGTGGGCGAGGCCATGAAGAAATATCCCCGTGACAGCTTCTATCTTGCCACCAAGTTCAACTACGGAGCCAATCCCGACTACAAGGCTGTCTTTGCCGAGCAGCTTCAGCGTCTTCAGACCGACCATATCGATTTCTATCTGATCCACTGCCTTCTGGACAGCAACATCGAGAACTATCTGAACTGCGGCTGTATCGAATACTTCGAACAGATGAAGAAGGAAGGCAAGATCACTTATCTCGGTTTCTCGAACCATGCCTCGCCGGAGACCCTCAGGCGATTTGCCGATGCCCACAAGTGGGATTTCGCGCAGATTCAGATGAACTATCTGGACTGGGAATTCTCAACTTCGGAGGAGGAATATAACATTCTGACGGAAAGAAATATTCCTGTTGTGGTAATGGAATCGGTGCGCGGAGGCCGTCTTTCTGATCTGACTCCGGAACTGAATGCAAAGCTTCAGGCTGCCCAGCCGGGCAGATCGGTATCGTCCTGGGCGTTCAGGTGGCTGATGAGGCATGAAAACGTGATGGTCATGCTCAGCGGAATGTCTACCATGGAGCAGGTTGAGGACAATCTGAAGACTTTCGAGTCCGACTGCGCCCTCACGGACGAGCAGTGCGCGTTTCTGAAAGAGATTGCCCACGAGTTCAA
>JAFZUS010000083.1 GCA_017618275.1 Prevotella sp.
GGATTATCTTAATGACCTGTAGGAGGCATCTCTTTGGATCGCTTGCCTTAGCGGGTACAAAGGTACAACATGGGGAGAGGGTCTTGTCCCTCTCTGACCGCCATTCAAAAGTTTTTTTAAAATTCTTTTTATTCATTTCTTCGGCGCGAAGAAACGAATCAAAGAAGCATCCACCCTCACCAAGCCTCTCCCTATATGGAGAGGATGTAATTGACTACGAGGGAGACCCTCTTCGTCAAAGTTTTGGTATCGCTCGCAAAGCCTTTGCCCTTCGGGCGAGCGATGATTATTATCAAAATCGACCTTTGATGGTCGATTTTACCTTAATGAAATCTGAAAATTGACGGTTTCCGCAATTTTCAGTTAAGTCTTCCCATATAGGGGAAGATTTAGATGGGGTGGATGTCTCTTTTACTTCTTTTCTCTGCGCCAGAGAAAAGGAGAAAATCCTTCTTTGTTTCTTTCTTCGAAGAAAGAAAAGACAGGGTATCCCCCAGGGCTCTTTCTTCTAGCATGCGGAGGAACGACTGGTAAAGGGGCGACTTGGAAAGGGCCTCCTGGTCCTGGAGTTCGGGAGGGAGGTCGATGCAGTAGTCCTCACAGATATAGCGAACGGCCTGGGGCGGGAGTTTCTGGGCCTTGGGCGAGATGCCCATCGCATCGAGGATGTGGCGACGCGTCGCCAGGTAGCGACGGAAGGTACGAGGTGAGACATCGGCCAACTTAGCCAATGTGCTCTTGCTGATGAAACGGTTCTTATCGTAGAAGTTGATCATAAAACTATAGGTTGTCTGTTAGGAATTCCAAAAGATCCACGCAGCGCTCCTTTTGGGAGGCGGTGGCATGGACTTCGAGGGTGTCGTCGACGGTGAGGTCTATGTCGTATTGACGGCGGGTCGTGTCGGCGAGATTCTCGAAGAAGAGAAAGGTTGAGAGGGTCGGGTCGGTACGGGGATAGAGGGTTACCGTACGGCCTTCCAAAGGGGCGAAGAGGTCGGGAGTGAGATGCGCGGTCGTGGCGTAGGCCATCCAGACCGTCTCGGGGAAGAGTTCGCTCAGCACCACGGCAGCGGCCTCGTTTTCCACTATGGCGACGGTTTCCAGGTAAGGGGACAGGCCTCTTTCTTCCAAAAACGTCCTGGCTCGTCGTGCCTCCTCGTGCGGAATGTTTTTGGAATGAAAGGACCTGTCCTCTGTCGGACCGGATACTTGTCCCTTGTCGGATAATAGATGCTGGCCGAAGAGACAGTGGGTGGGGCACCAGTGTTGGAGCAGAGGCTCGCGCTTTTTGAGGAGCGTGGAGATCCAAGCATTGCCGATATGGGCATCGAGGGGCGTGAGCATGTCGTCGATCATCCAGAAGACGGGTTGCCCGCTCCTGGTCTTACCGAGGTGATATCGTTCGGAAGCGCGATGCATCTGTTCTTCAGTCAGTTTCCCGGCAGCGATGAATGGCTGGAAGAAGTCGAAGTCGTTGGCTCGACAGGCCTCCACCATCCTCATGGAGGGCAGTATGAGGTCTGTGTTGTAGCGGGGGTCTTCCTGGTCGAGGGGCTTGCACACCAGACAGCCTTCGACTATCTGGATATCAAGGCCTATTTTCTGGCCTGTTGCCTTCAGCGATGTCGTTGCGAGCAGTTCTTGTAATTTCATTTTGTGACGAGTTAAGGGCTAAGCCCCCCTCTAGGGCCCCCTTATAGGGGCCTAAGAGGAGGGGCTTTCGCCCAAGTCGGCAGCGGGTTGGTTGAACAAGTCGGTCTGGATGGGCTTGGAAACGGGGGCAGAGGGAAGTTGCCAGACGGCCTTTCCTTCTTTGTTCTTGGTACGGATGATGGCCCCACGGTCGCGCATGTCGCAGAACATGTTATTCCACATCTCCGTGCCGCAGTTGAGCAGTGCCTGCACCTTGACCTGTAGGTCGGTGTAATACAGCGGACCGGTCTTCAGGGCTTCGTAGAACAGTTTTTCCTTCATCGGATGCGGCTTGTTGTTCTCGTCGAACAGAAGATACTCCCGATTCATGTAGGGTCGATTCCGGTCCGTCTGGGTGGTCATCGTACAGCCGTTCATGGCAGTGTACCGCGTCGGGGCATCACAGACAATGGGCATTCCGGTCTCGTTGTCCATACGGAAGAACATTAGTTTATCGAGGTCGTACTTGCGGGTGTGGGTTTGCTCGACCATGAAGATGTTCTCCGGTTTCACTTTCTCGCACGAATACACCTCGAAGGCCTTGTTCATCAGTTCGGTACCAATCCAACCGCGCAGGTTGCGGTCTTCGGCACCCTTGTTCTGGTGGATGACGCAGACCATGCAGCAGCCGGTCTCCTGGGCGAGTCGCATGAGCCGTTCGATAATCTCCTGTGCCTTCACACCGTCGTTGATGTCGGCCAGAAGGTCTCGCACGCCGTCGAGCAGGACGAGGTCTGGCTGGTACTTCAGTACCGCTTTCTCAAATAGTCGCAGACGCTCATCGTAGTCCAGGCTCCGGACATTGAAGACATCGTAGAATTCGGGATTGTCTGCGATTTGCAGGATACGGTTTCTCAGGATGTCCTGGGTGGACTGCTCGCTCTGCTCCGTGTCGTACCAGAGACAGCGGATGGGGTGGCACACCCATGAGCCATCGACCTCGTCGAAGGGACGCTGCACCTGCAGCACCTCGTCACAGGCGCAACAGGCCATGAGCATGGACGTAAACAGCGTCTTGCCGCTTTTTGCCTTACCCGTGACTGCCACTAACTCTCCGCGAGGGAAGCAGGGCTTGCCGAAGATACGGAACAGGAACTGCATCTGGGGCAGATCCTTGTCACGGGTGATACGTAACTTTTCCAACAGTCTCTCATCATCGGTCAGGGCATGGCCCGCCACGGACCGACGTACTAAACTAAATGCTTGTTCACTCATTGGCGTTGATATTACTTGTTTGCGAGTACGAAATTACCAAGAATATCAAGGCGCTTCTGAGTTTTTTACAATTAAAAACGCAAAAATGGCCAACAAATATAAAAGTTGGCCAAATGACGATTTAATTGTTAAAGAATGTTTGGGGAATACCCTATTTTTTACACGAAAGTCCCTTCAGAACCAGTAATTTGTAAAAAACCGTCTCTTCATGCAGACTGAGGTCATCCTCGATTTGTGGTGTCTGGGGATGGGGAAGATGCAGATAGGGAGCAAAGCCCATCGTTCGAAGGTCATTTTGTAATACTTTATTGATGATGCTCAAGGATTGCCAATAGGCATCTTTTAATTTCATGAAGTCATCCTTATTCAACAATGTCTTGCTAAGATTATCGGGTGTCAATTGTCCAAATTTCCTGCCCGCCAGTTTGTTGATCCATTGGGTCAACTGGTTTTGAGATTTCATCTGATTATCTCCCTTCAGGAAATACCTGTTGATGAAATGCATCATCTGCGCACCGTTACGTCGCTCGGCATAGATCAGTCCTATGTCCATCATGGCCATTGCCCAGGCGGCATAATGGTAGTTGTGCCTGAAATCCACATACTTGGCGATGACGGGCGCAAGCAGCATGGCCAACTCCTGGGCGGCACGGTTCGTAAACAGGTCGGCGTATGCCCCGATGGCCGGCTGCCTCAGGTCGCACAATGCAATCTCCTGCTCCAGGAGTTCATGGATATGGATGAACTTCAGGTGTTGGATGATATGCTCCCGAGTCAGTTGGTCGCGGTTCTCGAAGATAAACGTGATGTGGTCATCCTGATGCAGATAATGCCAGTTGAGCGTAGCCACCATCCCGCCAAACAACTGATTGGCGGCCTCATTGTCAATTTGTTTCATCAACTCTGTGAGAGAGGTTTTGTCGCAACCGTACTGACTGATGTGGTCTTCCCGTCTCTTCAGGAACAGTTGTTTGTCATCCTCCCACTCATGCTCACGATAGTCGTCCTCCATCTTTTGCCACCGCTTGGCACGCATCTCGGAATGGACTGGCAACATCTGTTGGTGGTCGTGCATGCCCTGAAGTAATTTGACAATGCCCTCCAGACCTAATAAGGTCATGTCATGCATCTTATAGGCTAGCCGGGTGGCGTCAAAATAACACTCTTGCGCCTTCCGATTGCCGCAGAACGGCAATTGCTCCAAGGGCAGGAATTCCTCTTTGACCGACAGAATATCTTCCACAGCGACCTGAGGATATTTCTGGTAGTCACGGTCACGGAAGAGCGGCACACGACTGAGTACTTGCCTTAAAGCAACACGCTGTGCCTCAAATAGGGTGATGTAACGTTCGTAGTCACTTCCCATAAGGTCAAGGAACGTCCTTCTGGACTCCTTCTCCAGTTCATACATCTCACCGGCGGTTTTACACACCACACCAAATACAATAAACAAACGACCTATCATTTCATAACTGGCAACAGGCGATTCTTTCGTCATCCTATCGCCAGACTCCATCGCATGGTGGAGTAGGTCGTTAATACAAGATACTGATTTACAACAATTTAATAACATTTTTATTCGCATTTTACTTAAAAAGGGCTGCAAAGGTACATGTTTTTTATGAGCCCCCAAAGTATAATGGTCTATTTCATACGATTTGTCTGTGCAAACATTTGCACACTTTTTCGCAGTTACGCAGATAGTGCCTCTTCACAATGATTCGTGAAGAGGCGGGGCTCATTAGAGCCGTATAGACGTGCTGGGCCACGAGGGGCTGTTCTGCACGTGCGTACTCAAAAATAGGGAAATCCCTAATATGTTTTAGGCGATTTCCCCCTTTGCGTTTTGGAAAAAAGCAGTAGTTTTGCAGCGAAATGCGTACACAACGGGATGAGTTATGAAAAGAAAATGCTTTAAAAGTCTTCTGTTTTTCATGGCAATGACCTTGTCATCGGCTTTGTATGCACAGACGATGATTTTTGCGGCGCCTGACAAAAATAACCAGAAGGTTGTAAAACGGTATAACTGCTATAGCCACAAATGGGGTTATCCGCATATGTCGGGCAGGGCCATAGGATATACTGCAGTGTTTGGCGTGAGGACAAACTCGATCATGTCAACTGATGACGTTGAAGTGAATGTGGTGAAGCGGTGGGTTCAGGATGCGGCTATCAACGACATGGAAAACCGCATGTATTTCGTGGAAATCAAGAACAAGTCCGACAAAACGATTTACATTGACAAAAGTCATTGTTACAGAGTCTACCATAGCGGTAAGAAATACTGTTATTATGACCCAGAAAGAGACGACACGAGTCATATTAATCGTGTCATAGCCATTCCGCCTCATTCGAAGAAGAACCTGTCGGACTATCGTGCCATACTGACAAAGAAGAAACAATACTCGGAACTTAAAATCATTGATTATCCCGAGGACTTCAATTGGGATGCAAGGGTTGCCGGAATATGCGAGGGCTATCTGGGTGACTATGAAGTCAGACTGTTCACAGAGGACAATTCGCCCTACTACAGGTCGTTCGTGATTACATACTCGAAGGATGAAGATTTCTCGACTTACTCCCTGCTGACAATCAACTTCTACATGCGGCAACTGATAGGCTGCTACTTTCCCGAACTTTATCGTGACAATGACATCTTTGACCGGCTTGGGGGCGATCAGTATACCATCACGAATTGTGAGTACGGTTATGGAGGTGTTAACCGGTTCAGAAGATTCGAGAAATAGTTCTTGAGTTAGTTAAAGGATTAGACTACGTACAATCCTTTTTGGGCAATGTCAACTAATTCCCTTTGAATGGCCAGCAGCAGGAAATCCTGTTCCATATCTGGCTCAGGCTTACTCACAGCCTTGCCACCTATCAGATCCTCTCCATTCACAGTGATGAAGATACCTGCATGAGAAAGGGATGACTCGTTTAGGCACTCACGGACATCGTATACTACGTTGTTTAATTGAATGCCTCTGATTTCACCTACGTTCATTTCAGCAAATCCATATAGTTTCCTATTTTTCCGTTGTGGTATTCGCTTTATATCTTCAATCCAGGAAGGTATAGTGATACGCATAACGGATAGATAGTTCTCGGTAATGGAGGCGCGAAGTCTGAATGCTTCAGGCAGTATCTCACCATAGACAATCATCTTTGGTGAGAAAATGGCACGTGCAACGTTTTCTGAATCGGAGATCATAGACAACTTAGATTCGCTTCATGGTGTCAAGAATGGCTTTGGGCGAGAACTTCAGTTGATTCTCTCCTTTGACTTCGCCATCTGCTATAGTATAATATGAGAAGCCCTGTGTTCCGATATTAATACCCGACTTGCGCAACTTGTTCTGAAGAAGGAGTGTTCCGTTAGCCGCAGGATAGATAGTCCAGTCTTTCAGGTCATTGTCACTGCTTTTCTGAAGAACCTTCTTGAAGTTCTTTACAACCTGCCTGCTGATGGGAAGCGCATCATCACCGTCCCAGCCTTTTTGGTACTCTTGATAATCAGACAAGCGTTCAAGCATCTCCGTATATACTTGCCCTCTCACCACAACTGTCTGCTTCGATTTCGTCAATTTCTTAATGAAGTCAAGTGTTTTTTGCAGATAATTCTCGTTATCTGCAATATTACTAATCTCCCGAAGCAACTGGGCGTTGAGTTCTATAACTGTCATTTTTTTCTATTTTTGTGCAAAGATAAGGAGAATTTAGGAATAAAGCAAGAAAAAGGCAAAAAATTTTCCTATATCACATAAACACTCTGCCCCTTCATAATGATTCATGAAGAGGCGAGGTTCATAAGATTCGTACTTGATTCAAAACAATATCTTTGCATCCGAAAGTTAGGAAAAGTGTATTTATTCGATTTTTACGCACAGGGTTCTGTCACCCTGTACGTGTCAATCTGTGCGTATTCTCAAACATTAGAACTTATAGCGCAGGCCGGCGCAGAGCACGCCCTTCTCTCCAATTCCTGCCTCTACGAAACCGCGGAACTGTTCACTGCCGAACTCCATGCCCAATGGTGTGGCTTGAAACATGAACGAGGTCAACGTCTCGTCCTTGGCTTTCGGATCAGCAGCCTTTGCGCTTTCATTACAAGAGACAGACACGAACATCACACCGGCAGAGAGAGAGGAATACATGCCAAAGTTCTTCTTGCGCAGCCAGTTGAATTTCACCGACGGCATCACCGTGATAAAGGTCTCAGTCAAATCATCCTTGCGGGTTTTCTCGTCCTCGGCCTTACAACCGGCATACGAAGCCACTGCACCTAAACCTACGACAGGCGAGATATGATAATAGTACTCTGCGCCTATGGGACCCCAAAAAGAACTCTTGTCGCCTGCGGCGGCTGAAATCATACTTGTGAAGACCGAAAAAACGTTAGATGCTGATTCAAAACCATAGAATACACCAACTTCGTGCTTCAGTTCATTCTGTGCATTAACACTCATTGCAGTCATTAAGGCGACTGCGACCATCATCATCATCTTTTTCATAATTGTAATTTTTTAATTGTTATTATTCTTTTGATGATGCAAAGTTAAGATGTTTTTTTAATACGAACAACTATTATCACCTTTTTCTACTGAAATGATTACGACAAAAGGGCTAATAATACGACAATATTAAAAAACACCCAATAATCTGTCGCATAGCAGGTATAAGATGACTCAAAGATCGCGGGTGAGCATCAGACGATAGTCAACAGGACTCATGCCAATGGCATCCTGGATGCGCCGCTGAAGGGTGCGAACGTTGGAGAAACCCGCCTCCTCTGCAATGACGGCAATGGTGTAGTTGGGTTTTTCCCGCAACAGGCGCAGGGCGGCGAGCGTGCGCAGATTGTCGATATAGGCTTCAGGAGTACGGTGGATGGTCTGATGGCGGAAGAGTTGGTAAAGCCTTGTCATCGAGACACCCAGCATGTCTGCCAGATCGGTAGGACCGAAATCTGGGCGCAGATGCGGACGATCCTTCTCTACGAGTATCTCAATAAGTGCCATCAGTTGTCCGTCGTCCTGCAAGTCTGCATTACGCTGACGTTCCACGCGAGCCTCCATAATCTCACGCGCCACTTCGGTACGTCGGCGCAACTCGACATCATACTCCAAACGTTCCGACAGATCTAGATTGCGGCTTACCAAACGTATCAACTCATCCTTCAACCGCTCCACTTCATTACGCAGAAAGGTGTTCTCTTCCCGCAATTGTTTGATATCCTCTTTCATTTGTCCTGAACTCCTTGAACTCCTTGTCTTCTTGTCTTCTTGAACTCCCTGTCCCTAATCCTCAGTGAGGAACAGTTGCAGAAATCCACCCAATACAAGCACTTCTCTGACTTCATTCGACATGCCCTTCAACGTGACCCAATGGTGGTTAGCATGCGTATGCTTGTAGAGGTTGAGTAAGATTCGCAGACCACTACTGGAGATGTAGTTCAGTTCTGTACAATCGATGAGGACATTGCAGTCTGTACGCTCAAATACTGGTTCGAAACCGCGGGCAGCCTCAGGGCTGGCAGCATTGTCGAGGTCGCCGACAAGGATAAACACGAGTTTTTCGGTTTGTTCGCTAAGTGTGATTTTAAACATACTCTTTTACTATTTATGAATTGTTTTTATGATTTTCAAAACGTTGTGTCCGTCCACTCGCTGATAGGCCAGCCCGTCGGTCATCTTGTGCAGATACATGATGCCCAGTCCCCCGGGAGGACGCTGGTCGGCAGGCACCGAGAAGTCGGTAGTGGATTCGGCGGTAGGGTCGAAGGGCTGTCCATCGTCGTCGATCGTCACGGTCAGTTGGTCGTTTTCCACCGAGGCCAGAAGAGTGATGGCAGTCGCCTGTCCATGATTGATGACATTGGCCACAGCCTCTTCTACGGCAAGGCGTAGGCGTTTGGTCTCTCTATCCTCAAGTCCTGCCTGTTGGGCGGCTTGGGTGACAAATGGTTCGAGGGCACCGATATCGTCCATCGAGGCAGACATTGAGAGGCGACAGTCCCCTTGAGGTTGCCATTTGATGGCGAGGAGGGTAATGTCGTCGCTCTGCTCAGCGTCACCCGCATGGCGGTGTACCTCGGCCTCCATCAACTCTACCAGTTGCTGGGGCGTGTCAGTGGCGTGCTCGGCAACCAGTTCGTTCACGTGTTTCCTGCCAAACAACTCGTCAGCGGTGTTCTTGGCCTCGCTGAGTCCGTCAGTATACATGAAAAGCAAGTCACCTGGCTTCAACTGCGTCTGCTGACCCTCATAGTTCCAATCCGACAGCGCCCCTATGGGCAGATTATGTATGATATCCAGCGGATGTCCTGCGAGAATGGGTTTCTCGTGGCCAGCGTTGCAATAGTCAAGACTGCCTGAGTTTAGGTCGAGTATGCCTACGAACATGGTAACGAAATCGCCACCTGTATATTCTTCACCGAGATTGTGATTCATGGTTTTAACAATGTCTGCAGCACTTTCGACACGGTGTGCTTCGCTGCGGAACATAGATCTCATGACAGCCATGAGCAAGGCAGCAGGCACACCCTTGCCGCTCACGTCGCCTATACAGAAGAAGAAACGGTTGTCGCGCAGGAAAAAGTCGTAGAGGTCGCCACCAACATCGCGCGCAGGTGTCAGCGCTGCATACAGGTCAACGGCTCCCGAGGGCGAATTGAGCGTCTTCGGCAGCATGGCCATCTGGATGCCGTTGGCAATCTTCAGTTCATGTTCGAGATTGGCCTTCTGCATGGCAACGGGATCGGCAATATCTTTGATCTGCCGGCGACAGAACAGATAAATGGCCAGCAGACCTATCATCATCACCGCCAAGATGATGATGTTCAGCATCTTGGCGTTAGCCAGAATCACGTCTTCAGGTGCCACAATGACCATTGTCCAATTCACGTAATTGAAGGAACGATAGTACAGCCTTGACTTCACTCCGTCGATCTCCATCACGCAGGTACCTCGGTGTGCCAGCATCGTTTTGCCA
>JAFZUS010000084.1 GCA_017618275.1 Prevotella sp.
AGGTCAGTGCCATCATCGAGTTTACAGTATAACATAAACATCTTTATAGAGACAAAGCCCCGACCTGCAAAAATTGCAAGCCGGGGCTTCTTCAGGGATTGTATGTAGAATGGCTATGCCATGAAGTGCTTGATGTGGCGAGCTGACGTTACCTTGGCATCGTAGATGACAGTCACTTCGCGGGTACGGGGATTCCACTTGGTGTCTATAACGCCCTTCATGTGCTCAACCTTGGCCACCACCTTTTTATGAGAGTCGTGACGGCTCACCCTGAAGGTGCAGGTCTTCACGTCAGGACGATAGGCATGGCCTTTGTGATAGGTGTTGTGCGATAGTGCTCTGTCCACCTTGTCGAAGTGCGACCCACCTCTGTCATTATTCACTACGACAACAGTTGTCTTCTTGTCGTTTCTGTCGTTGTGGTGCTTATTACCTGCCATTGCCGGCATTGTTGTGATTGCCATCATCATCATGGCTGCGATCACCTTATTCATTGTCTTCATAACTTTGTCTCCTATTCTTTAAATGGTTTGACATTTGTTTCATGTTCACGGTGCAAAGATAGGGTGATTTGGTGAGGTTTGAAAGAGAATTATCCTATTCTGCATGGTCAAAATCCCTAAATTATTGTGGGGTTTTCCCCTACTCAACCTTTAATTGTTATCAAAAAAGAGCCTGTTTTCGAGGCTGACAGCGTTATTTCGCCTTATTTTTTGTACCTTTGCACACAAAATTGAACATCGATAAGACATGACGCTAAAAGAGTTATTATCATCCGTAAGTGCCGAAGAATATACGGACTACCCACTCTACCAGGAACTGTTGAGGGTAAAACCCGAATATGGTTCCAGCAGACATATTGAGGTCAAGATGGTGAATGGAGAGGTCGCCGTGTATAATGTTCACATCGGTTCTTTAGGGGATATTGTCACCTATCCTATCGATGTGGATCCTGACCTGCAGGTGACGAAAATACAACTTCTTGATGCCATTCTCGCTGAAATGACTTCTCAGAATTATGGTGAGGAAGAGCAGTCCGAGTTTTGGAACGACATGACCAATCTACAGAAAGCAAAGATCATTAGATAGGATGTATGCAGGAGCAGCAACGGACATATATTGCCATCGACCTGAAGTCGTTCTACGCTTCAGTGGAATGTGTGGACAGGGGACTTGACCCGCTGACCACAAACCTTGTCGTGGCCGACGTGTCGAGGACAGAGAAAACCATCTGTCTGGCCGTTTCTCCGTCTCTGAAAGCATACGGCATTGGTGGTCGTGCACGACTGTTCGAGGTGGTTCAGAGAGTGCGCGATGTCAATAACGAGCGCAAAAGGGCTGCTGGCTGGAGAATGACGGGTAAATCCTACAACGACCCAGAACTGAAAGCCAATCCAAGTCTTGAACTCGACTATATCGCTGCACCTCCACGCATGGCTCACTATATGGAGGTGAGTACAAAGGTCTATGAGACTTACCTGAAATACATTGCGCCAGAGGACATACATGTCTATAGCATCGACGAGGTGTTTATGGATGTAACGTCCTATCTTGGAACTTATAAGCTGACGGCTCACGAACTAGCGATGAAGATGATCCGTGACGTACTTGCCACTACGAGCATCACGGCGACGGCTGGCATCGGTACGAATATGTATCTGGCAAAGGTGGCGATGGATATTGTGGCCAAGAAAGCACCTGCTGACAAAGACGGTGTGCGTATAGCTGAATTGGATGAAATGTCGTATCGTCAGGAGTTGTGGAACTACCAGCCCATCACGAAGTTCTGGCGTGTAGGCAAAGGCATAGCAGAGAAACTGGCTGTTTATGGCATCGACACGATGGGTAAGTTAGCCAGGATGTCAGTACAGAACGAAGGGCTGCTATATCGGCTGTTTGGTGTGAATGCCGAACTGCTGATA
>JAFZUS010000085.1 GCA_017618275.1 Prevotella sp.
CAGCTGTAGTCCGCTCACGACAACTCCATATCTACCGAAATGGCAAGAAGATATTGGTGCTGGCAGGAAAGGCTGCTCCCAAAGTCATCAGAGAAGATAAATTCTGTGAAATGCTACAACAATGACCCTGACCTACATCTTCCATAGTGGTTTTGTGCTGGAAACAGATAAGTCCATCCTGATATTCGACTACTGGCTGGACTTGAATGGTGTCGTGCCACCGTTTCTGAAGAAGGCTAAACCCGTCTATATCTTCTCCAGCCATTTCCACGAAGACCACTTCAATAGTGCCATCTTCGAATGGAGAAAACAGCGGGAAGGTATCACCTATATCCTCTCCAAAGACATCTACAAACATCGGAGAGCCAACAAGGAGGATGCCGACGTACGGCTGGCCAAGGGTGGCACATGGTCAGATGAGACTATTTCCGTTTGGGCATTAGGCAGTACTGACAGTGGTGTATCATGGATTGTTGAGACCGAGGGCAAGCGTATCTTCCATGCAGGTGACCTGAACAACTGGTATGCTCGTTTCCTGCCTGAAGCCGAGCCTGGTGAGACCATCTATAGCGAGGAGTTCGACGAAGACATTGACCCCATAGCCCATGAGAAACAGTATCTGGGCGAGTTGAAGGACATCCGCAAGATTACCGACGGCTTCGATGTGGTGATGTTTCCCATTGACGGGCGCATTGGGAATGGCTATACCCTTGGTGCCCGACAGTTCATCGAGCGATTCAAGGTCGGGCTCTTTGTTCCCATGCACTTTGTAGCCAGCGGCTTCGAGTCTGCTTGGCGAATGAAAGAATTCACGGATGAAAAAGGCATTCCTTTCTGGGAAATCAGCAGAGAGGGCGAAACAATAGAGATATGAGCATACTGATGATAATATCATTCCCATTGGCATTTCTCATCCATGATTTGGAGGAAATACTTGTGCAACACAAATGGATGTCAGCACATAAGGAGGATATGCTCAGGAGGTTCCCAAGACTTCAGCCAATGATTCATAATCTGAGTAGTCTAAGCTCCAAAGCATTTGCTATTGCTGTCCTTGAAGAGTTGGTTTTATTGATTCTTGCTACGGCATATTATCTTGCTGACGGCCCTTATGCTTTAGAGATATGGGCAGCTTTGTTCGTGGCATTTTCCGTACACTTGGTAGTCCACGTTGGCCAAGGCATTATCATAAGAGGTTATGTACCAGGACTCATTACATCCATCCTGTTATTGCCCTATTCCTGTTACGGCATCAGCTGTATCTGTCAAAATATGGACTTTGGCAAACTCATTCTTTTAGGACTGATCGGATTCGTAGCCATTGCAATAAACCTATGGTTTGCACATTGGCTGGGGAAGAAATTCAAATAGTATGCTTAGAGACTTCATCGCCATCGACTTTGAGACAGCCAATCAGGAACCGTCGAGTGTCTGCTCAGTTGGAGTAGTTATGGTTCGTGACGGGCAGGTTGTTGACTCGTTCTACAGTCTGATCCAACCTGAGCCGAACTACTATAACTATTGGTGTCAGCGAGTTCATGGTATCTCACAAGATGACACTGAGGATGCGCCAGTGTTTTCCAAAGTATGGCAGCAATTGGAGGAACGAATTGCCGAGGTGTACTTCTCTTGCCAAGAGCTTGATGATATAAGATACCAGATAGCCACCCTACCCTTTGTTGCTCACAATGCCCGCTTTGATGAAGGCTGTCTAAAGGCCGTATTCAAGGTGTATCAGATGGACTATCCCGATTATCGTTTCTACGATACCCTGACAGCATCCCGCAGACAGTTCGGGCAGTCTCTGCCCAATCACCAGCTACACACCGTTGCTGCTGCCTGTGG
>JAFZUS010000016.1 GCA_017618275.1 Prevotella sp.
GATGCCAATGTGCTTTGGGGCGATGAGACTAATCTCGATGGCGGTATCTACACCATTATGGATGACGTTACTTTCGACCACGGATTAAGCTTCAGCGGCAGCACCACAATCATCATCCCTGACGATATGCGTGTTGAATTCAAAACTGACGAAAAAGGTTTTATCGACGGCACAGCTATCAATGTCACAGGTAACCTGTCGGTTTACGGTCAGTGGGACTATGGCGATCTTGTATCTCTGGCTAATTATGGTATCAGAGCTACGGGCGACATCACTATCGCTAATATTTACTTTTATATATTATGTAATAGTAATGGTTCAAGCGGTTTAAGTAGTAGCAACGGCAATGTTCTCATCGTAGGTAAAGGTTACGTCACTGGCATTGATGCCATAAATGGCCACGGCACTATCACCATTGGCTATAATAGCCATAAAGATGAGATTATGAGCGAAGGCTATAATGGCACTGTGATGATCAGAGACAATCAGAGGTTCTATTTTTATATTAGTAATATTAAACAATACATTTCAGGCACGCTAACACCTGCCGCAGCTTTTATGATCGCAGATAAATATCTCTATCCTGATTGTGAAGAGGTTACCCTTGAGGTGGAAGGCTATGGCGATGGTAACGGCAAATGGATGTTCATCGCCTCGCCGGTGGTGGGAAGCATCACGGTAGACGACGTCGATAATATCCTCGGTTACCAAGTCTGGTTTAATCAGTACGATTTCGACCTCTATCGTCTCAACCCGAGCTCTGCCATGTGGGAGAACTACCATATGCACAACAGCGTTACTAACCCGTTCGTGTTGGAAAACGGCAAAGGCTATCTGTATGCAAGAGAGGAAGACAAAACATTGACGTTCAAAGGTGCCTACAATATGAATGACAGTCAGGATGTGGCATTGGAGCAGGGCTTTAACCTGGTGGGTAACCCGTTCACTACACCAGCCTACATCAACAGGTCTTACTATAAGATGAACGCCGAAGGCACCGACATCGAGGTTGTGGAAAACGCCAATCATGGCAACAGCATCCCGGTCTGCATAGGTGTCGTGGTGAGAGCCACTGGCGACAATGAAAAGGTAACATTTACCAAGGAGGCTCCGACGCAACAGGCGCATGACAACGGCAGCCTACAGATGACCTTGAAGAAGTCGGAGATGCGTGGCGACGAGATGCACGACAAGGCTATCGTGAGCTTCAACGAGGGCACCGAACTCGGCAAATACATCTTCAACGAAGGTCACGCCAAGCTCTACATCCCACAGGACGGCAAAGACTACGCCATCGCATATTCTAACCGTCGCGGCGAGATGCCGTTGCATTTCAAGGCTAACGAGACAGGCGTTTACACCATCAGCTTCGATGGCGATATGGAAGGCGTCAAAGTCATCGACAAGGTCAAGGATGAGATCATCGACCTCAGCGCTGACAATGAATACACCTTCATGGGCTCGCCAGTCGACAGAAGAGACAGGTTCATGCTGGTGTTCGGCACAGCGGCTGGCTCAGGGTCCGACATCTTCGCCTACCAGGACGGCACCGACATCATCGTCAGTGGGGTAGGTGAGCTGCAGGTGTTCGACGTGATGGGACGAATGGTGATGACGAAATATGTCAACGGCGTTGAAACTATCAGCGCTCCAACAACTGGAGTTTACATCTTTAAACTGAATGGAATGACACAAAAAATTGTAGTGAGATAATATTCAACCCGTCATTTCGACTGAAGCGAAGCGTAATGGAGAAATCTACAGCAATAGAAATGCTCCGGAGCTTTTAAATGCAGTAGATTCCTCGACAAGCTCGGAATGACAAAAAGAAAGAGCTTTTAAATGCAGTAGATTCCTCGACAAGCTCGGAATGACAAAAAGAAAGAGCTTTTA
>JAFZUS010000086.1 GCA_017618275.1 Prevotella sp.
GTTCGAAGAGGACACTCCATTCATCCGTGGCTCAGCTCTCGGCGCACTCAACGGCGTACCCGAATGGGAAGCTAAGGTTATGGAACTTATGGACGCTTGCGACAACTGGATTCAGGAGCCCATGCGTGATAAGGATAAGGCATTCTTGATGCCCGTCGAGGACGTCTTCTCTATCACAGGTCGTGGTACTGTTGCTACCGGTCGTATCGAGACTGGTGTCGTTAAGGTAGGTGACGAAGTTCAGATCCTCGGTCTTGGTGAGGACAAGAAGTCTGTCATCACTGGTGTCGAGATGTTCCGCAAGATCCTTGACGAAGGTGAAGCTGGCGATAACGTAGGTCTGCTCCTCCGTGGTATCGACAAGAACGAGGTGAAGCGTGGTATGGTTATCACTCACCCCGGAGCTATCACTCCTCACAAGGGCTTCAAGGCTTCTATCTACGTCCTGAAGAAGGAAGAAGGTGGTCGTCATACTCCCTTCGGTAACAAGTATCGTCCTCAGTTCTACCTCCGCACCATGGACTGCACCGGTGAGATTCACCTCCCCGATGGAATCGAAATGGTAATGCCTGGTGATAACGTTGAGATCAAGGTTGAGCTCATCTATGCAGTGGCTCTGAACGTAGGTCTCCGCTTCGCTATCCGTGAAGGTGGTCGTACCGTAGGTTCTGGTCAGATTACTGAAGTATTCGACTAAGAAACAGCTTTTGAGGTAACAAACCTCGAAGAACATAAGATTGGGTGGGTGGACATCGTCTTCCCACCCAAAATACGGGAATAGCTCAGTTGGTAGAGCATCGGTCTCCAAAACCGAGGGTCGTGAGTTCGAGTCTTACTTCCCGTGCTAAACTGTGAAAGTTATGTTTGAAAGTATCAAAAAGTATTGTAAGGAATCATACGACGAACTTGTGCACCATACAACTTGGCCTACACGTTCAGAGCTTATGAACAGTGCTGTTGTAGTATTAACTGCTTCCCTATGCATAGCACTGGTAGTTTTCGTTATGGACTTCGTGTTCCAGTCTGGAATGGAAGTCATCTATGGTTTGCTGCGATAAACAATCTCTCAGGAAATGGCAGACGCTGGAATGAAATGGTACGTACTGCGTGCTATCAGTGGTAAAGAGGGCAAGGTTAAAGAGGTAATCGAGGCATTGATGAATAATATGCCTGAGTTTGCCAAACATGTCTCTCAAGTGCTGATTCCTACCGAGAAGGTAGTTACCGTCACTGCAGGCAAGCGCAAAATCAAGGAGAAGAATCGCTATCCCGGTTATGTCTTCGTAGAAGCTGAACTGGTGGGAGAGACTCAGGCTCGTTTGCGTGAAGTGTCGAACGTGATGGGTTTCCTGAATGATTCTCGCTCAAGCAACAAGCCCATGCCTCTGCGTCCTGCTGAGGTTAGTCAGATGCTGGGTACCATCGACGAAATGGCAAACATACCTGAAGATGTCTTTATCCCCTTCGAAGTGGGTGAGAGCATTAAGGTATCCGACGGTCCGTTCAGCGGATTCGATGCAATCGTCGAGGAAGTGAATAACGAAAAGAAGAAGCTGAAGGTTATGGTCAAGATCTTCGGACGCAAAACGCCCGTTGAACTTGGTTTTACACAAGTCGAGAAGCTTTAAGGCATTCTGTTACGTGCCGTGAAGCCTCAAATTATCAATAATAATAAAGTATAATCAAATGGCTAAAGAAGTTGCTGGATTAATCAAATTACAGATTAAAGGAGGCGCTGCAAATCCATCTCCCCCAGTAGGTCCCGCTTTGGGTTCTAAGGGAATCAATATCATGGATTTCTGTAAAGCATTCAACGCCA
>JAFZUS010000087.1 GCA_017618275.1 Prevotella sp.
GCGGGATTTCCGCTCGGGTGATTGTGGAAGAGGATGATCGAGGTAGCGTTGGTCATCAGCGCTTCCTTGATGATGCGCCGGTGGTCGATCTGCGTCGACTTGATGGTACCGACGGTGATCATCTTCTTTGCCAGCGGGAGGTGAGCTCCGTTCAGGAGGAGGATCCAGGACTCCTCGTGGTCGAGGGACCTGAGGTCTTCGCGCAGGAAGCCTGCTGCCTGGGCCGATGCTTTGATCGGGGTGTCGGGTGTGTAGTGTGCTTGCTTCTTCATGATGCTACGGTTTGATGGTGAAACATCTTTTTTTTACGCAGCATACAGTCAGTCACCCTACAGGACATTGGCAAGGCAAGGTGGAGAGCAAAGCAGACCTTGCCGGAATGTCCGGGTGACATAGCTTTGCGAAGTGAAAGGAGATGACACCATGCCGGAGCAGAAGATGCAGCATACGGAGCACACTCCCCTTCTAGCATTTCAGACAGCAGATTGAGAAGGACTCGGGTAAAAGAAAAAGGGAGCTAACCTGTCAAGAAGATGAGTCGGTGCCATTAAAACACTGGGAAGGACATGCATCCGATGCATACCACGACATCAAACTCAACGAGATTCTATGATTCGGGCATCCCGCATTGCGATTACCGACAAAACTCCGACCTTTGCTAAGAAACCAATATTCAAAGACATGAGTGAATACACATTTGAGATGGTTCCTGGCCTGGTAGGCCGGATCGCTGAACTGTTGGCGAGTATCGACCAGAAGTTAGATAAAGTAATAATCTCGTCGATGCCTGTAGATAATACACCTGAGTTGATGGACATCAAGCAGCTTAGTGGATACCTGCCATCGCACCCCAGTCCTTCGACCATTTATAGCTGGTGCCATGAGAACCAAATCCCCTATTACAAGCAGGGGAAACGGACGATCTTCAAAAAGTCCGAGATTGACAAGTGGCTATTGCGAACTCGAGTGAAAGATCAAACGGAATACATGGAAGAGGCCGCAGAATACTGCCGTACGCACTCCATTGGCGGGAAAAGACTTTAGTGTTATGGAGCAGATTACAGTCGGCAGGATTCCTGAACTCCTTACTCGAATCGTAAAAGAACTGGAAGTAATCGACGGCTGGTTGACTCTTCAGACCGAGCCGATATTGAATGGAACAATTGGTTCTTCTGATGACTGGATCGATATCTACGAACTGAGAAGGTTGATTCCTGGTGAGCCCAGGTTAACAACTGTCCGTAGCTGGATGTACTCTGAGAGTATCCCCTATTACCACTCAGGAGGAACTCCCATGTTCAGACGCCAGGAAATCGAGAAGTGGGTGAAACGCGCACAACGATTCGGAATCGGTGACTTTTTCACGAAGAAGCGGAAGTACCGAGATGCCGATACTGAAACAGAACCATGAGAATCAATTCTTGGTAAAAAGAAAGAGATAACTATCCAGGGTAATTCTGTTTGTTTGTTTACGTACTATATGTATACCAACCAAAACAAACAACTGTATTCAGGCGATTCAATTCGACCGCATTTCTCTTTTTACCCAGCAAAAGTTGCCGAAGATATCACTTGACTGAAACTAGCGGATTTAGCCAAGATTCTCTACTTCCTATTCACAGTCGTGTGCCAAGAAACCGAAGAAAGTTGGCACACGGAAGTCATAGAGAAAGGCCTTAAAGAGGCCTAAAACGACGCAAGTGTATCAACGTATATCAGTATTGGCACATGGCTTGGCACACGCCACTTCGTTTTTCGGCACATATGTGCCATTTATGCCTTGTAACTAATTGATAATAAGAGCAAATCATCTTGCCGTCGTTTTTCAACGGAAAGTATAATGCTTTCTGTGTGGGCAAGTGACATATAATTAGTGTAAAACATAAGCCCCGGCAATCCAAAGATAACTGCCAGGGCTTGTTATATACCGATAAATTCGAATTTGAATAATCCAAGTCCATCACCTCTTCAACCATTCAACAGCTTCTGCTTCAGTAGGCAGAAATCCAGAATGGTGTCCTTTGTTGCTCTCATAGATGAAATCGCGCAGCGGCTTGCTGGTATAACGGGAAAAGTCTCCGAACACCGCCGCCCGGACTCCGTAGTTGACGAACTTCTGAATCACCTCTCCGGCGATTCCGGATGACAAA
>JAFZUS010000017.1 GCA_017618275.1 Prevotella sp.
AACCGACGGTATACACCTACATAATAAGATGGGATGTTGTTTCGTGTGACGAACTTCAGCACCCAGCATCTGCTCATGCCCGTGTATCGCATCAGCTCTTTGAGAGAAAGGCTTGCATAACCGATAGGAGAGGGAGGAGTGACGGGCAAGGCTGAGTACCACTTGACGAAATTCTTCCATGAAATCCCATAGTTACCCTTGCAGTCTCTCTTGGCCATGATTCGACCGTTTGTTACAAGTCTGTTGATGTACTGGCGGCTGAAACCAGAAAGGTGAGCCGCTTCTCCTATGGAAAGCCAATCGTGTGAGATTCTTGCCTTCCATTCTACGTCCAAACTATCGTATGGATCGTAGTAGTGTTTTTTGAAATTGTATTGCATATTATTACAACCTGCTTTAGTGCAGGAATGTAATAATATAATACAGAAGATAATATTTAATAATAAGGCTCCTTAAGCTATGTTGTGTTATTTTGGCTGTAGGCTCTGACGGTACTCGCTGGGCGACTGGCCAAGATGCTTGGTGCAGTAGCGGCTGAAGTACGAGAGGGAGGCGAAATTCATCAGTTCGGCTATCTGGGTGAGCGACAAGCGCTCGTCATTCAGATAGTCTTTTAATATGGGTATGGTGTGGCGGTCGATGTAGGATGTGACGCTATGGCCTGTCACACGTTTGATGGTGGCAGAGAGGTATTTGGGCGACACGTTCAGACGCTCGGCATAATAGCTCACGTCACGTTCTGTGCGGCTGATGCCAGTAGAAAGCAATGCCATGAGCTGTTTCACGATATAAGCTGTACGGTCGCTATGGGTGTCGGTGGCATCGCGCTGGGCATGAGGCTCGAAGATGTCGTACATCATCGTCAGACAGAGACTGCCCATCAGTTCACGGTAGAAGAGCAGGTGTCGGTCGTCCATGCGGTCACGCAGTCGGTGGAAGTCGGCAAGCAGAATGCTGGCCTGTTCGTCTGTGAGTCTGATGACAGGGTCTTGGTTCAGAGAGATGCTGCCACCTATGCCGTAGTTATTCGATGGCAGCAGGTTCTGCAGGAACTTATAATCAGCCGCAAACCATTCCACCTGCATATCGGCATGAGCGGCAATGTTACTGACGCGGGCGGGCATGGGTATCACCACCAAGTCGTTCTTTACGATGTGATAGCATCGCTCGTTGAATACAAAACTGCCCTCACCAGCCGTGCAGAGCAGGTGCATACAAGTATCACTCAATTCAGGCGCATTCATTGCCTGGAAGTCAGTGGAATACAGGAAATCTACCTTCATGGGCATAATAATTGGCTTTTTACGGCACAAAATTACTCATTATTTTATATATAAACGAACGAATTATGCAAAAAGTGAAAATTATGACGTTTTTTGTGAAACTACAGTATGAAAAAATCATCGTACCTTTGCACCGTCGAAACAAAACAAACTAAAATGAATATCAAAAGTATCATTACAGCCGCAGTGGCATTGCTCGCATCGACGGCATGCATCGGCGGCGCAAAGCAAGAGAAAGTTATGAAGACAGAAGGTAAAGCAATTGTAGTGTTCTTCTCTCACGCAGGAGACAACTACGCAGTAGGAAACATTAAGGTTGGCAACACAAAGATTGTAGCCGACTACATCACGGAATTGACAGGTGCCGACCAGTTTGAGATTGTCACTCACAAGTATGACGGCATGGCCTATACGCCACTCATCAATCTGGCAAAGGAAGAAACCAGGAAAGGAGAGCTGCCAGAATATGAAGGCGACGTGGATTTGAGCCAGTATGACACCGTATTTATCGGTGGACCAGTTTGGTGGGGCACCTATCCACAAGTGATGTTCACATTCTTCAAGAAACATGCTGGCGACCTGAAGGACAAGACCGTCATCCCCTTCACCACCCACGAGGGTTCTGGATTGGCCAATTGCGTGGAGGACGTGAAGGAGGCTTTTGCTGGTGCAAACGTCACTAAGGGCTTCAGCATCTACGGCCATGAGGTGCGCACAGAAAAAACAAAAGTAGAGAAGTGGCTTAAAGGTTTAGGATTCTAATAGAACAAGGAACATGGAAACTTTCAGATTAAGTAATGGTGTTGAGATGCCCTTATTGGGCTATGGAGTGTTTCAGGTGTCACCTGAGGAGTGTGAACGTTGTGTCAGCGATGCTCTTTCTGTGGGCTACCGCCTTATCGATACGGCGCAGGCTTATTTCAATGAAGAAGGTGTTGGCAATGCTTGGCGCAAGAGCGGCATCAAGCGTGAGGATCTGTTCCTCGTAACGAAGGTGTGGATTTCGAATGCTGGCGAGGAAAAGGCAGCCAAGAGCATCGACGAGAGTCTGCGCAAGTTGCAGACGGAGTACATTGACCTGCTGCTCATCCATCAGGCCTACGGCGACGTGTTCGGCACGTGGAGGGCTATGGAGAAAGCCTATCGCGCCGGAAAGGTTCGCGCCATCGGCGTGAGCAACTTCCAGGCAGGTCGCTTCTTCGATTTCGCCCACTATGTGGAAGTAAAGCCGATGGTGAACCAGCTGCAATGCAACACGCTCATCCAGCAGACAAGCATCGAGCCGATACATGCTGAGTTCGGCACAAAGATGATGGCATGGGGACCTCTTGGTGGACAGGGTGCCGATGGCATCGTGAAGAGCGAACAACTAGCCAATATCGGTACTAAGTATAATAAATCAGCAGCACAGGTAGCCCTCCGCTGGCTTACTCAGCGTGGTATCGTAGCCATTCCCAAGAGTACGCACAAGGAGCGTATGCAGCAGAACTTCGATATTTTCGACTTCACGCTGACTGCTGACGAGATGGACCAGATTGCCACCATGAATCAGCACGACACGGGCACTATCAACTTTGGCGACCCTCAGTTTGTGAAATATCTAATCGAGAATTATGGCTAAACAGGTATCAGTATTGGTAGGTGCTGGCAGTATTGGCCAGGCTATCATTCGCCGGGTGTCGGCAGGAAAGCATGTGGTGTTGGCTGACTATAGCATAGAGAACGCAGAACGGACAGCGAAGACGCTGGAGGATGCAGGCTTTGAATGCTCAACCATCAAGTGCGACCTCGGCTCAAAGGAGGACATCCTGAAGCTGGTAGAGTTTGCCACCAGTAAGGGCGAGGTGACGAATGTGGTGAATGCCGCTGGTGTGTCACCCTCACAAGCTCCCGTTGAGGAGATTTTGCGTGTGGATCTCTATGGTACGAGCGTGCTGCTGGAGGAGTTCGGCAAGGTGATAGCCGAGGGCGGAAGCGGAGTGATCATCTCTTCGCAGAGCGGACATCGTCTGCCTGCATTGCCGCAGGATCAGAACGATGCACTGGCCACAACACCAGTAGAAGAACTGCTGGAACTGCCGTTCTTGAAGGCCATCGACGACACGCTGAAAGCCTATCAGTATTCCAAGCGCTGCAATGTTTTGAGAGTGATGTACGAGGCTACCCGTTGGGGGCGTCGCAGAGCAACCATCAACAGCATCAGTCCAGGCATCATCATCACTCCGTTGGCCAACGACGAACTGCATGGCCCTCGCAAGGACGGCTATCTGAATATGATTGAGGGTATGCCAGCCCGTCGTGCCGGAACGCCCGACGAGGTGGGCGACCT
>JAFZUS010000088.1 GCA_017618275.1 Prevotella sp.
GCGGCTAAACATGCCACATCCAAGCCGATGATAGTCTGGTACACGCTGGAGGCCAACAACAAGGTCTATAAAGAACTGAAGAATATCCGGAAGATGTACCTTGCCGTGGCAGCCTCGGAAACCGGCTTCTTCAGGGCTACCAACAAGGAGCGGATGAATATCATCTGGACGCTGAACCAGAGCATCACCAATATGAGGGATGTCATCCAGCAGGCCTATATGTGGTGCGACCTGCTTGTAGGCGGCTATGTCCATGAGGATCATATCTGGGAGATCCTGAATTCGTCGGTGCTGGAAGATATCGGGAAGACGGTGATCAACGAGTGGCCCGTTTAAGAAGTGAAAAGTGAAGAGTGAAAAGTGAAAAATTGGCTACCGCAGTTATGAGAAAAATACTAATAATGATAATGATTGGAGTGCTTTTGCCAATGCTAGGCAAGGCGCAGGTGCATGATGAAGAGAAGTGCCTGCAGTGGCGGTCGATGGAAACTGGGCCGTTGGAGTTTGCACCGAAGCTGTACTATTACCTGTTCCATAACAGCTATGCCCACCATGAGTGGGGCTGGGAATGGCGCGGCTTCCATAGTAAGCTGGGGTTGCATCTGAAGGAGAACAAATCGGATGCGAAGCCCCTGATTCCGAAGCGTACCCTTGGTGCTACTACCGATGTATGGACGGAGGAATCGACCGACTCCCAGGAGAAAGACTTCAAGCACCAGTTGGAACAGGAAACACTCGCTGCCGCTGACCGCAGGGTGGATGGTGCCTACCTGCTCTTCAAGGATGACTTTGACAATATGCAGAACAAGATCTCCGCAGGGCTGACCTACTGCCTCGCCAACAGCAAGGGCGATGCCAATGTCATCTCGATAGTAAACAGTCTCTCGAACCAGAACCGCTTCATCACGGAGCAGGTCAGCTACGTACATCAGAGCGGTAACGGCTATGAACTGGAGAATGCCAAGCGCGAGGAGTGCTATATCAAACTGAAGGCCGACATGGAGAAGGTGACACAGAGCACTATCGACCTGATGCGGTACGTCGAAGTTTCGAAATGAGACCACGAATTTCACGAATATAAACGACAGATAGAAGAATGAATGAACTATTATTGAACTGTAACATGGGCGGTCTGTTCCTGACCATGGGCTTGCCGACGCTCGACCCTGTGATGACCAGCGTGCTGGACTATATCCACCAGCATGCACTCTTTTTAGGATCTTGGGGCGGTTTTGCCAAGTCGTTGGGACTGATACTTGCCATGTGTGTGACCAGCTATGAATGCTGGATGATGATGCTCGGACGGCGCGGCATCGACGTGATGAAGCTGCTGAGAATCGTAGGAATATCCCTGTGTATCGTCTCTGCCAATGCCATTGCCGATGCCGTGGCAGCCCCCGGCGAGAGTATGGGAAGAGTAATGAAAGCCCAGGCGAAGATCAGTCACGACCGTATCGATGCCTTGGAGAAGCACGAGGCCAAGCTACAGAGTCAGTATCTGGATAAGCTGCGGGCGCATAATGACTCGCTCGACAGGAAACGCAGGGCAGAGGCCAAGCTCTCTGAGGACTCTCACTGGTGGGAGGAGGTGGCCTATGCCGTGAAAAACATGGACAATGCCGTGGAGGAGTGGGCCAAGGAAGCCGCTGTCATCGCTGAGACGAAGATCACTGAGACGATCAACACACTTATCCGGTATATCGGTGAGATCATCTATCAGGTCGTCTATTTCGGTATGCTGCTCGGTCAGGCCTTTATGATGAAC
>JAFZUS010000089.1 GCA_017618275.1 Prevotella sp.
CTCCACGTATTTCTCTAATACCGTGCCAGCAATGGGAGTCGAGATATGGCACTTCCGCAACTGGTCGCGTAATTGATCAACTTGAACATCCGTTGCTTCCATCTGCTTATTCAATGCATTGGTATTGGTGTTCAGCGACGAGATCTGTGCATCGAGTTGTTTCTGCAATACCTGCACTTGGTTAATGGCATCGTCGAGCATCTTGCTGGGTGCCGCTCCGTCGGCCACCAGTTCCTTGTAACGCTGCTGGTCCTGACGGGCCTTGGCCAGTTGCTGACGTGTAGCCGCAATCTGTGCTTCCCTGTCGGGTTTCTGACTCTGATAGACCGCCTTTGTTGCTCCCGCCTGCTGAATCTTCAGCCATATCTGCGTAGTGTCTATCAGTCCCACCTCCTTGCCAAGAGCCAGCTCGTCACCCTCGTTGACGTCGAACCTCATCAACGTACCGTACTGCTCAGCAGCCACCGTTACCTCCGTAGCCTCAAAGGTTCCTGTAGCATCAAATTCCTTCTCGTTGTTTCCGCAGCTTGCCAGCACTGCCAGTCCAACTGCTATTATCATTAGTTTCTTCATATCTCGTTATTGATTGGTTGTATACTTAAGATCATAAATCTCTTTCAGCATCTCTATCTCATGAACGGTCTGCTGCACGCGGGCTGCATTCTCGTTGTTGATTTCCTTTACGAGGTCGTTCACGTCGATGATACCATGCGAGAGTTTCGACTCGGCTGCCTTGCGGATAGACGAGCGCAGGGAGATAATCTCGTTATCGTCAGCCATCAGTTTCTTGTAGCGCACGATATTCTCGTTCTGCTGAATCTGCTCCAGATTGTTGTTAAAGAGGAATACATCACGAATGTTTTCTACCGTTTCGCGCTGCAACTGAATTTTCGCCTTATCGTTCTTGCGGGTATAGAGGGCACCGATGTTCCAAGTGAGTCGCGCACCAATTATGCCGTTGAGTGACCACTTGTGGCTCATCATGTCCTCGAACATGTTATAACCAGGATAGCCGTAGTAGCCCTGAGCGAATACACCGAGTTTCGGCATCAGCGCCGCATCAAGAGCCTTTTCCTGTGCATCCGCCAGTCTCAACTGTGCATCAATTGCCATCAGTTCAGGTCTGCTGTTATTGGTTATTGGATATTGGATACTGGTTGTCGGTTTCACCGCCTCTTTCACCTCTATTCCACAAAATGCCGACAGCATTTTCTGCAAAGCACTACGCTGTGCCTCCAGCCCCGTGGCCTGTTGCACTACCTTCAGCCGTTCAGCCTTCACATTCTGAAAGTCGCTTTCCGCAGCTGTGCCGCCCTTAAGCATCGAGGCCAGTTTCTTTTCGTTTGCTGCCAACAGCTCCTGCAGGTCGCCATTCAGTTTCATCTGCTCATTGATTAGCAACAATCCGAAGTACATCTCATTCACGCGCTTGCGTATATTATAAAGATTTACTTCGTTTTGCGCTGCCTGTACACTTCCCTGCTGACGAGCAATCTCCTTCTGACTGCGGATGGCACCACCATCGAACACTGTCTGCTGAATATCAATCCCAACACGATACTGGTCTTTCCGCAATCCCTGCATGTCGATACCCATCTGTTGGTACACCTTCTGTATCTGGTCGGGGAAGGCTGTCACGTCACTCTGCAGCGTGGCTTGCGCCGATGCCGATACCTGCGGCAACCAGCCCTTCTGGATGTTCGCCACCGTCAGCTCCGTCGTCTTCTCTATCAGCCCATACTGCCGTATCAGCGGATAGTTGTGTTCTGCTGCCTGTTGGCATTCCTCCAGTGTCTGCGCCTGTGCCATTATAGGTAGCATCAAAAGTCCTAAAATGAATTTTCGCATAATCGTTACTTTAGAATTCACGCTGCAAAGTTACGACGTTTTTGTCGGACTTACGCTATCCATTATTAGCAAAAAACTTTCTTTTTGTTCGATTTGTGTACAAATAGGATGTTATATGCCAAGTTTTTATTATCTTTGCACCATGTTTAATGATTAATGTATATGGGTAAGACTCCTAAATTGATGAACTATTCGCGGATGAAGGATCTGCTGAGTACTCATATCGCAGAGATGCGTGAGAAGTCCTTTATCAGCAATGAACTGGGGATGGTACATGGCGACCCCAGCGCGTTTTTGACGGTGCTTTCACAGAGTCAGCCACCTTTCAGTATTGACGACTACCGCCTGGGGGTGCTTGTAAATGGTGAAATACACGTCAGCATCAATCTTGTGGAACGCCACCTCACTGCTGGCACCTTGGTGTTCCTTGGGCCTGGCTCTATCCTCAGCCCCATTAGTTTCAGCGATGATATTGTCATCTTCGGTTTGGCTCTGTTTGCAGACTTTCCCATGCCCTTTGCTGCAGGACAGATGCCATTGGCCTTTAATGGATCGGTGCGCGACTTCCAAATCCAGGCCAATGAGTACGATATTATTACCGCCCGCCACATCATCGATGCCATTTGGCATACCATTCAGCAGACGGATTACAATCGTCAGACTGTAACCAGCCTCGTGGGAGCCTTGATGCATCATTATGATGGTCTTTACCACCAGCAAGCAGAATTGTTACAAGCCTCTCAGAGTCGTGAACAGACCATCTTCGACCGCTTCATTTACCTGGTGAACCAATACGCCACACGCGAGCATCAGATCCGCTTCTATGCTGAGAAGATGTGCCTCACAGAGCGCTATCTCGGCACCGTCATCCGCCAAGCCAGCGGCACTACCGCCAAGGAATGGATAGACCGTGCTCTCATAGCCCATATCAAGATAGAATTAAAACATTCTGACAAACCCATTGCTCGGATCTCTGAAGCATTGAATTTTCCGAATCCTGCATTCTTCTGTAAATACTTCAAGCGTGAGACGGGTTTCTCGCCTACGGAGTTTCGGGAGGGGATGAGGGCGGACAAGTAATCACTTATAATCCGTAAAAATGGTAAAACAATCCGTAATCTGTATAATGCCTCAACAAATAATAATGTGTAATTTTGCAACCGGTTAGAAACATATAGCAATGAAAAGAATCGTAACAATCATAATAGCAATATTGACGATGGCAACAGTAAATGCACAGACGCTGACGGAGCGTCAGCGTGGATTGGCGGCGTGTGCCTGCCTGATGGCACAGGGTGATTTGGAGCGGCTGGAGCCTGCCGTGAAGATGGCACTCGACAACGGTGTGACCATCAATGAGCTGAAGGAGGCTTTTTCGCAGCTCTATGCTTACACAGGATTCCCGCGTTCGCTGAATGCATTAGGAGTATTAAACAAGGTGTTGGAAAACAAACAGCCATCTTGGCTGGAGGGCAAGCCTTGGACACGCCCTGCTGAGTGGGACGATGCAAAGGCGGCTTACGAACTGGGCAAAAAGAACCAGACACAGCTTTCTGGCCGTGCATTCGACTATGACTTCTGTGCGCAGGACGACTATTATCTGAAGGCTCATCTCTTTGGTGATATCTTCGCTGGCGATCAGCTCTCACATGCCGACCGCGAGA
>JAFZUS010000090.1 GCA_017618275.1 Prevotella sp.
ACTCACGGGGTCATTATACTGGACAGGAATCTATTTTTCAACACTGTGTCGGAATTTAATCATCCGTGCAGAAAAAAACAGGGCCACCCTGAGGTGACCCTGAATTGTCTGTTGTTTGTCTGATTACTTGTCGTAACCGATGATGACCTTGACTGTGAAGCTGTCAACCGGCTTGTCACCGATCTCGGCTCCGAACTCCTGCCAGCCGTAGGAAAGATCGACTCTGGCAAGAAGAAGGTTGACTGCAGCACCGACTGACATGTAACCGCGGTTGATACCGACTCTGGCGGTGACAAGCTTCAGCAGCTCGACTTCTGCACCGAGATTGAGGTGGAGAAGAAGGTCTTCTGCGCGGAAGCTGTCCTTGCCGATGTTCTGGCACATTTCAAGCATGTCAACCAGATCAGCTGTGATTGTCGGTCTGAGAAGACTCCAATCCGGAGCGAAAGCGAAACCGAAGTTGAGCTCCCACGGAGTCTGGACGTCGAATCTGACAGTCTCGCCGGGTTCCTCACGTCCTTCGGGTACTTCAATGGTGCCCTCCTTGAGGGAGTTGATCAGATAACCGGCACCGGCGAAGCTCTGCATGTGATACGTACCGTTGAGGTTGTTGGCTGTTGCACAGATCAGGAAGGTATCGTCGGCAAGACCGAGTGTGACACCTGCATCGACAGGAAGTGCCCATCCGCCCATGACCGGGGTATCCCAGAGAAGGGTTTCAGCAATCTGATCGCTGTTGTTGACGAATGTGATGGCTGTGTTTCCGCCGATTCCCTTGAAGTATGCCTTGTAGACACCGTGTACCGAAGCACCGAGAGAGAGGGACAGAGCATTCGTATCGATGATCTTGAGTCCCAGTCCGAGGGTCTGTGCAACGTTGACTTCAGGAATGAGGTAGATGCTGGCAAGCGAGGATCCCTTGTTGAGGGAGTGGATCTTGATCTGGACGTTTGTTCCGAGTCCGAGGGAACCGAGCTGGAGACCCAGACCCATGTCGATCTTGGCAATGGCATTCTTTCCGCTGCCGAGATTGTTCAGGTACTTGGTTGCCAGACCGATCTTTTCCTCATCGGTTGCAGTCTTGTCAACGATGTGGTTGACGGTTTCCATAGCCTCCTCATCGGCAATGAGCTTCTGAAGGTTGTAGACTGTCAGGGACACTGACGGGACTGTGAAGGCAAGACCTCTCTTGACTGCAAGGTTGGCGGGGTTTGTGTAGAAGCTGTCGAGCTTGGTGGGAACAGCAAGTCCGCTCTGACCCATTGCGTCATACTTCGGCATTGTGGGCTGGAATGCAAGATCCAGCTCAGGATATTCGACTTTGTCGATTGTGTCTGCAAACACTGCACAGCAGGCGAGCAGAGCAATCAGAACGATTGTGATGATTTTCTTCATAGTTCCACCCCTATTACCATTACTTGTTGAGCTTGTTGATATAGCCGGAGACTGTTCCGTCACCATCGCCCAGCTTGAGAAGATCGGTATAACCGCTGTCAACGATCAGGATTGCAAGAGTCGAGAGGCTTCTCAGAGCATACGGAGTAAATGCCGGCTGCTCTTCTGCTTCAGCATCAATGAATGTTGTCTGGAGGTTCTTCCAGATTTCGCCGAATCCATCGATTTCGGTATTGTCGAAAGCATTTCCGGCGTTCTCGATATCCATGAGTGCATCGTAGATGCCATCGGCGTTTACAAAGTCCTCAAGAGCCTTTTCTCCACCGGCCTTGTCGATTGAGACGAAAATCACTGAAACGAGGTAGCGGATCAGGTCATCGACAATCAGACCGTGTTTTGTCTTGGCTGTAAGCACTGCATCGACATCGGCGATTGTTGCAGGCTTGACGTAGATGGCCGAGAGAAGGTCATAGGACATCTTGATTGCCTTGGCCTGTGCGACCAGGGAGTTGTATTTGGCTTCATCGAACTTCTTGGTCGTGGGATTTGTCACGAGGCCGGCGATTGTTGCAATCGGAGTCTTGAATCCTGCGAGATAAGGCAGAACTTCGGGGTTGATGCCCTTGGATCCGCCGTTCATGGAGCTGATCAGAGCCATGATATCGACATCTCCGAGGAGATCCATACCTGCGACCTCAGAAGTCATCTTCAGGGTATCGAGAGAGCTGAGTGCGGAATCTGCAACAGCCAATCCCTGTTCCGTCAGGCCTTCTTCACCGTAGTAAGTGCTTGTGTCCGAAGTTGCAACAGTCTGGACTGTGGCAGCCATCTCGGAGAGGACTGCAACTGTGGTCAGTTCGGCCATTGTCGGGTTCTCTGAAATC
>JAFZUS010000091.1 GCA_017618275.1 Prevotella sp.
CCAATATCTGAGCGTCATATTTGGCCAAAATAGCCATAATGGAAGCCGTAAGCCCCACCCGGTCCTTCCCGGAAATGCGTATAAGTATCTGTTCTTCTTTCATAACTTACAAATATACGTAAATTTCCGTTCCCGTCCGTAATTTAGCCCTTTTTTAAGGACGAGCACCTCGTTTTGCCCTTCCCATCCTTAAAAACGGGCTATTTTAAGGACAAGGACCTCTATTTGTGCCTCGCGTCCACAAATACAGGCCTTTTTAAGGACAAGGACCTCTGTTTGCGCCTCGCGTCCACAAAAACAGCCATTTTTAAGGACGGAATTTCTATAGGTCATGGATGCAGAGGCTGGGACTGACGTAATTTTGGCGTTCGACCACGGAGAAGGGCTTTGGTCGCAATGACTAAAGTAATTGCAACCATCCCTTCGGGCACAGCCCTTCTCCGGTCTCACTTACGCCTATCGGCTACCCAAAATTCCTATTCGTCCCAGCCTCTGCATCCATGACCTCTAACTAAAGTATCAAAGAAATAGAAGCATCGGCCCAAACTGTCATGTCCACTGTCCATAGGGCGGGAACGATGTGGACGATGTGGACGGGAGTGGACAGTCAATAAAAAAAACGGAGAATTACTCCGTTTTATCCTTGCCAGGGCTTTTGGCCGCGTAGATATGTAATGTGGGATCGGAACTCTTGATTTACCGGATTTTCGTTCTCTGAGAGATTGAGTGGAGGATTGAATTTCACAATCAGCTCCGATTCCAGTTCCTTAGGCGCATCGTTCGGTAAGATATAGAAGATAAGGTTTTCCTTCATCCAGGCACGAAGCTCACGCTCATCAGCGGTATTGAAGCGGACATGTCCATTATTTGGGACTCTCTTGTCCCGTGGAATGAGTGTATAGCCGAATAGGCAGCCGAGAGTAAGCCGAAGTGTTGAACTGCCTGCATGACTACCGATATGGTTCTTCCAGATACGGCGGTAAAGATTCTTCTGGGTGATGCCAGTATAGATTATTGCCTGCCCTCTGAACTCCTGCGTGACAATACTATGGCCAAGTGTCGGCAATGCATTAATATCCTGGATGGTCACGATGTAATTGCCAGGACGTTCCGGAATAATACTGCCGCTGTCGGTCAGTGGATTGAAGGGTAAGAAGCCTGAGAGATCCATCAAAACTACCCCTTACTTTATTTCAGTGAAAACCTATAAGTGATTGTACCCTCTTGAACTGCGGGGGCGTCTGAAGACATGTTAAAGTGGGCCTTTATGGCTGCATTGCGAGCGGCCCTCCAGAGTTCTTTATCTGTAACAGTGGTTCCCTCGGCTCCTGGGAGCGCTTCAGTTACATTGCCATACTGGTCGACCTTAATCTTGACAACAACCGTTCCTTCAGCAGTGCCGTTATAGGCAGGACGAGGCATCGCGCCCATAACTGTGCGGCCATTTAACTTGGCATTTGCGTGACCTTCGGAAGCACCTTGAACTGATGAATGGCCACTTGACTGACCAGCAATTATCTTTTCCTCTTTCTCGGCAGCAGTTGTATTGGCGCTTGGGACCTCGACATCTCCGTTAAGACCTGGGAATGCTGCTCTTGGATCTAGGGTGGGCTCTTTTGGGGATTCTGACTTTACTACTTCTTCAGGCTTGGCCGGCTTTGCCGATTCAGCACCATCCGTACTCTCCTTACGCTTGGGCTGCCATTTCACATTAGTGTACTTGCCTGTAGCCGAGTCGAAGATAACATAGGTGCCGATGTACTCTGTGCGACGGAACTCATATCGGCCAACCTGCTTTACGTCACTACTCTTCTTGGCAGAAATGACTTCCTCGCTGACATCACCCGTGGCATTGTCATAATGCACTGCCGACAAGGCGCCGGTTGCGGTGTCCAACTTCAAAGAATAACCCGAGTATAATGTTGGAATGTTCTTGAAGCGGCCAACTTGGGCGAAACTGGCTATGGTAATCAGTAATGCGGCTATGAGTAAAGTAATTCTCTTCATCTGGTAAAGCGTTTTATCTTCGCAAAAATAGCAAAAAAGATAACTCATTACAATAATTGGCAGATATACAGCAATCTGATCCTACAGGTAATCCCTCACGTCATAATGCCCCGCAAGGCGAAGGTCATAGATGCAGAGGCTGGGACGAATAGGAATTTTGGTAGCCGATAGGCGTAAGTGAGACCGGAGAAGGGCTGCGCCCGAAGGGATGGTTGCAATTACTTTAGTCATTGCGACCAAAGCCCTTCTCCGTGGTCGAACGCCAAAATTACGTCAGTCCCAGCCTCTGTATCTATGACCGTAGTTAGTTGCGGATTTCGACGCCGCCGAAGCCAACTTTGCCGGTGATGATGAGGGAGTTGCTGCCGGTCTCTGTCCTTGTGCGGCGATTGTCCGTTACGCCCCCAAAGCCGCTGGAAACGGCAATCTTTACGGAAAGGCCTTCCGGGACGACGATGGTGACGCCGGCGAAGCCAACATTGAGGTCGATGAAGGCATCGGCACTA
>JAFZUS010000092.1 GCA_017618275.1 Prevotella sp.
AATAATGCCGCGGAAAGAGTTAAACACGGAATCAAAAATCAGTGCCTGTAAAGGAGCCTGCTCGTCCCCTTCAGGATGAGGAATACGTTCCACTATGGCATCAAGCACCTGCTCGATACCTTCGCCCGTCTTACCAGATGCGCGCAGGATATCCGCACGCTCACAGCCAATCAGATCGACAATCTCATCCTCCACCTCGTCGGGCATAGCAGAGGGCATATCTATCTTATTGATGACCGGGATAATCTCCAGATTATGGTCGATGGCCATATAGAGGTTGGAGATGGTCTGTGCCTGCACGCCCTGTGTGGCATCCACCACCAGAAGGGCACCCTCGCAGGCAGCAATGGAGCGCGACACCTCATAAGAGAAGTCGACATGTCCCGGGGTATCAATCAGATTGAGGATATATTTCTCACCATTGTGCATATACTCCATCTGGATGGCATGACTCTTGATGGTAATGCCACGTTCACGCTCCAAGTCCATATCGTCGAGCATCTGTCCCTCGGTGACCTGGATGGTCTTCGTGAATTCCAGCATACGGTCAGCCAAGGTAGACTTGCCGTGATCGATATGCGCAATGATACAAAAGTTTCTTATATGATTCATTTGTAGTAATCGTCTCTTTGAATTGCAAAAGTACAAAAAATCCCTCGTATTACCAATATTTTTGCTTTTTTTTGTACCTTTGCACCGAAAAAATAGCATTCATTATGAAAAAGGTATTCGTATTTGCCTGTTTGGCATTGTTATTTGCCGCCTGTCAGGAGTCCTTGGAAGACAGGTGCGCTCGTGAGGCCAAAGAGTACACGGCCAAAAACTGCCCAGCAAAATTGGCAGAAAATATTATATTGGACAGTCTGACTTTCGAAAGGGGCACACACACCCTGCACTATTACTATCGTATGACCGGCCTTGCCGACAAAGAAGGAGCCCTTGACTCTGTAGAGGCCGTCAAAACCCTGAAAGACGGACTGAAGAATACAACGGCCATGAAGACCTACAAAGACAACGGGTATAACTTCACTTACACCTATCACTCCGAGAAAGACCCGAAGAAGGTGCTGTTTGAGGCAACATTCACAGAAAAGGATTATTAACAAAAAAGCCCCCGGCTGGGGGCTTTCTGTTTATTCTGGCTGCATGTTGGTGTAAACTGTCTGGACATCATCAAAGTCCTCAAGTTTCTCCACCATCTTGTCAATGGTCTCACGCTGTTCTGGCGTCACTTCCTTCAGGTCATTGGGGATACGGGTAAACTCTGCACCCGTCACCTCAAAGCCGTTCTCCTCCAAGTGCTTCTGGATGGCACCGAAACTGGAAGGATCGCCATAGATGGTGATGCTGTTCTCTTCCTCGTCCTCATCGAACTCATCCTCCACACCGTAGTCAATCAGGTCAAGGATCATCTCGTCCATATCGAGGTCATCCTTCTTCTTGAAAGTAAAGACGGCCTTGTGGTCGAACAAGAACGACAACGAACCCTGTGTGCCAAGGTTACCATTAAACTTGTTGAAAACTGAACGAACGTCACCAACGGTACGGGTGGTGTTATCAGTCAGCGTCTCCACGAAGATGGCAATGCCATGAGGGCCATATCCCTCATAGGTTACCTCCTTGTAGTCGCTCTGGTCCTTACCCATGGCGTTCTTGATGGCACGCTCGATGTTGTCCTTCGGCATGTTCTCGCGCTTAGCATTGGCGATGATAGCACGCAATGTAGGATTGTTCTCCGGCTCGGGACCGCCAGCCTTCACGGCAATGGCAATCTGCTTACCGATCTTTGTAAATGTCTTGGCCATGTGGCCCCATCTTTTCAGCTTCGTAGCCTTACGATATTCAAATGCTCTTCCCATATTTTAATTCATAATTAATAATTCATTAATGTATAATTAACGTAACTCAGCATTGAGTTGTTTCTTGAGGTTCGCGATGAGTTTCTGCATGATGGCATCGATTTGCTTGTCACCCATTGTCTTCTCCTCATCCTGAAGGATGAAGTTCACGGCATATGATTTCTTGCCCGCAGGCAGTTTGTCACCCTCATAGACATCAAAGAGTTCCACCTTCTTCAGGAGTTTCTTCTCCGTCTGACGGGCAATCTGCTCAATCTGTGCGAACTCCACGCTATCATCCACCAACAGAGCGAGGTCACGGCTCACAGCCGGGAACTTAGGCACTTCGGTATAGAGCACCTCGTTCTTCTTGATCACCTTCATCAAGGCCGTCCAATTCAGTTCAGCATAATAGACGGGATTGTCGAGACCGAACTGCTTCTGGAGTTTCTTGGTGATGATACCCATCTCAATGAGTTTCTTGCCACCACGGTTCTCGATGGTCATACCGGCCGAGAAGATGTCATTCTCCGACTTCTTACGAACCAGCATACCGGGCTTCACACCAATACGACGGAGGATGTTCTCCACATAGGCACTCAACTCATAATAGGTAGAGTCTTCGTTGGCATGTGCCCAGGAGCCCTCCACGCGCTTGCCCGTTACCCAAAGACCAGCATGATACATCTCTTTGTAAGCCTGCATCGGGTCGTCTTCGTTCTGCTTCTCTGGAGAGAAGGTATACACATTGCCAAACTCGAAGAAGCGCAGGTTCTGACGCTTGCGGTTCACGTTGTGCTGGATGCTCTCCAGACCTCCGAAGAGTAATGTCTGACGCATCACGTTCAGGTCGCTCGAAAGTGGATTCATGATACGGACGAGTCCGGGATTTTCGGATTCTCCGGGATTCTCATAATATGCCGACTTGCTTAACGAGTTATTCAGTATCTCGTTGAAGCCCTCACCCACCAACTGCTCACTCACGAGGTTGGCCAACTTGTGTTTCTGGTCCTCATCGCCCTTGATGACGAGCGAACCCTTCAACTGGGTCGGAATCTCCACATTATTATATCCGTAGATACGCAGGATATCCTCCACCACGTCACAAGGACGCTGAACATCCACACGGTAAGCAGGAATCTCAAGAGTGAGACCCTGTTCGTTCTCATACTTGATCTCCATCTCTAACGAAAGACAGATGGCCTTGATGATTTCCGGGTCGATGACCTTGCCAATCAACGAGTTCACATAGTCGAATTTCAAATCCACCACTGCATTCTCAATCGGCTCAGGATAGACATCACAGACCTCCATGCTGACCTTACCGCCAGCCAACTCCTGACAGAGGATAGCAGCCTGCTTCAGTGCATAGATGGTGCCATTGGGATCGACACCACGTTCGAAACGGAACGAAGCATCTGTGCTCAGGCCGTGACGACGGGCACTCTTACGGATCCATGTAGGATGGAAATAGGCACTCTCGAGCACCACATTCTTTGTGGTCTCGTAGGTACCACTGCCCTTTCCGCCAAACACACCTGCGATACACATCGGGTCCTCGGCATTGCAGATAGCCAGGTCTCGGTCGGAAAGTTTGTGCTCCTCACCGTCGAGTGTCTGGAATGGTGTACCTTCTGGCATCGTCTTCACCACGATCTTGTGACCCTTTACCATGTCTGCATCAAATGTATGCAGGGGCTGTCCATAGGCCATCATGATGAAATTGGTGATATCGACGATGTTATTGATGGGACGCAGACCAACGGTGGTCAGTTTGTTCTTCAACCAGTCGGGTGATTCCTTCACCTCACAGTCGGTGACCGATACACAGGCATAGCGCTTGCAGGCCTCCTTATTCTCAATGACCACCTCAATGGGCAGGTCGTGATTCTCCACCTTGAACTTCGAGCAGTCAGGACGATGCATCTTGGTCTCATAGCCATTGCTCTTCAACCAAGCGTACAGGTCGCGCGCCACACCCCAGTGACTCAGACCGTCGGCACGGTTGGCGGTGATATCCACCTCGATGAGCCAGTCGCTCTCAAGATGATAATACTCTGCAGCAGGTGTTCCAACGACTGCATCCTCTGGCAGTACGATGATACCGTCGTGGCTCGTGCCCACACCGATCTCATCCTCTGCACAGATCATACCGTTGCTCTCCACACCACGCAGTTTCGACTTCTTGATGACAAATTCCTGATCGCCATCATAGAGCACACATCCGAGATCAGCCACAATCACTTTCTGACCGGCTGCCACGTTAGGTGCGCCACACACAATCTGCGAGGGTTCGCCCTTGCCTAAGTCTACCGTTGTCACATGAAGATGATCGCTATTGGGATGGGCCTCGCAAGTGAGCACCTTGCCCACATAGAGACCCTTCAGACCACCTTTGATACTCTGTACTTCTTCCAATGCGTCGACTTCAAGACCTGTTGACGTCAGGGCATCACATACCTGCTGCGCCGTGAGGTCGAAATCCACGTATTCCTTCAACCATTTGTAGGAAATATTCATTATACCGATTCTTTAGTAATTACTAACTTTGAAATTTCAGCGTGCAAAGGTACTAAAAAATCGGTATATATCCAAGATTTAACTTAAAAACCTTTTTCCCTTTTTACTTTTTTACCTTTTTACCTTTATTCTATACACTTCATTAAGAAGTCTACGGCCCCGTTCACACCAAACATCCGTACGTCAAGCGAGATATCATAATTGCGTGCGTCCGTCCAGTCCTTACCTGTAAATGTCTTCGTGTAGAGTTCACGGCTATAGTCGTTGTCCACCACCATCGCAGCGGCATCTCTCAGGTCAAGGCCGTACTTTTCTGCGATACGGTGCTTGCGACAGTCCTCCGAGGAGTGGACGAAGATTTTCAGGGCATTGGGGTGATTCTCAAAGATATGGAACCCACATCGTCCCACGATGACACACGACTCCTCCTCCACAATCTGACGGATGGTCTCTGCCTGTGCCTCAAAGAGGTCGTGCGAGGTCTGGTCATGCTCCAGTCCGTTGTATTCTGCCCGACTCATATAGTTACGGTAGAAATCTGTGAAGTCGTCGCGCCACAAGGGGTTACGGGCCTCAATCTTCTCCATGGCCTCCTCTACAATCCGGCTTTTCTTAGCCATCTCGTTCAAAATCTGCTTGTCGAGCAACTTGACACCAAGGCGACGTGCCAACTCTGCTCCAATCTCATGTCCGCCCGTTCCGAACTGGCGACTGATGGTGATGACAAATTGTTCTTCCCTATTCATAATGCTTTGAATTTTTAGTTATTTTGATGCCACAATGAGACTGAAAACCGAGAGCAGAAAAGCAATTTTTGCCGAGGCGCATCATCTCATCGCATTGAACATTGCAAAGATACGAAAAAGAATTGAAACCTCCAAATATTTATCACTCTTTTTTTACCCTTTAACTTTTTTACCTTTTTACCGTATTACTTTTTTACTTTTTCAAATAGGCTGCTGCCATTTCCGCACAACGTTCCCCATCGACACCTGCCGAGACAATACCACCAGCATAACCGGCTCCCTCGCCACAGGGGAAAAGCCCTTGAATACGATCATGTTGCAGCTTATCACGGTCTCTGACGATACGCACAGGACTACTGGTACGTGTCTCTACGGCAATCAGAACCGCCTCGTTGGTCAGGAACCCATGAGCATTGCGTCCAAAGGTCTTGAAACCTTCCTGCAAACGGTGAGAGATCATCTTCGGCAACCAGAAATGGAGTGGACTCGAAATCAGTCCTGGAGCATACGACGACTTAGGCAGGTCATAACTCAACTTCCCGTTCACAAAGTCGCTCATGCGCTGAGCAGGTGCCGTCTGTTTCATGTTACCCTGCTGCCAGCACATCCGCTCCAACTCCTCCTGAAACTGCATCACTTTCAACACGTCATCACCTTCAACATCCTCTGGCCTGACTTCCACCACCATTCCCGAATTGCTCCAGGCTGTCCCACGACTCGCAGGACTCATGCCGTTCACCACAATCTGCTCTTTGTCCGTAGCAGCCGGAATCACAAAACCGCCAGGACACATACAGAACGAATACACGCCTCGGCCCTCCACTTGCGTCACCATCGCATACTCTGCAGCAGGCAGATACTTGCCTCGCCCCTGCTTGTTATGATATTGTATCTGGTCAATCAACTGTGAGGGATGTTCGAGTCGCACACCCACTGCAATACCTTTTGCCTCAATCTCAATCTTTGCTTCAGCCAGATATCTGTAAACATCTCGTGCAGAGTGACCTGTAGCGAGTATCACGGGGCCAAGAAATTCCTTATTTGTGGAGTGAGGAGTGAGGAGTGAGGAGTGAGAAATGTCTTCTGCTTCCACCCCAATCACACGGGCATTCTCTCCTTCAAAAGGTAATCTCACTCCACACTCCTCACTCCTCACTCCTCGAAGAATCAGCCTCGTCATTCGCGTCTGGAAGTGCACCTCGCCCCCACTATTGATGATAGTGTTACGCATGGCCTCAATCACCTTGGGCAATCTGTCGGTACCGATATGCGGATGGGCATCAGCCAATATCGCCGTTGAGGCCCCATGCTGACAGAACACATTCAGGATTTTGTCCGTATTGCCCCGTTTCTTTGATCGGGTGTAAAGTTTACCGTCAGAGTAGGCACCAGCCCCACCTTCTCCGAAACAATAGTTGCTCTCAGGATCCACCTTCTGTGTCTTCGTGATGTTCGCCAGATCCTTCTTGCGCTCATGCACATCCTTGCCCCTTTCCAGCACGATGGGCCTGTAACCTAGTTCTATCAGCCGCAATGCAGCGAATAGTCCCCCAGGGCCAGCACCTACAACAATTACCTGGGGTTTACCTTCCACATTCGGATAGTCTGTATGTTGGTACTCATCGTCGTATGGCTGTTCATTGATATATACGCGTACTTTCAGGTTTACATATATCTGACGTTGACGGGCATCGATGCTGCGTTTAAGGACTCTCACGCCATAAATCGTCCGCACGTCAATGCCCTGTTCCTGAGCGAGATAAGCCTTCAGCCTATCCTCCTGCGCAGCCACCTCTGGCACCACCCGTATCTGATATTCATTCGTCATATGCCCTGCAAAGATAATAATTTTTTAGAAAAAAAGCAAGATAATTGGCGTAAAATCGATAGATGCAATGTTAAAATAGGGATTCGCTGAAATATTAGGGCGTTTCGTTGAAGGTATTTGCTAGAGTAATAAACTATTCGTAATTTTGCAACGTCAAAACAATGAAAGTAGTTTTTTCATACGTAAGATGTTGGTTAATTTGTAATAGTTTGGTTAGTTAGGTTTGGGGGCTCGCAGTGATGCGGGCCCTTAAACATTTATATAATCGATGTATGAAGACAAAAAGTGCATTGTGCATTTGTGTAGACGCGTCGGCAACCAATTAACATTAAACATTATGGCTATTAAAGTTATTTATGCAAAAAAAGACGGAAAACGATGGTGGAATGAAAAAAATGCATTACCTTTGCACCGCCGTTGGAGAAGTCCCCCATTGTGAAGGGGTACCGGCGACAAGATAAATTGCATAGAAATATGAAAGTAATGAAATTCGGCGGAACGTCCGTAGGTTCCGTAAAAAGCATTTTAAGCTTGAAAAACATTGTTGAGGCAGAGGCTCGGACGCAACCTGTCATTGTAGTAGTTAGCGCACTCGACGGCATCACAGACAAACTGATTGCCACATCGCAGATGGCCAAACAGGGCGACGAGCACTATCGCGAGGAATTCGACGCGATGGTAAAGCGTCACCACCAGATGATTGATACCATCATCACCGACGACAAGAAGCGCGTAGACTTATTCAACAACGTGGATCAACTATTCGACCAGTTGAAGAGCATCTATTATGGTGTGTATCTCATTCACGACCTCTCGAAAAAGACAGAGGACACCATTGTATCGTATGGCGAGCGCCTGAGTTCGAACATCGTGGCAGCCCTCATCAAGAACGGTGTGCGTATGAATGCCCGTGACTTTATCCGTACGGAGAAGAAACAAGGCAAACATGTAATCGATGCCGACCTGACAACACAATTGATAAAGGAGGCCTTCAGTTCTGTAGGTTGCTGTGACACAGCAACAAACAATAAAGTGTATGTGGTGCCGGGGTTCATCGCGAGAGACCGTGACACCCACGAGACAACGAATTTAGGACGCGGCGGCTCTGACTACACAGCAGCGATTCTCGCAGCCGTGCTGAATGCCGAGGTATTGGAGATCTGGACGGATGTCGACGGCTTTATGACAGCCGACCCGAAGGTGATTAAGAGTGCCTATACCATCAATGAACTCTCGTATGTGGAGGCAATGGAACTGTGTAATTTCGGTGCAAAGGTGATCTACCCGCCAACCATCTACCCCGTCTGCATCAAGAATATACCTATTAAAGTAAAGAATACATTCAATCCCGAACATCCGGGAACACTTATCAAGGAAACAATTGAGGATGACAACAAGCCCATCAAGGGTATCTCGAGCATCAAGGGAACTTCGCTGATTACGGTGACAGGTCTTTCGATGGTGGGTGTGATTGGTGTGAACCGCCGTATCTTCACCACGCTGGCCAACAAGGGCATTTCTGTATTTATGGTGTCGCAGGCTTCTTCAGAGAACTCCACCTCTATCGGTGTGCGCGACGAGGATGCCGAGGCTGCTGCAGAGGTGCTGAATGCCGAATTTGCCAAGGAAATCGAGACAGGCGCTATGTTCCCCATGCAGGTGGAAAGCGGTCTGGCCACTATCGCCATCGTGGGTGAGAACATGAAACAGACACCAGGTATAGCAGGTAAATTGTTTGGTACTTTGGGACGCTCTGGTATCAGTGTGATTGCCTGTGCACAGGGTGCCTCCGAGACGAACATCTCTTTTGTCGTAGATGGCCGTTTCCTGCGCAAGTCACTCAACGTGCTGCATGACTCGTTCTTCCTGTCTGAATACAAGGTGCTGAACCTGTTCATCTGCGGTATCGGTACCGTGGGTGGTATGCTGCTCGAACAGATCCGTACCCAGCAGCAGTTCCTGATGCAGTCACGTCGTCTGAAACTGAACGTGGTAGGTATTTCCGATGTCGACAACTTCGTGTTGGATCGCGACGGTATCGACCTCGACAACTACGAGAAGATACTGCGTGCAGGCTTCCCTGCCAACACAGAACACATGCGCGACGAGATTGTGAAGATGAACATCTTCAACAGCGTGTTTGTCGACTGTACCGCCAGTCGTCAGATTGCGCAACTCTACCAGACATTCTTAGAGCATAACATTTCCGTAGTCGCAGCCAATAAGATTGCGGCTTCAAGCGACTACGACAGTTATATCAAACTCCGTCAGACGGCTCGCGACCGTGGTGTGTGGTTCCGCTACGAGACCAACGTCGGTGCAGGTCTGCCGATTATCGGTACCATCAACGACCTGTGCAACTCAGGCGACAAGATCCTGAAGATTGAAGCCATCCTGAGTGGTACGCTAAACTTCATCTTCAACGAGATTGCTGCCGATGTGCCCTTCTCTGAGACCGTGCGCCGTGCCAAGGAACAGCGTTACTCTGAGCCCGATCCACGTATCGACCTCAGCGGTACAGACGTAATCCGCAAGTTGGTCATCCTGACCCGTGAGGCTGGCTATAAAGTGGAGCAGGCCGATGTCGAGAAGCATCTCTTCGTGCCCGACAGTTACTTCGAGGGCTCAATCGAGGACTTCTGGGCAAAGTTGCCTGAGTTGGATGCCGACTTCGAGGCCCGTCGCCAGAAATTGGAGTCAGAGAACAAGCGTTGGCGCTTTGTGGCTACGATGGAAGCCGACGAAAACAATCCGTCGTCGTTCAAGACCAGTGTGGCGCTGAAGGAGGTTCCTTACGGCCATCCGTTCTACGGTCTAGAAGGTTCGAACAACATCGTGCTTTTGACAACAGAGCGTTACAAGGAATATCCCATGCTCATTCAGGGCTATGGTGCCGGTGCCGCCGTCACCGCTGCTGGTGTCTTCGCAAATATCATGTCTATCGCAAATATTTGATGCCTTATGAAACATATCATCATACTTGGTGATGGCATGGCAGATCTTCCCGTCGAACGTCTCGGTGGGAAGACGTTGTTACAATATGCTAATAAGCCCATGATGGACCAGTTGGCTCGCGAAGGACGCTGTGGCCGACTGATGACCGTCCCTGAAGGATTTCCTCCTGGCTCGGAGGTGGCCAATACATCCATTCTCGGCTACGACCTGATTCAAGTCTATGAGGGTCGTGGACCACTCGAGGCTGCCAGTATCGGCTACGAGATGGGTAGTGACGACCTGGCTCTGCGCTGTAACATCATCACAGTGCAAGATGGACGGATCATCACCCATAACGGTGGAAATCTGGAAACCGCAGACGGAGATATGTTGATTCAGTATCTGAACGAGAAACTTGCCAAACCCATCAACGAGCAGGCCGGTTTCGAACGTGTCAAATTCATTACTGGCATCCAATACCGCCATCTGCTCATCATCAAGGGCGGCAACAAACATGTCGTCTGTGCCCCACCCCATGATCATCCCAATCAGGAATGGCGTCCCCTGTTGGTGAAAGCCGAATCGACAAACACTTTCCAACCCACTGGTTCTGTACGATTATCATCTTCAGAGACAGCCAAACTGCTCAATGAACTTATCCTCAAGTCTCAGGAACTGCTCGCTGCACACCCCTTCAATATAGAACGTGCCAAGCATGGGGAGCGCCAGGCCAATAGCATCTGGCCTTGGAGCGGTGGCTATCGCCCCTCGATGGAGACACTGATGCAGCGCTATCCGCAGATAAAGACAGGTGCTGTCATCTCCGCCGTTGACCTCATCCGAGGTATAGGCCACTATGCTGGTTTGAAGATCATACATGTGAAGGGAGCCACTGGTTTGGCTGACACCAACTATGAAGGCAAGGCAGAAGCCGCCATTGAGGCCCTGCGTCAAAACGACTTTGTGTTTGTCCATGTGGAGGCCAGCGACGAAGCCGGACACGACGGTGACCTCGAACTGAAACTCAAGACTATTGAGTATTTGGACCAGCGACTGATCACCCCTATATATAAAGAGGTATGCACGTGGGAAGAACCCGTCTGCATCGCTGTGCTCCCTGACCACCTGACCCCTGTGGAACAACGTATCCACGTGGGACAGCCCGTACCCTTCCTCATCTGGCACCGTAACATCAAACCAGACGATGTACAACAGTACGACGAGGTGTCGTGTGTCAGCGGCTCCTATGGTCTTCTCCTTCACGACCAATTCATGCAGGCCTTTATGAAGTTTTAAGTAATAAGATATATGAAATACTACAGTACCAATGGGGCCGCCCCCATTGCCGACCTCCACAAAGCAGTGGTAAAAGGCTTGGCAGAAGATCGTGGCCTATACATGCCAGAGGAAATCAAGATCCTGCCAAAGGCATTCTTCGACAATATTCAGGACATGAAGTTCCAAGACATTGCCTACAACGTAGCCGGTGCTTTCTTTGGTGAGGATGTAGACCATGATGCCCTGCAAGACATCGTCTACGACACGCTCTCGTTCGATTGTCCCGTCGTAAAAGTCAAGGATAACATCTATTCTTTGGAACTCTTCCACGGCCCCACCCTTGCCTTTAAGGATGTAGGTGCCAGGTTTATGGCAAGACTCCTGCAATTCTTTATCCGTCAGGAAGGGCAGCACGAACAGGTGAACGTATTAGTAGCCACCTCTGGCGATACGGGCTCTGCTGTGGCGAATGGCTTTCTTGGCGTAGAAGGCATCCATGTCTACGTGCTCTATCCAAAGGGAAAGGTGAGTCCTATTCAGGAATGCCAGTTCACGACGCTGGGTAAGAATATCACCGCCATCGAGGTGGATGGTGTGTTTGACGATTGTCAGGCCCTCGTAAAGAGCGCCTTCATGGATGCTGAACTGAACCAGCACATGAAACTGACCTCTGCCAACTCTATCAACGTAGCCCGTTTCCTGCCTCAGGCTTTCTATTATTTCAATGCCTACGCCAGAATAAAGGCACTAGGTAAGGCCGATAATCTGGTGATGTGCGTGCCGTCAGGTAATTTCGGCAATATCTGCTCTGCCCTCTTCGGACATACGATGGGTCTTCCCATCAAGCGTTTCATTGCTGCAAACAACGCCAATGATATCTTCTATAAGTATCTGCAGACAGGAAAATACGAACCCAAGGCCAGCGTACAGACATTAGCCAATGCAATGGATGTGGGTGATCCTTCAAACTTTGCCCGTATCATCAATCTCTACAGCCAGAATAACAAGTTGACAAACGAGGCAACGCATCATCGTATCACCAACCTGATCAGTGGAGCCACCTATAGCGACGAGCAGATCAAGGAGACCATGCGCCAGTGCTACAAGGATACGAACTACATCCTTGATCCTCATGGTGCCTGTGGTTATCAGGCACTTGTGGACGGTTTGCAGGAAGGCGAAGTGGGTGTGTTCTGCGAGACAGCCCACCCTGCCAAGTTCAAGGAAAAGGTGGACGATATCCTCAACATCGACGTGGAGATACCCGACCGTCTCGCCGCCTTCATGAAAGGTGAGAAACAGAGTGTCCCGATGACCAAGGACTTCAAGGATTTCAAGGATTACCTGATGAAACAATAAGCAAGGCGCCCCACTCAAAGGGGCGCTTTACTTTTTTATAGGGAATCCAACCTGTCGGAATATAGCACCGTTGCCTCTTCTCCTAATTCATCATCAGTCATATCGACAAGAGGATGCATCGTCGTCTCCGGTTCCAGATTGATGCCAAAGCGGTTCAGGTTCTGGTTCGTATATGTCAACTGTGCGCCAAACAGACAGATAGTCCATGATATCTGCACCCAAAGCATAAAGAGTGGCAAGGCTGCAAACGAACCGTAAATGGCATTATAGCCCGTCACCCACAACTGCGAATGAATATAGAACATCTGCAGCACCTGCATGGCGAAACCCGCCAGAATACCTGGAATAATAGCACACGAAAAGCGTACCTTCGTATTGGGAAGATAGACATACAGTCCGATGAAAAGCAAGGTAACGATGATATAAGTCATAAAGTCAAGCAACTGAGGCAATGCCAATCCCAGGAACATGTTGCCATTAAAAGATTTTGCAACAGTTGCCATGAAAACAGTCAAACCCGAAGACACAATGATAAGAATGGGAAAGAGCAGGAACATAGCCAGGTAATTGGCGAAAGAACGCATGATAGGACGGGAATTACTGACTTGCCATATCTCATTGAAGGTTTCTTCCACATTATTCATCAGCATGAGCACCGTATAGAGCATGAAAATCAGTCCGATACCAAGGAAGATACCGCTTTGGGTATGGACCAGATAACCATTCACAAAGCCAACGATGGAATCAGCGGCCTGAGGCTGGGATGAAAATGTATCACGAAACCAGTATTCAATGTACTTATTGTAACCGAATCCGCGGGCAATGGCAAACACCACAGCCAGTATAGGGACAATGGCCAGCAACGTAGAGTATGTCAAAGCCGATGCTTGTGCCATCACCCGTTTCCTTGTAAAGAAACGGATGGTAAGACACAAAATCTTATAAAACTGTTTCAGATGCTTCTTCATCCCGTCACTGTTCACTTTAAAAGAAAACACTGCCTCCGTAAGCCGGGTTCTGTTTTAGCCTGTCATCTATCTAGTCCACGAGTCACCCCGTGGCTCAAGCGTTCTACCCTCCGTCGTAAATCGGGCGGGCAACCCTCAGACGACGGTATACGCGAACTTGCAGCCCCCAGTCGGCACAGCCCGACGATCACCCGTCGGCTGGTAGTCTCTTACACCACCTTCTCACCCTTACTCTTTGCAGAGCGGTCATTCTCTTCTGCCGGCACTTGCTGTCACCAACAACTTCCACTTTCAGAAGTGGGGCGCCCTGTGCTGCCCGGACTTTCCTCTTGTGTCAGACTGACACCAGCGACAAGCCGAGGCAGTGTTTTCGTGGGCAAAAGTACAAAATAATATTGAAATACGAAAGGATTACCAGAAAGAATAATTGGAAAAACCACATTAGTTGATGTATTTTAATTATAAAATGGTATTATTCTTAAATTTGTCAACTATTTAAGATTTAAAGTGTTAATAGCAAACAGCCGTTAAGTGGGGAGCGAGAATTGTTAAATTGGGACAAATATTCACGACATTTTGTCAGTTTCACGAAAAATGCACCTATCTTTGCACCTGAAAACAACGAGTATTTTCGTGCTCAGAGTCAACAAGAAGTATAATTTAAAAACATAACAAAATGAACGCGAATATGAAAAAGATTGTAAATGTCGCTACTCCAGCCGTGTGCGCTGTAGCACTGGTACTGTCTGTTGTCGCATTCAATAAGACGAATGCCGCCAACACACCCGCACCTGTTGTGGCTTCCATGCCAGCAGGACAACCCGTAGACCTGACCTATGCTGCCGAAAAGGCATTACCCTCAGTGGTCTACATCAAAAACACTCAGAATTCAAAAGTCCAGACCGTGGAGTACTCCGACCCCTTCGAGGATTTCTTCTCCGACCCCTTTGGCGGATTCTTCGGACGTGGACAGGGACAAGGCAATGGCGGACGCCGTCAGCGTCAGGTGCAGACCCCAAAGCGTGTGGCAGCAGGATCGGGTGTCATCATTTCTGCCGACGGTTATATCGTTACCAACAACCACGTGGTGGATGGTGCCGACGAACTGATGGTGACTCTCAACGACAACAAAGAATACTCTGCCCGCATCATTGGTGCTGATGCCACCACTGACCTGGCACTCATCAAGATTGACGGTAAGAACCTGCCCGCCATCCAGATTGCCAACAGCGACGATGTGAAGGTGGGTGAATGGGTGTTGGCTGTGGGTAATCCCCTCGGACTCAACAACACCGTTACCGCAGGTATCGTTTCTGCCAAGGCACGCAGCATGCAGGAGCCTGGCAAGGTGACCTCCATGATCCAGACCGACGCTGCCATCAACCAAGGTAACTCTGGTGGTGCACTCGTCAATACCAACGGTGCCCTCATCGGCATCAACGCCATGATCTACTCACAGACAGGTTCTAATATCGGCTACGGCTTTGCCATCCCAACCACAATTATGAATAAGGTCATCGACGACATCAAGCAATATGGTACCGTACAGCGCGCTATGATTGGTATTCAGGGTCAGGATGTCAGTGATTATGTTGATAATGAGAAAGAGAAGGGCAACGAGGTTGACCTTGGTACCATGGAAGGCATCTATATCGCAAAGGTTATAGAAGACGGTGCCGCTGCTGATGCAGGTCTGAAGGAAGGCGATGTCATTACCCATATCGACGGACAGAAAGTGCCTAAGTTCGGTGACTTGCAGGGCATCATCGCCCAGAAGCGTCCTGGCGACAAGATCACCATCAACTATCTGCGTAACAAGTCGAAGAAGACAGCCACACTGACTCTGAAGAACGAGAAGGGTAACACGAAGGTGGTGAAGGATGCAGACATCGACGTACTCGGTGGACAGTTCAAGGCCATCAGCGACTCCCAGAAGGAGCAATTGAACATTGGCTACGGTCTCCAAGTACTGAAGGTGAGCGGTGGAAGACTGAAGGATGCCGGTGTACCTCAGGGCTTCATCATCCAGCGCGTCAACGAAGAGAGTGTCAAGACGATTGAGGACTTGCAGAAGATAGTGAAAGACGCCAACAAGTCGAAAGAGCCCGTACTCTACATCCAGGGTATCTATCCGACAGGCAAGAAAGGCTATTTTGCTGTGCCTCTGGAAGACGATTAAGCGCAAATCAACCCAAGAAAAGCCGCAAATGTAAAAAATTTGCGGTTTTTTTTGGTGATTCCGTTTTTTTGCCTTACCTTTGCACCTTGGCTAAAAACAACAACGCAATGAGACAACTGAAAATCACGAAGTCAATCACAAACCGAGAGAGTGAAGCCCTTGACAAATACCTGCAGGAAATCGGCAAGGAGGAAATGATTTCGGTGGAGGAAGAGGTGGAACTGGCACAGCGCATCCGCAAGGGTGACCGCAAAGCCTTAGAACGCCTCACCAAGGCTAATCTCCGTTTTGTAGTCTCCGTGGCCAAGCAGTACCAGAACCAGGGTCTGTCCCTACCCGATCTCATCAACGAGGGTAATCTGGGCCTCATCAAGGCTGCTGAGAAGTTTGACGAGACACGTGGTTTCAAGTTCATCTCGTATGCCGTATGGTGGATTCGCCAAAGCATCCTTCAGGCTATCGCCGAGCAGAGTCGCATTGTACGTCTGCCTCTGAACCAGGTGGGCTCTGTCAATAAGATCAACAAGGTGCTCAGCAAGTTCGAACAGGAGAATGAGCGTCGCCCGTCGGTAGAGGAAATCTCCGAGAAACTCGATATCCCTGAGGAGAAAGTCGACGAGGCCATGAGTGTCAACAGCCGCCACGTATCAGTGGACGCCCCATTTGTTGACGGCGAGGACAACAGTCTGCTCGATGTCCTGATAAACGACGATGCTCCTATGGCTGACAAGGTGCTCGTCATGGAGTCGCTCAAGGCAGAGATCAACAATGCCCTGAAAATGCTGAACGAAAGGGAGCGCAATGTCATCGAGGCCTTCTATGGCATCAACCAGCCCGAACTGACGCTTGAGGAAATCGGGTCTAAGTACAACCTCACACGTGAGCGCGTCCGTCAAATCAAGGAGAAAGCCATCCGCCGCCTCCGTACCTGTACAAAAAACAAAGTATTAAAAACATTCTTAGGATAATGAAATTATTCAGATACACCCTTTTAATAATGATCATGGTGACTTTTACAGCCACCAAGGCAAGTGCAAAGCCCATAATGACCCCTAAGGCCTATATGTTCGGCTTTATCGCAAACTTCTCCGACTCTGTGGTATATTTCACAGACATTCAGATGGTCGACAGCGTATGGTACGACCACAAGACCAAGTTCCTTGTGGATAGGAGCACCTACTCCAATCAGTTGCGCCAGTATTTCACCAACACCCTCAACATGCCCCATCGCACCTGTATTGTTGTCTTTGCCCTCACCCGCAAGGAGATTGAAAAGAAATATCTGAAACTGAAGAAGCAATACACAGGTAAGTATGCCTACCGATATGACGTGAGAACACTAAACGAGAACGAGTTCCACTTCACGCCTGTCAAACCGGTAGAAGAAGAATAACAAATAAATCCCTGCAGGTCTTGCAGGGATTTTCATTTCTATCTGGGATTATTCTCTTCAAAAATCTGCATCCGCTCTTCGAGTAGCGCATACTGGTGATCCTCAATAAAGGATGTACAGACGCGCAAGCCCTCTTGCTCTGACCCACAGGTGATGAGGCAGATGGCAGAGACACCATAGTACATCAGTTCAAGAGCCAACTGTCCGCTGGTCATGCCAGGATAGCCGATGGTGAAATAGAAGCCGTCGGCTACGGGTTCGTCAAGATCCTTGTCATAGACCACATAGAAATTATGGCGACAGAAAATCTCCTTCAGTTTACGGGCACGCTCACCATAGACACTCACCTCCTTGCGGAAATCGTACTTGCCCTCATAGGCAGCCTGCAACATAGCAGCCATCGCATACTGTGCACTGTGACTGGTACCCGAACTCAAGGCATAGAGCATACGAGTAGAAAAGACAGGACCGAAGGGCAGCCCCTGATAACGCTCCGACAAGTCATCGAAATGACGATGGAACAACTTGTCACTGATACAGGTCACGCCAATACGTTCTCCTGCATAACTGAAGGCCTTCGAGCCACTGATGAGCAACATGTAGTTGTCGGTATAGCGGGCGACGGTGGCCTGATAAGGCGGTTGGAACGGTGTGGAGAGATCCTTGCGGAAATCCATAGCAAAGTAGGCAAGGTCTTCCATCACGATTGCATCATACTGCGTTGCGAGTTCACCGATAACCTGCAATTCCTCCTCGCGCAGACAAATCCAAGAGGGGTTATTGGGATTTGAATAGACAATGGCACACACGTTGCGCTGCTTCAGATAGCCCTCCAACTTCGGCTTCAGTTTGTCGCCACGATACGAATACACATCGAAGGTCTCGTACTTCACGCCCATGACCTGCAATTGCATCTTCTGCACAGGGAAGCCCGGATCGATGAAGAGCACGGTGTCCTTCCGTTTGTCGCGCTGCGAACAGGTGAGGAACGAGGCAAACGTTCCCTGCATGGAGCCACTGACAGGTATGCAGCCTTCAGGAGCAATATCCACACCGATGAAAGCCTTCACGAACTGTGAGGCTGCCTCCTTTAACACTGGCGCTCCCTGAATGTCGGGATAACTATGGGCAATGCCGTCCTGCAGGGCTTTGATTTGTGCGTCAACACCCACCTGGGCAGCAGGCAAGCCTGGGATTCCCATCTCCATCTTGATGAACTCTACCCCACTCGCCTTCTCCGACTTGGCAGCCACCTGCTTCACCTCACGGATCGTAGCCTTGGCAAAGTCCTTGATGCCCAATTCGGCCACCAGACCATCAACTATTTCTTTCTTAATTGGAGTCTCCATAATCTATAATTAGAAATTAGGAATTAGAAATTAGAAATTATGATTACTTCTGCGCTTCCTTACCGATGGCGAGGGCCTTGATGTTAGCCTCAACGATAGCCTCGCCCTTGCGCCCGAAGACGCGACGGATGGCATCCTCCAACTTGTCGTACTCAATGCCGAGAGCCTTCTGGGCAGCACCCAGCAGGATAACGTTGGCAGAACGGGGCACACCATTATCCTTGGCTGCCTGTTCAATATCAAGGACAATCACATTCTTGATACCATTCAGGTCGCTCTTAATCTTCTCAATATCAGGATAATTAGGTATGTTTACAAAAGGAGTGCTCGAAGTAATGATCCAACCGTCTTTCGAGAGGAACGGCAGGTAACGCAAAGCCTCCATTGGCTCCATCGAGATGATCACGTCGGCACCACCCAAGGCTATCAGGTCACTGGCGATGGGATTGGAAGAGATGCGCAGATTAGACTGTACATCACCACCACGCTGGCTCATACCGTGTACCTCAGCCTGTTTGATATAGAGGTTCTCCTTCATGGCTGCCTCGCCGATGATGGTGGCGATAGAGAGGATACCCTGTCCTCCTACACCGCATAAGATAATATCTGTTTTCATAACTTTTATTGTAGTTATGTAGTCAGGAGTTAAGTAGTTAAGCCAAATGACTGGCTGTCGAGTCTTACCTTGTAATGGCTTAACTCCATTAACTACTTAACTACTTAACTACTTATTGTTTTTTTTCTGTTTCAAATGACGCTGTAAAGTTTGCATACACTCACGACGTGGAATGATGACACTGACACCGTGGTAGTTGATCTCCTCACGGATGGCAGCAGTGATTTCAGGCATATTCTTGGGGATGGGATTCACCACCTTCAAGTGTTCCTCAGAGAGACCCAAGCCCTTGCAGATGGCCTCAAACTTATTGGTGCCTGCCGAGTCCTGTCCGCCTGTCATAGCAGTGGTCAGGTTGTCGGAGATAATCACTGTGATGTCAGCATTCTCGTTGATGGCATCCAACAGTCCCGTCATACCCGAGTGGGTAAACGTCGAGTCGCCAATGATAGCCACAGCGGGCCACTGACCAGCATCCGAAGCGCCCTTCGCCATCGTGATTGAGGCACCCATGTCGACACACGAATGGATGGCCTTATACGGAGGCAGGAAACCGAGCGTATAACAACCAATATCACCGAACACACGGGCATTGGGATACTCGCGCAACACCTCATTGAGGGCAGTGTAGACATCACGGTGACCACATCCCTGACAGAGTGCAGGCGGACGGGGTGTGACATCCTCACAAGGAGCATAGTTCTCACCGCTCTCAATGCCCAATGCTTTCTTCAGGAAGTCGGGATTGAGTTCGCCCGTACGGGGCAGTTCACCCGTCAGACGTCCCTTGATCACAGCATTACCTGGCATCACACCACGCACCTGATCTTCGATAAACGGCTGACCCTCCTCGGCAATCAGCACAAACTCACAGTCGTCGGTCATCCGACGGATGAGTTTCTTTGGCAACGGATACTGGCTGATCTTCAGCACAGGGTACGGACAACCGTCGGGATAGCACTCCATCAGGTAGTTGTAGGCGATACCACTGGCGATAATGCCGAGTTTATGGTCCTTGCCATCGATATATTTGTTGTATTTGCTGTCTACGGCCATCTGCTCGAGGATGGGCTGCTGACCCGTCACCACGACATTGCGCTTGCGGGCGAAGGCTGGCAGCAACACCCAGTTGGAAGCCTGGGCCTCGTAATTCAGTTCATTCTGTTGACGTGGCACGTCAACGACCTCGACAACGGCACGAGAGTGCGCCATACGGGTGGTGACACGCATCAGCACAGGCAGGTGCATCTGTTCAGACAACTCATAGGCCTCAGCCATCATGTCGTAGGCCTCCTGCTGCGAACTGGGTTCCAACGTGGGAATCATCGCAAACTTACCATAGAAACGGCTGTCCTGTTCGTCCTGTGAGGAGTGCATCGAAGGGTCGTCGGCCACCAGGACGATGATACCGCCATTGGTGCCTGTCATGGCCGAGTTCACGAAGGGGTCGGCACAGACATTCAGACCTACATGTTTCATACACACCAGGGCCCGCTTGCCCATGAACGACATGCCAAGAGCAGCCTCCATCGCCGTCTTTTCGTTGGTACTCCAACGGCTGTGGACACCACGCTCCTTAGCCAGCGGTGATTCCTGGATATACTCTGTGATTTCGGTAGAGGGAGTGCCCGGATAGGCGTATACGCCGCTTAAACCGGCATCAAGTGCGCCCTGTGCAATGGCCTCATCTCCCAATAAAAGTTTTTTCATTTGACTATTTGACTATTTACGATTTTACAATTGTGCGCAAAGTTACGACTTTTCAGCCGAATAAACAAAAAAAAGCGGCCTTATTTGCATAAAGCCGCATTTATATTCACAAATTTCTCACTTTCTCACTTTTAGAAGGTGTAGCCTAAAGTCATGATCACCTGATGACGTTTGTTGCTCACTGAGGTAGCACCCACTGTATAGGCATCATACTTCTGGAAAGGATAGAAATCACCGTCGGTAGCAGAATACTGATAAGCCACGTCAATGTTCATGTTGCCTGCCTTGAAACCGAGACCAGCAGTGAGGCGATTCGTTGCCTTCCAGTTGGTGTAGTCGGCAGTTGAGGCATACATCACACCAGGAGAGTCGAGCATCATGTTACGATAGCCATCCTCCTCGTAGGCAGCCGTCACATAGTTGTAGCCCAGACGTACAGCCATCTCGGGGATGGGCTTGAACTCGGCACCTACCTTCAGGGTATGCACACCCTTCAGCGAGACCTCTGTATTACGCTTCATCGGCTCGTCAGTATAGGAATCCTCATTGCCATGTCTGTCCCAACCATCGTTGATGCGATTGCGAGTGGCACCATAATCGGAATATTCGTAAGTGGCTCCGAGGGCGAGGTTATTGCCTACGGTATGACCCAAACTAAGACCGAACTTCCAAGGTGTAAAGAGTTTGAACTTATACTCCTCTTCATCTGCACCATAGTCATAGCAACCATAATCGCTGCCGTTCACAATTTCTGTAAAGTTGGTGGTCTTAAGATCATAGAAAGTGGGAGTAGAAACATACAGGCCGATACGGAAGGGAGAGGTCTCTATGGGGCGAACGATGATACCACCCGTGATGTCGCCACCATAACCCTTGATATTCCTTTCGTCACCGTAAGAGATGACACCTGCGTCCTGACCATTGCTTGTGACCATACCCTCGGTGTATTGCGAGTAACCCTTATAGTTCACATGGTGTATTCCGATGGTGAATCCCCAGAAGAGTCTGTCATCCTCGTTACCACTGATATTGAAGTCGAAGTCACTAATCCAGCCTCTGTGCGCACGGTCAAAAGAAAACTCATCGGCAGCAAGGTCGAAGATATAGGGCTCGCCCTTAGCCTTTAAATTCTCATAGTCAGCATCAAGCAATACGGAGTTGGCATTCAGATAATCCATGGTGCTGTAGGTCTGTGCACGGTAATCGCTTGTTTCACTCTCCCAGCCTACCAAATCACCCTGTTGGTTGAAGTCAAGGAAATATCCTCCGTTTCTCGCATACCCATTCTCTGCTTTCTTGTACGACAAAGCATTGTTCGATACGTTTGTCAACCTATTAGCAGCCGAAAGAATCTGGTCGAAGTTACGGCTCTTGTGGTAATTGAAACCGAAGTTCAAATACGACGTGCTCGACATACGGGTGGAATAGACAAAGCCTAACTGATCGAAACTCATATTTGTCTTTCCAAGTCTATCAAACTTCTGCACATCCTGTTGCGACACTAAGCCGAGCGTCCCACTCACCGTAGAATGACGGAAAAGACCTATACCTGCAGGGTTCGTACCTATGGTGGAGATGTCAGCACCCAGTGCTTCCATCGCTCCACCCATACCAACATAACGGGCAGTTCCATTCAGATCCTCGCCCAGTAAACGGGCGCTCTCGTATGTATCCTGTGCGGCCACTGGCAGTCCCACCGCCAAAACAAAGGCCACTAAAACAATCTTCTTCATATCTTTAATTAATTATCAATTGTCAATTATTAATTTGTACTTAGAATTATCTGCGTCCGCCAAGGCTTCCTCCACCTCCGCCACCGCCACGGCTACCACCGCCGCCACCGCCGCTGAAACTACCGCCTCCGCTGCTGCTCCTGAAACTGCCGCTACTGCTACTGCTGCTACTGCTGCTGTAGGTGCTAGTACTACGGCTGCTATTGTAGTTACTACTGCTGCTACTTGAACTACGGCTACCGCTGAAGTTTCCGCTGGTGCTGGTGCTGGTGCTGCGGGAACTGGCACCGCCACCATTGATACGCGAGCGATGCTCACCCACCGTGCGGTCTCTCAGACTGCTGGAACGACTGCTACTGCTCGTAGATGATGAAGTAGAGCGACCTACAGACCTGTCGCCTGCAAAGTAGCCATGCGTACTGCCATTGCGATTGATGGTACCCGTGTTGCCATTATAGGTATTATGGTATCTGCCACCACCGCCGTAACTGACATAATAGGGGTAATAGCCATAGTGGCCATAGCGCCAGTGATCATACCATCCACCATGCCAGCCATAGTAGCCAAAATACCAGGGGTCATACCAGGGGTCGTAATAACCGCCATAATACCAGGGGTCATAGTAGCCATAGTACCAAGGGTCACGCCAGCCGTAATACCAGGGATCATACCATCCGTAGGAATAGTAATACCAGGGCGAGTGCCAACTCAGTCCCCAGTTCCATGTATCGCGCCCGAGGTGATAACCGGCCCAGAAAGCAGCATTGTCGGAGAGGTCGTAGTCGTCGAAACGCACCATCCTCTTCGTCATTGGGTAATCCTCTATCTCCAGCGAGTCAGAAGCCATCGACAGTGAGTCGGGATAGATGCCCTTCACTCCATCAAACTGGATGATGTCATTGACAGAGTCATTGTCGATCACCACGTACTTGCTCTCCATACGATTATACTCATCCACACTACGGTTGCTGCCGGAATGATATATAGCCGACTGCACACCGCCATTGTCCGTCACCTTCTTCTCCGTTGTCTTCTTTTTGGAAACGAAGTAGAGGTCATCGTCCTGAGCCGCCATGGTGAATGGCAGGGCTCCCATTAGGATTGAGATCAGGATAAACTTCTTCATATTCTTGCAAATTTATTTGTTCACGCTGCAAAATTAGTTATATTTTCTCTGCAAATATAGGGAAAAACCCTAAACAACGATAGGTTTTTCCCTATTTTTTGTAAATTTGCACCAAAATTTAACATCCGATATGAAATATTACGAGGTAGAATTCAGCATCAATTCACAATGCACAATGCATAATGCACAATTAATATCTGATGCTCGCGATTTGCTCGCTGCTCTCGTTGGCGAAACAGGCTTTGAGACCTTTGAGGAAACAGAGACAGGACTGAAGGGCTATGTGCAGCAGACGCTCTTCTCTGAAGAAGCGCTGAAAGAAGCCATCGCCGACTTTCCCTTCGATGGCATCACCATCACTTACGACATCCGTGAAGCCGAAGACCGTGACTGGAACGAACAATGGGAACAGGAGGGATTCGAACCCATCATCATCTCCGACGGAGCCTTGGTAATACACGACGGACGGCATCTGCCTGAGATAAAGAGCGGGATTTCGATAGAAATCGATGCCCACCTCGCTTTCGGCACCGGCACCCACGAAACCACCCGCATGGTCTGCTCCACCCTACTCTCACTTTCTCACCTCCTCACCTCCTCACCTTCTCACCTCCTCACCTCCTCACTTTCTCACCTTCTCACCACCTCACCTTCTCGTGTTCTCGACTGTGGCACAGGCACCGGCATCCTATCCATCTGCGCCCTGAAACTCGGAGCCACGGAGGCCGTCGGCTACGACATCGACGAATGGAGCGTCGACAATGCCCGCCACAATGCTGTCATCAACCACGTAGACGACCGCTTCACATCGTTATTGGGTGATGCCTCTATATTATTAAATAAGGTAGAGGGAACCTTCGATCTTGTGATGGCCAACATCAATCGCAACATCCTCTTGGCAGACATGCCCCTCTTCCGTCAGAAGATGGCCCCAGACGCCCATCTGATCCTCAGCGGCTTCTACACCTCCGACATCCCCATGCTCGCAGACAAAGCCGCCACCCTCGGCCTCCATGTCATACAAAAAAAGGCAGACCACGACTGGGCCTGCCTTGTCCTCAAACTGTCATAGAAATCATCTCGCCAGTTCTTACCTCACCGCATGTCGAAGAGGATCTTGCGACGATTATCCTTGGGTCGCACCGCGAAATGCAGCCAGTAAGTCGAGCCACGCTTCTCGTGGATGAGTTCGTCAAATTCTTGCCTTGTACCATCTGCAATGTCGAGCAAGATGCTTGAATAGCGTATCAACTGCTCCGGCCCTGCACAACGGATATCTACGGCGCAACCCGTCAGGTGGTTCGAACCTTTCGCCCCGCCACAGAGCCTATTCACCTCCTCCGAGCGATAACCGGATGTGATGACCACAGGGATTTCTTCTTCTTTATCTGCATCAGAGTAATCACAATTTCTAATTTCTAATTTCTCATTACTAATTTGGTACAGTTTGTTATAACTGTACCGCAGGTCTTCTAACCAATTCTCGCAGATATTGCGAAGATTCTCGATGGCTACATGAGAAGGAATATTCCCGTCCAACGGATGATAACTGGTCTTTGTTAACTCAGCGAGGCCAAAGTGCTCGCTGAGTTTCATGTTCTTATTGATTTCTACTTCTTTCATAATGTACATAATTAATAAAATTAAAAAAGACGCTGAGACGCTGAGACGCTACCTCTTCTTCGCTATCTTTTGGACTGTCTCATTGCTGATCTTCTTAAACATTCCATCACCAAGAGCCTCTACCAATCCAGCCTTTGACCAACGATAGACAATGTCACGACACTTGGTCAAAACATTCTGTTCCTTCATTTTCTGCTTCAATTGCTCACGGCTGAACGATTCAGGCATCTGGTCATAGAGAATACCCGTCTTCGAAGGGCGATGCTCCTTGCCAGTCAGCACTTCCTCGGTCTCTCGGCCGTACTTGGCAATCAGCGACTCCACAGCGAAGTTGCACACAAAGAGCGCATTGGCAATCACCTTCTTCTTGATCTCTGCCGTGGGCTTCTCTCCCAACAGGTAGTAGATCACCATACCGGCACGGAAGCCGTCGTTGGCCGCACGTCGGCGATACGTGTCCCTGGCACGTGACACCTCCTTCAGACCTCTCAGACGCTGTTCTTCAAGCCATTTCTCTATGACGTCGTTCAGCCAGCCGAGTTCCAGATAGTGCTCCTGTGCCACGTTCCCCTGCTCGTCCATCGAGAGTTCATGGTACACGTGGTTCACGGTGTCCATCACCACCTTACGCTGTAGTTCCGTCCAGGGCTTCCACTTCGGGATCTTGGCTCCGAACTGGTCGGGCAGCACAATGGGAATGGTACGTGTCACCAGTCCGTCCTCCACGTTGCGAAAGAAACGACCCATCGAGAGGGGTGTCCCAGACACCAAGAGGTTATAAAAGATCTTGGCTTTCCCAGAAAACGAACTTTCCGACATGTACTTCTGCGCCATGGTGTTGTTCTCGAAGGCGATACGGTACAGGTCGCTCAACTGGCCCCATGCACCTCGACCGTGCTGCTTCACCATCGTATCCACTTCGGGACAGATAGTGACGCTGTGCAGCCCCTTGTTCTGGTAGTTCTGCTTCAGAAAGGCCGTCACCGACACAGTGGCCGGCATGATGCGCTGAATCACCATCGGGTCGTCAGGCTGCTTGGCCTTGTTACGGCACTTCTTCAGTTCACGCTCGTACTCCAGTTGTTTCTCCTCACCCTTGGCATCGTCGGCAGCCATCGGCTGGAGCAGCATGTCACTCACGTCGATGATCCACGACTTACCCGACCCCGAGTCACCCTCAACGGTCATGAAGAATGATGGCGAGTGGACTCGTCCGTCGAAGTACCTCGCCCTGAGTTTCGAGGCGATGCAGGCCATGCAGAAGAGCACCGTGAAGTAGATCATCTCGATGTAGTCCCTTGGTGCCGTGCTCACCCACTGCTTGAATACAGGAGCCAGTGGTGGCAGTCCCTCGCCCCAACTGCTCTTATAGCCGCTGTCAGTGTCGTTCTGGTTGAGCAAGGCCAGAAACTCGGCATCGTCCACGGCATCCTCGTCCTGATCGTCCACCTGCATCGAGCCGTCGTCGATACCCATCTCGTGCAGCACCTTCCAGAGCAGATAAGGCAGTTTTTCTGACGGTCTGCGCTTGGCGGCACTCTTGGCGATGGGCTCCACCTCGTCCCATTTCAGCCCCCAGTAGGGAATCAGCGTCTGCAGTACCTCCTCCTTGTAGTCCACGATGGGTGCCATGGCCGACAGCACCTTGTAGGTTCGGGTGTTCCGGTCTCCTACCGACGGCTTGCCACCTGCCAAGGTGATGATGTTGTCTCGGATTTCCGTCAACTGATGACCTCTGTAGTCTGTCTGTAGCGCCTTACCGTCGCTCCCCACAGGCATCCCCTCGGCATCAAACCTCAGGTGCAGCCTGTAATCCTCTCTCTCCTCATCAGCACCGGGGGCCTGAGCACCGGGAGCCTGAGCACTGGAAGCCTGAGCACTGGGGGACTGGAACATCTGTGATATCTCTGATGTCACAAGGGTTCCTGTCCCCTCTGTGCTCCCCTCTTCATTCAGTATCGCATTGTCAAAATAAATCCAAAAATCCATACACGGCACGAAACTCGGATGCCCGATATCCTTCACCTTCGTATCCACCGTCTCGATGACAGGGTCATCGGCCAGCATCTTCTTGAAGGCCTCGATGTTCGCCTCATTGTCCTTATCGGGCAACAACTTGGTCAGGATGATTCTCAGCCCCTCGCCGCTGGGTGTCACATGAGCGCCCTTCGTGTGCTCCCTCATCACGGCCTCCACCTGCTGACGACGCACCTCGTCCTTGATGGCCCGGCCATTCAACAGCCGATAGTACACCTCCGTCGGGTTCTCCTTCAGGTGGTCGCAGTCTATGAAGAAAAGACCCGTCGGCTGGGCACCCTCCGTACCTCTTGGGGCTCCCTCTTTGTATCTGGCTCCCCATGTCACCACCGGCAACATCTCCTTGCCCGGGCGTATGTCCTCTCCGGCCTTTTGCAGTTCGGCTATCTTGGCCATGCCGTCAACCGTCTGCCTGGCCGTCTGGAGTCTGGGGAGAATCGCAGGGGTCAGCGTCTTCGCCCTGCGATCCTTTACATTGTTAAAATAACTCGGTCTGATCATACCTATCTCTTCATCATGTTAAAGAAATCGTCGATGTCCTCTATGCCGCCTTCCCTCAGCAGTTCGTCGAGGCCGTTGCAGATGTCCCGTTTCAGTTGCTCCACGAGTTCCTCTGGTGTGAGTTTGTTGGATGCTGAGGAGAAGATGGCCGTACGCCTCACGCCTCGCTTGATCCAGCCTTCGGGTAGCCATTTCAGCACCCTCATCTTCAGGCGCTTGGGGTTCTTACGGTCGTAGGGCGCAAACTCCCACTGTGCCTTACCATTCTCATTGAAGGGCCTCAAACGCCCGTCAATCACTGTCAGTCCATTACTCTCCTTCATGGCCGACAAGGCTTTCTCGCCGAATAAAATCTTCTTGATTGTCATAATCGATTCGAATTTGTGAGTGCCAGGAGAAAGCGAAAGTTTTAGTTTGAGCTCAATTACATCCGGATACGTTTCCTCCGCTCACACCTTCGACTCGGTTACATTTTTACCTTTTACCTTTTTACTTTTTTACCTTTTTACTTTTTTACCTTTTTACCTTTAGAATGCCTTTACATCATTCAGTTTCTGAATGCCCGTAGCCACGACATCCTGATAGATGGCTCCGTTGTCTTGATTCACGTGCGTGCCGAACCTCAGGCTGACTGCCACCAGTTCACCGGGTTCCAGTTTCTGGGTGGCGTTCTCTCCGAACGTGACGGCGTAGAACTCTTCGGCATACTCGCCGCCGATGCCCTTCAGATGCACGTTGCTCTTGGCCAGTTGGCCGTTTTCCTGTTTCTTACTCTGTACGTAGACGGGCTCCGTCTGCGATACAACCTTAAAAATCTCTGTAATCATAATTGTAAATGTTTAGATGTTAATATAAATGGAGCCGTGCTCCTGTTCGTAATCCTTTCTGATGTCCTCAGCCGAAGCAAAAGCATCTGCTGTGATCCGCTTTGTCATGAGATCCTCCTGTTGTTTCAGCCAACGCTCCCGGTAGTAGTTCAGGTACTTCAGACTCTTGACCTTACCAACCCCTCGGCCGGCATTCTGCAACTTCGGGTTCATCTCCCAACCTTCGCAGAGGCCGCCGCATTCAACCGTTTCTCCGGTCAGGCTGCACACACGCCCCATTTGGAGGATGGTTCTTTTTGCGCATGAGCCGCAACATTTCTGTATTTCAATGTCAAATTTATTCCTCATACCTCTTGATATTAGTACCTGCGGATGCGGTTTTCGAGCATCGTTGGCTTTAAACTCATTCCCTGATACCCTCCAAGAGTCAGTCCTGTTCTGGTAAAGAAATCGGGGTCTGAGGCATCACTCAATCTGATAAGCCAACTTTCATACTTTCCCAGATTCAGTCTGTTTTTCAATTGTCTTAATTCCAATATCTTTCTCCAAGCTTCCATTCCATCCTCTGGTCTCTCCCAACCCAAGTATTTATTAAAGGATTCCTTATAAATCTCAAACAACTCCTTCTCCCGCTTGGTCAGTATCACTCCGGCAGGAATGGCTTCATCCGGAACAGCGCCAAAACAGATACTGACTGACATGTAGTCGGAAC
>JAFZUS010000093.1 GCA_017618275.1 Prevotella sp.
GTTCCGACTACATGTCAGTCAGTATCTGTTTTGGCGCTGTTCCGGATGAAGCCATTCCTGCCGGAGTGATACTGACCAAGCGGGAGAAGGAGTTGTTTGAGATTTATAAGGAATCCTTTAATAAATACTTGGGTTGGGAGAAACCAGAGGATGGAATGGAAGCGTGGAGAAAGATATTGGAATTAAGACAATTGAAAAACGGACTGAATCTGGGAAAGTATGAAAGTTGGCTTATCAGACTGAGTGATGCCACAGACCCCGATTTCTTTACAAGAACAGGGCTGACTCTTGGAGGGTATCAGGGAATGAGTTTAAAGCCAACGATGCTCGAAAACCGCATCCGCAGGTACTAATATCAAGAGGTATGAGGAATAAATTTGACATTGAAATACAGAAATTTTGCGGTTCGTGCGCCAAAAGGACCATCACCCAAATGGGGCGTGTATGCAGCCTGACCGGAGAAACGGTTGAATGCGGTTTCCTCTGCGAAGGATGGGAGATGCACCCGAAGTTGCAGAATGCCGGCCGAGGGGGTGGAAAGGTCAAGAGTATAAAATACTTGAACTACTACTGGGAGCGTTGGCTGAAACAGCAAGAGGATCTCATGACAAAGCGGATCACAGCAGATGAAATCGTCTCTGCTGCGGACATCAGGAAAGAATTTAACGAGCTTTATGGCTCGATCTTTATGGAAGTTTAGAGTTTAGAATTTAGAGTTTAGAGTTAACCGAGTCGAAGGTGTGAGCGGAGGAAACGTATCCGGATGTAATTGAGCTCAAACTAAAACTTTCGCTTTCTCCTGACACTCACAAATTCGAATCGATTATGACAAAGAAAATTAACAAAACAACGACGCTGAGCGCCCAGGTGGCTGTCAGCAAGAGTGAGAGTGGTATGGATTATGTGCAGGTGTTGCCTGACAATCCGCGTGTAGGACTGGTGGAGCCGTTTCACGGTATGGGACACGGTCAGATGCTGAACAATGGCTCGTTCGACTTCATCAGGAAGAAGAGGATCCGCAGGAAGCCGGAACTGAAGAAAGACTACGTTAGTTTGTCGTTTGGTTCAGATGGCAATGACCGCGTAGTTTTCGTGGTACCTTCTGAGATGCGCGCAGAGTTGCCGCAGATATTGAGAAAGGGTATCAAGGCGGTGATTAAGTATTTGATTGAGAAAGGATACAGCCTATGATTAACTTGATAACCATCGACGGGAACGGGCGCAAGATAGCCCGTCCCGTTACCAACAGGGCCGACTATCTGTCGCAGCGCAATGCGCCTGACAACGCCAAGAACTTCTATGATGCCCGCAGCGGCGACGAGAAGGCAAAGGGCCGTCAGGTTCAGTACTGCTACAACGACCTGCTGCCTGACGGTGTGCTGAAAGGCTGCTGTCACCCATCCTCGACGTATGCCCACGATATTGACTGTGAGAATCAGGAGGAGCAGGTGCGTATCAAGGAGGTGTTGCTGGCCAAGAAGGACGAGATAGGGCTGCTGGAGTTGTCGGGGTCTGCCCGATACGGACTGCATGCCGTCTGTCGCCGTCAGCCGGGCAGGACCGTCAGGGAGTGTCAGTATGCGCTCAGTATGGCTACGCAGACGGAATACGACACCAATGCCCGGGGTTTGGCGAGGGTGATGTATACGGGGCCTGCTACAGCCGACAACCTCTTCTATTTAGATGACGCTATCTTCGACGAGCCTCTGACGCCCGAGGAGAGTGCCAAGGAATATGAGTTACTGAAGGAGCGCGAGAAGAAGAACAGGGAGGAGATACCTGCTGAGGCCAAGAAGGCGAACAAGCACTATAGGCCGTGGGAGAAGGAAGAGATGGCTGATGTAAGATGTAAGATGGAGGATGGAAGAGGAAAGAGTCCTTCTGACCAGGAGGCGGACTCGGCGATAGAGCCGAAGAATCTGGCGGCGTTTGACCTCTGTGTGGAGCAGGCTGGACTGAAAGCAGGCGAGATGGATGTGTGGGGCGAGCACAACTGGCACGCGAACCTGATGGCGGTGTTGTCGGTAGGTGTGGCCAAGTTGATGAGCCGTTCGCAACTCAAGGCGGTGGTGGCGGAGCGTCTGCCCAACTACTCGCAGACCGAAGACTGCCAGAAACTGATTGACTACTTCTACGAGAAGTATGATGCCGACAAGGGCTTCATGAATGCCAGTCTGCGCGAGATCAACGCCAAGGCACAAGCGAAGAATGACGAAAACGGTCAGACGGAAGATGTGGATGCCGAAGGCGAAGAACTCTCAACTTTCAACTCTCAACTTTCAACTCGCAAAATGCCGCAAGGCGTAAGGGAGTCCATTGAGGCCGTAGGCCCGAAACTGGCCATGCCTATTGTAATCGCTATCTGTCCCTGTATCGGTGCTTTGGCCACAGGCGTAGTGCTCGACGTTCACGGTCAGAAGAAGAACCTGAACCTGATTGCCTATATAGCGGGCGACTACGCAAGCGGAAAGGGCAGCATCGACCCTGTGGTGGAGGCCTGGATGGCTGAGATCAGGGCTCTGGATAAGATGTATATGGATCAGGAAGAAGATTTCCGGACCAAATACAAGGCATCCAAGAACAAGAAGGAACAGCCTGAAGAACCGAAGTTGCCCGTGCGGTTCGTCACCCTCAATACGACGGTGGCCAACGTGGCCGAACGACTGTCCAACACAGAGGGCAAGCACGCCTATTCGTTTACGCCGGAGGCCGACACGGTGGCGCAGAAATGGAAATCGGCGGTGGGTGACTTCTCGGTGATGCTGCGCCAGAGTTACGACGGTTCAAGGTACGACCGTGAGGCCCGCAGCGCAGAGGCTGTGAACGTACATATCGAACATCTGCTGTGGAATGTAACTATGTGTGGCACACCTGACTGTCTATATCGTGTAGTCCCGAACTATACGGACGGTATGCAGAGCCGTATCGCCGTTGCCCGCACACCAGACAACACCTTTGAGAAGTTAGAGGATAATCCCTACATCCTGACTCCGCGACAGACGGACCGCATCCAGCAGATAGCCCATCTGTTGCCGCTGATGCAGGGTGAGGTGGTGCTGCCGAAACTCGAAGCCAGAGGCCGTCGCTGGTTGGAGAAGATACGACTGGAAACGATGATGAACGACGATAAGACAAAGGCGCGCCAGCGTATCCGTATCTGTGTGACAACTCAGCGGATGACCTGCTGCCTGATGCTCTGCAAGGTGTGTGAGGGATTGATCCAGAAGCACGGCTTAAGCGGAGCCGAGACACTCCTGAAACAGAAACCCGACCTTTGGAGGGAACAGTTGATAAAGGTGCAGACACCGCAGATGCTGGCAGTCTTTGACGTGATAGCCGACTCGCTGATGGAGAACGCCCTGCACTTCTTCCGCGACCGTATCGAGAATGCTTTCAGCAGTCGCGAATATGCGGGTGGTCAGAACGGCGGCGGGCGGCATAGAATAGGCAAGAATGATTCTATCTACGAGCGTCTGGATGTGCAATTCACCTTCGCGCAGGCCAAGCAGCACAGTATAGCCGTGAAGGGTGCCGGTGTAAACCAAAACACCGTGCAACAAATGCTGAAGAACTGGCGGAATCAGAAGCTCGTCGAGCTGATGGAGGATGGCACGTATCGTAAGATAAACAACTTGTCTTATACTGATATAGGTTGACACATTTAGGAACTTAATAAATGTGTTAAACTTATGAAAAGAATGTATCAAAGGACTCCGAAGGAGAAAAGAGACGAGATTGTCGCAGTATTTTTAAGTGGCGACAACAGCGTAGAA
>JAFZUS010000094.1 GCA_017618275.1 Prevotella sp.
GATGACAATATCGAAGAGCAAAAGGACATAGAAACCGACGAAGTAAAGCATCGCACCGTAGAAATGGACGGTGAGATACCTGATGATCCACTTTGCCCAGGCACCTTCCCACTTCGGCAACAAGGAGAATGCCCACTGGATAGGTCCGAAAATGGTGAGCATACCCAACAGGATCTGCTGGCAATAGATGGTTCCCCACCAACCGATACGGAAAGTGATTAACGCGATCAGCATGATGATCTTGTCAGCAAGCATGACCAAACCAGCCGTAGTGCTGGTCATCTCTGCCTTGACAATGTTCTTTTCATCCTCAGCGGCAGCATCGGCATCAGTAACATCCTGCACACTGCTCTGTGTGAGTAAGGTACTGACGGCGTTGCTGGCAGCCTTGATGGTGGATATGGGATCGGCGGCTTCATCGCCTAACTGATACATGAGCTGCTGCACGTCCTGCATCCTGTCCTCTACCTGTGCCGCCTCTGCCTCATAAAGGTCATGGGTATAACTTCCTATGGCATTGGGAATATAACTGAGGAAGTCCAAGGCGCACCAGGTGCTGCTGCCTCCTGCCATACCCGTGTCAGAAGGCGGGTACCACCAACAGAGGACTATGCTCACCGCCAGTGGCTTGAAAAGTTTCATCACATCCAGCGGCTCACGTTTGACCATCATCTTGTAAGCCATGTGGGCACAGATAATGATAGCAAAGAGTCCTGCCAAAGCCATGGACATCTGGAGAATCCACCAGAAAGGCCCTTGGCCGCCTGTGAACGTGGCATCGGTCAGGAACTCGTTGGTTCTGAAAATCACGTCATCAATCTCTTCTTCGAGAAGGTTGATTCCGAAATCTACTGCTGTACTGTCGTTACTCATCGGAGGATTCGTTTAATTGTTATTGTTTGTGTTATTGCCGGAACTTCCCTGAAGGGACGCATCACGCCAGCGATTATATCCTGCCGTAGCATTCTCGCTGACACGGTGCCGGAAACGGGACATGGACTGGATAAGGTGGTCGGCCTGGTTCTTGGCAGTCAGATAGCGCACTCTCAACAGCAGGTTGTCGTTGCTTTTGACAATCTCGTCGTAGATGGCCATGTACTGCTTCTGACGCTCGCTGTTGGGCATATAGGCATTACGGGTGACTTTGATGGCAAAGTCATACATCTGGCCCAACTCCCTCCAGGCCGTAATCTCGTCACTGCCAGTCTTCCCACTCAAAGCGTTGATGTTGTTCTTAAAACCGAGAAGCCTGTTCTCGATCTTGTTACCCTCCGAGACCCATGCCAGGTCTATCTGCCTATCGGCGATATTGGCAGTCTCTATTTTTGCACGACCTTCCAAGTCAGCCTGTATGCTGTCGGCATACTCCACCTGCGGAATGGAGGCGGCATTGGCAGCAAGACGAAGGGTGTTTTTGACGGATGTGGTTGCCTTTGCGCCCTCCCAATAGTTATGGTGTGTCACCTTATAGTACAATTCAGGCGTTAGGCTGCCAGCGCCTACTTCCATGACTTCTATCTGCGCCTGTTTGGATGCATCATGATTATAGGTCATAGTCTGAGCGTTGGCTCCTGACATGGAGAACAATAGAATTGAAACCGTAAAAATAGTCTTTCTCATTTTCACTATCCTTTATTTGTTTTCGTTAATCATCCAATATGTTTCCGGCTTCCCGCCATCTGCCAAAGGCTTCATCCGCCATCTGACGGATGGTCTTGGAGCGATACAGCTCTGACTTCCAGTAACTAGTTCTTGCCTTGATGAACTTCCAGGTCTGATAATAGGCATTGTTTACAATGTCCTTGATGCGGTCAAGTGACTTGTTGATATTGTCTATCATCAGCGTCAGAGAAGCAGTGGTGCAACAGACCTGTCCACTGGCGTATGCAGCAAGGGCACAGACGGAGGAATAGAGATTCTGGCATTCCCCTGCAAGATTGGCCACAGCCCTGCCGTTGACAAACAGGAGCAGGGTGTCGGCACTCTCGATACGGCCTCGCTGGATAATCTTTTCGTTGAACTCTTCCAGGAGGGCTTTGTACTTGACAATCTTCTCAGATACATTGTCGTAGGTTCGATAGACATTGAACCCGGTACTGACGGTGCTATATACCAGATCGATGATGTCGAAGGCACGGGTATATTTGTCCAGTTCAAGGTTAATGTCACGGTATTCCCGATGCGTCACCTTGCTGACCTTGTGTAACAGGGCGTTGCTCTCTTCCAAAGTGGCACGAGCAAGAAGCAGACTACGCTGTTTCTTGTGGTCATTGATATAGGCTTCGATCGTCGGGATGTCATTGGGAACAATCTGCGCCAAAGCGTGTTTCGGACATACAACGACAAGGCAAAGCAGCAAGAGCATTCTTGTCAGAGTCCCTCTTCTGTTTCCGTTGTTTTGATTCGACATATTAACTGTATTGATCATATTACCGATTCTTTATAGGGTTGCTATGGCTCATCGTCATAGTTGTCGTCTTCTAATTCCTCGTCATAGTAGCTGCTGCCGCCGTTATGCATCCAGCGTCTCCGGCTGCGCTCGGCGATGTTCAGCTTTCTATGGCTGTCTGCATTGAGCTTGGGTAGAAGGTCATGAACCCAATCCCTGACGGTGTGCTTGTAGTGGAGGAACTTCTCTATCATGGCGAGGTCGGTATAGATTCTCGCCAGTCGCGCCTCGATTCCTTTGGCGATCTCCAAACGGTCACTGGCCCAAAGAAGATGGCGTACTCCATCCGTGTCTTGGGTTTCAATGCCTGGCCGTCGGGTGTATTCCACCGTGACCTCACAGGAGGGATGGTCTTGAGCCAATTCACTCATACGTCGGGAGATGATGGCGGCATTCTCTTCATCGGACTTCGAGGGGTCGAGTTCCAGGATCTCTGCCACATGGGTATCACTCCAGCTACTGGTCAGTTCCCAATCGATCTGCACGATGGCACGATGAATCTTGATACCCATGAAATATTTGGGCTTTCGTGCGATAGAGACAGTAGCCTTGAAGGTCACAGTGCCCTTGACGCTGCCGATTGTACCTTCTCGGATAAATGTGTAACCAGTCCACGAACCGCCATTCGTCCAGGTGATGCCATAGGCATCTTTCATGGTCTTCATCAGTTGCGGGATGCGCGTATAGTCATCAGTCTGGGCCTGTTCACCTTCTTCGGCTTCCTCAATGGCTTGTCTCGTTTCAGCGATATTCCGGTTAACGGCATCAAGCTGTGATTGCAGTTGCCGGATGTTCTCCCTGTTGCTGTTATAAGTGGCCTGATACTGGTTGTACTCCTCGGTACTCGTAGCCTGGGACATCAGACGGAGCAGTTCACTGTTTTCTGAGTTGAGAGCATCAATCCGATGCTGAAGATCAGATGCTTCCTGCTGTAACTGGATGACACGAGCCTGAAGTTCCCGAATGTCCACTTCGGCATCAACATTAAGGGTCGTGTACATCGAACATTCCTTGGTATGGCTGCTGGGGGTGCTGCCACAGTCACTGCATTTATAGGTTGTGCTGCCCTTGCCAAGCGTTCCTCCATCATGACAGGTGATGCTGAAAGTGGCAGAAGCCGCACCCGCCACCTTCTGGGCATTGGATGCCTGGTAGTAGTTACGGTTGTCATATCCGATATAATAAGTATAGTTGGCTTCTGTAGGATGGGTGGCGATATAGTCATCCAGGTCTGAGGAATCTTCTATGTCACGATGGTCTCCGTTGGCATTATACTGAATCAGGCGGGCATTCATCTGTGCCATGAAAGTGTTCCAGTCCATACTGTAGCTGTCGAAAACAGCCTCATAGACCTCTTCTCTTATGTCCCAGGATTTCGTGACCTTTATGGAATAGGCGTATGCCTTGGCATACTGGCCACTGCTCGATCTGCTCAGGGTATAGGCAAGCGATGAATAGTCCATGGAATAGCTGAAGCCATCATTCCTGTTATTGTACTGACGTACTTTTTCGCGGCTCCATCCGGCATAACTCTCTGAGTTCTGCAATGCGGCCTCATATTGGGATGAGGTGGGATAGAAATTCGGATCTGTCGTATTGATACGATACCATTCGCCACTATACAGAATGCTGTTGTTGTCAGTTGGCGGATAGTAATCGCAAAGGGTTTCAGATCCGGCATCCCGGCGATATATATAGACACGTTGGGTATAGTAGCTGCCTTGGGTTGCCGATGCGTAGTCATCAATCCATCGTGTCAGATTGTAGTCGCTCAGATTGAAGAGGTTGTCGATATTCCCTTGTCCGACCACAGCGGTCAGGACTTGGGCTGCGGAAAGGTCTTTGTACTCGTCGTACATATTCCGCGCATTGTCCGCAAGGGTCAGGACACTGCCTAATTTCTCCATGAACGTGCCGCCGAAGCTGGTGCCTTGCAGCAATTCGCTGACACCGTTATTGAATCCGGCATTGGCAAGGCCGACACCCTTGCTGATCAGGTTGTCGAGGTCCGCTTTGAGGTTGTCCTCAGTGAACGCGCCTTCGATGTCATCACCCAGATGCTCGAAAATCTCCTTCCAGTCAATTCCTCCCAAGTTAGCCAGGTTGAAGACGGTTTTCAGGTTTTCGGAAATCTCCAGGAAAGCGATGTCGTTGAAACTGAGCGTGCTGTTGGTCACAACATTCTCGAACTGCTGGCACAGGGACTTGACATCTTCGGTGGTCTTCAACAGGTAGCTGCCCCAATAAATAGCGGTTGACGGGTCTTCCACCATCAGACGGGCACAGACAATGATCTTGGGGATGATCCGCAGTGAGACAATCTTGTAGATGCGGTTGTAATAGTAGTTCTCGTTGCGGTCATCCCACAGGTTGAGACTGGTGAGTGCCTTGCGGTCGAGATACTTGGAAGAAAAGATGCCGGCACTGGCGACCTCGGCAGCCTTGTAGCTGTCGTATATCTTTTGAAGATTCTCGTTATGGAGGGCTTCCATGGCTGCTTCGGTGGTAAACGCCTCAGACATAGCAGCCATCGTGCCATAATCCACATTGATGCTGTAATACTGTGCCTTGACAGGAATGACTGCCAAGGTCAGCATCAGCATGAGTATGATATGAAGTCTCTTCATGTTCTTCTAATTCAGGTTTAACACATGTCCTGCCTGGTTGACTTTCTGGGCGAAAGCAAGGGATTTGACGATGCCAGACTTGTTCCAGTCCCGCACATAGGCTTCTATGGCTTTCTGATGGGAGCATTTCAGTTCCGCTTTGTAAAGTTTCAGGGCTTCTTTCTCTGCCCGTTCCGTCGTGTAGGTCATATAGCATTCTCTCGGCTCCTCGACTCCGTACACATCGCTGACAATTCCTCGACGGATGAAGACTTCACGGAAGAAAGCACGCCCTTCCTTGTTGTCCAGACGATTGATGGTGAAAATCTTACGACATTCCACGTCGGTCAACCCAAGGACGGTCCTGATGTCATCGAAGCGTTCTTTGAACTTTCCTTGGTCAAGGAGCATGATGACATCGGAATTGTTGATGATGGCTTCCTTAACAATGGGACTGCTGATGATGTCCTGCAACTCCTGCGTGACCACACCAACCAACGCCCAGAACTTTCGTGCGGTCTTATAAAGGTACTTGATGTACTCTGCCATCATGGGGGAGGCCACAGCTTTCCACGCCTCCTCGATGACCAGCACTTTGCGGTTCTTCTTAATGCGCATCTTCTGCAGGAAAACATCCATGATGATCAGCGTCACCAGAGGGAAAAGCAACGGGTCATCCTTGATGGTGTCGATCTCGAAGACGATAAAGGTTTCATCAAAAAGCGTGGAATCCAGATTCTCGTTCAAAGTGCGCTCATGGCTGCCGCCACGGTAGAAGTCCATCAGCATGTAGTTATAGGTGCTGATGTCTATACCGGTAATCTTATTCTCGTTGCAGATATAAGGAATGCGCTGGGTGCTATATTCGTAGAAAGAGTTGAAGGACAGTTCATGGACCTTCAAGGCTTTTCTGCGGTCTTCCATCTCCTTGATGCGCTGACAGATACGTGCCTCAACATCTTCATTGGTGTCCGTGGCACAGCCCTGGGTCGCCGTCTCAATAAGTAACTTCTTATGCAGGGCATCCCTCTGTGAGGCATTGTAGCCTTTAAAACCTGTGAAATAGGCTTCGTAATACTCTGTTATCACCTGTTCGATCAGGCGGTCTTCTGTTTTCGTCACCTCACCGTTGCTCCCTTTCCAGATAAGCATGACAAGGTTCTTCAGGAAACCGATCTTCTCCACGTTCAGCTCCTCACGCTGAATGCGGAAAGGATTCATGGTGATGGGGTTCTCTTCCGTATAGCTAATATATTTGCCTCCCACATATTCGCAGAGCCCTTCATAGGAGTTCCCTGTATCGACCATAACAACGTCTGTATTCTGTTCCCAAAACTGTCGGACTACACTGTTCATGTGGAAACTCTTGCCGCTACCGCTTGGGCCAAGGCAGAAAAAATTTGAGTTGTCAGTCAGTTTTTCTTTTCCTTCCTTGCCACTGATATCAATGGCCACGGGCACACCCTGACGGTCTGTATAATAGACCTGTAAGGGGGTGTCCTCACTTTTGGCTATCCGCTCTTTGTACATCAGGCAACTGGCAGCATCACTCAATGTGAGGAAACGGTCATACTCGGCATTCAGGGCATAACAGTTGCCCGGGAAAGAGGCGACGAACAGCTCCAGCTGGTTATAGGCTCGCTGGCTGATATGAATGCCGATGCGTCCGAAGGCATTCTCCAGATGATTGGTGCATTTCTGAAGGTCGGCATCAGCGTCGATTGTGACGATAAGGTTGAAATGGCAATATACAAGCTGCTTGTTTTCCCTTGCAATCACTTCCTCTACCTTTTTGATATCCTCCACGGCAATCTGGTTGCTGGGGTTGGGAAGGGAGGCATGGCGGTTTTTCTTTTTGGCCAACTTGCCCATTTCCTGTTTCTGGTTGGGGATGAAGATGACCTGGTTGAAAACAACACTTTCCGCATTCGGGATGCTGTCAACAAACGACATCAGATCAACAGGCATAGTGATGTTGTTTACCTCTATCATGGAATAAGGACGTATCAGTGCTGGCAGGATGATGCTGTCGACATCCACCAGACTGTACATCTTGAATTTCCGTGTTCCAATGCCGATAAACTCGTCCTTGACACTGAAATTGTTCAGCGACACCTTCCCGCCCGTGAAATTTTGGGCAAGATAGCGGTCAGCATAAGTTCTTACCTCATCCTTGCTCAAGAAAGAGGAACTGACACCACGGTCGCGCAACTGGTCTCTGACCTTGTTGATTTTGACCTGAAACTCCCTCCACTTCCTGTTGTTAAAGCTGAAGAGTCGGCTCTTCTTGTTTTCCTGGGTGATTGTGATATAGGTGGTACAGTCGGTATACTCCCTTCCTTCATAATAGCGGAAGTAGCTTCCAGAAAGAAATTCACGGTTACTGTCATCACAACCACTAAAGTGTTTCCGGGTAAAGATGTCCTGCTTATGGATGGCATAGCCGTCACCCAACGTGGCCATAAGGGCTGCCATAAGAGCGGAATACTCATAGTAACTATCGATATTGGCGCAGAACTTCTGGATGGGGTTCTGCATGGCAAGGATGGCAGAGTACTCACCGGTCTTGGTATAGAGCACACCGACACCGTCCACGTCTTCAACGGAGAAGTAGATGTCCTTGAATATCTTTGCTTTTTTGCCGCCTGTACCAAAGGCCGCAACAGAGATTGCCATACCTGTGCTGATGGCGATGAATATGAGGATTACATAGATAACCATCGGTTCCTGTCGTTAATCATGAAATGAGGGCAACCGGCAGTTTCCGACTGCCCCCATCAGTTGGTTTTCAGTGGCACATCATAACTTCGTCATGGTGGCATAGATGAAAATACCCTTGTCGGACTTCTTGGTATGAAGACCGCGACGCTGTTTCACCATGATCAGCCCCGCACCGCAGCTGATGGAGATGACGGCAAAGGCCAGACCGATGATGAAACCTGCCATCGCATAGACAAGCATAAAGCCAAGGATGCCGACAGCGGCAGTGATGGCCGCCCATGTGATGTAGCGACCCTGGAGACCCATGAACTCCAAAGGACGCTGAAGCCCCTTGAACATCGGGTAAGCCGTGTATGATTCCATTTCCTGTGCCATAGCGCTTTAATCATGCATTTAGTTGGTGATGCCGAAGAAGAGTGGTAGCGCGTTGGCGGCTGCAATCAGGAAGATGCAGGCACCTACGACCATCATGATCTTCTTCTTCACGTCCTGCTCCTCGTTGTTCATGGCGATGTAAACGCTGATGGCACCCACAACAGCCACTACGCCAGCAAGAGCATAACAGAGGTTCACCACATAGGGGACGTAAGCTGCAATCTGCGTTGCCACCTCCTCCATGGCATTGGTTCCTGCTTCATAGCCGGTGTTAGCCAGCGACTGCGCAAAGATTCCTGCGGGCTTCAGGAGAGCGACACAGACCATCAACACAGCTGCTTTGGCTCGCATACACATTCCCTCGACTCGCTTGACCGCAGAAGTGATGGCATTCTTGAAGATTTTGCTCATTTCTGTTCTTTACATTTTTTGGTTTTACAATCAGTGAATTAACTCCTATTGTTGTTCGCGAATACAATATTCAAAATATGAAATTCATGTTCTGGTAGCCGAAGAAGGCCGGGGC
>JAFZUS010000095.1 GCA_017618275.1 Prevotella sp.
ATAGAATATAGGTAAATTAGCATAATTTAAGTGTAAAAAGAAAGTCAGGATATGGAAATTCCGGTTACAACATTACAGGAGATGCTCACCAATGCCGCGACGCTCGGAGCGATGTCGGCTGTGAAGAAACTCGACCCGGCGAAGGACCAGCTGAAGGCCTCGGAGGTGCGGACATGGCTGGGCAACGACAGCAATCTCAGCAGGAAGTTCGACGCGATGGTGCGCAAGGGAATGATCAGGGGATTCAAGAAGGGCACGAGCCAGAACTCGCCCTACTACTATTCCAAGTTACAGATCGAGGCAGCGTTTGCTGCCGTCAAGTGTCATAGCCTGTTATGATGGAAGGGTACATTACTATTCCCATGGCCGTGCTGGATGGGTGGGTAGGGCATCATGACTGCTACCTGAAATGGTGGACGTGGCTCAGACGTGAGGCCAGCTGGACGGAAAGAGAAGTCTGGTTCAACCGCCAGCAGGTTTACCTCCAACCGAGACAGGTCATCGTAACAGTCAATCTGCTGGTAAAGCAGTGGCAGGTGAGCAAGCCGACGGTGATACGGTTCTTGCAACGTCTGGAAGACGACAAACTCATTGTGCGACAGACCGATAGCCGCAAGACCATTATCACCATCACCCCATTAGGCTGGGCTGATCTGGAGGTAAAGCCATGGCCTGAACTACTTTACACCCCAGGAGCAGGCCTATATGCTCGGTACTGTCACAAACGTCACCAAGGTTCTGATGGAACGCACGGCCTATATGACCAAGCCCGATTTGGACGATGCCTACACGATGACCCTTGCCCACCCATAAAAAGGATGGCTTCTACGAGGGTAACGGCTGGCAGGTGACCTACGCATTTGGTCATCTGATACAGTTGGCCATGCCTGAGAACTACGGGTATAACAGTTGGTCGAAGGGCAACCTACCTATGGTACCAAGAGAGTTCATTATGATTCCACGACAGAAGAAAGAGGGGAAGACTTATAAGAATGATCCTGGCGTGATGAAGCAGCTTAAGATTATCAAGCACCTCTTTGAGGAGGCCGATGAGATTATCGGGGCTACCGATAGTGCAAGAGAAGGGGAGGCCATCCTCCGTTATATTGTGGATTATCTCGGCATCAAGAAACCCATCATGCGACTTTGGATTAACAGTCTGACCGATGCCGCTATCAAAGACGGACTGAGTCATCTGCAGCCCGACAGCAACTATGACAGCCTCTTTCTCGCTGCCAAGGCACGAAGTGAAGCCGACTGGCTCGTGGGTATGAACGCCACACAGGCCTGCAGCATCACAGGAAAGTCACTCTATTCCATTGGCAGGGTGCAGACCCCAACATTGGTGATGATCGTAGAGCGATACCTGCAGAACAAGAACTTCAAGTCTGTTCCATTCTGGCAGGTGGCCCTGAATACCACGGACAGCGTGAAGCTGATGAGTGCCGGAAAGTGGGATGAGAAAGCAGAGGCAGAGCGGGCTTATAACACAGCCAGCAAAGCACGTAGCGGAAAGGTTATCAAAGCAGAGAAAAAGCAGAAGACAGAGCTGCCTCCGTTGCTGTTTAGTCTGACTGACTTACAAAAGGCCGCTAACTCCAAATACGGCTATTCAGCCGACAAGACCCTGAACATTGCTCAGAGCCTTTATGAGAAGCAGCTCATTTCCTATCCAAGAACTGGTTCTTCATATATACCCGATGATGTGTATGATACAATACCAGAACTTCTGCAGAACCCGGTCTTTGATAAGTTCAGAGAATGTGTTAAGGCTATTGAAAAACCGTCAAAGCGTAGTGTTGATTCCAGTAAGATAGAAGACCACCATGCCTTGCTTGTAACGGGCGTGAATCCCAAGACCAAGGACATCAAGGGTGATGAACAAGTTATCTATGACATGATTCTTGGTAGAATGGTGGAAGCCTTTTCAAGACCCTGTGAGAAACTTGTATCGAACTATAACGTAGATGCTGGAGGCTATCTCTTTACTGTTTCGAGTACCATCATCCTTGAAAAGGGATGGCGTGCTGTCTATGGTACAGATGACAAAGAAC
>JAFZUS010000096.1 GCA_017618275.1 Prevotella sp.
ACAAAAATACGGCTTGTGTAATATTGTGTAATCGATTTCTTGTGGATTAGCCTGAAAATACCTACTTTTGCGCTGTCCGGACAGACAAAGTGATAAAGTATTAAAGGTTAAACATTAAAAAATTGAAGATTATGAAAGCGATGGTTATAATTGCATTGATGCTGGCTTTTGGCTTCCTGACGGCTAACGGTCAGAAGACTGTAGTGTCGCAGAAGAACGAGAAGGTCTATGACATGGTAGAGCAGATGCCTGAGTACCCTGGAGGTATGCCAGCCCTTATCGAATTCCTGAAAAGTAACATAAAGTATCCTAAGGATGCCGAGAAACAGAAAGTGGAGGGAAAAGTGCTGGTCTTGTTCATTGTGGAAACGGATGGTAGCGTAACCGACATAAAGGTGGCCAAGAAAGTATTCCCTTCTCTTGATGCTGAAGCCGTCAGAGTGGTGCAGGCCATGCCCAAATGGACTCCTGGAAAAATAAAGGGGAGGTCAGTAAAAGTCAAATATTCACTCCCCATCATGTTCCGTCTAAAATGATTTCACTCTCGTTCCTCTTTCTTTTTCTCTACATTGTAAGTTGTTCACATGAGCAGGCTCAAAACGAACAACTTACAAAAGCAGAAAGAATTGTTTATTCTCAGCCCGATTCCGTCGTAAGAATGCTAGCACCCAACTATACTGATACGACGATGACTCTTGCAGATCGTGCCCTTTATGGCCTGCTATATACCGAGGCCCTGCATCGCAGCGGGCTCTCTGTAGAATCCGATTCCTTGATTCGCGTGAGCAGGGATTACTACGAACATTGGGGGGATGATGAACATCTGGCCAGGACCCTGCTCCATCATGCCATCATCCTCTATAAACAACAACAGACCCACGAAGCGGTATTGACAATGAAACGTGCGGAGAAACTTGCCAGCAATTCACATGAACTTGCCTTTCTGTGGTACCTCTATTCCGTCTTGGGCGATGTGAACGATAATGTGGGCAATTCCACCCAGACACTCAGATACTATAAGAAAGCACTGAGCGCCGCCCGTGGGTGCAAAAACAATCTGTGGATTGTTCAGACACTCAATAATATCGCCATGACCTTTGATATGTTAGGTCAGCAAGATAGTCTGAAATACTATACCAATCAAGCAAAACCATATGCAGCAAATACTGATGGAGAAGTTCGTGCCACCTACTTGGTAAATCAGGCAAGTTACCTTTTGGGTACAGGCAGGCAAACGACAGCCAAGCAAATCCTGATGGAATCCATGTTGATATCGCCAACGGACAGAGGTTCAAAACTCCTGGCCGATATCTATATGCAGGAAAAAGACACGGTATCGGCAGTTGAACAGTGGTACCGACTTACTAATTCCATTTCGCCAGATGTCGCCATCCAGTCTTACAGGCTCCTGATAGATTATCTGAACCGCCGAGGTGACAAGGACAATGCTGCTGAATACAGCCAACGACTCAACGAGGTGTATCATGGCCTTTACGAACGTCACGATGTGGCAGGCATCATCGATCTGCAGGCACAATACGACGAGCAGCAAAAGGAACGACAGCAATACAGACTCACTATCTTTATGCTCTCAACCATCATCATCCTTATCATAACTGCAATTATTATAATAAAGTATAGCCGTCATCGTATAGATGTGCTCAATACCAGGTTTGTAGAGAGTCAGCAGCAGTACAAACTGACACGTTCGGAACTTACTCAGATGAGGAAACAGAAAGAACGCGAACAACGTGAGAACTCTCATCAGATGAAAGAGGTTGTTTCCCGTCTGCACGCATCGGCAAATAAAGGGAAGCCGGCTACTGACGAAGATTCCAACGATTTGGCTCAATTGTCATACGCCCAAAGTCCTGAACTGCGAGAACTGTTATCTGTACTCAATTCAAAGGAACAAATGGTTTGTCTGTTGACCATTCAAAACTTTTTGCCCACTGAGATCGCCACGCTGACAATCTCTACGCCTCAGACTATAACCAATACCCGTGTCCGCCTCTTGAAAAAGTTGTTTGACGAGACAGGTGGCGCAAAAGACTTCGATAATATTATAAAAACGAAATTTAATAAGTATGAAAAGAATTAATATGATGAAAGAGATAAAGATCAACGTATCCATCAAAGTGTGGATTTACATAACTTTGGCTGTGGCAGCATGTTTTGCTGTTATCATGGGTATTAGCAGAATCGTTGGAGGCCCGGGGGCTATAGGGGCAGAAAAGTATCACATGATAACGATGTTCATCTGTATCACTTCAATCATTTTAGTCCCTGCATACATCAAAAGCAAGACAAAACTTGTTATCACCGATGATCAGTTGAGGGTAAATGCCCCGGAGCCATGGGTCGTGCAGTTGTCAGGGGTTGAGTCATTCTACGTCGATAAATTCAAAGGGCGTACATTTATTGGCATACGCTATAAGGAAGACACGTGGGAAGGTCATAAAGAGAATAATACTGAAGATCGCAAACGGCGCTTGAAGGCCGCTATGCAGGGCTATCCCTATGAGGTCTATGTAGGCGGTCTCACTATGAAGCCCCAAGAAATCTGTGATCTGCTGAACTCCCGCATAAATAAATAGGCTGAATATGAAACTATTATCAACTTCATTGCTTAATCACGAGCAAGCCGTTTGTCCTCATTGTGAGACAAAGATAGGGTTACGACAGATTTCTGAGTACTTTCTGAAAGGGACCAACTACAGCATTCAGTGCCCTCACTGTAAAAGAGCATTACATCCGAAGCAGGAACCCATAAAATTCTATTATTGCGTTTGTGCAGGATTTATAAGTATCGTTATCCCTTTCTGGCTATACATCTTGTTTGTTGAAGATAACTTTTGGAAAGCGATATCTCTGTCAATAATGATAACAATCATCACTCTGGTTATTATTGCCCTGTTGACAATCCACAGGATAGAGTTTGTATAAACGCAAAATGATAATAAACAATAACTATGAAGATATTATTATCAATAGCATTGCTCGCTTTCGCCACAATGACGGGGCAAGCACAAGAGATTAATTCACAAAGTGAGTCTATTGCTGATACCTATTGGCGTAATGAAGCGACAGGCGACTGGATTATAGGCTTTGCACCCAAACATGTGATTTATAATAATATGGTGTGGGATATTGCTACTCAGACAGAGAATAAGGATGCCTACACGTTGACGCTCAATAATGGTATCATCATCAAGGTTGGCAAACTCAAAAATGGTTTACGTTCGATAGTCATAGGTAGCGAGAAGCCTGTAGTTTGCAGCCCCATCGCTATTGCGACATTGCCCGACTATCCCGTCAAGGATCAGCGTAAAGGTTTCGTTGACAACAACTATCAGATGGGCGATAGCGCTACCTTGATTGGTTGGATGAAAGATATGCCCGAACAAGCCTGGAAATATGGCAGGGAATTTGAAGTGGGTTACGAGAATCTTTTCGCCAGACAACAAATAAGTGCTTATGCAAAGATGGATTCATTAGGTCGTTTTTCCCTCAAGATACCACTGATAAACTCTTCGCAGGTGTTTATCGACTGGAGGCGTAGCATGCTCAGCAGTCTGATGGAACCTGGGAGAACTTATTTTCTGCTTTGTGATTTCAAGACGGATCAAAAGTTGTTCATGGGTGATGATGTCAGAGTACAGAATGAACTCTTAGCCTATCCCCATCAATTTGCCAACGATCGCTTCGAAGATATGGAGCCAGCCAATATGGGTGCCATGCAGTTCAAGACATATACAGATAGTCTCCGCTCGGCACGTATGGCCGAACTGCAAGAGCGCATCCACCTGCACCCAAATCTTTCGCAACGCTATATCGACTACTTGACGGGCTATTATCTGACAGGCCAAGGCGAATCGATGATGCAGGCCCGCTTCCACATGCCTGGCAGGGAATTACCGCAGGAATATATGGACTATGTAGGTCAACTATGGCAGAATAAAGTGAAGCCATATACCCTATACCGAGACTTTTCAACGTTTATGCGCGACTACATCGACCAGTTGGATGAGAAACGCCAAATAGATCTGGGTGATCAGACTGTCAGAGCAGTGAGACGTATGGAGCACCAGGGCATCATCAAACTGACACCAGAGGAGTCTAAACTGCTGGATGATTATAGCCCTTTGGCGAAAGAAATGGACCGTAAATTGAGTTTTGCCAAGAGTCATGAGGAGAGCCACCAGTTGATAGAGGCATTTGAGAGGAATGACACTGTAGCCAAAGCCTACAAACTGTTTGATCGGCTTGGGGAGCCCCTTGAAAGAGAACAGGCTGCTCAGAGTATCCGTTCGAACCTCGCAACGATTGATTCCGTAGGCTGCGACCGCAATCTGCGCGATATCTACTTGGCTTGCTATCTTTGGAGAGTTCTTGATGTAACCCGCAATCCGCTTCCCCCGTTACTGATGGAATGTGCAGAGCAGGAAATAAAACTGCCTGTGGCACTCAATACGATAAAGAAGTTGAACGACAAATATGCAGCCCTTCAGAATCAGGATCTGACAGGTGCTGCTAGTCTGCGCCCTTCAACAGACATTGAGAATATGAGTGATGGTGAGGCCATTTTGAGAAAAATTATCGAACCATATAAAGGTCGCATTATCTTTCTCGATGTTTGGGGTACATGGTGTGGCCCTTGTAAAGCCGCACTGAAAGAGTCGCACAAACTGAAAGAGGCCTTGAAGGACTACGACATCGTCTATCTTTATCTGGCCAACCGTAGTAGCGATGAATCGTGGAAAAATGTCATCAAAGAGTACAATCTGACTGGCGACAACTGCGTGCATTATAATCTGCCTGAAGACCAGCAGAGTGCCATTGAGCACTATCTAAAAGTGAATGCCTTCCCGACCTATAAACTGATTGACAGGCAGGGCAACATCCATGACTACGACTGGGTTCGCGCTAACGATGCAAATCATCTTAGGGAAACCCTCGCCAAATTAAGCAAATAGCGTCTCAAACTCACCCTCGCGTACCGCGCCCGCCTATGCAGTACGCACCGAATAACTCATATCATTATTTGTGCGTTAGTAAAAGAAAAAAAGGGAAATATTTGGAATTTTCATAGGAAAAGCGTATTTTTGCAAACAAATTGACTCTACTAATGACAGACAATATGAAAAAGATTCTATTTGGGATGATGGCCGCCATCTGTGTTTTCTGCGGCACCATAAATGTTCAGGCACAGGTAATGAAAGCCGCCGACTTGGAGAAATACGCCAAGAGCAAGTATGGCGACAAGTGGCTTGATGCGGCTGCCAACCTAGCCAGTACTCTGACACTCGACAAAAACGAGTCGTTGACCTACCAGCAGGTGATCGAGGCGCCGGGCAAGTCGAAACAGCAACTCTACGTGGCCCTGAACTACTGGGCAACTGCCACCTTCAAGGATAAGCAGGCTATCACACTGAACGACAAAGAGGCGGGTTGTATCATCATCTCGTCGACCATCGATGCCATCGCCGACCATACCGGCACACTCTTCCGTTATGTGGTGAGCATCACTCCAGTGATCAAAATCGACATCAAGGAAGGTCGAGTGCGTGTGACCTATACCGTGCAGAACTACGATGTCCTGAAAGTGGAGGATGGTGGCTGGCTTGGCGGAATCGGCAGTGACAAAGATGACCAGAAACGGAGGAATCAGACAATCTACAGCGACGGCAAGCGACTGAAGGACGACAAGACAGACCACAGGCTCTACGACGAGCAGTGGGAGATTGCGAAACACTACCCATTCGTGGAGAAAGATGCCCAGAAGCGCACGTGCTCGAAGGCACTCGTGATGACGCATGCCTACTCTAACGCCATCATCGACAAGGTGGAAGAAGCCATCAAGAACGGCATCACCGGTACAGACGATGATGACTGGTAATAAGTATTAAGAGATCACATTCGTTTTTTCTTCTCAATGCGTTTGGTGATGCCGATAGCACCTGTCGGACAGACGAGGCGACAGAGGTGACAGCCGACGCACTTGGTGCCTACCAGACGCGGACGGCGGGTCTCATGATCGAAGACGATGGCCTGATGACCGCCGTCGCTACACGACACCTCACAGCGGCCACAGCCGATACACTGTTCCTTGTCGAACTTCGGGTAAATGATGGTGTCGCGGTCCAGATGGTCCGGGTTCAGGAATTTCTCCAACCGCTCGCCCACCAGTGCCTTCAACTCAGAGACACCACGCTTGACCATATAGCGCTGCAGACCGAGGATAAGGTCGTCGATGATACGATAGCCGTACTGCATAACGGCGGTACATACCTGTACGTTGCTACAGCCCAGTTGAATAAACTCCAGGGCATCGCGCCACATCTCGATGCCACCGATTCCGCTCAGTTGAAAGTTTAGAGTGGAGAGTTTAGAGTTTAGAGTTTGCATTTGGGCGAGTTCCAGGATGTGGCGCAGGGCGATGGGCTTGACGGCACGGCCCGAATAACCGGAGATGGTGCGCTGTCCCGATACTTCTGAATCGAAGGTCATCGTCACCGACTTGATGGTGTTGATGGCCGAGATGGCATCAGCACCGACCTCCACGCAGGCGGCGGCAGGTTCCGCGATATGAGTGATATTAGGCGTCATCTTCGGAATGACGGGAATTTTTACGCTCTGTTTCACACAGGCCGTATAGGTCTTCACCAACTCAGGGCTCTGCCCCACGTCGCTGCCCATGCCCTTGTGTTTCATCTGCGGACACGAGAAGTTCAGTTCCACCGCATCGCAGCCCGCCTCCTCGGCCATCTTTGCCAGCCTCACCCACTCTTCCTCGGTCTGTCCCATAATCGAGGCAACAACCACCTTTGTGGGATAGTTTTGTTTCAGTTGGTGAAGAATCTTGAAGTCCTCCTCCACAGGGTTCTCGCTCAACTGTTCCATGTTACGGAAACCGTAGAAGTCGCCGTGCGTGGCGTTGTTGTGCATGGCATCGAAACGCGGCGACACCTCCTTGATCTCCTGCAGGCAGATAGTCTTGTAGAACACACCAGCCCACCCTGCCTCAAAGGCACGTGCCACCATTTCGTAGTTGGTACACACTGCCGACGACGCCAGGAAGAAGGGATTCTCACAACGTATGCCGCAGAAATCGATGGTCAGATCAGGATAATGGCTGTCATCCACATCGTCGGGATGGATGCTACGCAGCATCTCCTTGATGCGGATGGGCCAGTTGTAGTGGATACAAGCCTGTTCAGCCCTTTCCAGGTCGGCATCGCTACAGTCCTTCACCCAGCGCAGGGCGGGTTTGTGGTTGTCGAAACGGATGGCGCGGATGGCGCGTGCAGGGTCACCTGTCTTACAGGCTTTGGTACATGGAGCGTCTTGGCACAGCAAACAACGGCTGGCTTCCTCGTAAATGTTAATTCGTCTATTCATAGTTGTATTGTTTAATCTTGTTGTGTATCTTCATGGCAACAGTGTTAACGGATAAACGATGTTGACGATGAAGATGTTGGCGGCAAGGATGATGAGGTTCATCAGCAGGCCGATACGCATAAAATCACTGAAGCGATAGCCACCGGGACCATAGACCAGCATGTGGGTGGGTGAGCCGATAGGCGTGGCGAAACTACTGCTCACACTGACCATCAGGGCGATAAGGAAGGGGAACGGCTCATAGCCCAGTTTCTCGGCGGCCTCATACATGATGGGGAAAAACATGGCACCCGCCGCCGTATTCGAGATAAACTCGGTGATGAAGGTGCCGACAAAGCAGATGGCCGTCATGACCACGATAGGATTACTGCCGCAGACATCGAGGATGCCGAAGGCCAACCGCTCGGCAATGCCCGTCTTCTGGATGGCCAGTCCCAGCACAACCGAACCGGCAAACACCATCAGAATATCCCAGTTGATGGCCTTCATGGCCTGGTTGGGTGTACAGCAGCGGAACAGGAGCATGGCCGCAGCAGCCAGGAAAGCACACTGTAGCAACGGCATCACATTGAGGGCCGACAGCACCACCATCGCAATCATGATGATGGTGGAAATCAGCGTCTTCGTACCGACATTAATCACCTCCTCGCCCTTCACCAGACCGTGAGAATTCTGCAGTTCCAGTATGTCCTTGATATTTCCGGCAAACACCATGTGGTCGCCGCCCATGATAAATTCGTTCTCATTGACGGGTACCGCAACATTGTCGAAGTGGTGCCATTTTATCAGTCTGCCACCCTTGACATTGCACAGTCCGGCATAGCCAAGCGTCTCGCCAATAAACTTGTTGTTCGACGGCACTAACATATCGACAGTGTATTCTGCCGTGTCCTCGGAATCGGATTCAGGAGCCTTGCGGTCGGGGAGCAGTCGGCGCATGGCGATAATGCTCAGCACACCGATGAATAGGCAGAACAAGCCGGGTATCGTCGTCGCCAGCAAATTCATAGCGTTGCCTGTATGGTCGGCATAGAGTCCCGAGATAATCAGGTTCGGCGGCGTACCTATCAGCGTACACACACCACCCATACCTGAGGCGTAACTCAACGGTATCAGCAACTTCGAGGGCGAGATATTCAGTTTCTTCGACCACATCTTCACGATGCCCACAAAAAGGGCCACTACTGTCGTGTTGCTCAGGAAAGAACTGAGTGCAGCCACTGGCAGCATCAGACGCGCCACGGCCTTGGTGTACGTCTTCGGTTGCCCCAACAGGTTTTTCACAATCCACTGTAGCACACCGGTATACGTCAGTCCGGCCACAACCACAAACAATACACCGATGACAATCACCGATGTACTACTGAAGCCTGAGAAGGCCTCCTTGGCATCCAACACGCCTGTCACGTATATGATACCTATGGCACCCAGAAACACCAAGTCGGCGCGCAGTTTCGTAAACAACAACACGCTGAACATCGTGAGCACCGTGACAATAGTAATCCAAGCATGCAGACCAAAGCCTAAGAATTCAATCGTTTCCATATATTACTTTCTTTTATTACTCTACTTTTCCCAATGCTATGATGGCCGACATGCCAGGCTTGAGGTGAGGATGCGGCTTGATCGTGGCTTCCAAGTGTAACACGCCATTCTTTTCCACCACAGGACTGATGGCAGTGATGCACGCATAATGGCGGTCATCGGGAAAAGATACCGGAGCGAATGTGATGACGGTACCTTTCTCGAATCGCTGCAGTTCGTTTTCGAGGATATCGAAACAGACCTTCAGATGCTCGGTATCTACAATGCGGAACAATGTCTCGCCAGGAACAGCCGTCGCATAGAGAACGGCATCGAGTTGGGTCACCACACCCGAGATGGGAGCCTGGATGGTACAGTAAGTCAACTCATGTTCTAACTGGCGGAGGGTGGCCTTGGCTGTGTTATAGCCACTGTTGATACGCGCCATCTCACGGATGTTCTCAGGTGCCTGGTCGAAGGCTCCGCGCTTATAGCCTTGCCCCATCAGGATGTTCTGATACTGGTATTCAGCGCGCTCCAATTCTGCACGGCCTTTCACGATTTTTCCCTCTGTGGCAGTCCTGTCGAGCCGGGCTACGACCTGACCTTTCTGTACGCGCTGTCCCATCTCCACACCCAACATGACAATCTGCTCGTTGATACGGCTGGTGACGGCCACCTCTGAGACTGACTCGATAGTGCCCTTGCTGAAAAAGTCGACAGGAACGGCATCTTTCTTAACAGACGTTACTGTGTCGGCAGGCTGTTCTGTAGCAGTGACAGTTTCTGCACCACCTATAGATTCTTTCTTCTGGCCGCTATGGCAGGCCGTCAGCACCAGGCTCGTTGCCACAGCCAGTAAATAGTGAAATGTCTTCGTTTTCATATTCTAATCTCCAATTAGTGTCTGTAAATGATAATAGGTGGTCCAATACTTTTCAAGAGCCGACAAATACTGGTTGTAGGCCTCGTCGCGTCGGTTCTGTGCCAATGTGTAGGTATTGATGTCGCAGAGGCCATTGGCATAGTTCTCTGCGTTTAGTTCAAACACCTCGTCGGCCATGGCGACAGCCTGAGTGGTCTGTTCTAACAACTGACGGTAAAAATGGATGTTGTGCAGGGTTGTAGTTACATCTTCACTCAACTTACGCTCTGCCTCATCTAGCGCACTCTCCTCGCGCTCCACCCAAGCCTGGGCGGCAGCATGGCGGCTCTTGGCTGCGCCGTGGTCCATGAGCGGCACACTGAGCGTGACGGCCCCAAGGGCATAGAGCCGCTGGTCGCGATAGGCGCGGCCAAGGACAGGATCCACCTGCTGCATGCCCACATTGACATCGAGCGACACATTGACCCCTTTTTCCTTCTGGGCTTTCTGCTCCTGATGGCGCGACTCAGTAAGTTCGGCTATCTGGTGCTGGTAGGCGGGACTGTTGGCCATGGCCAAATCGATGGCCTCGGCGGCCGTCAGTGAGATGGTCTTAGGTTCTTGTGGAAACTGTAGGTGCAGGGTTGCCAGCCCTTCGCCATCGAGCCTCAAGTAGGATGCCAGTCGTATGCGTGCCTCCTCTTCAGCCGTACGGGCCATGGCTAGTGCATTGGCAGCGTTGACGCGCTGCAACTCCAGTGAGCGCAGTTCGGCCATCGTCACCATGAGGATAGCGGATTTCTCGCGGGCGATGGCATAGAGGGTGTCGGCAGTTTGCAGGTTGCGCCGATACATATCGACCTGCCCCTGTGCGCAGACCAATCGGAAGAAGCGGCGCGTCACCTCCTCGGCAATGCTGTTCATATCGTACTGGTGTTGCTGACGGGCAGCCTTCAACCTCTGGTCTTCAACGGCTTTCTCCCAGCGGTAGGGATTGTAGCCCAGAAGCGTCTGCCGATAGCCCATCAGGATAGGGGCTGCCACGAACTGTCTGGCTTCAGTCGATTGTGAGTTGAAATATTCGCTCCAGATAGCCTGTGTACCGATATAGGCCTCGCCACCCCAGTCGAGCATCTTCTGTGAGAGCGTGACACTGGCAGCAGCCGACAGGTTGTCGTAGTTGCGCAGATAGACATAGTCGCGCGACAGGTCGCTGAGAAGCCTGTAATAGTTCGGAGCCACGCGCAGGTTGAGTTGCGGTTTGCGTAGCGCCATGAACTCATCGTAGTGCAATGTATAGTAATTGTATTCCTGACGACTCTGGAAGGCCATGATTGTACTGTCCTGTGCCTGACGGATGGCCTGGTCAAGGGACAGAGCAGCGAGAGCCATCGTGCTTGCATGGATGGCCGAGTCGCGACGGAACTCGGCGAAGCCATGACTAAACGTTTCCTGCCCCCAATTGTTAAGGGGTAGCACGCTGAATAATATCCAGCCAATCAGGAAGCGTATATTAATCCTATTCTTCATATTCTTCTAATTATTCACATCCGGAAAATAGCCCTGCGTCTTGAGTTGCTCAAAGTTGCCATCGGCTGCTACGCGGCCCTCTTTCAACACAATGATGCGGTTGCACTTCCGGATGGTACTCAAGCGGTGGGCAATGACAATACGCGTACACTGCAACTTGGCCAGGTTCTCTATGACAATGTGCTGACTGATGTTGTCGAGTGCCGATGTGGCCTCGTCGAGGAAGAGTACTTTGGGCTTTCTGACCAACGCACGTGCAATAAGTATGCGCTGCCGCTGCCCGCCCGACACGCCTTTGCCATCGACCGTGATGGGTGTGTCCATGCCTAAGGGGAACTGTCGGATGTCCTCGTCGAGTGCCGCCATGCGTGCGGCCTCCCAGGCATCCTCGTCGGTCAGCAGCGGATCGTTGAAGACGATGTTGTCGCGGATGGTGCCCTCAACTAGTTGGCCGTCCTGCATGCAGATGCCGATGCAGTACTGGCGCAGGCTGCGCAGATTGACGTCTGCGAGATCATACTGGTCGTAGAAGATAGAACCACCCTGTGCATGCTCCAAGCCGAGCATCAGTCGCATCAGTGTGCTCTTGCCGCAGCCCGAACTGCCGACAAGGGCCACGTAGTCGCCGCTGTTGATCTTTAGGTTCAATCCGTCGAAGAGCAACGGCATGTCATCGGCATAGCGGAACTTCAAGCCACGTATTTCCAAATTACCTGATATGTCCTTGACCACTTGGGTATCCTCCTTCATTTCCAACTTGGCCGTCAAGAGTGGACGACAGAGTCGCAACTCGGGCAGCAGGCGTGCCACCAGCCTTGTGATGGTCTGCATTTGCAGGATGGCACTGCATACCAAGCCCAGAACAGTGCAATAGGCGATATAGTCGGAGAGTGTCAGCCCATAATACCAGGCTGCCCACATCGTCACAATCATGGGTAGGAACTTTAGGCAATAACTGATGGCAGTCACATAGAAACTGGCTAACGGCTGTCGGCTGCTATACATCTCTGACGGAGCGTATGCCTTTGCCCACTGGTGAAAAGCACGGAACTCTGCACCGCTGGTCTTAATTTTCTGAATGCCGGAGAACAATGCGAAAAGCGTACCGATGAGATGTGAACTGCTGTCGTTCACGCTAATCTGTAATCTGCGAGTATAGTAGTTCTCCAGTATAATGACCACTATCTGCAGCGCGATGACACTGACGCCAGTATAGAGCAGCGTGCCGCCATAGATGAAGAACTGTACGAACATGATGATTGAGAACAGGAAGGTCAGCAGCGTCGACAGGAAACTGGCAGTCAGACGCGAACTGACACGCGATAGCGACAGCAGGCGGTTGGAGAGGTCGCCCGGCGTAATCTTCTTGACAAAAGTGGCTGGCAATAGCAGCAGACGCGACATGAGCACCGTCTGCAGCGTGTATTCCACTTTGTCCTTGATACGTACCACCACCAGGTTGCGGGCTATCTGTACCATCGTCAGACCGACACCCGCACTAATGAGCAGCGTCGCTATGGGAACAATCTGGGCGGAATCGCCAGAGGGAATGACTTCCGAGAAGATTAACTTTGTCACATAGGGCGTGAACATCGTCAGCAGGATGACAGCAACACAGGCAATCAGGGCGTAGATGAAATCATACTTGCAAAGACTGTACATCGCATAGCGCATGAGTGCCTTGACAGTCAGTTTATCCTCTGTGAGTGGCAGACAGACTATGATTGCTTCCTTCTTAAGCAGGTCGGCACTTTTACTCGCCGACATTTGCTTGCCAGTCTTTGGGTGGGTGAAAGTATAGTCCGTGAAGCCGGGCGCAAGTATGACAGGAGTATTGTCGTCAGCCAGGAACCCAAGGATATAGCCCGTACAGCGAGCCCACCATCCGTCGGAAAGTTCTATATCGCGGAAGAAGATGTTATACTGCTCCAGCAACGTCTCAATCTGCTCGAAGTCCGAGGGTGTTTCCTGAGCCGACAGCATCTGCTTCCACAACTTTCTGTCTAACAGAGAGCGCAGGAGGTCCATCGTCTGGCTCATCGCCTTACGGTCGCCGTCCATGCGCTGGGCTAACTGCTGGAGTAATATGCTCGTTTTCATGGCATCAGGCGTATTTTAAGAGGTTGCGATACAGACCGTCAGTCTGGCCCAGTTCGTCATGGGTGCCGTGCTGGGTAATGCGTCCGTGTTCAATCACATAAATCTGGTCGCACTTGGCAATGGTATCCAACCGATGGGCTATGGTAATGAATGTGATGCCCATGCCATAGATATGGCTCATCACCTTGGATTCTGTCTCAGGATCTAGTGCCGACGTGCCTTCGTCCATCAGCAGGATGGTGGGTTCCTTGGCCAGTGCGGTGGCTATCTCGATGCGCTGTCGCTGTCCGCCGCTGAAGTTCTTGCCGCGTTCAGCCACCTCACCTTGATAAGCCCTTGGGCGCTCCATGATTTCCTGGTGGATCTGCGCATCGCTGCAGGCCAGCACCATGGCGAAGTCTTCAATCGAATCATCCCACATCTTGACGTTGTCTTCAATAGTGCCCTCGAAGAGCGTTACATCTTGGTTGACCACTGAGACCGAATTGACAAAAGTCATGCGGTCGATGGCCTTACGGGGCTTGCCGTCGAAGAGCACCTCACCCTCCCAAGGTTCGTAAAGGCCGGAGACCAGACTTAGTATCGTGCTCTTGCCACAGCCCGAGGGGCCTACCAGGGCTATACGCTCGCCAGCCTTGATCTTCAGCGAGAAATGGCTCAGAATGGGTGGCTGGCTGCGATCGTAGCCGAAGGTGACGTCACGCAGTTCTATCTCGCCTGCCAGTTTGGCCACGTCGGGCAGTTCGTCGTCTTTAGGCAGTTGCAGATCGAGGGCTTCATGGCCACAGTCGGTCACATCCTTGATGCGCTGGATCGATGAACTAAGCCTCAACAGCGTCTGCGTGCTGTCAATCATCCTGTTGACGTGGAAAATGCTTTCATTGACTAGTCCCTGTGAGGCGAGGATCATACCTGGCGTCATCTCGCCTTGCAAGATAAACCACGTACCCAGGCATAAAATGGCAGCATTGGTAAGTTGCAGTACCACCACAGGCAGTGCGCTAAGATAGACGGTGTTGGTGGTTGTCTTCACACGGGCATTCATGGCCTGTGCATAACTCCTCTCCCACTGTGCAAAGAAGTAGCGCTCACCGCCGAGGGACTTGATGGTTTCCAGATTGCTCATACCCGTCATCGTCACATTCTGCAGCCGCGCCTCCGTCACCTCCAGGTTCATGGCGATTTTCTTCTGCATCTTTGCAGTAGAACGCATCACATAGACGAGCAGCAGGATGGAGAAGATTTGCAACAAGCCCAGTTTCCAATTGAAGAGCATCACAATGAAGCAACAGGCAATAGGCAGAATAAGGAAACTGATGGAAGGTAAGGCGTAATCCATCATTCTGATAGTTTTTGCAATGGTAGAATAGCGGGCCACCAGTTCGCCGGGACTGAACTGACTGAGCCGCGTCATCGGTAGCCGCAGCACCGTCCACAGAAAATTCGACGAGGTGGTGATAGTGAGTTTTGCCTGACTCTTACGCCGTAATATGGACATCGACACCCATACAGCCAGTTCAAGCACGAACAGCAGGATATAGATCGTCAGCAGCGGGGAAAACCATTCGGGGTTCTTCTGAGTGATGATGTTGTCAGTATATACATGCTGGAACAACGGTGGAAAGATGTTGGCTACGGAGTCGATGATAGCAAGCACAATGCCATTGAAGGCAAACAGGATGTTGCCCTTCAGAAAATACCTGAATGCCGACAGGACAGACAGTTTGGATTTATTGGCCTGCGGTTTCCCTTTCATCACTCAAATTTTTGCTGGAGATTACGGAAGCGCGAGCGCGATGCATCGAACAGATACTGGAACATGCTGCGACTGCGGGTCTCAACGAGCACCGAGCAGTAGGTACCAAATTCCATGCTCACATTATCTGGCACGCCGAACGACCAGTCATAGCAAGTGGGGTCGGCAGAATCTCGCTGCAGATCGATCAGCACCTCATAGACCACATTGTCCTGTTCCAACAACTGCTTGGCCAGGACATCTGATTTCAGTATCTGGCGCACCTTGGCAGCATTGGCCGGATAGCGTACGACCTGACGGATGCGGCCACGGACATAGCCTATCTCGTCGCGCTTCTCGTCGGCGGGCCATACCTGAGCCTCCATACCTACGCGCAGGTCACGCTGTGCCTCGTTGTTGGCGTAGGCGAGGAGCAGGGTTTGCTGCGACAATCCGCCGGAGGCATAATCGCCCACCACGCTCACGATAGGTTCAAAGGCCTCAAACGGCTCATTGTCGGTCTTCGTACTGACCACAACACCTCTCACTGTACTCGTCAGGAAACTATGACTGTCGCCGACGGATACCAGTGCCACTGTCTGTCCCACTCTCACACTGTCGCCATCACGCACCATCATCGAGCGCACGATACCCTTGTTAGGCAGCATGACGTCGGCAGTACCTTGTGCTGGGAACACCACGCCTGAAAAATAGGCTTTGTCGCTCACACTGCCGAGCACGCCCCATACAATGAATGCAGCCAACAGCACTATTGCAGCCGTTGCCAGCAGATAGGTGGGAACATAAGTCACACGCAGATGGTCGCTAATCTGTTCCGGCGAACGTAAAGTATCCATATTCGTTTATTTTGTCTGATTTGTTCAAGTCTTATTACCTTGTGTAAAGCCGGGCGACCAACGCACCGCTGATGTTGTGCCACACGCTGAAAATGGCACCGGGGATGGTGGCCAGGGGATAGGCAGCGAAGTGGAGCGTGGCCAGCGACGAAGCGAGGCCCGAGTTCTGCATGCCTACCTCGATGCTGACAGCCCGCTTCTTCGGCTCGGAAAGCCCTAACAGTCGGCCGATCAGATAGCCGAGGCTTAAACCACAGATATTGTGGAGCATGACCACAATGACGATAACCAGACCGCCAGCCATCAACTTATGGGCATTGGCACCGATGACGATAGCCACAATCATTGCGATGGCAAGCGAGGAGATGGCGGGCAGGTAGGCCGTCATGCGTTCTGTGAACTTCGGCCAAAGGCCCTTGAAGACGAGTCCCGCCACGATGGGCAGGATGACCACCCAGAGGATGCTCAACAGCATACCCGCCACATCCACATCAACGCTCTTCCCTGCCAAGGCCCAGGTCAGCAAGGGCGTCAGCAGCGGAGCCAGCAAGGTGGAAACGCCAGTCATGCCTACCGACAATGCCAGGTCGCCTTTCGCCAGATAAGTGATGACATTCGAGGCCGTGCCGCCAGGGCAACAGCCCACCAGCACCACACCAATGGCCAGTGCCTCATCGAGGTGGAAGGCTTTTGCCAATCCCCACGCCAGCAACGGCATGATGGTGAACTGCGCCAGACAGCCGACGATAACATCCTTCGGACGACTGAACACGATTTTGAAATCCCTGAGGTTCAGCGTCAGTCCCATGCCGAACATGATGACACCCAGCAGCGGATTGATGACCGTCGTAGGAATCTGTTGCAGCACACTGGGGAACGCCAGTGCCAGCAAGGCAGCCGCCAGCACCAGTACGCCCATGTATTCCGATATGTAGTGACAGAAGATCTTCATTGTCGTCTTGTTTTAAGTTTCCTACATATACGGGTACAAAGATACGAAAGTTTTTGGAATTATTATGTAATTCACCCCATCTTTTTATATTATTTTCAAACTCCTTGTAGATATCCAATAGAAAAACCGCACAGGGGGACAGGAACCCTGTGCGCGGGAACCCTGTGCGCGCAGCATTTAACATTCGTTCGCACCGAAATTTCTGCAAAATTTAGTATAATAATTCAATTATCCAAATTTTCTAAGACTTTTTTCTTTTACCGTCATTTTTGTTTATCCATTTGATCATTCTACTGGCTCTTAAGACCATATTTTCGCGAAGTTGGTCACGATAGAGCCATATCTCTCGGGTGTGATAGTTTCCTTCCACACCCAACAGCGGCAACATATAATCCTTAGCAGTGTAGCCGTCCACGATAAGTAGCCCAGATGCTGTATCAAGATGGACGGTCATCGTATCCTTCGTTTGTTCCGATACAGGCAGCAACGGCGACGGTTCTGTAATCAGGATGGCGTGGGTGCTGTCCGTTCTCCAGTTGACGGGATTGATGGCTATGCTGCTATTGGTCCAGCCTGGCATGGCACAGCCCTTGTCACGAACAGAATTGTAGCAGATGGTGACGCCCGTGTCATCAGCACGCTTGGCCGCTACAATATGCGGATTATCGTCTGTAATCGTGATACCAATGGCATAGGCTGCAATCATCCGCTGGAAAGTGTTGTCGTCCATTTCCTTCAACAGTTTCAACATGATGTGTGCACCCTGACTGAATCCTGCCAAGACGAATGGCCGCCCGCCGTTCTTGTGTTCCAGATAATACTGAAAAGCCCGCCGTACATCGTCCAGTGCCAAAGGCATCCTGGCTGATGCCAGACTATCGCTTTCGAAACTTTGCAGAGAGCACTGTCTGTAGTAAGGCGAGAAGAAGTTCAACTGTCCGCTAACCAGCGTGTCCACGCCAAGCATCTCGCCATAAAGGGGAGCACGAAGGCTGTCACTATAAGTATCGGCATAATGGCATATTTTGCCATTAGGCAGCGAATAGTCACCTGTTTCGGTGGAGATAATGTAAAATACGTCGGCTGCAGCCTGACGGTTGGTGATATACCACTGGGTAGAATCTTGATAGTCAGGTGCAATGGGAACATCAACAGTTTCCTTTGTATTTGAAAGGCAGGATACCATCGTCATGCCGCAGATTACAAGGATGGCGGCAAGCATCAACTGAAATTTCTTTCTCATATTCGTTAAATGTTATAATGATACGATATTAAGATCCTCTACTATAGCAATTGAGTCATGTACACGGGGAGTAACAATGTTTCCATGTCCTTCTTCAAATCTTTTGTGTATATGAGGTAACGCCGTTCAACAACGTGGGAATACTTCTCGCAGAAAACATCCAACAACTTGTGCGCCTTGTAACCAGAGGGCTGCTCGGCAAAGATAGTTATATTATTCGATTTACGCAAATGTTTTTAGTAAAAACCTCCGAAAATACCGAAATCTATTCTAAAAATACATCCGATAATACCAGATTCTCATAAACAGGCTGTAATCCAATAGAAAAACAACCCGCTCATCCCACCTATCCCACACGTAAGATTTTTTACTTCCAGTGTGGGATAGGCGGGATGAGTGGGTTAAAAAGTGGATATGACAAGTATACGCATACCCGTGCAAAAAAGCATGGTCATCACCACGGCACTACTATTTTTTGTTACGGCACTACTATTTTTTGCTACGACACTACTATCGCAAATTACGACAGGTCTGTGTTTTGTCGCGGTATTGTTTTGCTGTCATGCCCGTGACGCGCTTGAAATATCGGTAGAAGGATGTAGGCTCGGAGAATCCAAGCATGTAGGCTGTCTCCTGAAGTGTCTGTGTGGCGTGTGATTCGACGAGGCGCTTGGCCTGTGCTGTCACATATTGCTCTATCCATTCAACTGGCGAGAGACCGTTGGTGGCTGAGCGGATGACTTTGCTGAGATGCTTGGGGGTGAGGTTCAGCATATCGGCATAGTATTTGACCTCCCGCGACTCCCGATAGTGTTTTACTACCAAGTCACAGAAGCGGTTGAAGATGTATGTATGTCGGTTCTCTGCCCATTTCCGGTCCTGATCACGACGGTAGTAGTTAAGAAACTCATAGCCCACAGCGAGTTGTGCCAACAGGGTCTGATAACGGTGGGGCAGTTCCTTGTCGGTGTAGTTGGCAATGGTGTCAAGTTGATTGATGATGGCGAGTAGATGTGCAGCCTGCTCGTCGGTCAACGAACAGACGGGGGCGTAGTTGAATTTCTCGTAGTCGTGGCTGAAGGTATGGAAACGGAGGTCATCAAGCATTTTCGGCGAGATGAACAAAAGGGCGTATGAGAAGTCGTCGGTACAATCCATTGGGTGCATAATATGGCCTGGAAGGATGATGCACAGGTCGTTTTTGTGATGGGTGATGATGCGCATGTCGTACATAGCCCGCCCGCTACCGCTCAGAATGAGGGTCAGGACGGTGTGGGGAAATACGAAATCTTCATTGTAGCCGAAGAAGCGTGGCATCTCCCGCACAATAAAGATGTCGTTTTGCTCGATGGACTGTAGCAGCGGTTCTTTGGAGGTTGGCATTGCTATGGATTCTTATGTTGGTATGCAAATAAGCACAATTTGTTTGCAAAAATACTGTTTTTCCGTGATTATACAAGGGATAAGCGACTAATTGCCATAAAATAAACCTAAATTGTTAGCGGACGGATGTGCATAACACAGTACTTTTGTACCCAAGAAAGAAATAGATATCTATACTAAACTTAAATTTATGAGAAAAAAATTACTCTTTTCCATGCTGCTCCTGTTTGTGGGGGTAAGCATGCAGGCTCAGTCCGTTGCCACCGAGCAGATGGACGAGCGGTTCAACGACGGGACCAAGTTGCCCTACGGCTGGTTTACCGAGGGCTGGACAGTGAAGGACGGCGCCATTCAGACAGAATCGTCTTCTTCCGGTTTTGATTTAGAGCAGTTAATGGGGAATACCAAGAAAGAAGACCCCGAAGACCCTGAAGACCCCGAAAGCACAGGAAATGATCCAGAAGAAGACCCTAATGATAATCCAGAAGAAGAAAAAGGCAACTTCAATATGGATGATCTGCTGAATTCATTCATGGGTGGCGACAGCAAACCCAACTACCTGCTCACACCACCCTTAGTTGTCAACGATGGCGAAAAACTGGTATTCTCCGCGAAGAAAGGCAAGAAGGACGACTCCGATTCAGGCATGAGTATCAGTTTCGGCTCTACCGACTCCACATTCGTCGTGGAGCGGACGGTCTATAGCCGTAACGAGTGGGTGCGCGTAGCCGACTTCACCACCGAACTCGACACCCTCTACAAGACATTCACCATCGCTGATACTCCCACCGGTGAGTACCGTTTCCGCTTCAGGGCCGGCGACACGGCTGTGCTGATTGACAGCGTGGCCGGGTTCCACATCGACAAAGAGGCCCCCGACATCTATATTATAGAGAACGATGTAAGGGCATACCACTTAGACTACAGCCTCTGTACGAAGGACAGCATCCGGACACTCAAGGTCATCAATACGGCTACAGGTACACTGAAGGTGGACATCACTTCTGACGATGCAGCCCTGTTCTCTGTGAGTCCAGCCCAGTTGGAGGTGGTTGCCGCCGACACGCTTGCTGTCAATATCACCTTCAATTTCAAAGCCGGAAAGCCCGGCAAGAACGAGACAAGAATCACGTTCACTCCTGCCGATGAGCGCGTCTATGGCAAGACCCTGAATGTTACGGCCGTTGTCACCCAGCCTGGTGTGTGGGTGGAGGACTTCAATAGAAACGTTCAGCCAAAAGGCTTTTTCACTGAAGGGTGGGAGTTCCGCGATAATGTGGCAACTACCAGTGAAGACGACGGCATGGGGGCCATGTTCGGTGGTGGTTCGTCGTCGTTCCTGATGACTCCGCCCCTCAAGGTTGAAAGCACTGACGAGGTACTGCTCTTCTCTGCAAGGAAAGGCAGCAGCGACGATGATACGGATAGCATGGGTGCCTTTATGGGCAGCAGTTCGTCGGTTGTCGTCGAGAAATCTGTCTATGGCAGCAACAAGTGGGAGAAGGTGAAGGAATACACCGAGCCTCTCGACTCTGTTTACAGAGTACTCTGGGTGGGTTCCATCGACCCTGGCGAATACCGCTTCCGCATCATTGCCTCCGACAGCATCGTCGTTGACAGCATCGCAGGATTCCACCTCGACGAGAACGCCCCCGACATTTACGTGCTTCACAACAACACCGCTGCCAGTGCCATCAACTACGGCATGCCACAGGCCAACAACACCCAGACATTGGCCGTGGTCAACACGGGTACCGGAAGCCTGCAGGGTGCCGTTGCCTCTACCGACGAGACCACCTTCGGCCTCAGTGCCAAAGAGTTTACCGTCAATGCCAGCGATACCGCCTACATCGATGTCGCCTACCTCTTCGACCCAGAGTCGTTAGGCATACATCAGGGAGCCGTCACCTTCACACCGACGAGTTCTGTCCTCTCACCACTCACCTACCCACTCACGGCCTACAGCACCTATGCTGACGCCTGGACGGAGGACTTTGAGCCAGAATTCCTGCGTGAAGACAAGACGAAGCCGATAGACCTGCCCGAAGACTGGGAAACCACAGGCTGGGAGGTGAAACTGCCCAATAGCGGCGGTGGTCTGATGGACATGCTTGGCGGCATGATGGGCGGTGGTGGCGACGCTGCACCCAAGACATATATGGCCACTACGGGTTCTGACGCCTACGAACTCATCACCCCACGCCTGCAAGGCAAGAAGGGCGACGTGCTGCGCTTCGAGGCTGAACTTGGCGGTGGCATGATGGCCATGATGGGTGCGCTCATGGGTGGTGGCTCCAGCGGCCAACTCAACGTATATTATCGTCTCGACGGCAACGACGACTGGACCTATTACGACACGTTCGTACAAAGTGGCTACACCTATTTCGTGGCTCCCTACTCTGGTGTCTATCAGTTGCGCTTCACCTCTCCGAGTGCCTCACTTGACAACTTCTGCGGCTTCCACAAGCCTATCCAAAAGGTTACACTTTCCGATAATAACGATGATGTCAACTCAGCCGTGTTGGAGAATTACAATGGCCAGACCGTCAACGTCAGTTACGACCGGACGCTCGCTGCCACTCAGAAGAAAGATGGCACATGGATTCCGCGTGTCTACATCGTCAGCCTGCCTTACGACTACGACTTCACCGAATATTGTGAGGCCGACCAGGCAAAGATCTTCCGTCTGGCATTCAAGGAGGAATACTACAAGCAGTTCGTCTTCCTTCCGGATGACGGTGCCAACCCCACTCTCATGCAAGCCGGCAGGGCCTATCTCGTGATGGTTCTCAAGGGCCAGTTGAATCTGAGCGCCACTGGTGTCACACTCAGCAATGCCATTGTTGACGACGAACAAAATGTGGTCAACAGTTTCGAGGACTGGTACTTTTATGACAAGTTCACGCCCGTAGGAAAGTGGCAGGCCAACTTCACCAGCATCTCCGACAAGCAGGCTGATGCGATGAATATATATGGTATGCGCGACGATGGTACCTGGGCACGCTTCCAGTCAGGTGATGACGCAGGGCAAAACCATCTGTCAGCCTTCCGAGGCTATTTCGAGTCGGATGCTCCTGCAGCAGCACGCACACGTGCCGCTACCGAACCTGGTGCATACAAGACGATGTTCCATTTCTTCGACCAGCAGAGTACCAGCACCGGCGAGGATGTCAACTACGATCATCTGGGCTTTGAAGCCACCATCCCTTACATCGAGAGTGCTCCCACCGGCATCGAGCCCACCATCCGTGCCATTGATACCGACGGCACCAGTCGCTACTTCGACCTGCAGGGTCGTCTGCTCAACGACAAGCCTGTCAAGGGAGTTTATATCGACAATGGCAAGAAGGTGCTGAAATAGCAAATTAAGCCAAAAGGCCGGAAGTCTTGGCACTTCCGGCCTTACCTTATCCAAGATTCTATAGACGCAGACCGAAGAACGTACGGATGCGCCATTTGATGTTGTGTATAGCGAGGCTCTCTTCGTGGCCGATATTGGTAAAATTGAATACCATCGACATACCGAGGAACTTGTTGCCCCACTGGCGGACGACGGCACCGCGGCCAGTAATGATGACCTCAGGGAAGTGGTAGTGAAGGGGTACGTTCGAGTCGCCGAAAGTCATCGACGTGTTGCTATAGACGATGAACGTGGGCAGGGCGGATATATGCAGCAGCCAACCCTTGCCTGGCACGTAGTTGTAGCCATAGCCCGCACCGAGACCTATGTTCGTCATCTTCAGTTGCATCTCCTGTTCCCAGTCGAGGGTGGCATGCTGGCCTTGGCCCGACGCCGCCAGGAGGAAACTGCCGGCAGAGTGCCTCTGGATGTAACTCTGCGAGAAAGCGGCGGGATAGGAGAAACGGCGGCTGTTGAATACGTAGAAGGCATTCAGGTTCAGTGTCTTCACCGACAGCAAACCGTCAGGCAGTGTAACGCGCTCCATGCCATCGTGGTCGTGCCAGCCCTTGAAGTTCTTGGCATCCTGATAGATGATGTCGAAACCGAAGCGACGGCCGTAACTACTGAAGTTGAGTTCGTAGTCACGGTATTTGCCCATCAGTTTGGCAGGATTGAGTGCCGCACTGAGCGATAGGCCGAGGTAACTGACCCCCACACTGAGCGTCGCCTTCCTATTGGCTTCCATCTCAGACTTGAAATGTTGCCCCTGATCTATTCCCTCGGTTTCAATCTTCGCGCCCGACACATTCATCCTTGCCGTGACAGTCCACTTCGTCGCAGGCCGCGTGATGTAGGCCGTATCGATGTCGCCCTTACGGTAGTTCACAGTCAGGATGCTGTCAGCGCGATGAAGAATAGACTGAGCATAAGTATCACATGAGAAGGTAAGTAGGGAAGTTGCGATTATCCAATAATATATGTATTTCATACTTTCGTTATTGGTTTTCCTCACTTTTATTCAAATTTTCGGTAAAAATCTTGGTCATAGAGTCGCTACGTTTCTCCAAAGAGGGCGACATAAAGATAAAGCACGCCACAGCGATCACGGCGAAAATGCCGTACATGCCAATCATGGGCAATGTATTGCCGATAATATAGGCAATGATGGCGGCTGCGATGACCAGACGCAGGATGCCAAATGCCGTAATCTTTACACGCTGGTTACGATTCCCTTCGTACCAGAGTCTGTTGACATTGTCACTTTTGCTACCTTGACGCATCAGAGACCAAAGGAAGGGTCCGCAGGCAGACAATGTGAGGAAGGCGGTGACGATACCAGACCAGGGGTCGGACAGCATACCGTAAATCACTGGTGCACCGTAATAGTACATAATGGCAATCACGGCCAGACAGAGCACACTATTGATCAGCACAATGAAGACATAACGCTTGAATTCAGCACGCCAGAGTTGGCGCATCTCATTGGTCTCTTGCACTTCCGATTCATCGGAGGTGTTGCGCTCCAACTTGGATATCCACTTGGCCGGTAGCACACGCGCAACCACTGCGTAGGCAGGTTCTGCCAGACGAATCATATAAGGCGTGGTAAACGTTGTGAAGACGGATACCGCCACGACGATGGGATACAGGAAATCACTGGTGACGTGCAGTGATGTACCAAGCGTAGCGAGGATAAACGCAAACTCGCCAATCTGCGTCAGCGAGAACGAGCACTGCATGGCGATCTTCAGCGGCTGTCCTGCCAGAAGGAAGCCGCCCGTGCTCAGAATAGTCTGACCCAGCATGATGGCAACGACGATGCAGAGGATGGGCACGATGTACTCCACAATAAGGGTCACATCGACCATCATGCCGACAGACACGAAGAAGATGGCACCGAAGAGATCCTTCACAGGACTGACCAAGTGCTCTATCTGTTCTCTTTCAACGGTCTCGGCCAGGATGCTGCCCATGACAAAGGCACCGAAGGCGGCCGAGAAGCCTACGGCCGAGGCAAATACCACCATGCCGAAGCACAGGGCAAGAGCCGTGATGAGCATGGTCTCGTTGCTCATCAGCGACTTCACCTTACGCAGGAACAGCGGTATAAGATAGATGCCCACCACAAACCAGAGGACAAGGAAGAACGTCAACTTCAGGATGGACATCAGCATCTGCGAACCTTCGAACTCCTTGCTGACAGCCAGCGTAGAGAGCATCACCATGAGCACAATGGCCAGGATATCCTCGATGATGAGCACACTGAGCACGAGACCGGCAAAGCGCTTCTGCCGCAGACCCATGTCGTCGAAGGCCTTGAAGATAATGGTGGTGGATGACATGGCCAGCATACCGCCCAAGTAGATGCAGTCCATGTCGCTCCATCCAAAGAACTGACCTGTAAGCGAGCCGACGTACATCATGCCCGCGATGACGGCACAGGCGGCGATAATTGGTGCCGCTCCCATGCGCAGGATCTTGCGGAACGAGAACTCCAGACCCAACGAGAAGAGCAGGAAGATGACGCCGATCTCACTCCAGAGGTGAATACCGTGCAGGTCGGTGACACTGGGCATGTACGACATGTTGGGCGAGGCAAGAAAGCCTGCCACAATATATCCCAGAACGACAGGCTGCTTCAGGCGTTTGAAAAGTAGCGTCATGGCACCTGCGCAAATCAGGATAAGCGCCAGATCGGCTATCAGGGGTTCAAGTTCTGACATACTTTTCTATTTTCGGTTTACAGAGTTATGATGGGATAACTCCCCGACAGCCCGCTTTTTGTCAGGAAGGGCTGTCGGGGTAGATTGACATGAGAGGAATGAGGATTAATCCTCGTCGTTCCAGCCTCGACTATGGATTAGTTTCACCGCCGTCTTGGCCACCTATGTCCTTGGTAGGATCACTGACCAGCAGTAGGGGCTGATGTTTCAACATAAATACTTTCATGTCTGGTTTCTGATAATTCTTCTTTTTTTCCATTGTACTATTCTATTTTATTACTTTTTTACCATTATATATATAGACTCCCTTTGAGACTGGGGCAGAAATCTGACGACCTTGCAGGTCGAAGTAGCGATGTGCACCATCAGCATCAATGGTGTGGACATACGGAATGTTAATAACCTTGGTGTCCTCGTCTGGGAACTCGTCAGCATCAAAACTGCCGGCAGGGAAGTCCACAATGGGGTCATCCTCTTCGCCACCTGCAACCCATTGCTTGAACGACATAGTATAGTATCTTATGTCGGTCGGTTCATTGGGAACATAGATGGCACGGAATTGCTTCAGCCATGCTGTGGGTGTGTCGGGTCTGACACGCATGTAGTAAGGCTTTCCACCAGACATCCACAGACCGAAGCCATACATAGCGGCGGCATCGGCACTTTCGATGTTGTCAAAATGGGCCAACCATGTACCAACTGGCTCTGCATTCGGGTCTTCATACGGATAGACAGGTACACCGCCCTCATAGAGTTGGTTAGTGATGGTAAGATTGTCGGCACACAGTCGCACGGAGCCTTCCTTCACGATGATCACATAACCTACGCCGGCCTTCAATTTGGGTGAGCAGTTGGAGAAGATGAACTCTTTGTTGTCCTTGATGTAGAAGAGCATGCAACTCTGCATCTTGTCGGCATCGCGAAGTTCCGTCAGGTCGAGGTCGTAAGGCAGACAGAGAGAATAGGCGTGGCTCTTCCAAGTACCGTCCTCGTTCTTGTCTGCCTTCAGCACGCGGTCGTAATAGACGTTCATGGTCTGGCCGTTATAACGCTCTAAAGCATCACTGTTATCCTCGTCATCCTTAATGACAAGTCCATTGAAGCAGAGGAGACCATTCTGCTCCGTGAAGTTTGCATGGTCCAAGCCGTTATTATTAGGCGTCTGATTGTCATAAGTAGCACCATATTGTCCTACGATACTGCTGCAATTCCGGAACATATTATTATTCGATGCCACATTGCTGATATCCCAACCATTGCCCACATAAATAGTAGTAATATCAAAACAAGACTCAAACATCCAACCCATATCTTTCACTTTGGAGGTGTTGAATGTACTCAGGTCGAGTGTTCCCTTCAGGTATCTGCAGTCTTCAAACATACCATACATAGATATCACTTCGCTGGTATTGAGATTCTTCAATCCGTCGAGAGATTTTAATTTATTTAAATGGAACCAGTAATGACAACTGGTAGGACGCGCAGCGGCAAATGTCTCGTCGATAACCACGCTGATAATCGAACTACTGTAATCATGCCAGGCAGGATAAGCATTGTTATCTCCGCTCGTCGTGTTGGAAGCATCCCATGATGTCATCCCATTGGGAGCAGTGTTGGTGCCTTTGAAAGTCAGCACCTTCTTAGCATTATCGAGTTCGGCCACATAGTAGTTGTACTGTATTTCGCCCTCGGTTTGCTCAAAGCGGTAAAGCTTGGGCAGTACGCCAGGAACTGTGTCGGGGCTGAACACCTCGAAGCCGGGCATGGAGATGTTAAGGCTCTCCAGAACACTGGGGTCGAAGCTCGATGAACTGCCGCCCTTGCCTTCCCCTTCCTTGTCGCCAGAGCCGCCGAAGGAGCCAAGGCTGCCGAGCAGACCGGCGAGGTCAACCTCTTGGGTATAGCGCAGGATGCTGTCGCCACGGAAGGTGATGGTGGCAAAGGCGTCTTTGTCGATGGTTATCTTCACCTGAGCGCTGTCGCCAGGCGTGCCGGGAATGGTGTCGTGGCGCAGTTTGTTGGTGTCGCTGCCACCGAAGATGCTCATGAAGTCAGGCATGGTGCCGCCTTCCTCACCAGTTCCTGTACCAGTGCCAGTTCCCGTACCAGTTCCGGTTCCCGTACCCGTGCCGGTGCCTTCTCCCATGCCTGGGATGCTGAAGCCGCTGCCGCCGGGTTTCTTCGCGCTGGTATAGAAGTAGTTGATGCCACCTGTGCTGAGGTTCCACTTGCCGGCCTCACCGCGCAGGGTGACGGAAGTGGCATCGTCGGGTACTTCGTCGATGGTACCATTCTCGCCGATGCGTACTTCAACGGCCTTCTTGCCGCCCAGTGTCGCATCGTCGGGTGAGATGACGTAGCTCTTGTCGTTCAAGGTGCCCACGATAAGAAGCGAGTCGCCGGCCTGCAGCGTCGAGGCGTCTTCTACGAGTACGAAGTGTCCCTCGAGCGCATCGGTCGTGGTAACTTTCAGATGGAACGAGCGCGTCATGGTGTAGGTGCCTTCAGGAACGGTGACAGGCACGCTCAGGGTAACCACGGTCTTGCCTACTCCCTGTGTGACGAGCCAACCGTCGTCGGTGACCTTGGCCACGGTGGTGTCCTTCACCGTCATGCTGGTCTCGCCAAGCATGCCGGGCATGTCACCATTAATACGGTATAGCTCGGTGCCGTCGCGGTGAGTACCCAGATAGAGTTTCGTATCTTCCACTATGAGCTTGCGGAAAAGTGACTGCATACAGTTGTCAGCATCGATGACAGCCACAGGGCCGTTCTTACCCTTGCCGCCTCCAGAACCTGTGCCGGTACCAGTGCCCATTCCCATCATATTGCTGCCAGTGGAATAGCTCATCGGACCTACCACCAGCACCTCGTCGCCCACGGCGATACTGTCGGTGGTGAGGTCGCTCCAGTTGAGACCGCGACCGGTGGAGACCTTCAGCGAGTCTTTCATCACGCCGGTATCAGATATCCAATAGGTCAGCGTACCTTCCACGCTGTTGTTGGTCAAGCCCGGAATGGAAACGCCACCGTAAGCACCTTTGTTGCTGGATTCAACCTTACAGATTATACCTTTCACGAAGTAGTTGTAGCCAACGGAGCCGTTGCCGTCCTTGGCATACTGAATGGCCTCGGCCACAGTGAAGGGATGGTCGCTGGTACCTGACGTCTCGTTGCCGTCGTCGACACGCAGCGTATAGGTAGCCAGCGCATAGTTATTCTTGGAATCGCCCTTATACACCACGGTGATGTCGGTCGTGCCTCGGCGGAGTAGGGTAATGGCACCCGTCGAAGCATTGACGGTGGCCACATGCTCGTTAGTCGAGATGTAGGTGACCTTAGCACCTGAAGGTAGTCCATTCAGGGTAGGAGCCTTAAAGTTGTTGGCGCCGTTCTTCAGGTCGGTCTCATAGTTGTAGTCCTCCTCACCGTCGGCATTGACGAAGGAGAGGATGACGTCGCTCTTGCTGGGGTCCGACTTGCGGAAGAAGGCCAATACCGTACCCTTGATCTGGTCATCTATAGTGGTCTTGGTGCGCCAGTTGTTCGAAATAGCCATCATGGAGTACATACCCATGACGCGGCTGGTGTCGTTGACCACGGTGTAGAGGAACCATGCACGATGGTTGCCTTCGTCGTAGACGGTGCTGAAGTTTTTCACGCCATCGCCGCCTATACGCAGACCATTGTCCTTGTTGAGGGCGTTGAGATAGCGGTTGTCGTCGGTCTTGAACTGCAGCTTGCGGTTGTCGCCGCTACCCTGCACGCCTACCGTCCACTTCACGGTGTCGCCCACCGTCTCCTCATCGAGGCGGTCGAGGCGGTCGTTCAGCTTGATGGACGCCGAAGGGGGAGCAGCATCCTCAGCGCAATTATTGGCCAAGGCCATCTTCGTTGTCAGGTCGACGATGACCACCTTGTCGCCCTTCTTCAAGTCGTCGGGCAGGGTCTTGATCCAGACCTCGCCATCGGCCTTCGCGCTACCGGCTCCTGCCAACAGGGCAAAGGCCAGTAGCATCGGTTTCAAAAGTCGTTTCATTTTCATCATTGGGTTAATTATTAATTGTTGATTTTGAATAATCATGAACTTATTTCGTGCCGCCGCCGAGAGCGATGTAGAGGGCGATAACGGCCTGGGCACCCTTGTACATGTTCGAGGCCTCGTTGAGTTGGGCGCTGAGAAGGTTTTCCTGGGCGGTGAGCACCTCGATGTAGCCGGCCTTGCCGTTGTCCATCAACTCATGGGTGCCGGTATAGGCTTCGTAGAGCACCTCGACCTGACGGTGGTAGTAGGCATACTTCTCGCGGGCAGCCTGACAGTCGGCCAAAGCCTCGTTCACCTGGTTGCCAGCATCAATGACCGTCTGGATGTATTTCTTCTGTAGGTCTTCCTGTGTCAGTTGGTTGACCCTCAGGTTGGCTTTCAACTGGCCACGGGCGAAGATGGGCTGTGTGAGCGAGCCGATAGCAGAAAGCAGTATCTTGCCTGGGTCGACGACCATGCCACCGGCTGAGTTGGTCCATCCGGCCGATCCCGTCAGCGTGATACTGGGGAAGAAGGCGGCGCGGGCAGCCTGTGTATTATAAAAGGCCTCCTCCATGGCGTGGTTGGCCATACGGATATCCGGGCGCAATTCAAGCATTGTGGCGGGCACGCCGATCTTCAGGAACGCCGGGTCGAACATGCGCTGTCCGGTGTCTCCCATGGCCTCGGGGTGATGCAAGGCGGCACTGCCCCAGTTCTTGCGCTCGATGTGCTGCGGTGTCATAGCCATCAGTCGGCAGATGGCATTCTCGGTGGCCTGAATGTTGCGGCGCACATCTACAATCTGTGTCTTCACATTCAGATACGACGACTCCATCTGGTTGACGGCGGTCGAGTAGGCCTTACCGTTCTCATAGAGCGACTTCTGCGTCTCCAACGAGGCACCCCACAGGCTGTCGGTCATGGTCAGGATCTCCAACTGACGGTCGAGCAACTGGAGCATGTAATACTGTTGGGCGACGGCACTGATGAGGTTGGTACGTACAGCCTCCTCGCCCATCTGTGCCTGTAGGCGCACAGCCTCAGCGGCGCGTTTCTTGTTGGTGATAGAACCGAACACATCGGCATCCCACGACAGTTGCAGGGGCAGGTTGTAGGTCTTCGACCACGGGTTGTCGTCAAACTTGGCCAACGTACCCTGCGGCGAGAAATAGAGCGACGGCAGGTAGGCCATCTTAGCAGCCTTCAACGAGGCCTGGCTCTTCTCTACGGCAATACGGGCAGAGTTCAGGTCGGTATTATTGGCCAGCACCTGCTCAATGAGTTGCTGGAGCAGCGGGTCGGTGAAGAACTCGCGCCACGACATCTGGGCCAGAGACTCACCACCAGCGGTGGCATCCTCTATCGTGCCGAAAACATCGGAGGGCGTTGGTGTATTCTGCTCGTACTTATTATATAAACCGCAGCCTGTGAACAGGAAGCAAAAGGCTGCTGTGACGATAATACTATATTTTTTCATATACAACCATTATTTAATGTGAGGTAATTACTCCCCTCCCTCACAGGGAGGGGTTTGGGGGTGGGTCTTCCCTTGGTATTTCTCGTGCAACTTCTGGAACACGATGAAGAAGGCGGGGACGACGAAGAGCAGGGCAATGGTGCCGATGCTCATACCACCGATGACACCCAAGGCGAGGGCGCGGTTACCGTTGGCACCGGCACCACCCTCAATCACGAGCGGTATCATACCGATGATCATCGTGGCCACGGTCATCAGGATCGGGCGCAGACGCTCCTTACAAGCCTCGAAGGCTGCCTCGACGATGCTCATGCCCTGGGCACGGCGCTCGGAGGCAAACTCTGTAATCAGAATGGCCGTCTTCGACAACAGACCGATCAGCATAATGACACCCGTCTGCAGGTAGATGTTGTTATCCATGCCAGGCAGGTGGAGCAGCGAACCGAGGTAGGCGCAGACAAAGGCACCCATCAGTCCGAAGGGCACGGAGAGCAGCACAGCCCACGGCGTGAACCACGAGTTGTAGAGCGAGGCAAGGATGAGATAGATAAGCACTACACATATTACATATATAAGCGCGGTGGTATTCGAACCTGCTGCCTCCTCCAACTCGCGCGACATACCGCTGTACTCATAACTATAGCCGTTGGGCATCGTCTCTTTGAACACCTCGGCGATAACCTCATGGGCATCACCCTCGGTGTAGCCGCTGGCGGCCTGAACGAAGCAGGTGATGCTCTGGAATAGATTGAAATGCTCGATGTTCGACGTGCCGACAATCTCCTTCAGTGAGACAAACTCGGAGATGGGCGCCATCTTACCATCACGAACCTTCACAAATATGTTATTCAGTGATGACGGGTCAAGACGGTATTCGGGCGCAGCGCTGGCCATGATGCGATAGACCTTACCAAACTGGTTGTAGTTGCCCACATAGCTTCCGCCGCAGTAGGCGCCCAGCGTCTGCAGTACGGCAGCAGGCGATACGCCGGCACGGTCACATTGTGCGGGATCGACCTCAACCTGATACTTCGGGAAACGCTCGGAGTACGACGTCATGGCCATACTGATCTCTGGCCGCTCGCCCAACTTTGTCAGGAAGTTGTTCGCCAGTTTGGCGAACTCCGACAGGTCGCCGTCGTTCAAGTCTTGAAGGACGAGGTTCACGCTGTTGTTCGAACCGTAGCCCGGAACCTGAGGCAGCTGGAATGGCATCACTTGCACATTTTTAATATCTTTACAGGCATAGTAGAAACGTCCGAGGACGAGGTCTATCAGGTGGTTCATGCCCGGACGCTCTTCCCAGTTCTTCAAACGGGCAATCAGGGTGGCATAGTTCGAGCCGGAGCCAGACATCATGCCATAGCCAACAGCTACGGCGAAACTTTCCAACTCGGGAATCTCCTTCACTTTCTCTTCCACCTGCTTCACGATCTCACGGGTCTGCTGCATGGTGGTGCCTTCTGGGGCGCGGATTTCAGCAAGGAACACGCCCTGGTCTTCCTGTGGCACGAGGCCAGAGGGCAGACTTCTCATGAAGAACACCAGCAGCACAGCGGCCAGTGCCAGTATGCTCCATGCCAGGACGGGGCGCTTGATGAACTTCTGGACGCTCTTCGAGTATTTGTTGTAGATGGCATTATAGCTCACGGTGTAAGCCTTCTTCGTGTAATAGGTCAGGCTCTTGCCTTCCTTCTTGCCATTGGTCACCTTCAGCATGATGGCACATAGGGCGGGACAAAGTGTAAGGGCCGATACGCACGACAGACCGACGGACGAGGCAATCGTTACACCAAACTGGGTGAAGAACGTGCCGGAGGTGCCGGGCATGAAGGTCACAGGGATGAACACGGCCATAAATACCAAGGTACACGACACCACGGCTACCGACACCTCGCTCATGGCCTGGCGGGTAGCCTCGCGGGCATCGCTGATACCACCCTCTATCTTTGCCATCACGGCCTCGACCACCACGATGGCGTCGTCCACCACCGTACCGATGGCCAGCACCAGGGCAAATAGCGTCAGGATGTTCAGCGAGAAGCCTGCTAATGAGACGATGGCAAAGGTGCCTAACAGTGATACAATAATCGAGATAGAGGGGATGATGGTGGCTTTGAAGTTCTGCAGGAAGAAGAACACCACGAGAATCACAAGGATGATGGCGATGACCAGCGTTTCCACCACATTATGGATGGCTGCAAAGAGGAAGTCGTCACTGGTCTCCAGTTTCACGAACTCCAGTCCCGCAGGCATCGTCGGTTTCAAGTCTTCATACAGTTTGTTGATGCGGGCGTTCACTTCGGTGGCGTTGGCACCCGGAGCCTGGAACACCATGTAGATGGTGCCCGGACTGCCATTGATGTTCGAAACAAAGTTGTAGCTCACGGCACCGATTTCCACGTCGGCTACATCGCTCAGGTGTAGCATGTGGCCGCCGTCATTGGTACGCAGCACAATGTCATTGAACTCCTCAACGGTTTTCAGCGTACCCTTATACTCCATCGTATACTGGTAGGCATTCTGTGACTGTTCGCCAAGGGAACCCGTAGCCGAAACGAAACTCTGTCCCCCAATGGCGGCAAAGACATCATTTGGCTCCAGGCCATACTGCGCCATCACATCGGGCTTCATCCAAATGCGCAGTGCGTAGGTGTTTCCCAACGAAAGTACGTCGCCCACACCCGTGATACGCATCAGACGCGGCTTGAGGTTGATGTCGATGTAGTTGGCGATAAAATCATCGTCATACTTGCCGTCCACGCTCCTGACGGCTCCAATCTGCAGGATGTTGTTTTGCTGCTTCATCACCTGCACACCCACCTTCGTCACGTCGGCGGGCAACAGTGCAGTGGCTCTCGACACACGGTTCTGGACGTTCACCGCAGCAATGTCTGGGTCGCTGCCTTGTTCAAAGTACACTTGAATGCTTACGTCGCCCGACGAACTTGCCGTCGAGGTCATATAGGTCATGCCGGGAACACCGTTGATGTTCTCCTCCAATGGCTGCACCACCGACTTCATAATGGTGTTTGCATCTGCACCTGTGTAAGTGGTGATGACACGCACCGTCGGCGGCGCAATGCTTGGATATTGCTCGATGGGCAGCGTTTTCATACAGATGAAGCCCACAAGTGCAATAACTATCGAGATGGCACAAGCCATCACATATCTGTTGATAAATATATTGTTCTTCATACCTTTCAGTGCTGTAGCAAATTATTCACTTTTCACTATTCACTTTTCCCTTCCTCCGCAAACAGCACTTGTTGGCCTTCCTGAACATTGTTAGCACCAACGGTCACAATCTTGTCGCCTTCATTGAGACCACTGAGCACGATAACATCCTTGCCGTTACCGGTATTCGCCGTCGTCACCGTTACGGCCGTTGCCGTACTGTCGGCTTGTACCTTATACACCAACGACTTATCCTGCAGCTTCACCACGGCATTCTGTGGAATCACTATCACGTTCTGCTCAGTTAGCGGCAATACCAGCGTACCTTGAATACCGGAAAACAGATGGCCTTCGGGGTTCGGGAACGATGCTTTGCATCCCAGCGATCCTGTGGCGACATCCACCACACCTGTCAGGCTGGTGACGCGACCCTTATGCGGATACTCTGTGCCATTCTTCATCACGAATGTCACATCGGGAAGCGCAGCTATATATTTCGCCTTGTCTTCCTTTGTCGCTCCCGACTGCACAGACTCCTCGATGATTGCCTCTGGCACCGAGAACTCCGCATCCATCGTTGTATTGCCGCTCAGCACCGTCAGCTTCGTCATCGGCGATACCTGGTCGCCGCCACGCACGGGTATTTCACCAATGACGCCGGATACGGAAGCCGTGATGGTACAGAAGCCGAGGTTCACCTTTGCACGGTTCACTGCTGCCCGGGACTGGGCGACTGAAGCCTGTGCCTGCTTGTAGGCGTTCTCAGAGTTGCTCAGCATATAGCTGCTCACGATTTTCTTCTCAAACAGGTTCTTGTTCGACTCATACTCCAACTTGGCAGAGTTCTCCTGAGCCAGGGCTGCCTGTAGATTAGCCTGTGCAGCCTCCAGTTCCAACTGGGCATTGCGGGAGTCGATGACAAAGAGCGTCTGTCCCTTTTTCACCTGCTGACCCTCGGTCACTGCAATCTTCATCAACTGACCACTGACTTGTGGCATTACCGTTACGTCGTTCTGACCTTTCATTCTGGCACTGAACTTATAAGGAAGTTCAATGTCTGATTTCTTCACTGTCATTGTTTCAAACGATGACTGTGTCTCCTTAGGCATATCGATTCCGCACGCCGTCAGTCCAACGACTGCCGTGCCAATCATTACTGCCCAGATTAAAGCTTTTTTCTGTTTCATGTTAATATTATTATGATAGTTTTTGTCACTCCAATGGATATTTGTTTACTCTTAAACGCCACAAAGATACAATATTTTATTAAAATAGAACTCAGAAATCCTCTTTTTTTTTCTTTTTCACCCAATTAAAACAAAAAAAATAGGAGAATTAGGCCAAATTCCCCCAATTATTGTACTGTATATCACCGGGGGCTGACCCCGCTGTTCACGAGACTCACACCACGCGAAAGCAGTACCCACTTCATGTACCAGGCTTCATTCATCGGTGTGGAGTTCGGTATCAACCAGCCCGCCGCCGACTCAGGCGAAAGCCCCTCCTCTTAGGCCCCTATAAAGGGGCCCTAGAGGGGGGCTTAGCCTCATAGTGATAGTACTTTTTCAAAGAGGGACAACGCTCTCTCCCCATGTTGTACTTTTGTACCCGCTAAGGCAAGCGATCCAAAGAGATACCTTCTACAGGTCATTAAGATAATCCGAACGACTCATTCCGATAATCCCTATGGGGGTAAAGGAATGGTTCGAATGACTCAAAGGGATAATCCGAACACCTCAAAGAGACTATCGGAACGACCCAAAAAGAGAAAAAAGATTCGCCTTTTGTAGATTTCAGGGCTTTTCACTTTGAACTTTGCACAATTGTTTGTATCTTTGCAGCAGAAAGTCATTTAGGAATGAAACAATTGACGACCTCACCATGCTCGCCATCAAATATGTATAACTCCATTAATAACAGACAATATGAAAAAGATTCTATTTAGGATGCTGGCCGCCATCTTTATACTCTGCGGCACAATAAAGGTTCAGGCCCAGGGCTGGCCACAGGACTACGGCGGCGTAATGCTGCAGGGATTCTACTGGGATTCGTATGGTGACAGCCAATGGGCCTCGCTGGAGAAGCAGGCCGACGACCTTGCCAGCAGTTTTGACCTTGTCTGGGTTCCACAGAGCGGTAACTGTGGCGGTACATCCATGGGCTACGATGACCTGTGGTGGTTTAACAACTACAATAGCACCTTCGGCACTGAAGCCGAACTGCGCTCGATGATCAAGACCTTCAAGGAGAAGGGCATAGGCACCATCGCCGACGTGGTGATTAACCACCGCAAGAACATGAGCAACTGGGTGGACTTCCCAAGAGAGACTTACAAAGGTATTGTCTACGAGATGAAGTCGACGGATATCTGTGCCAACGACGATGGCGGTGCCACCAAGAAATGGGCCACAGATAATGGCTTTTCGCTGAGTGCGAACAACGACACTGGTGAGGGCTGGGACGGTATGCGTGACCTCGACCACAAGAGCGAGAACGTGCAGAACATCGTGAAAGCCTATCTGAAGTTCCTACTGGAAGACCTCGGTTATGCAGGCTTCCGCTATGACATGGTGAAGGGCTACGCCGCAACATATACGAAACTCTACAACGAAGACAGCAAACCCCAGTTCTCCGTGGGAGAATACTGGGACGGCAATGCCACTACTGTCAAGAACTGGATAAATAACACAGACAAGACCAGTGCAGCCTTCGACTTCCCCTTCCGTTATACGGTGCGTAATGCGCTCAGAGGCAGTGCCAATGACAAGGATGCCAACAACTGGAAGCAGGACCCTGACTATCGTTTGCTTTCATCCACAAGCATCACGTCGGATGCCGACTACCGTCAGTATGCTGTGACCTTCGTTGAGAACCACGATACCGAGTATCGTTCCTCGACTGCTCAGCAGGATCCCATCCGTAAGGACACCCTTGCCGCCAATGCCTTCCTATTGGCGATGCCAGGCACCCCTTGCGTCTTCTACAAGCACTGGCAGACCTACAAATCTGAGATCAAGGCCATGATAGAGGCCCGTAAGTTGGCTGGTATCACCAACACATCAACCTACTCAAGTTTCAGGAATAACAAGGCCTACTATGCCAACACCATCAAGGTGAACAATGAGAACAGGCTCTTAGTGGTGGTGGGTGACGAGAAGCAGGTAGAGCCAAACACCAACCAGTGGACAAAGATCCTCTCAGGTTATCACTATGCCTACTATCTGGCCAATGATATGAATACCGCATGGGCCGATAAGGGTAGCGGCGATTTCAAAGAGGCCTTCGATGTAACGCTGACGGCTGTGTCGAATACTGCCGGTGCCAAACTCGTCTACACCTTAGACGGTTCAGAGCCTTCTGCCACCAACGGCACCCAAGTGGCCAGCGGCAGCAGCATCAAGATAGAGGGTGAGAAGGATGTGACGCTGAAAGTTGGACTGTTGATTGGTTCGGCCGTCAGTGGCATCATCACGCGTACCTATATCTATAAAGAGGAGGAGAAACTGCCAGAGGCCGTCTGTATTGTCAATGAAGGTGAGGTATGTGCCTTCTTTGAGGCTCCCGCTAACTGGGATAAAACCATTTACTGTTGGGCCTGGAACAGTTCCCCTGGAGAGAACTTCACTTATGCCAATGGAGGTTGGCCAGGTGTGCCTTGTCAGTTGCTTGGCGTAGCCGAGAACGGAAACAAGGTGTGGAAATGGACCTGGGACGGTACCAAGCAAAGCAACACTTCCGTCGAAAAGCCTGGCATGATCATCTTCAGCAATTTTGGTTCTCCTCAGACTGAAGATCTGACTTTCCAACTTGGTGGCTATTACAATGAAAAGGGTCTGCAGAAGACTATTGATGCAGGCATCGAAGCCATCACTATTGGCAATGGTCATGCAGACAGGGTCTACACCCTCGATGGACGACAGGTAAGTACAGACGGCAACATGGACAATCTGCCGAAGGGCGTATATATTGTAAACAAGAAGAAGATTATCGTGAAATAAGCGAACGGACGACAAACCAGCAGTGTAAGAAGAAGGTCTGGATTCGGCCGTAATGATGCTCCATCACCCGATAACGCTCCCAGAGCGACTCGCGGTGGTGGAGTGTTGTTTGACCCTCTTCGGTATAGTTGACCACCACCATGTGCAGGTTCTGCAACGGCACATTCTCCTTGGCAGCCGCCTTCATGATACGGATGCACCAGTCAACATCGGCAGAATAGCGATACTGCAGGTCGTAGGGTGTGGCAATGGCAAAGTCGGTACGGGCATAGAAAGCCTGATGACAGACGAGCATGCCCTGACGGAACGATTTCCAGGTAAGATGTTCTGGCGGTGCCAGGCGACGGTGGTGCAGATAATGACCCTCGCCGTCGACAATGTCGGTATCGCCATAGAGAACGGCAGGCAATTGTGCATGATGCATTGTGCATTGTGCAGTTATCCTGCTGACGGTATCGGGGGACGGGAGGAAATCACCAGCGTTGAGGAAACAGACATAGTCGCCCGTGAGACTGCGAAGGCCTTTGTTCATTGCATCGTAGATACCATTGTCGGGCTCCGACATGAGCAGTACCTTATGACCGTTATCGGCAGCATTCGAACGTTCGACATAATCGTTAATGATTTCGAGCGTACCGTCTGTCGAGGCGCCGTCGATAATCAGGTGCGTAATCTCGGGATAATCCTGCTGTAACACACTGTCGAGGGTGCGCGGCAATACTTTCGCTGCCTGATAGGTGATGGTGACGTAGGTAATCGCAATCATAATCCGTAGGGCTTAAAGGCCATGGCCTGCTGATAGACATCAAGATACTTGAAAGCCACACTCTGCTGGGAATAGTTCTGTGCCACCTTATGGACGGCATTCTGACTCAAAGTATCATAGTCGGCCTCCTGTAATACCCAGTCGATACCCTTGGCCAGGTCGGCGGCATCGCGATACGCTGCCACATAACCATTCCGAAGATGGTCGATCTCCTCAGGAATACCACCCACCTTGAAAGCGACACAAGGTACGCCACAGGCCATCGCCTCCATAATCGTGTTGGGCAGGTTCTCCGAAAGTGACGGTAATACAAACACATCGGCCGCATTATAGACATCCACGATACGCTGCTCATCATTGACATAACCTAAAGGATGCGCTTTCATCGGCAACTGATCCACAACCTCCTCAGCATGTCCCCCAAGAATCACCACCTCACAGAGTGTCTGACACTTTGTGAGGCGACAGGCTTCGACGAGATACGACATGCCTTTGTTTTCGTTGGTCACCCGCTGCGAGGCGAAGAGAATCAGTTTCTTGTCCAACGGCAAGCCCAGTCGCTGACGAGCCTCCTCCTTATTACCTTTCTTATATATATGGGTATCGATCGGATTGGGGATGCATGTGACCTTCTGTCCCTTGAGCAGGGCACTTGACTTGGCCTCCTGTTCCAGCCAATGACTACAGGCCACAAAATGGATGTTACCTTCTTCAAGCAGCCGTTGTTTCTTACGCCACACACCCCGGGCCAACGAACTGCCACCAGGCAATAGTCTGCACGACTTACAGGCCGTAGTAAAACTCCTGCACCCCAGTGTGAGATGACAGATGGCCGTAGCGGGCCAGATGTCGTGCATCGTCCACACCACGGGCTTGCCGCTTTGCAGGATCTTCCTGATACTGCCGAGCGAGAGCATACCCTGATTGATCCAGTGCAGATGGATGACATCAGCCTCCTGGAACTCAGGGAGTCTGGTGATATCTGAACCTGTATTGGCAAGGTCTATCTCAAAAAGATGTTTCCTTGAAAACCGGCAACGGACGAAGATGACGAGCCGTTCCCAAAGAAACTGCCAATGAAGCATCGGCGATTTCGGTAAGCCGACAACTGTCAGTGCATCACTTTCTTTGTCACGCACCAGCATCTTGGCCTTGACACCATGGTTGATGAGTGCCTTCATCAGGCGATTGGCAGCAACGGCTGCCCCACCCGTTCGCTCGCTGGTGTTGACAATCAATACCCTCACTTCTGTGTTTCCTTAGCCCTGCGTTTAGCCTCTTTCTCGGCCTCCTTGGCTTTTTTCTCTGCTTCCTTGGCCTGGCGCTTGGCTTCCTTGGCTGCCTCCTTCTCGCGTTGCTTCTGTTCCTTCTCCAGTTGCTTCAGGCGTTTTTGTTCTTCTTTTTTCAGGCGCTTCAATTCCTTGGCACTCTGTTTGGCGGCCTCTTTCTCACTTTCAGCCTCTTCCTTGGCATTCATCGCTTCGTTCAGTTTGTCGCGAAGCATCTCCTTGTCAAAGGTAAACACATGACCGAACATTCCTAATGACAACATCTGATTTTCCCCCTTCATGCGCACGTACGTAGTATTAAAGAGGTAATAGTTATTGACCTTGAGTTTTGAGTTAAGAACTGTCTCTACGGTTTTCACCACAACACTCTTGCCCAGTTTGGCAAGGATATTGTCACCCAGCCTGTCGACAGACTCTTCTTCCACATACTCATTGATGGCCTCCATCATGGCCTCCTTGTGTTTCTGCTTGTCTGGTACGGTCAAAACCATGAGAATTGCCACAAGCAAAACGATAATAACCGCTAATAGTTTCTTCATATCTTATACCTTATTATTTTTGCCCGCAAAGGTACTGTAAGTTTTGCAAAAAACAAAGAAAAACGAGTAATTATTTAGTGTTTTCGCACACAATCGCTTGATTTATGTCAAGAATGAGGGGTTTTTATACACTTATTATCATAAAAGTATTGCAAGTAATCAAAATAATATGTATCTTTGCAACGTCAAAAGGTTAATAGATTGTTTTAGGTTAGTAGTAATATTTATAGTTTTAGGTTTTTAGTTATTGGTAAGAGAAAGTTTTCAGCTGTGGATAACAGGAGGCAATTGTGAAATTCCCTTTTAAACTTTCAAATTTTTAGCCGTAAGGCTGAAAATTTCTTTTAGAGAAAAGGATTTTTAGTTAAACATAGGCTTTTTTGATGCCACTGCTCGCGAGAGTGGTGGCATCTTTTTTTTGGTAGTTTCAAATAATCTTTGTATCTTTGCAGCAAATATCAGGAATCTATGGAGTATAATAGTTATTTGAACGATGCAGTCAGACTGCTGAAGGCACTGATAGCCACACCGTCGGTTAGTAGAGATGAGGAGCGGGCAGCCAATCTGCTGAGCCGCTATTTAGGGGAATGGGGCCTGCCACACGGTCGTGAGGGTCATAACCTGTGGGTGGGTTGTCAGGACTGGGATAACAACCGTCCGACGGTGATGCTAAATGCCCACATCGACACCGTCAGGCCAGTGGCCACCTGGACACGTGACCCCTATCAGCCCACCCAGGAAGGGGATATCCTCTATGGCTTAGGCTCCAACGACTGTGGAGGTGGTCTTGTGGCCTTGCTTCAGACCTACCGCATCATGCTCCACCAGCCCCGTAACTATAATATCCTCTGGGTAGCCTCTGCCGAGGAGGAGGTATCTGGCAAGGACGGCTTCAGCAGGGTCATGTCAAGACTGCCGCAGATTGACGTGGCCATCGTAGGTGAACCGACTGGTATGCAACCTGCCATTGCCGAAAAAGGACTGATGGTCATCGACGGATATGCTGACGGCATCTCCGGCCATGCCGCCAGGAACGAAGGCGTGAATGCCATCTACGAAGCCCTTGACGATCTGGTCTGGCTGAGAGACTACAGGTTCCGTAAGGAGAGTCCGTTGTTAGGTCCGACGAAGATGACGGTGACCGTCATAGAGTCCGGCACACAACACAATGTGATTCCCGACAACCTGCATTTTATCATCGATGTACGTCCGAATGAATTCTACCAGAATGAATTCCTGTTTGAGTTCCTGCGGAAGAAAATGAAGAAATGCCGTCTGGAGGCCCGTTCGTTCCGACTCCATTCATCGAGCATCCCGGAGACACATCCCCTGGTGCAGAAATGTATGGCGATGGGGATGCAGCCCTTTGGCAGTCCCACCCTCAGCGACCAGGCCCTGATGCCCTTCCCGTCGGTAAAACTGGGCCCGGGCGACTCTGCACGCAGTCACTCTGCCGATGAATTCATCCGTATCTCCGAGATAGAACAGGCCATCGACACGTATGTGCGACTGCTCTCGGACTTCCAACTATAATCAAGGAATCATCTATCTGCTCAACCAAGACAGAGGGTTGAGCAAAGCACCTGACAGACGGCGCAACTGGAATTTCATCGTACCATCCCGACTGACGGTACCGATGACCTGGCGTGTACTGACCTTCTGTCCAGTTGAGACATTCACCGACGAGAGATCACTGTATACAGAGAAATAGGTGCCATGACGCACGATGACAATCACTGCCCCCCGGTAGTCGACGACCCGGCTCACCTCACCGTCAAAGATACAACGGACCTTGGCACCGGGCTGTCCTTTCAGTTCAATACCCTTCGTTTCCTGAACGGTTGTCCCTTTCAGGCCCTCCACACGATGCTGTCCCTGGGTGTTGACAATCTTATAAGGGCCTATTATAGGCATAGGGAACTGTCCACGGTTACTCTCGAAATTACCACTCAACTGGCGGTCGACAGACGACACCGTCCATGACTCTTCAGACTGCTTTTTGGCATCAGCCATCTCTTTCTCATGGATCTTGGCTTCATTAGCGGCCTTGCGCTCTGCCTCCTTACGGGCTTTTTCTGCCTCACGGGCCGCCTTCTCTGCAGCCGCCTTCTCACGCTCACTCTTACGGGCGGCAGCACGGGCCTCTGCCTTGGCTTTGGCCTCCTTCTCCTTGGCCTCCTGAATCTTACGGGCATTCTCACGGGCAGCCGCTTCGGCAGCAGCCTTCTTACGGGCCAATTCTGCCTCCTGTTTCTTACGGGCTTCCTCTGCGGCCTTTTTCTTTCGCTCTGCCTCGGCACGAGCCTTGGCACGGGCAATCTCCTCGGCAATCAACTTGTCGATCTGGGCATTCAGGGCAGCATCCTTCTTCCGTTGCTGTTCCAAGACACTCTGAATGGTTTTCTGCTCTTTCTGCAGGGAAGTGACCACCTTTTGCTGCTCCACCTGTTTATTCTCAAGCGATTTCTTCTCCTGCTCTCCACGGTAGAGCAGGTCGCTCTTCTGTTTCTTCACGCCTGACAGTTCCTCTGCCGCCTCAATCACCTGCTGTTGCATGGACTGCACAGCCTCACCCTGAGCCCGTTGGAAAACGGCATACTCCCGCATAAAGCGCATACGACGGAACATCTGTGAGAAATTCTTGGCACTGAAAATAAACATCAACTGGTTCTGAATGTCCCGATTGCGGTGCATGTAGCGAACGGACTTCTTGAAACGTTCCTTCCGTTCTTCAAGTTCTTTTCCCAGATTCTTGACCTGAAGATCCAATACCTGTATATTTCCATCAAGGGTACTGATGTCACGACGGATGGTATCAATAGTCCGGCGCTTGTCACTAATCTCCGTATTGATGATCATCAGGTTCTGCAGACGCTTCTTCACATCCTGCTCATTCTGGCGCAACTTACGCTCCTGCTCCTTCATCTGTTTCTGAAGTTGTTGACGCTGGTTCTGCAACCCTTTCACTGTCACGGGCTGCTCCTTGCTGGCAGGCTGTTTCTTGGCTGTTGTCTGCTTCTTGGGGGTTGCCTGCTTCTTGGCAGGCTGTTTTTTGGATACGGTCTTAGTGGTAGTGGCCTTTTTCCGGACAGTAGTCTTTTTCTGTCCGGAAACGGTCACCACAGAGAGACAAAACAACAGGAGGAAAACCTGCAGTCGCTTCATCTCTTATCTTCTTTACAGGGACATAAAGCGACGGAGGATCTCATCGACCGTCACCTCACGGTATTTGTTGGATACTTCTGTACGGGTCTCCCACTCAGTGTCACTACCAAGATAATTGAGCGTCATACCGAGTTTCACCTCCTTCGTGGCAGTCGTCAGGACAATACCATGTTTGGTGGGATATTTCTTGCCCGAGAACATCTCAAACTTATCATAGTCCCAGTTCAACTGGGCACTGTTCTCTGGATTGAAGCGGTCCTTGTACTGGATATTAGCCATCTTGATGGCGGCATCCTGACGTCCGACAAGCCAACTGTAGTCCATCTTACCCTCGTTCAATTGGACAATCATATCATTACCGCTCTCAAGGGTCGTATAGACAGCAGTCGTGTCAGTAGCAGCGGGTTTCTTACCGATAATGACTGGATTGGGCTTAAACAATTCGTTCCAGAACAGAGCCTGCATCGAACTGAAGTCCAAGCCGCTGTTACGCAGGAAATCGACCTGCATCCAGGGTGCCTTCAGATACTGTTTGTTTATACGGTCCATGATCAATACATAGTCCTTGGTCATCTCGATACGTCCGGCCTCCACGAAACCGAAAGCCATCAGTTGCAAACGGATCACATCGTCTCGCTTCATCTTCAGGTTACCTGTCAGCGTCAACTTCTGGGCTCCAACCTCAACAGAGAACTTCACCTTTGAAGTGAGAAAGCGGGCAGTGGTGACATTATCCTGTACTCTCTCCACAAAATCCTTCTGCTGTTGCTCTTCGACAGTGAGGGGTTTCGGTGTCTCTTCTTTCACGCTCTTCTTGTGTAAGAAACAAGAAGTCAGCATCAGTGGCATTGCCAATACGGCAATCTTCAAAAAACTCGATAATTTCATTCTTTAAAATATTTTTTAAGTTTGACTTTTCTGATAAGTACTTTGTTCTCAGCATCTCCCTTCAGGGCATCCTGCCAGTAGGTCAGGGCCTTGTCGGGATCCTTACAATACCAGTAGATGTCACCGGCATGCTCATAGATGGCCGCATTACTGATGGTGTCCCCATTGAGGGCAACGGAATCCACATTCTGCAAGGCCTGATCGATATATATTTTCGCCTCAGCATAACGCTCCTGCATAAAGAGAATCCATGCAAAGGTGTCAAGATAGGTGGCATTTTTCGGTTCTGCCTTCAGCGTCTTCATGCTCATCGTCTCGGCCTTCGACAGGTTCTCGTTCTGCAGACTGAGATAATAGGCATAGTTGTTCAGGCACGGGATATTGTCGGGCTTCCATTGCAGACAGGAGTCATAGGCTGCAAAGGCCTCCTGCACGCGCCCCTTCTTATGCAAAATCTCACCCATCACCTCATAGAAGTCCGAGACGATATCCGCATTACTCTGCTCGTTGATGACGCTCACACCGTTCTGGAAGGTAGAGAGCGCCTGATCCAGACTGTCCCGCTGGTAATAGGCTATCCCCTGATAATAATAGAAGGCCATATTGTCAGGATTATATGCCCGGGCCGTCTGACATAGTTCTATCACACGGTCTTTATCGTCTTCTGCCCAGGCATAGCCCACCAGATGCAGACGTGCCGTCGAATTGTCCGGCGCCAGTTTCAGGATGTAGTTCAACACCGGTTTGATGCTATCCGACGGCATCTTCTTCAGGTCCATATAGGTGGCACACAACATCGGGATATCCACATCCGTGGTATCGACCTCCATCATCTGATGGAACATCCTGAGTACCTCCGTACTGTCCCCACCCTCCTGTTCATTGGTCGCGATAATCTGTCGGATCAGATAGGTCTTCTCTTCCAGACTCGTGTTCCTGCCCAACAGCACTCGTCTGGTCAACGAGTCGGCCATAGCCTGATTCTGCTGCGACTGGTAATAAGTCCGCAACGACATCAGGACACGGTTGTTGTTGGGTTCTTCGTTGAGGATACGATCATAGATATCCAACGCCTGTTTCGTCTCTCCGTTCATCATCAGGCTCTCCCCGTACATCGCCAGGTAGTTCAGGTCGTTGGGATATTGCTTGGCCAAGGCGGCCATCTCTGCCACGGCAGCCTTCTCATTACCCATCCGTGTATAGACTTCACTCTTCGCCAGTGACAGGCGTTCGCTCTTGCCGTCAATCATCTCTATCCTGTCCAGGACGGCAACGGCACTCTTGTAATCATTTACCTCCTGATAGAGTTGGAAGAGCATCTCCAACAGACCCTCGCGGTCTTTATGCCGCTCATAGATCTTTTCCACCACGGCAATGGCTTCCTGATAGTTCTGTTGACGGATATATACCTGCGCCAACGTCTCCATATAAGTCTCGTTTTGTGGGTTCAGACGTGCTGCGGTCTGAAAATAGTCAAGAGATTTCTCTGTCTGTTTCAGGGCACTGTAATACTGTGCCAGGAAATAATAGACCTCAGCCGCATAGGGATTGATGTCCAGGCAATGACGCAACAGGTCGAAGGCTGCGTCATTCTGTCCTTTCTGCCGCTGTACCATGGCCTCCAGAAAATAATGGTCATACAGACGTGCCTGTTCTGGGGAGAGTTGGGGTCTCTCCTCCGTCAGGACAGTCCCTCCACCACCCGTCTTGGCGGTGGTGGAACACGACCACATGCCGACCGCCATTACGACCACCAGCATCCAAACCTCCAGGGTTGTTCTTATCCTCTTCTTCGTGACCAATCGTCCTACCTGTTTATTTCACACCTGTATGCCCATAACCGCCGGAACCACGCTCTGTTTCATCGAGCACCTCCACACTCTCAAACACAGCCTGTTCGTGACGGGCGATAACCATCTGGGCAATGCGCTCCCCGTCTTCCACGACAAATGTCTCCTGCGACAGATTGATGAGCACCACACCCACCTCACCTCGGTAGTCGGCATCCACCGTCCCTGGGGCATTCAGTACCGTGATACCTTTCTTCAGGGCTAGTCCACTACGTGGACGTACCTGCGCTTCATACCCTTCCGGCAACGCGATATACAGACCCGTCGGAATGAGTCTGCGCTCCATCGGCTGCAGAGTGACCGGGGCCTCCAGATTAGCCCTCAAATCCATCCCCGCACTCTGCGTGGTGGCATACTGAGGCAACGGCTGATGGCCTTTGTTGACGACCTTGATCTTGAGCATACTTTTAAAATTACATTTTAACTTTGGTGCAAAAGTACGCATTTATCTTGAAATATCCATATTTTTCCACGGAAAATGTTGTTTTTTATAATAAATTCGTTACTTTTGCAGTCAATTATGATGAATTGGCAGCAACTTATATCCAACAAACGGCTCGGACAAGAACATAAACATCCGGAGCGTCATGATGACCGAACAGAGTTCAAGCGCGACTACGACCGACTGATTTTCTCAGCCCCTTTCCGTCGCCTGCAAAACAAGACGCAGGTGTTCCCCCTGCCGGGTAGCGTCTTTGTACACAACCGTCTCACCCACTCTCTGGAAGTGGCCAGTGTCGGCATGTCATTAGGCAACGATGTGGCGAAACAACTCATCCATCGCCACCCGGAACTGAAAGACACCCTCTTTGCCGAGATCGGACAGATTGTAGCCACCGCCTGTCTGGCCCACGACATGGGCAATCCGCCCTTTGGCCACAGTGGGGAGAAGGCCATCCAGACCTACTTCTCCGAAGGTCCCGGCAGAGACCTGCAACGGGAGGTGAGTCACCAGTTCTGGGACGACATCACCCATTTCGAAGGCAATGCCAATGCCTTCCGTCTGTTGACCCACCAGTTCAAGGGCCGTCGCACTGGTGGTTTTGTCATGACTTATTCAACCCTTGCCAGCATCGTAAAGTACCCCTTCTCATCCTCTGCACCAAGTAAGAAGGGGAAGTTCGGTTTCTTCAACGAAGAAAGGGACATCTACCGGAAAGTGGCCGATGAATTGGGCATTATTTGTCTTTCAGAACCAGGCGAACCGCTCCGCTATGTCCGTCATCCGTTGGTCTACTTGGTAGAGGCAGCCGATGACATCTGTTATGAAATCATGGACCTGGAGGATGCCCATAAGTTAAAGATTCTTTCCTATGAAGAGACGGCTCAATTGATGCTCAGTTTCTTCGACGAGACCCATCAGAAAAGCATACTGCAACGCATCATTGATGAAGGGCTGACCGATGACAATGAGAAAGTGGTCTATATGCGTGCCTGTGTCATCGGAAAACTGGAAAACGAGTGTGTGCAAGTCTTCGTCAACCATGAGGAAGATATCCTGAACGGCACTTTCAAAGGCTCGCTGATTGACAGTATATCAGAAACACCATACAAGGCCTATCGGGACTGTGCAGCGCTCTCGGTAGAGCGTATCTATAAAAGCCGACCTGTACTCGACGTGGAACTGTCTGGTTACAAGATTATGGAAACATTAATGACCCATTTCATCGAAGCTGCCCGCCACCCGGACCGTTTCTATTCCAAACAACTCATCAGCCGTGTAAGCAGCCAATACGACATCGACTCACCTCACCTGGAGACACGCCTAATGGCCGTCATCGACTATATCAGTGGCATGACGGACGTCTATGCCCTCGATGTCTATCAGAAAATCTGCGGCATCGCGCTGCCGATTGTTTGATTCAATGCGGTTTGTAGATGACCTTGTTGGCACCACTGGTAATTTTCAGGGCATCGGGGTGCTCCTTGATATAGGAGTCGATGTGGCGTACGCGCTTCTCGGCAAGGATTTCGTCAACAGCAATAAGAATACCTGTCTCCTCTACATCACCGAAACCATAGTTAATGGCAGTACCAAAGAGTTTCATCGTCGGAGAAAGATTCATATAGGCATTCACCAATGGCGGTATGTTGTAGCCGAGTTTACGGATTTCGGCATTCAAGATGCGATAGTCTTCCTTAAAACTGTTTTTGCAGAATAGTGTTTCCAATTCCCGAGGGTCAGCTTCAATTTTCAGCGGTTTCATCGGGATAATCAGGCGTTCCTTGTCATCAAAATGCTTCTGCAGGAAATACAGAATCATATCACGGCCTTTGCGGATGTAAGAGGGATACATCGTCATCTTACCGAAGAAATACTTCACATTCGGTTTGATCACGGTCAGGGCTCCGAGTCCATCCCAAAGATTATCCAAGGCAAAGAGACTCTTGGCCCCCATACGCGAACTCTGATAGGGAAGAGCCACAAACGAACGGCCCAATTCAATGGTATAAGGGGCATACTCCTTAATGAACTTATCCGAAAAATGGAACATGTGACTCGTTGCCAGGATTGGCTGTCCATGCTCATCATATTCCCAGGCCGTACCCTCGAGATAACGATAGCCGCCAATGATCTCCTCCTGCTCAGGATTCCATACTATCAGTTGTTTATAACAGTTCTCGCAGATATCAAACTCGTCGATATCCATCTCTTTACCTGTTCCGCCACCTGCCTCCCGGAAAGCAATCTCACGCAGTCGCCCGATTTCCTTCATGACATTCGGCGCATTATGAGCCGTCACGACGTAAATCCTGTTATTGCTCTTGTTCGTCATACGAAGTTGACGCTCAGGGGTCAACTCGCTTTTGAGGACTTCTTTGTCGATGGGTTGGATAATCTCTTGTTCCATTCTTTAGGGGTTGATTGAAGGTCTTATAAGGAGTAAACTATATCACGGACATACTGGGCCCACTCTGTCGCATTGCGACTCTTGTCGAAGGTCTGCCAGGGGATGGGCTTGCCGATGGTCACCTTGAAGGTCTTATGCACGTTTTTGTACATTTCATCGACTAAAAATAGCATGGCAAGGTTGAATTTCAGATGTTTGTCACTGAAGTTTGCCAAGCGGTAGAAGAAGTTGGAGTTCTGACCGCTGAAATGGATGGGGACCACATCCCGTTGGTACTCGACGCTCTTCGATAAGAAGGTCTTCTTCCAGGGTATGTCGCTGATGACCCCGTCACGCTTTCGGGAACAAATGCCTGCAGGAAACATCAGCATGTGATTGTCGCTCTGGAATCCAGTCTCCACCATTGCGGGGAAGTTGCGACTCTGATTGCCTGTCTTATTGATGGGAATGCAGACCGGAGCCAGTCCAGGAAGATTCATCAGCAAGTCATTCACAAGATAACGGAAACGACCGTTATAATGGCGTCCGATGATTGCCCCAAGGGCCACCCCGTCCTCCCCGCCAAGGGGATGGTTGCTGACAAAGGTGTAGAGTCGACCGTCGTCGGGGTCCGGCAGGTTCTCCTTCCCCTCTATCTCCAGCGTCATATCGAGATATCGCACGCACTCCTCCAACCAGTCCACGCCTACCTTGTCGCGGCTCTCCCACAGATAGGCATTCACCTCGTCCTGGTGGGCGATGTGCTTCAACCAACTGACAAGCAATCCCGGTACAAACTTGGCCTTGGCTCCCATCTTCTGACGGAGTATCTTATCAATGTCGATTGTCTTCTTTGTAACCGTTGCCATTTCTCATCTCATACTAACAAGTTGCAAAAATAGCACAAATCTTTCAATTATGAGCAAAAAAGCGAACAAAAGCGCTGAAGAAAGGTTAAAAAAACTAAATGGTGGGGAATTAGTTCATAAAAGTGGATGAAAATGGAGGAAAAATACATAATTTTGTAACCGAATTCTTTATAAAAGTTGTACGTATGCGATTCCTAGGAAACATAGAAGCGAAAGCCGACGCTAAAGGAAGGGCGTTCCTGCCAGCCGTTTTCCGCAAGGTGCTTCAGGCATCTGGCGAGGAAAACCTCGTGCTGCGCAAGGACATCTTCCAGCAGTGCCTGGTTCTGTTTCCTGAAAGTGTGTGGAATCAGCGCGTTGATCTGCTGAAATCCCAACTGAAGCAGTGGAAACCCACGCATCAGCAGATATTAAGGCAGTTTGTTTCGGAGGCGGAGGTGGTCAGCCTTGACGGTAATGGCCGCTTCCTGATCTCCAAACGCCTGCAACGGATGGCCTGTCTGGATCAGGACCTACAGTTCATCGGTGTCGACGACACCATCGAGATATGGTCACCCCAACGTCTGAAGGAGAGTCTGAAGACAGATGAAGAGTTCGGAGCCGCCTTGGAAGACATCATGAATACCGACGCTCAATGATCAAGACGGCTGAGACATATCACGTACCAGTACTCCTACAGGAGAGCGTCGACGGGCTTGCTATCAAGCCCGACGGTGTTTATATAGATACAACCTTTGGTGGTGGCGGCCACAGCAGGGAGATACTCAGCAGACTGGGAAAGAAAGGACATCTGTTCAGTTTCGACCAGGATGCAGACGCAGAAAGAAACTGCATAAAGGACGAGCGGTTTACCTTTGTCAGGAGCAATTTCAGATACATCAAGAACTGGATGCGCTATTATGGCATAGAACAGATAGACGGCCTGCTGGCCGACCTGGGAGTCTCCAGTCACCATTTCGACGATGAGACCCGCGGCTTCTCTTTCCGTTATGAGGCACCCTTGGATATGCGGATGAACAAACGGGCCGGAAAGACCGCAGCCGACATCCTCAATGAGGCTGAGGAAAGTCAACTGGCCGACATCCTGTACATCTATGGCGAACTGAAGCAAGCACGAAGAGTCGCCTCAGCCATCGTAAAAGGCAGGGCCACACGACGGATAGAGACTACAGCCGACCTGTTGCAACTGACGGAAAGCCTCTTCCCTCGTGAACACGAGAAGAAAGAAATGGCCAAACTCTTCCAGGCCCTGCGCATCGAAGTCAATCACGAGATGGATGCGCTTCGCGAGATGCTCAACGGTGCACGTGACCTACTCCGCCCGGGAGGACGTCTTTCCGTGATCACCTACCACTCCCTGGAAGACCGCATGGTCAAGAACTTCATCAAGGCGGGTAATGCCGAAGGCAAGGTCAGCCAGGACTTCTTCGGACGAACAGAGGCACCCTTCAGAACCGTCAACAACAAAGTGGTGACCCCCTCTGCCGACGAACAGGCTCGAAACCCCCGCAGTCGAAGCGCAAAACTAAGAATAGGAGAGAAAATATGAAATAGGAATACCTAGAAAAGCCTAGATTAGCCTAGGACAGCCTAGAACCCCCTAGAATAAAAGAGATATGAACGAGAACGAGATTAAGGATCAGACAAAGGATACCATCCGGAAAATCAAGGATACCGTCAAGGAAGAAGACCCGAAACTGTCATCCTCATTGACCCTGCGCACAATCTTGGGTGGCGACTTCCTCACGGCGGAGATGGTACGCCACCAGATCTGGCTCATTATGCTTATCGTACTGTTCGCCATTGTCTATGTCGCCTTCAGATACCAGTGTCAGCAGGACATGATAGCCATCGACAAGATGGAAAAGGAACTGCTCGACGCCAAGTACAAGGCCCTGTCGAGTTCGAGTACCCTCACGGAGAAATGTCGGGAGAGCCATGTGCTGGATGCCCTCCGCAACAACAAGGACAGTGTACTGCATGTCGCTGACCAGCCACCTTATATTATAAATATACCAGAATGAGCAGGTTTAGTCCAGATAAAGTCATGCCCAGGTACTTCGCCATTGCGGTAGTCCTGACGTTCATCAGTCTTGCCATCATCGGCAAGGCCATGTATATCATGACCGCCAAGAAGACCTACTGGACCCAGGTGGCCTCTCGCCTGAAGCGTGACAGTGTCAGCGTGAAGCCTACGCGCGGAAACATCCTCAGCAGCGACGGTCAACTCATGGCCAGCAGCATTCCCGAATACAAGGTGTTTATCGACTTCCAGGCAGGTGCTACCGACTCCATCGGCAACCACAACCGCGACTCCCTGTGGGAAGTCAATATCGACACCATCTGTTATGAACTCAACCAGATCTTCCCCGCCCGCTCAGCCGCAGAATTCAAGGCACACCTGTTGGAAGGCAAGCGCAAGGTGATGAAGAACGGCACCGTCGGTGCCCGCCACTGGCCTATCTGGCCGCGACGCATCGACTACAACACCTTCTGTGAGGTACACAAACTGCCTATCTTCTGTGAGCGTCCCGGTGTAGGAGGCTTCCACTGGGAGACATTTAATTCCCGCCGCCACCCGTTCGGCTCACTGGCATGGCGCACCATCGGTGACGTGTATATCGCCAAGGACAGCGCGAAGAACGGTCTGGAACTGTCATACGACTCCCTGCTACGAGGCACCAACGGTCTGATGCACCGTCGTAAGGTGCTCAGCAAGTATCTCGACATCCCAGTGCTGTCACCGGTCGACGGCTGTGACATCGTGACCACGATCGACGTGAGCATGCAGGACCTGGCCGAGCGTGCTGTCGTCGACGAGTTGAAGGAGATTGGCGGTGAGATGGGCGTAGCCATCCTGATGGAAGTGAAGACGGGCGATGTGAAAGCCATCGTCAACATGAGCCGTGCTGACGACGGCGAATACTATGAGATGGTGAACAATGCCATCAGTTACCGCTGTGAGCCGGGCTCAGTGTTTAAAGTAGCGTCGTTCCTCGTGGCCCTCGACGACGGGGTCGTCGACACCAGTTATGTCATCCATACCGGCAGTGGCGTATTGGAGATGCACGGCCGTCCCATGAAAGACCACAACTGGCGTCGTGGCGGTTACCAGGACATCAACGTGGCCCAGGCCCTGGAGGTCAGTTCCAACATCGGTGTCAGCCACGTCATCGACAAGTTCTATGGCAGCAATCCCACGAGATATGTAAAAGGACTCTATCGCGTCGGTATCCATGAAGACTTGAAACTGCCGCTGGTGGGTTATCACTCACCTTGGATCCGTATGCCAGACACCAAAACCACTGATCGTTCCAAATACTGGAGCAAGACTACCCTACCCTGGATGAGTATCGGCTATGAGACACAGATAGCACCCATCAATACCGTAGCCTTCTACAATGCCATTGCCAACAATGGTAAGATGATGCAGCCCCGCTTCGTCAAGCAACTCGTCAAGGACGGACAGGTCATCAAAGAGTTCGAGCCCGTTGTCCTGAAACAAAGCATTGCCAAGCCTCAGACCATCAAGACCATGCAGACCATCCTGGAACATGTAGTCAGTCAGGGTCTCGGCCGTAAAGCGGGTTCCAAGATGTTCAAGGTAGCCGGTAAGACCGGAACGGCCCAGGTGGCTGACCAATATGGCGGCTACCATTCCGGCACGACCCGTTACTGGTTGTCGTTTGCCGGCTATTTCCCTGCCGATGACCCGCGTTACACGTGCATCGTCTGTCTGAAGAAGTCCGGTCTGCCAGCCTCCGGCGGTGGCATGAGCGGTGTGGTGTTCCACCGCATATCCGAAGGGGTGATGGCCCAAAACCTGAAACTCAGCGTGACTGATGCCCGCGACGAGAAATCGGTATTCGTGCCCGATGTGAAGGAGGGAGAGGTCGCACCTGCCGACTATGTCCTCAACAGCCTGCATATCAAGAAGAAGCCGACCTTGTCGACTCAGAAGACCTCTGTCGAGATCATCCCCAACCTGACGGGCATGGGTGCCAGAGATGCCGTCTATCAACTAGAACGGCGTGGTGTCAAGGCCATCGTGAAGGGTCGCGGCAAGGTCAAGTCGCAAAGCATTCACAGTGGCACGGCCGTCAAACAGGGCATGGCCTGCGAACTACGGTTGGAATAATCATAAGTGAATAACGATATGAAACTGAAAGAGTTACTTAAAAACGTAGAAGTCCTCAACGTGATAGGCGACACCGGTATCGATATCACGGGCGTGAACATCGATTCACGCCGTATTGAGGCAGGTCATCTTTTCGTAGCCATTGCCGGCACACAAACCGATGGCCATCAGTTCATCCCGAAAGCCATCGAACTGGGGGCGAAGGCCATCCTCTGTGAGAAAATGCCAGATGCACGCACAGCCGGAGTCACTTACATACAGGTGTCTTCTACGGAAGATGCCGTCGGCAAGGTAGCCACACAGTTCTATGGTGACCCGTCCAGGAAACTGACACTGGTCGGTGTCACCGGCACCAACGGCAAGACCACCATCGCCACCTTATTATATAATATGTTCCGTCAGTTCGGACACAAGTGCGGCCTTCTCTCTACCGTCTGCAACTATATCGAGGGCGAGGCCCTTCCCACCAGTCACACCACCCCCGACCCCATCGAACTGAACCAGTTGCTGGCCAGGATGGTGGAGGCCGGCTGCGAATACGCCTTCATGGAATGTTCCAGTCACGCCATCGCACAGAAGCGCATTGGCGGTCTGAAATTCAAGGGAGGACTCTTCACCAACCTCACCCGCGACCACCTCGACTATCACAAGACCTTCGAGAACTACCGGGATGCTAAGAAGGCCTTCTTCGACGGACTGGAGAAAGACGCCTTCGCCATTGTCAATGCCGACGACAAGAACGGGCTGTTCATGGTCCAAAACACGAAAGCACAGGTGAAGACGTATTCCATCCGCACCATGGCCGACTTCAAGGCTAAGATCATCGAATGTCACTTCGAGGGTATGTATCTGGAAATCGACGGCCATGAGGTGGGGGTTCAGTTCATCGGCAAGTTCAATGTCAGCAACCTGCTGGCAGTCTATGGGGCAGCCGTCATGCTGGGCAAGAAACCCGAGGATATCCTCGTCATACTCAGCACCCTCAAGAGTGTCAACGGCCGACTGGAACCGATCCGTTCCCCAGAGGGCTATACTGCCGTGGTAGACTACGCTCACACCCCCGATGCCTTGGAGAATGTGCTGAAAGCCATCCACGAGGTGCTCGATGGAAAAGGAAAGGTCATCACGGTCTGCGGTGCTGGGGGCAACCGCGACAAGGGCAAGCGCCCGTTGATGGCACAGGAGGCTGTCAAACAAAGCGACAAGGTCATCATCACCTCCGACAATCCCCGCTTCGAGGAACCGCAGGACATCATCAACGACATGCTGGCCGGCCTGGATGCCCGTCAGATGAAAAAGGTCGTCTCCATCGTCGACCGCAGGGAGGCCATCCGCACGGCCTGTATGATGGCAGAAAAGGGCGACGTCATTCTCATTGCCGGCAAAGGCCATGAGGACTATCAGGAAATCAAGGGTGTGAAACACCACTTCGACGACAAGGAAGTAGTCAGAACCATCTTCAATAACTAACCGCTATGTTATATTATTTCTTTCGATTCTTAGAGCAGTTTGATATCCCGGGCTCTCACATGTGGGCCTATATCTCGTTCCGTTCACTGCTGACGTTGATTCTCGCCCTGATCATCTCCGCCTGGTTTGGTGAGAGGTTCATCAAGTGGATGAAGCGACGTAAGATATTCGAGACGGAACGCGACCCGGAGATCGACCCCTTCGGTGTCGAGAAGAAAGGTGTTCCCACAATGGGTGGTATCATCATTATCGTCAGCATCCTCATACCAGTCCTGCTGTTCGGACGTATCCGTAACATCTACCTCATCCTGATGATTATCACTACCCTCTGGTTGGGATTCCTGGGATTCCTCGACGACTACATCAAAATCTTCAAGCGCAACAAGGAGGGGCTGAAGGGCAAATACAAGATTATCGGCCAGATCAGCATCGGCTTCATCGTAGGCCTCACCCTCTGGCTCAGTCCTGATGCCGTGGTACGCGAGAATGTCAATGTCCGTCAACAGAACCAGGAGATTGTGGTCAAGCACCAGAAGGAGGCAGTCAAATCGTTACAGACTACCATCCCCTTCGTCAAGAACCATAACCTGAACTATTCTGAGGTACTAGGGTTCTTAGGCGATTATAAGGTGGCGGCCGGATGGGCCATCTTCGTCATGATGACCATCCTGGTGGTGACTGCCGTCAGCAACGGAGCCAACCTCAACGACGGTATGGACGGCATGTGCGCAGGCAACTCCGCCATTATCGGTTGTGCCTTGGGCATCTTGACCTACATCTCGTCGCACATCGGCTATGCCTCGTATTTCGACATCATGTACATCCCACACTCCGAGGAGTTGGTGATTTTCCTCTGTGCCTTTGTGGGAGCCATGGTCGGTTTCCTGTGGTACAATGCCTTTCCCGCCCAGGTCTTCATGGGCGATACGGGTTCCCTGACCATTGGTGGTATCATCGGTGTATGTGCCGTCATCATCCACAAGGAACTGTTGCTGCCTATTCTCTGCGGTATATTCTTCGTCGAGAGCCTCAGTGTCATCATACAAACACAGTGGTTCAAGATCCAGAAACGCAAGGGCAAGCGGGTCCGTGTGTTCCGGGCCACCCCCATCCACGACAATTTCCGTAAACTCGATAAGCAGTTGGATGCCACAAGCACCTATATCCTGAAGGGCTGGCCCCATCGGCCGTTCCATGAGTCGAAGATTACCATCCGTTTCTGGATCACGACTATCATTTTGGCTGCTTTGACTATTATAACACTAAAAATAAGATAAGCCACAGATTACACAGATTATTAAGAAATGAAAAAGAGAATCGTTATATTAGGGGCAGGGGAAAGCGGTGCCGGAGCCGCCGTACTGGCCAAGAAGGAAGGCTTCGACGTGTTCGTGTCCGACATGTCCAAGATTGCCGACAAGTATAAGAAGATGCTCGACGACCACCAGATAGAGTGGGAGGAAGGACAGCATACGGAAGGAAAAATCCTCAATGCCGACGAGATTATCAAGAGTCCCGGTATTCCCGAGACGGCCCCGATGGTCAGGAAAGCCGTGGAGAAAGGCATCCACATCATCAGTGAGATTGAGTTTGCAGGGCGTTACACCCACTCCAAGATGATCTGCATCACCGGCTCCAACGGCAAGACCACGACAACCTCGCTCATCTACCACATTTTCAAGGATGCAGGCTATGATGCAGGACTGGCTGGCAACATCGGCAACTCCCTGGCCCTGCAGGTCGCTGAGGATCCGCATGAGTACTATATCATCGAACTCAGTTCGTTCCAACTCGACAACATGTATGACTTCCGGGCCAACATCGCCATCCTGTTGAACATCACCCCAGACCACCTGGACCGGTACGATTTCAAGATGCAGAACTACGTCGACGCCAAGATGCGTATCATCCAGAACCAGACCGGCGACGATGCCTTCATCTACTGGGCAGACGACCCCATCATCAAAGCCGAACTGAAGAAATACGACATCCCGGCCATCCACTATCCTTTTGCCGAACTGAAGGAAACAGGTGTCATCGGCTACATCGAGGAGGGACAGTACAAAATTGAGAAGCCAGAACCCTTCAACATGGAACAGGAGAGCCTCAGCCTGACGGGCAAGCATAACATCTATAACTCCCTCGCCGCTGGTATCGCAGCCAACATTGCAGGTATCAAGAAGGAGGAAATCCGCAAGTGCCTGAGCGACTTCCCTGGGGTGGAACACCGTCTGGAGAAGGTCTGCAAGGTACGTGGCGTACAATATATCAACGACTCCAAGGCCACGAATGTCGATGCCTGCTGGTATGCTCTGGAAGCCATGAAGACCAAGGTCGTCCTCATCATCGGTGGCAAGGATAAGGGCAACGACTACGAGCCCATCAAGCCCCTGGTCAAGGAGAAGTGCTCGGGCATTGTCTATCTCGGGGCCGACAACCAGAAGTTGCACGACAACTTCGACAGTCTGGGCATTCCCGTCAGGGACACTCACTCCATGAAGGACTGTGTGGCAGCCTGCTACGAAATGGCCCAACCGGGCGAGACCGTGCTGCTGAGTCCCTGCTGCGCCTCTTTCGACCTCTTCAAGAACATGGAAGACCGCGGCGAACAATTCAAAGAACTGGCCAGAAATCTCTAGGACAACCTAGAATCACCTAGGACTGCCTAGGATCGCCTAGGATCACCTAGGAATACCTAGAATTGCCTAGGAAAAGAAAGAAAAGTATGAATAAGAAATTAGGAAATCTGTTTAAGGGAGACAGGGTCATCTGGATGGTACTCCTGTTCCTGTGCCTGATCAGCGTCGTTGAGGTGTTCTCCGCCTCCAGCACACTGACCTACAAGAGCCAGGACTATCTGGGCCCCATCATCGGACATACCTGGAAGATCCTGGTAGGTGTCGGGGTGGCCATTCTCATCTTGAACGTTCCCTGTCGCTTCTTCAAACTGGCCACCCCCGGTCTGTTGCTCATCTCCGTCATCATGCTCCTCTGGGTACTGTTCTTCGGAGAGAAGACCAATGATGCCGGACGCTGGATCAGTCTGCTGGGCCTGAAGTTCCAGCCTTCCGAGATTGCCAAGGGTACGATGGTGCTGGTCACGGCCCAGATCCTCAGTGCCATGCAACGGGAGGAAGGGGCCGACAAAAGAGCCTTCAAGTATATCCTCATCATCGTACTGCCCTTCTGCCTGCTCATCGGACTGGAGAACCTCTCCACGGCCGCCCTTATCATGGCCGTCATCTTCCTGATGATGTTCATCGGACGCGTCCCCCTGATACAGTTGGGCAAGTTTGTGGGTGCAGGTGTCATCCTCCTGATCCTGTTTATCGGTTCCATCTACCTGCTAGGTAGTTTCGATAACAGCGAGGGTGTAGAAACCCAGACGGAAACGCTGGTCAACAACGAGGTCAAGAAGGACACGAAGAAGAAGACCACCTTCCTCCACCGCTTCAGCACCTGGAAGGGACGTATCGACAAACACCTAAACAAGAAAGCCGTGGCACCCGAGGACTACGACCTCGACAAGGATGCCCAGGTGGCCCATGCGAACATCGCCATTGTCGGCAGCAACATCATCGGCAAGGGACCGGGCAAGTCGGTGGAGCGTGACTTTCTCCCACAGGCCTTCAGCGACTTCATCTATGTCATCATCATCGAGGAACTGGGCATCATCGGAGCGGCCTTCGTGGCCTTCCTGTATATTGTCCTGCTCTATCGGGCAGCCCGTATCGCCAGTCGCTGCGAGAACAATTTCCCGGCGTTCCTGGTCATGGGTCTGGGCCTGATGCTGGTCATCCAGGCCACCTTCAACATGATGGTGGCTGTAGGCATTGCCCCCGTCACGGGCCAACCCCTGCCACTCATCTCCCGAGGCGGTACATCGACCATCATCAACTGTGCCTACATCGGAGCCATGTTAAGTGTAAGCCGTTCTGCGAAAAAAAGAGGGCAGAACATGCCGATAAACGAAATATAATTTGTAACTTTGCACACCAAAATATATAAAATAGGTATGGAGAAAGAGTTGAGAGTCATCATCAGCGGAGGCGGTACCGGGGGACATATCTTCCCCGCCGTCAGCATCGCCAATGCCATCAAGGCCCTGCGCCCTGATGCCAAAATCCTGTTCGTGGGAGCCTTGGGACGCATGGAGATGCAACGGGTTCCTGCCGCAGGCTATGAGATCCAGGGTCTGCCTATCCGCGGATTCCTCCGTCCATTGTGGAAACCTGCCAATATCGGGGTGGCCATCGACTACCTCAAGAGTAAGTGGCTGGCCAAGAAGATTCTCAAGCAGTTCCAGCCACAGGTAGCCGTCGGTGTAGGCGGCTATGCCAGCAGTGCCGCCTTAGGCGCAGCCAACAGCCTCGGCATCCCTACCCTGCTTCAGGAGCAGAACAGTTACGCTGGTCTTGCCAACAAGACCCTTGCTGGCAAGGCTGCCAAGATATGCGTCGCCTATGAGGGCATGGAACGTTTTTTCCCTGCCGGGAAACTGATGCTCACGGGTAATCCCGTGCGCCAGACCCTGTTGGAGACCACCATCACCCGCGAGGATGCCGTACGCAGTTTAGGATTCGACCCTGCCAGGAAGACCATCATGCTCGTGGGCGGCAGTCTCGGAGCCAGGACCATCAACGAGAGTGTCCTCCAGCACCTCGACCTCATCCGTCAGAGCGATGTCCAGTTCTTCTGGCAGACAGGTAAGTACTATTTTGAGTCCATCAAGGAGCAACTGAAGGGTCAGGCCATCCCCAACCTGAAAGTCACCGACTTCATCACCGACATGGGAGCCGCCTACAAGGCTGCTGACCTAGTCATCAGTCGGGCGGGAGCAGGAAGTATCAGCGAGTTCTGTCTCTTGGGCAAGCCCGTCATCCTCGTACCCAGCCCGAATGTGGCCGAGGACCACCAGACGAAGAATGCCCTCGCCCTGGCCGACAAGGGTGCAGCTCTCTACGTAAAGGATGCCGAGGCACCCGCCACTCTCCTGCCACTGGCCGTCGCAACGGTCCAGGATGCGCAGAAACTCCAGTCGCTCAGCGAGAATGTTCTCCAACTCGCCCTCCCCGACTCAGCCAACATCATCGCCCGCGAGGTCATCGCCCTCGCCCATTCAACCCATTCAACCCATTAGACCCATTCAACCCATGAATATAAAAGAAATAAAATCAGTCTATTTCGTAGGAGCCGGTGGCATCGGCATGAGTGCCATCGCCCGCTACTTCATCAAGAAAGGCCTCGTCGTGGCTGGCTACGACAAGACCCCCTCCGACCTCACCCGCAGACTGGAAAAGGAAGGTATGCTCATCCATTATGAAGAGAATATCGATGAGATACCCCACGCCTGCAAGAAGAGGGAGTCATGCCTCGTCATCTACACGCCTGCCATCCCTGAGACCCATCAGGAACTCCGTTACTTCCGGGAAAACGGCTTCGAGATCCAGAAACGAGCCCAGGTGCTCGGTACCCTGACCCAGACCCACAAGGGCCTCTGTGTGGCAGGTACCCATGGCAAGACCACGACCTCTACCATGTGTGCCCATATCATGCACCAGAGCCACCTCAACTGCAATGCCTTCTTAGGAGGCATCTCCAAGAACTACGGCACCAACTATATCCTCTCCGATTCCGATTATGTGGTCATCGAGGCTGATGAGTTCGACCGCAGTTTCCACTGGCTACGCCCCTGGATGTCGGTCATCACCTCTACAGACCCCGACCATCTTGACATCTACGGGACCAAGGAGGCCTATCTCGAAAGTTTCCGTCACTATACCGAACTCATCCAACCCGGTGGTGCACTCATCATCCATCGCGACCTGGAGATGAAAGAACATCTGCAGGAGGGTGTGCGCCGCTATGACTATAGCCTCAACGAGGGTGACTTCCATGCCGAGAATATCCGCATCGACAACGGAGAGATTACCTTCGACTTCATCTCCCCCATCGAGTGTGTACCGAATGTGGAACTGGGCCAGCCCATCCCCATCAACATCGAGAATGGCATCGCTGCCATGGCCATGGCACAACTCAACGGCTGTACGGCCAAGGAACTGAAATTTGGTCTGCAGACCTACGGAGGCGTTGACCGTCGTTTCGACTTCAAGATCAAGACCGACCGTCTGGTCTTCCTCAGCGACTATGCCCACCACCCGAAAGAGATTTACCAGAGTGCCAGGAGCATCCGTGAACTGTACAAAGACAAGCATATCACGGCTATCTTCCAACCGCACCTCTATACTCGCACACGCGACTTCTACAAGGAGTTTGCCGAGGCCCTGAGCCTGCTCGACGAGGTCGTCCTCACCGAGATCTACCCTGCCCGCGAGGAACCCATCGAGGGGGTCACCTCCCAACTCATCTACGACAACCTCAGGGAAGGAGTGAAAAAGGAGATGATCAGCAAGGACGAGGTGCTCAACTATGTCAAGTCGCACCACTTCGAGGTACTCATCGTACTCGGTGCCGGCGACCTCGACAACATGGTACCCAAGATTACCCGACTTTTAAATAGTAAACAATAAGATGTCATTCAACTGGAAGAAGACCATCATCGTCGTATTCGATATCGTCATCGCCGCTTATCTGATACTGGCAGTCACAGCGTTCAACAAGCCCGCTGAGAAAGCCGCCATGTGCTCAGAGGTGAAGATCGACATCGACGACGAGATGCCCGACGGCTTCCTCAATGCGAATGAGATCAAGCAAATACTGGAGCGACAGCACCTCTACCCGCTGGCGAAGCCCATGATGGACGTTAATGCCCGCGACATCGAGGAGACGCTCCTGAAGAACCCGTTTGTGCAGCAGGCGGAATGCTACAAGGCCCAGAACGGCCACGTCTGCATCAGCCTGAAACAGCGTATGCCCATCATGCACGTCATGTCAAACAAGGATGACAACTATTATGTCGACATCCATGGCAGCATCCTGCCGGAGACACGCTATGCCTCCGACCTGCTAGTGGTCACGGGCACCATTACCCGGAAATATGCACAGAAGAAGCTCACACCCGTGGTCAACGAGATGGTCAGCGACAAGTTCTGGCAGAGTCAGATTGTCCAACTCCACGTGCTCGACGACGGTTCGCTGGAGGCCGTCCCCCGGGTGGGCGACCACGTCATCTACCTCGGTGCCCCAACCGACATCCCCCAGAAACTGGAGCGTCTGCGAAAGTTCTACCTCTACGGTCTGAATCAGGCCGGCTGGAACAAATACTCCTACATCAGTGTAGAATTCGACAATCAAATCATCTGCAAGAAAAAATAACCTAGGATCGCCTAGGGACACCCTAGGACACCCTAGCCAAGCAAAATAATAATATGGCAGCAAAGGAATTCATCGTAGCAATCGAACTCGGCTCATCCAAGATGACCGGAATCGCGGGACAGAAGAACCTCGACGGCAGCATCACCGTACTGGCAGTTGTCAAAGAGGCCTCTTCATCGTTCATCCGCAAAGGTGTCGTGTACAACATCGACAAGACCGCACAATGCCTCACCAACATCATCAAGAAACTGGAGAACCAGTTGAAGACGGAAATCACCCAGGTGTATGTCGGTGTGGGCGGACAATCTATTCGCAGCGTCAGGAACGTCATCAGCAAGGACCTGCCCGCAGAGACCATCATCACCCAGGACATGGTGATAGAACTCATGGATGCCAACCGCGACATGAAGTATCAGGATCAGGAGATTCTCGATGCAGCCGTCCAGGAGTACAAGGTCGATGCCCAGTACCAGATCGACCCCGTAGGCATCCAGGCCACCCGTCTGGAGGGCAATTTCCTGAACATCCTCGAGCGTAAGGCCTTCTACCGCAACCTCAACAAGTGTTTCGAGGTGGCGGGCATCAACGTGGCAGAGATGTACCTCGCACCATTGGCCCTGGCCGACAGCGTACTCACCGAGGCGGAGAAGCGCTCTGGCTGTGCCCTTGTCGACCTCGGAGCCGACACCACCACCGTCTCCGTCTATAGCAAGAATATCCTGCGCCACCTGGCCGTCATCCCCCTCGGCACCAACAATATCAGCAAGGATATCGCCACCCTCCAGATGGAAGAGAGCGATGCCGAGAAGATGTTGCTGAAATACGGGGCGGCCTATACCGACAACAACGACATCGACAACAACCTGAAATATCCCATCGATGCAGAGCGTCAGGTGGAGAGCCGCAAGTTCATTGAGATCGTGGAAGGCCGTCTGGAGGAGATCATCGAGAACGTATGGTACCAGATACCTTCCGACTACTACGACAAACTGCTTGCCGGCATCATCCTGACCGGTGGCGGCTCCAACATGAAGAATATCGAACAGGCCTTTGCCAACCACACCCACGTGGAGAAGATCCGCATTGCCAAGTTCGTGACGCATACCATCAACTCCAACAACGAAGACATCAAGGCCCACGACGGCAAGATGAACACCGTGCTCGGTCTGTTGGCCAAGGGCGACATCAACTGTGCCGGCAGCGAGGTCAGCCTCAACGGCGATCTCTTCGGAACGCCCAAGAAAGAGACACCCCATCCCACGGTCGACCAGCGACCGGCCCGTCAGGCTGGCGAGATTCCCGCTGGTGTGGTCCGTACGGAGGCAGAGAAGCAGAAGGCTGAGGAGGAGCGCCGTCGCCAACAGGAGGAAGAGGAGCGTCAGCGTCGTGAGGAGGAAGAGGCTGAACGTCAGCGCATCGCCAAGGAGAAGCGCGAGAACAGCATCTGGAATAAATTCTTGAGGAAAGCCAAGAAATTCGGTGAAGACATCGTCTCAGAAGAATAAAACCTTAAAAGTTCAAAGAATATGGAAGAAATGCTTAACATAGATATCCTCGATTTCGGCACTCCGGAGAAGGATCATAGTATCATCAAAGTGATTGGTGTCGGTGGCGGTGGCGGCAATGCCGTCAACCACATGTACCGTGAAGGCATCCACGATGTCACGTTCGTGCTCTGCAACACGGATAACCAGGCCCTCAACGACTCACCTGTGCCTGTGCATCTGCAACTGGGCAAGGAAGGTCTGGGAGCAGGCAACAAGCCCGAGAAAGCCCGTCTGGCGGCTGAGGAGAGCCTCGACGACATCAAGGCTATGCTCAGCGACGGTACCCGCATGGCCTTCATCACGGCAGGCATGGGAGGAGGTACCGGCACAGGTGCAGCCCCTGTCATCGCACGGGTCTCCAAGGAGTTGGGCATTCTGACCGTCGGTATCGTCACCATCCCCTTCCGTTTCGAGGGCGACCGTAAGATCGACCAGGCCCTTGACGGTGTGGAGGAGATGCAGAAACATGTCGACGCCCTGCTCGTCATCAACAACGAACGCCTACGTGAGATCTATCCCGAACTCTCCGTGCTCGACGCTTTCGGCAAGGCAGACGACACCCTCTCTGTGGCTGCCAAGTCCATCGCAGAGATCATCACTGTCCACGGTCTCATCAACCTCGACTTCAACGACGTGAAGACCGTCTTGAAGGACGGAGGCGTAGCCATCATGTCCACCGGTTATGGCGAAGGCGAAGGTCGCGTGAAGAAAGCCATCGAGGATGCCCTCAACTCACCGTTGCTCAACGACAACGACATCTTCAACTCCAAGAAGATCCTGCTCTCCATCTCCTTCGCCGGTTCGAAGGACGGTCAGCAGTCGCTAATGATGGAGGAGATGAACGATGTGAACGACTTCATGGCGAAGTTCGGCAGCGACTTCGAGATCAAGTGGGGACTGGCCACCGATCCCGAACTCGGCAAGAAGGTGAAAGTCACCATCCTCGCCACAGGCTTCGGTATTGAGAGTGTCGACGGTATGGATGCCCACATGAAGAAGCATACGCAGGACGATATCAACCGCATTGCTGAGGAACAGGCGAAGGCCGTGGAGCGTCAGGACCGCCGCAACCGCTACTATGGTGGCGACAGCACGGCAAAGCGCTACAAGCGCCGTCCGAACATCTATCTCTTCCGTTCCGAGGACCTCGACAACGACGATGTCATCTCTGCCGTGGAGTCCACGCCTACCTACAAGCGTACCCGTGATATCCTCGACAGCATCAACTCACAGGCTACAGGCGACGAGCCCGAGGAACCGACAGCCGTCCCCGAATCCCGCGACCCCATACAGGGCACGATTAAGTTCGCATAGAGACAGTCGTATCTTTTACCCAAATGAGGGTTCCCAAAGGTGCTTCTGCATATCCACATGCCCATTAGGTTTAAAAGCGACACCCTCAGCTTCTAACAACGGGCGCTGGCGGCTCCAGCCAGGAGCCGTGCGCCCCTCTTTATTCACCACCCGATGGCACGGCAAATCCACCGCACCCGGCGAATACCTTAACGTCCGCCCCACCATCCTCGAATGACTGGGCCATCCTGCCAACACCGCGATATGCCCATACGTTGTCACCTTCCCACATGGTATCTGACTGACGATATTCAGCACATCCTCGCCAAATGCCCTCGCCTGTTCCGCTGTCATCCTATCGGGATAGTCTTTCATTATATTCCATGATTCTTTACTTTCACAACAACTTTTTTTACTTTCTTGGGAGAATCTATACACAATTGAGGCATATGCCCGTCCTGTGGATAAAAGATGGCAAAATAACCATTACCAATTATCATTTCTTGAGGCTGTTCATCCGCAGAATAAAAAGCCGCATCCATTTCTTCGCTGTATGGTTTTGTCTCTTTCAGTTTCTCAATTGGCAAACAAGCCACTCGCTCTTCTCCAAACAAAAGACCTTGAATATCGATATATTGTTTATGAGCCTCAAAGCCGTATTCATTATTGGTCTTTGTCTCATACTCAGATACAATCGCTTTCACCCCAGGGCAAACTTGGTATGTTCCAACCGCCAAATTGGAATCAGCCTGCTTCAAGAACTTTAGTCCCTCATAAATATCATCTGAGAGACCTTTATACAACTCGATCTTATCAATTTTGTCAAAAACCATATCTTCTAACGTTAATGTTCTTTCCCTGTCTTCCGATTCCTGACGAAAGTCAACACCGTTAAGGGGGTCTGGGGGGGGAGCCTCACCTCATACTAATATGCAAAAACCTGCTCACCTTATTCAGCAGGCTCTTATCCATATTATTGATATATGCATCCAGCACCTTGCTACTTCCCTTCAACGGTGTAATGTCATAATCCGCTATCGCCGCCGGAATCAAGCAACTATATCCTTCTCGCAGCGTAATCTCATCTCCCGTGCTCCGTACCTTTATCCTGCAATCCCCCTTCAGACACATCGAGATGATAAAACTGTCATATTTGATCAGATTCCGATGGAACGTATCACTGAACTCCGTCACCCTCACACTGAAGTATGGCGATTCCACCACGCTATTTGCCCTGTTGCTCCCGGTCGCATACTCCGTCCGATATTCCTTCTCCACCTGATAGTTCAGTGCCTCCGCAGCCAGTTCCGTATGCAGTTCCCGAGGTTTGCCGTCCAATCCAGGCCGGTTATAGTCAAAGATACGATACGTCACGTCACTCGACTGCTGCACCTCCGCCAGCAATATCCCGCTACAGATGGCATGCACACGGCCGGCAGGCAGATAAAACACATCCCCAGCCTTCACCTCATGCTTCGCCAGCGACTCAACGATAGTCCCGTCAGCCACCTTCCGCTTATATGCCTCAGACGATAGTTTCTCCTTGAAGCCCGAATACAAGTAAGCCCCCGGCTCAGCATCCAGCACATACCACATTTCGCTCTTGCCGTTCTTGTCATGCAGCCGCTTCGCCATCTCATCATCTGGATGCACCTGAATCGAGAGGTCTTTCCTGGCATCAATGAACTTCACCAGCAGTGGCAACTCACCGCCATACCGTTTGCTCACCTCGCGACCCAGTATCGCCTCTGGATGCTTTTTGATTACTTCCTTCAGTGTATAACCAGTCCATGTCCCGTTAGCAATCACCGATGGCGAACTCTCCACGCAACTCACCTCCCAACTCTCACCTATATGGTCTTTTGCCGCCAGTCCTTTCCATACCGTCAACTTCTGACCACCCCACACCACCTCATGCAGGTTAGGCTCAAACAACAGCGGATATAGCTTCGATTGCTGCGACTCGATGACGCAGCCAATCGTCATGATTCTCACATCCGTCACGGCTCTCAACTCATGGCTTGTCAGGCTCTTCACATACACAAAATCATCCTTCGTGCAGTGCAGCACCTCGTCATCCAGTTTTACGTCCAGGACACCCTCCAGCACAAAAAAACCCTCCTGCATATCCGGATGTATATGTGCCTGCGCCACCTCACCTGCTTTCAAGTCCGTCACTGCGATCTGCGTCAACGAACATCCACTCTCATTGGCAGCCAACAGTACCCTCTTCAGGCCAACGTCATGTGAAGTTATGACTGGATTTACTTCATTCAAAGACTTTTTCATAATTACGTATCATTCCTGATGTGACATGTCGCTCCTTCCGTCTTACCTCTTACATCTCTCCTCGATGACCTCCCAGTCGATAATCTGCCACAAAACAGCCAGATGGTCAAGACGGCGATTCTGATAGTCCAGGTAGTAAGCATGCTCCCACACATCGAAGGTCAACAACGGCTTCAGCCCCTTCTGAATCGGATTGGCAGCATTAGGCTCTTGAGTGATAACCAGTTTCCAGTCCTTATCAGCAGACAGCCATACCCAACCAGAACCAAACAACGTGGCACCCTTCTTCTGAAACTCCTCTTTGAACACCTCAAATGATCCAAAATCCCGAGCGATCGCCTCAGCAAGTTTCCCAACTGGTTTATTATCTGCCTTTGGCGCACAAAACTGCCCAAAGTACATCTCATGATTCAATATCTGCCCCGCATTATTCAAGATACCACCTGTAGCCTTGCAAACAATCTCCTCCAGCGTAGCCTCCTCAAAACCGCTGCCAGGCAGCAATGCGTTGAGGTTATTCACATACCCAGCCAAATGCTTTCCGTGATGGTACGCAATCGTTTCCTTACTAATCACCGGCTCCAAAGCCTCCGGTGCGTATGGCAATGCCATCAATTCAAACTTCTTCATATCTCATCATTGTTAAGTTATTCATCACTCATCTCAGTCTCCAGCTCCCAAAGATGCCGCTGCATATCCACATGCCCATTAGCCTTGAAGCTAACACCTTCTTCTTCCAACAGTGCTCGCTGCCTACTCCACCCAGGAGCCGTGCGCCCCTCTTTGTTCACAACCCGATGACAAGGCCGTTCCACCGCTCCAGGCGAATACCTCAATGTTCTCCCAACCATCCTTGAATGACTAGGCCATCCCGCCATAGCAGCAATATGCCCATAAGTCGTCACCTTCCCCCGAGGAATTTGACTGACGATGTTCAGCACATCCTCGCCAAACACCCTCGCCTGTTCCACCGTCATCCTATCTGGATAGTCCTTCATCATTTATAATCTTCATTCTCCCGCTGCATCGCCACGAACTGCCTATGCAGCTCTAACGCCTACATATCAGCCAAATAGCTTTCCTACAATGTCGAGCAGATTGCGAACGGTCTGCTTATCTGGAACGGGAATCTTTAATGTTATCTGGCCAGTTTCAGCGTCAGTCTCCACTAAGGAATTAACAAGTTGCTCTGTAGTCTCAGGCGATTTCAAGGTTGCTGCAAGGCCACTGAGGAATGCGGTGCCCTGAGCAATGAGGTCTTTCGGAGTAGAGGGGGCCTGGGTTTCAGATTGAGTTAACGATGTAGAAGTGGTCGGCGTTTCCTCACGAGGAGCCTCTGTCTCGGTTACGACTTCCTCTGAAGTTGGTTCTGTAACAACAGGTTCTACAAGAGCCTCTGTTGTGGCTGGCTCTACAGCATCGTCTGTTACAACTGGTTCCGAAGGCTTTTCTTCCTCCTCTACCATCTCGCCCAGCGTATCCATCATCTGACTGAGCTTCGAGCCTTCACCGAGGAAAATGGTATCCTGCCCATTGTCGAGAACGCCCTCGAACATCGCAGACTTGAAGCGGAGCTTATCGAGCATCTGCTCTTCGATAGTGCCAGCTGAAACAAGGTTGATGACCTGTACGTTGCGCTGTTGTCCGAGACGATAGATGCGAGCAATGCGCTGCTCCAAAACTGCAGGATTCCAAGGCAGGTCGAGATTGATGATGGTAGCAGCTGACTGCAGGTTTAAACCCGTGGAACCGGCATCGGTAGAGAGGAACACACGACTGTCTGGATTATCAGCAAAGTTGGTAATCAACTTGCCACGTGCTTCTGAGGGGACAGCACCATGCAGGTATTCAAAGCCAATCTCCCGTTTGGTGAGTTCCTGGGCGATAAGGCGTGTCATCCGCTCCCACTGGCTGAATACAACCACCTTTTCACCTTCTGACTCCAACAGACTGGTGATGATGTTCAAAGCCTCATCTACCTTTGTGTCATTGCGTGTCTTTTGGTCGAGGATATAGGTGCTATCGCAGAGCATGCGCATCTGTGAGAGACTGAGCATCAAACGGTTGCGGTCTTTCTCTGAGAGGAAGTGCATGCGTCTCCACTTTGTTACAATCTGTGAAACCACAAATTTCAGTTCGTCGTGCTCTCCTCGCTGCTCTTTGGTCATAGGCACAAAGAGTATCTTATCTTGGCGCTTGGGCATCTGTAGGGCTACTTGTTTCTTGGTGCGGCGGATGAGACGCTGACGGGCCATCTCGCCCACCTTATTCAGGTTCTTGTAGCCAAGCACCTTTCCCGTCTCATCGCTTACGATGCATTCTGCTTTGAACTTCCAGAACGGCCCAAGACAGAAGTTGTCGGCAAACTCCATCACGGAGTAGAGCTCCTCTAATTTATTCTCTAAAGGAGTGCCCGACAAGATGACTGCATACTGCGATACCACGCGGCGCATAGCCATCGAAATCTGCGTATTCCAGTTCTTCAGTCGCTGCACCTCGTCCATGATGAGCAGGTCGGTTTCCAACTTGCCAAGTATCTTGATGTCATTGCAGGCGCTGTTGTAGGAAATAATCTTATAGGGCACATCCATCTGATACTGAGCTATACGCTTATGGTGCAAGCCCTCAATGACATGAACCTGTTGCCCCGTAAATCGCTCAATCTCACGTTTCCACTGGTATTTCAGGGACGTAGGACAGACGATCAACGTCGATTGTATCAGCTTTTCCTTTCGCATCAATTCTGCGGTACCGATGGCCTGAATGGTCTTACCCAAGCCCATTTGGTCGGCGATGATGCTCTTACCCTTCTCAAAGGCGAAGCGGATGCCTTCCTTCTGATAGGGATAGAGTGAGACGGTCAACAACTTGTCGAGCATCTCGTCAGTATAACAATGTAGGATGTGCTGACGGAACTTTGCCTCACGGTTTTCAAAGATGAAATCAATGGCATCCTGATAAAAACGGAACGTGTCGCTAATACGATTGGCTTCTATGGCAAAGTCCGTGAACTTTTGGTAGGCATCCTCCAGCATCACGCCGTTTCGGTCGAAATACTTCGCTGCCAACTGCTCATATTCTTGCCTGTGGTCAGAGCCGATACGGATACAAACCTTCCGCTCACCAAGGTAAGACAGATATACCGAAGTGTAGGGTGGAATCTCCTGATGCACGCGCACCTTTCTGTTGCCCTTAATCCACAGTTTCACTGCCTCCAAATGCTTACAAGTCCCTAATTGTGCCGTCTTGAAATCGAAGCACGAACAATAGTTCCACGGACTCTTTGCCCCACGATACACCACCTTGTATTCTTGCTTGGTCTTTGGACTCTTCACACTATACTCGCCAGGCAACAGTTTGTCATCGACACAAGAGATACCAAATGTCTCTTCCTGTGCTATCTGCTTGCGTAATGCTATCTGCCACTCGGTGAGCGACATCCCGTCAGGTTTCACAATCCAGGAAATCTTCATCCGCTTTGTCGTTTTCTTCCTTGAAGAACCCGAAGTTCTAATGTTCACCGGTCTCTTCTTCGTTGCCTTATTTGCCTTCTTTTCGGTATCTGTCTGTTTCTTAACCATAGTCATCTTTTATTCGTCCATTCTTGCCCAAAACCTGATAGCAGCTTGAACCTCCTCACGACATTCTTTTATATCCTCTAATGTGAGATAACCTTCGGCCAGCAACACGCCAGCACCCGAAATCATCATTGTATTACGGTAATAATCCTCACGACGCATTGCTTCCTTAAAGTAATCACGCGAACGCTTTGTCACTTCCATACAGCGGTCAAAGGCATTTTCATCATCATACTCCTTGCTTATCAGCTCACTCGTCTCTTTGAGCCATTCCTCACACCGACGCAGGATTCCACGTCGAATGATATCCTTCAATTGTCTTTTGTCAGTTTTAGTCAGTTCCATATAATCACGTGAATTTGTTGCAAAGGTAGTATTTTTCCTTCAAAAGCTATCAACAAACAAATAAAAAACAATAAAAAACTTCTTTTTACATGTAACATTTCCCTATTTCCCATACTATAAGGGTAGAAAGTCGAACAAAAACAGAAATGATTATGACCTACATCATCCAAGGCCGCCTTATGCGGATATGCTATAATGACCGCGATTTCAGCGAGCCCTTCAAAGAGTTACTCTTCCCCAGCATCCGAAACGAGCATCGCCACCCCATAACCCTAATCCGATTATAAAAATGACATACACTATCCCACAAGGTTATTTCTCAGAATTAACCACAATCCATATGAGACCAAGGTTTGCAAGCACAAGCCGATGGTTACTCAGGTCCGTGGAAGCTATGCTGGCCTGCAAACTGACGTTGGTTTACGGACGCTATCACATGATGACGGATCTACGGTCACTTGTCGTCAGCGATTATCATGAATCTTACGAACATGCCGAGGTAATGGCCGACTTCATGAACTGCCTGTTGCCATTCCAGCATACCACTCCGTCAGACTTGATGCAATCTCGAGAGAGCTATGCAGACCAATCCATCGATATGTACAAGGAATACAAGCATTATCTGGAGCTGTTCGAAGGCGAAGGCTTCCTTTCCGAGGTCGCCAAGCAGTTCTGCAAGACAGTTTACAATGCCGATGACTATTACACCTTCAAGGCCTTCAGCAACCTGAATTATGGTGTATATGCAGAGACGCTCCTACTCTATCAATTCGAGAAGATGGATTATCCGACCTTTATGGAGCAGTTCCAAGAAATCAGTATATTTGAGAGAAAGCGTAAGCCCCTAAAAGCATCAGCATTCAAACTATACCTCAAGACGATGCATCGTGTACTAGATTTATATAAATCCTTGCTATCCGAGTATCTCCTCGACAAGAGAAAAGAAAATGATTGATTAATCCTCATTCTCCCACTGCATCGCCACAAATTGCCGCATTAATTCCTGCATCCACACTTCGGGAGGCATATCGGGCCAAAGATGGGCTACCTTGACCTCATAATCAACATTGAGTCCTTCCATCGTGAAGCCCTCCTTCGTAGTCAGCAGACGCTTCAAATATGCCTTGCGATCCTTGATCATCCGCTGCACATCGTCATTGGTCAGCCCCTTCAGAGGAGCGTACTTATCATTAATCATAGAGAACATCTTCTGGGCTGCTATCATCCGACAAATCCTGAAGATAATCCCCTGCATATGTCACATCAAAAGACTTTGGCAATCCGGCAAAGATAAGTTTTGAGTACTTCATGCTAGTTTATTCTCATTCATTTATCATGCCTATTTACTTCAACAACATCCCTGCCCACTCAGGAATAGCTTCCACATACTGTTTAAAGAGCTGTCCATCGGCTGTTCGATAGAGCAAACGGGGCAACTGGTTGTCAATTGAGTTATCATAGACATATGCCCTATCAACAAACGAAATGGCCTCCTCGGCATTGATAAGCGACTTGTAGTAACGAGAGATAACCTTAGAAATAGGCACTTCATGCCCACCATTCAGATAACGTTGAGTGATGCGAGCCACATTAATGGCAGGATCCGATGTGCAAACATAGAACAGACGAATAAAGAATCCTGCCTCCTTGGCTTTACGGAGGAACTCCAGTTTTTCAGCAGATGAAAATACAGTCTCAAAAACGAAATCACACTTCTGTTCCAGACACTCATAGCGCAATTTGGTAGCGTGCTCTGCAGCCTTAACCACAGCCTCAGGAGAATTCCAGTCGCCAAACATCTCTTGCGCAATGTTATCAGGATTGATATACATGCTATCCGCAGTCCACTCATTATTAAGCAACTGGACTGTTGTCGTGGTCTTGCCAGAGCCATTCGGACCAGCGACCACACACAGTGTAGGACGTTTTTCAGCCATTATTCACAGGTTTACGTTGTGAACGCCTCAAGGCGATTATATCCGCAGCCTCAGCCAAACGACGTTGCAATTCAGCCTCCGCCTTGGCACTCGACTCCCGTGCAGCCTTCGCCACATCCTCCATCAGTTCCTGCAGCATCTCGTCCGTAGGTTCCTCCATAGAAGTCAGTCTGTATTTCTTGCTAAGCTCTGTCATCGTCATCTATCTTTTGCGTGCAAAAATAGCAAAAAACTGCGAATTATTTCAGAAAAAACACATTTTTCTTCTTTTTCCATGTAACATTTCCCTTTTTCTCATACTATAAGGGTGAAGAGGATTCATTTAAAAGTATTATAGTATGGAAAATAGAAAGAGAAAGTGGAATGGCTCTATTACTCTGCCGATTCTGAATAGCTTGCTTCATCACACGTTGGAAGATGATGTGTATGTGGATGGGGAGTCGTTTGAGCTATTGCTGGAGATACAGCGGACGCTGGCGGTATTTGAACCGACAGGGGATGATGAGGCAAGGACGATTTGGCTGGAGATAGCGCGAGGGACGGCGGAGGAGTGGAAGGCTTTTGATGATGAACACAACTGGTACTCTGATCCCGAAGAGGACAATCTGGCCAGTTACCAGGAGGCGCTGGATGACGAATATCCTTACGAAAAGGAATGGTTCTTTCTGGTGACATCCACCTATCGGGAGAACACGTTTCTGAAGATATCAGATCGTGACCATCGGTATGTGATTTTCACCAACAGGCATTTTCGCGAGGAGGCCAGCCCCACGGATATGAGCTGGTTTATGGAGCCTTTATTGCGGATGGTGAAGAAACGGGTGGCTTCGATTGTGAAAGATTCGGATGCATACAACCGATACATCGAAGAGAATCTACCCTATCGGCAACGGTCGGGCAGGATTAGGAGCAAAGACTTGAATAGGATTCTGCCAGAGCGGAGACTGCAGGTGGAGAATCGGGAGCACTGTATCGAGGTGATGAAGGAGCTGATGCGAAGAGAGAAAGTCTATGAGTCAGGTCGTACTGACTGGGAGAAGCAAGGCGTTCCCGCTCCGTTTGACACAATGACTATACGATTGTTTTGCAAGTATTATCGAATCGCGGATATCGCATGCTGGTCAAAATCTGAAAAGAAAGTCAACAATCGGGCGTGTGATTCTGATGACGATGTGAAATACTACACCAACCATGGATTGCACATGGATTTGGAGGAATATGACTTGGACAGCGAAAAGGATTTCAAGCGTTTTGCGACGGACCATTACGGGGAACTGGGCCTGTCGAGAATGAATGTTGGGGCGACCCACTACTATGCTCGCGGCAAATGGATTATCACCTTTGGTATCAGCTATTCTGCCCATGACGCCACAGGGTTGAGGATAGCTTTGGCACTGTATGAATCGGGGGCTCCGTTTGTGTTCTACGATGCTGAGAACCTGCTGCATATTCTTGAAGAAACAGGTTGGGTGCGCATTTCGCCGTTCACTTTCCACGATTATCTGCAAGGTGGTGATGACGAAGGCGTGATAGATTTGCCGTTTGTGGAGGATTGCGATAAGGAAGGCGAACTGACGCGTAAGCAATATGATGAGATAGTAAAGTTGGCTGAATGGGAACCCGATGTGCAGCTGAAGTTGGACAGCAAGATTCCGCTTGAGGATGCTGCTTATGATTTGATTCGTGACGAGGTGAAGGTGCCCATGACGCTCAGCGAGATACGGCATCGGATTGAGAAGAAGTATGAGACGTATCTGTCGGTCTTTGAAGAAGATGGATACACGGGGTATTATTATGTGCATTCCAAGGATAAGCAGCATTCGCCTGAAAAGAGCAAGAATTATTATCCGACCTTCAACAAGGCAATGCGGTCGTTGATATTGGAGATGGGGAAAGGTTTAAACAGATAACATTATGATTAAAGTAATATCGCGCCCGTTTCTAGGGAAGGAGAAGTATAAGGATTTCCGTTTGTGCTATGTTGATTCCATGCCGGAAACGGTCTATAAGCAGACGCCTGAGAGCAAGGCCTGGGAACGGACGGCTCCTAATCCAAGTTATCATAAGGGGAAGGCCGAGTTATATGCCTTCTTTACGGAGGTGCCTCTGTCAGACCAGTGGGGAGATGATTGGGATGATGCGCCATACGAGTATAATGCGGAGGAGCCGTATGATGATCATTATGAGGGTGATGAACGTAAGGAGCATCTGATTGTTAAGGTGCCGTTTTATGTCCGCCATGATGGATATGATGTCAAGATACCCAGGGATTATGGTTGCGACAATTCACCGTTCTGTGTGAGGGATATCAACGCTGGAGCTGTGGCTTGGGTATTTGCCAGGGGCTTGGAGTCAAAGCGTATTAAGGGGATTGCCATACAAGCCGGTGTGAATCCCTACGATTTTTTTGAACGGGTTGACAGGATTAATGAGATGTATCCGTATGAGCCGGAGGAAGAATGCGATGAATAATTGCTAATAAGGATTATTATGGAAGTGAAAAAAGGTAGCACCTATTATCAAGACCGTCGCAAAGAGAGACATGATCCCATTCTGTTGGAGGTGTTGAAAGTGATTGATCCGGATTGTAATGGTTTCGAAATATGTGAGGTTCGCTGGCACATCCTTGGGAAAGACAAGGTGTATGTTTCTGATTTTCCGATGGCTACTGTCGGAAAAGAAGAATTCATGAACTTCAAACCGATGCCTCGGGAACTGTTTCTGGAGTGCTTGGAAATACTTAGGAACGCGGAAGTGTATAAAAATGCCAAGCGACGGGTGCTTTATAGAATAAACAAATTTAAACAAACAGAACAATGAACTTCAATTTCAATCCAAATCACACGTTCTTCACCTCCGACACCCATTTCAATCACGCGAACATCATCAAGTTCTGCAACCGTCCGTTTAAGGATGTGGAGCAGATGAATGAAACGATGATTGCGAATTGGAACCGGGTAATCGGGCCCAATGACACAGTGTTTCACTTGGGCGACTTCTGTCTAGGTGGTGCTGCAGAGTGGACAAAAATGCTTGACCGTCTTAATGGTCGAATCTTTCTGATAATGGGCAATCACGATCTGAAGAACCTGCGTCAGGGCTTTGTCGGTCGCTTTGAGCATGTAGCAATGCAGATGCACATCATGGTGGGCAAGCAGCGGATTTATCTCTGCCACTATCCGTTCCTGTGCTTTGAAGGCGGTTACAAGAATGTCTGGCAACTCTTCGGGCACGTCCACTCCCGAAAGAGCAACACGGGCATAGACGCTGGGCGACTCCAATATCTCTTCCCTACACAATATGACGTTGGCGTGGATAACAACGACTTCACTCCTGTTTCATTCGAGCAAGTGCAGAGGATAATTAACAAACAAATTGAAAACACAGAAGAATGTTAGAAATGAATAATCAAAAGACACAGAATTTGTATGACTTTCCTGATGCCAAAAGCATTGTAGTGAGTGGCGACATCCATGGTGACTTCACGCAACTCGTATATAAATGCTGCATACAGTACGGCATGACCGATACCGTAATCATCGTTGCTGGTGATTGCGGTTTTGGATTCGAGAAACCGGGGTATTATGAGAATCTCTACAAACGATGCCGTGAGCGGCTCTCGAAGGCTAACAATTGGCTACTGTTTATTCGTGGCAACCACGACAATCCAGCCTATTTCCGCTCGGCTCTGCCGCTTGGCTCGTCCAAGAACTTGCAGCCTATCAAGCACAAGCGTTGGATGACGCTACCCGACTATTCCGTGGTGAAGGCTTGCGGGCATACGATACTATGCGTAGGTGGAGCAACCTCCATCGACCGCACCTATCGCATGAACTCCAAGCACTTCCATTTCCAGAAACCAGACGCTCCCTTTGCTCCCAATGTTTACTGGCCCAACGAGCGTCCCGTTTATGACCAAACAAAGCTTGATGCCATCAATGAGGTCTGCGCCATCGATACTGTTATCACCCACACCTCTCCCTCGTTTTGCGAGTTATCTTCACATCAAGGCCTGCACACTTGGGCGATACGTGACGAAGACCTGTTGGACGATGTAAAACGCGAGCGCAAAGTGATGGACGACCTCAACGCCTATCTCTATTCCAAGAGCCACCCCCTCCAGCAATGGTTTTACGGCCATTTCCATCAAAGCTGGCACTGCGAAATCGATGGAGTGCAGTACAATATGCTCGATTGTATGGAGCTGAGGGAAATTCGTTAATGGTTTTCTGGATCTTTATTTCTCGTCTTTTAGTTGTACCACATGTTGCGTGCCTGAGAGGATGGTGAGGGCATCGAAGGCATGGGCGAAGATGTCATCGTATTCGCCTTGGTATTTGGGCTGATGTCGCATGTATTCCTCGGTGGTGACCCAGCGACTGAAGGGTGACTCGTCCTCCAAGTGTTCAGGACCTAACAGGAAGCCAAGCTTGTATTTGGGGTGGTAATAATCCCGCGCATTCTCGGTGATGACGACCACCATCGCACCATTGTTGTTGTCACAATGACTGAGGGCTTCTTGGCATTCCTCTAGTTGGTTGAAGTCGTATTTGTTCCAGTCTCGTTCAATCATGTCAAGGCTGTCCAGATCGAGGCCTCGCGTGAAGAACTCGAAGATGTCCGTTTTCTCGGGCTTGAAATAACGACTGGAGAGAAGGCGCAAGAACGCCATCGGAAGATATTTGCGATAGCCCCATTGGAGGTGATACACACGGTTCAGTCGGGCTCCACTGCGGCCATGGCCGTTGGCCGACCTTTCTTCGCCTCGGAATAATGAGCAAACTCCTTCTTCGCTCGGCTTACCGAAACGTTCGACTTGCAAAAGAAGATTTGTTCGTTGTCCCATAATTATTGTTGCTTATTCTTTATGTGTTTCATTAAAAGAGACTCTTCCGAATGTGAGCCCGAGCAAAAATATCAGACCGAAGGCTTGGAGGAATGAGATCTTTCCAAGGCCGAAGATGGTTGGTACCAGCCAGTTCCAAAGCATTTGCATTGGCCAGGCGAGGATTAGGGACCACACTATCAGAAATAGTATGGCCACCAATGGCATTAACGTAAAAGTCAAGACTGACTCTGTCTTAAAATGAGTGTTCATATTCTTTGATTTAATGAATATAGTTCCATTATGCTAGCAAAATTTTCTTTGGTGAAGGGCATGTGGATGTCGTGCCCATCCTTGATGGGGTGGATCTCGTCCCATGAGAGCAACAGTGCATCATCATCTCGTTGTATCTTGAGTTCTCCATCGTTGGTGACTGAGAGCTGCCAGTTTTTAAGATGAGCATCTGGGACGAATCGGAGGTGGTGCAGAAAACGGCGGACAAGGCGTTCGGGCATACCTTTCGAACCTTCGCCATTCCATCCGTCTTCGAGCCAGGTGATCTTCTTGAGCGAGCCGTATAGACGGTGGTGATACAGGTAGTCGGGAGAGATATGGCTTTCGTCTGCATCAGGGATGGCATGAAAGATATCACAGAACTCGCCAAGGCCCATCACTACATTACCATCGAGTATCGTCTGAAGGTGCTTGAGGTCCATGCGGGTATACATCGCCACTTGCTCGGGTGTGACATGGAAGTTCGCCATACGCTTCTTTAACCACTCTGCTGCGATTTGGGAGCGCTCAAGTGGGGGCTTGCTCCAGAACTCTCTGGTTCGGAACTGTTGTAAACGTTCTGTGGGGTGAGCCTTGTGGATTTCTTTGGGTTGGCATGTTGAGCCTTTAAGAATTTTGGTCATACTATAATTCGTTTTAAATGATTATTTTTCACCCTTATAGTATGGAAAAAGCGGAAATGTTACATGCGAATCACGAAAAATATTCGTATCTTTGCAAAAAATTGCATTCATTATGTCAAGAACAAAAACATCTTCACCGGAAAAGAACGTTTCAAGCGTTGGGAGGAGTCAAGAAAGAAATAGTCATTCTCTCTGACTCTGGCACGTTATTTGCCTTGGGAATGTTAAAACAATGCTCAAAATGAAAGAAAAAGTGCAAATTGCTTGCTTTTTTGCAGGAAAAACTCTATCTTTGCAACGTCTTTACTCATAGTAAGGAACCTACAGAGGTCTCGGACGCTGAACCAGTTAATCAGCGTCCTTTTTTATTTCTCAGTCTTTTCGGGAGTCCATTCCGGACCGCTTGTTATCTTGCTTATCGAGTTGTCTGCCACGTATGCCGTAATGAATCGAGCCTGATCTTTCTTGTACAACTGGATGACTACTACATAGTCGCCCTTCACCACCGATACCCTCTTCGAGCGGGTGTAGCCCTTTATCTTGCTGTCGTAGCCCACATACATCTTAGCCTCTTTGTCGGCTAGCACGTCTTTGATCCACATCATGCGGGCAGCCCTGCGAGGCGAGAAGATATCCTTCGATTTTGGCTTGTTGCTGCTACCGTTTCTAACGCTGCTCTCGTAGAAGGCGTGGTCAAAGTTACTGTCGTAGAAATGCACACGTATGCCATCGTGAGTCTTGATGACTTTGCGGCAATACTCCTCAGCCCAAATTCTGCGCAGATCCTCTTCCGTGTGGTCTTTCACCACCATCAGTTCGCCATAGTACTTCTCCGAGTCTGCCATCACCAGTCCTTTCTCAGGTTAATGTTAAACACGTTGAACTTGGTCTCATTTGCAGGTGTGGCCTGAATGCCATGCCCCAAGCGTTTCTCTATCAGTTCCCTGATACTCTGCTTGGCAGTGCTCTGCGATTTCTGACTATTGAAGGCTGAAGCCACAGCCCCTGTCATCACATCGGCCAACTGTATCAGTACCGACTCCTCTGAGGGCAAGGCCTGGATTTGCGTCAGTTGGGCTGTACTGGTGTTATTGAGAATGGCTCCAAGTTCCTGTACTCTGTGCTGATAGCCATTCGTTTTGTAGTCAACAAATACCTGATAGCTGTTGCCCATCAGCATCCAGTGGTGTATCAGCTGGAAATAGAACTTATAAAATCCCAACTCGCCATTGCCGGCATTAAAGCGCTCGTGGTTCACCTCAGCAGCCTTGATACAGATGGCTCGGAAACGGATTTGCTCATTGTCGAAGAACATGTTGATAAGTTCCTTGTACATCTCGACCGACTTGGGACTGATATGGTTCCACTTCATCTCGCCATGTAGGCCATACTTTGTCTTCAAAGTACCTATATAAGCCTTTATCTCCTGCCGTTTCTCTGCAGGAATCCAGATGCCACCTATAACTGCGAAATGATGGGAGTCCTTGTCGTACAAAGCCTCCCAACAACTCTCATCGCAATATATCTCGTATTTCATTATCTTTATCTTTTCTGATGTCTGCAAAGTTACTCTTTTTATCGCAAAAATCATCCGAAATCAAAAAAATTCTTCTTTTTCCATGTAACATTTCAGCTTTTTCCATACTATAAGGGTAAAGAGTAATCATTTTAAACGAATAACAAATATGATAATTCAAATTACAAGAGGCTGCATAGCCAATTCACTGACAGTTGACGGAAAAGAAGAGATTAACCTTTCTGACAATGAACGCCAGGAAATCCTTCGCCACATCTTTGAGCACTTGAAAGCCCAAGACCTGAACTATGTACTTCAAGACCTGGTCGAAACCTTCGGGGAATACGAGTCTGACGATGAACCCTGTGAGACTTGCGGAGACTATGTCGAAACATATACATGGGAAATATGAAACTAAAAGAGATTATTAGTCAATCAAATTGGCAAGACGTAGCGATAGCTATCGTCACGGAGCATCCCTGCCAAAGAAAGAATCTGGAAGGGTTCAGAATCGTTTTTGAAACACTCAGACTGATGGAACCGACAGAATCGGAGTATCTGATACGGATTGAGCGAAGAGCTGATATTCTGGATTCGGAATACACCTACCCTGATGTTTTCGGTGTAAAGGAAGGCGATGAGATTAGCTATTCATTGGTTTTTACTCCATGGACAGAGTGGCTGGGAATGGAGGTTAATCAAGAAACGCTGGAGGCTCTCTCGCCCATTCAGATTACAGCCTATTGCCTGCACGAAATGACCTTTTTTGGTTTTACGGAGGAACAACGGGAACAGCAAGAAGCATCGTTGGACGAGTCGAGAAAGGAAGCTAAAGAGCATCCGGAGGATTTAATAGAGTTGAATCCGGATGACCTTCACATCGAGATCTCCATGAAGGGATACCTTCGATGCCTGGATCGATGGCTCCGGTAGGGCACTCTGTCCAGGGAGTATTTCGGAGAGAACGCCTCCTGGTTCAAGAATCGTTTCCTAGTGGACAATGCCCCAGAGAATTATGATGAATTGGACCGCCAGACTTTAAAGGCAGCACTGAAAGAAGTTGCAAGGGATATCATGGATGTCGCAAAGAAATTGTGATGAGAAAGGATTGTAGTCACTTAAAAGAATTATAATATGACCGAAATTTTAAAGGGTTCAACATACCCGCCCGAAGAAATCCGCAAGGATCAACTAGCAGAACGCTTTCAAGAGTTCCGAACAAGGGTATTCTGGGACAAACCACCGCAGGAACGTTCCGGCGACCGATGGGCACGTTCCGCTGGAACGAGCGCTATCAGGTGGCTCAGTTTGAATATGACCGCAGTTTTGTGGGGCAGGGATTGGAGCCGTCGCCACTGATGATGCCGGTGCGGGAAGGACGTGTGTATTCGTTTGCCGGGCTGAATCGCGAGACTTATATGGGGCTGCCAGGGATGTTGGCTGATTCGTTGCCGGATACTTATGGACGGGCGCTTTTTGACCGTTGGTTAGCTCTGACCGGGCGCACAAGCAGCAATCCGATAGAGAGTCTGTGCTTCTTGGGCAAGCGTTGTATGGGCGCGCTGGAGTTTGAGCCGGCCATCGATGCGGGGTATGATTCGAATCAGCGGTTCGAGATAGATTCGTTGGTGGATGTGGCCAGGGAGGCTTTGTCGCAGAAAGAGGAGTTTGGCGTGAACCTGAATGATGATAGGAAGGCTGCAATAGCGGAAATTTTGCGATTGGGGACATCAGCCGGTGGGCAGCGGGCGAAGGCGATAATTGCCTATAACAAAGCGACGGGCGAGGTGCGGAGCGGCCAAGTGGAGGCTCCTACAGGCTTTGATTATTACCTGATTAAGCTAGATGGCGTTTCTGCAAAGGCTGGTTTCCGAGAGACGGAGAATTATGGCCGCTTGGAGTATTCGTTCTATCAGTTGGCGCGTGCTTGTGGCATTGAGATGACTGAATGTTCGCTGATTGAGGAGAATGGGCGTGCGCATTTCCTGACAAAGCGTTTTGACCGCGAGGGCGGGCGAAAGGTGCATATGCAGACGCTCTGCGGCATGGCGCACTATGATTTCCGGCTGCTACGGGGGTATTCCTACGAGCAGGCGTTTAATGTGATGCGGGCACTGCGGCTGACGTATGCGGAGGCCAGGGAGATGTTCCGGCGGATGGCGTTCAATGTAGTTGTGCGCAACCAGGACGACCATACCAAGAACATCTCGTTCCTGATGGGCGAGGACGGCAAATGGCGCTTGTCCCCGGCGTACGATATGGGCTATGCATACAACCCACAGGGCGGCTGGACGGCTCAGCATCAGATGTCAGTGAACGGTAAGTTTGACGGCATAACACGGGCAGACCTACTGGCGTTTGCATCAGCGAATGGTATTAAAGATGCATCGGAAGTGATTGAACAGGTTTGTGAGGCTGCTACTCATTGGCCGGAGATGGCTCGGAATGTTGGTGTGCCGGAGGCGATGGTTAAAGGGATTATTGGAAATATGGTGAGAATATAATTATTTGTCCATACGGTAAAACATTATTATTTGCCTCCCCAATCTTTGATAATCTCTTCATCAGTACGTGCTTCTCCCTCGAAAGCATCCACTTTATGCCAGATTTCTCCATGAATCAAATCGCCACTATAATCCGATCGCCACTTTTGATGGCAACGACGACAGATGCACTTGGAGGGTGGGCTACCAACATAATTATTAATACTCATAATAGGTAAATGCTATGTTGTATGTGGCGTCTTTGTCAACGCTATAAGTTCCATCTGTGCGGTCGTATTTTACTAACGAGGTAAAGGGGTAGAAATTAGCATGGTCTGTGACCTGTTTGATATTCGTAACCGTGATGTCAACTGTATCGGGATTGATGTAGAGTCCGTCACCAATGCCAAGCTCCTCTTGATGGCCTTCAATATAGTCTCGAACTTCCATCTGTAGGAGCACATCAAACCCCTTAATCTCGCCAATGTGATGTGTTTTGATTTTACGCTCTGGGAGTTTGTTGGACGCTACAAGATTGAATATGGCTTTTTGGACTTGCTCACGGACTTCGTATGGGAGAATCTTATAGTCCTCCAGTCGCAGTGAGATGTGATGCTCGCAATGCGGCCAAAGTGCTGTGATGATGTCAATTCGGGCCATGATATACTCCTTCAGCTTCTCCAGTTCATAGTCTTCGAAGTATGGTATCTTGATAAACTTCCATATGGAGGATTCGTGGTTAAGATTGAAGTCGCCCTCGGCACACTTGATGATTCCCGCTGTCCATGGATTCTGATGGCGCCAGCGAAGATAGATGCAATACATGTCATCGTCGTGCATGAAGTAATAGTAGCATTGCGATGGACACCATATCAGATCGTCGTACCTATTCAGTTGCTTTTCTTCTAATCTCATATCGTCTCTTTTTCCGTTGAACATGTCAAATTTTACCATTGTATTCTCATCTTTTTTAACTTAATGAATATAGTTCCATAATACTGGCGAAATTTTCCTTGGTGAAGGGCTTGCGGATGTCTTGGCTTTTATCGATGGCGTGAATCTCTTCCCAAGATAATAACAGGGTGATTTCATCGCGGGTCATCTTGAGCTTTCCGTCGTTAGTGATTGAGAGCTGCCAGTTTTTTAGATGGGCATCGGGAACGAAACCTATATGATGCAGAAACCGGCGGACAAGGCGCTCTGGCATACCTTTCGAACCTTCACCATTCCAACCGTCTTTGAGCCAGGTGATCTTCTTGAGTGCCCCATTTAGGCGGAGGTGATAAAGACTATCGGGAGAGATGTGGCTCTCGTCTGCATCAGGGATGGCGTGAAAGATATCACAGAACTCGCCAAGGCCCATCACTACATTTCCATCGAGTATTGCTTGAAGGCGAGTGAGGTCCATGCGGGTGTACATTGCGACCTGCTCGGTAGAAACATGGTGGATGTCCATACGTTTCTTCAGCCACTCTGCTGCGATTCGCGAACAAATTCACCCTTGCAACATCTACCATGACAGCTCCTCCTTATCCTTTTTGACCGATTTCCCAGCCGCCCGCTTGCGCTGATGGGCACCAGCCTTCTGCACCAGTTCGTAATACTCACTCGGGCTCAGTTGTTCCTCCTCCACCAACGGCAGCAATACGTCCAGTTTTCCCAGCGTCCGCAACACCCGCAACAGCGAATCGAACGAGCCTATCTCGCCCTTCTCGATCTTCTTTACCGACGATAGCGACACGCCCGACTCCTCCGCCAGGGCCTGCTGAGTGATATTCTGCTTCAGGCGAACCGCCTTTAGCCGCTCCCCAATCTTGCTCTGAATCATGCCGTCCGACAGCATATAGATATCTTCCATAACAGTTCAATATTAAACTTTTCGGCTGCAAATATACAAATAAAAGTTTAATTCTAAGCTATTATTTGGCAATTATTTCGTATTTTAATAGCATTTTCTTATGAAAAAACATAATTTTTCTCCATTTTTCATGTAACATTTCCCTTTTTTCCATACTATAAGGGTAGAGAAGTATAACTGAAGAAGGGATTATAGTATGGCAAAGAAAATCAAAAAAGACGACCCTATGTACAGAGAAGCACTTTCATGGATGGCTTATCGGTATGCCATCGGGATTACGGAATATGTCGGCAGGAGCGGAAAGAGTGAGGCGGAACGGTATAGGATGTTTCGCGACATCGAGTTTGACACAGAGGAGTTTCACGCGCTGGCAGGTGCATTTATGGACTTCTTGAAGCGGAAGAAGATTACGGACATTGTTCAGTTGCGGGACAAGTATCGCGAGAACGACCTTATTTGGCTGTCGAGGAATTATGCGATGGGGCGGCATTCGTATGTGGCCTCGCATTGTGAGGATATTATCAGCTACTCTGACGAGGTGCTCTCGCCACAGAGGAAGGAGTTTATGGCTCATGATATACGTAGGGAACTGGGCGATCATCTTCGTTTCCAGTCATTCTTCTTCGACCTGCCATTGGGTATCGAGAGGACGCATAGTCCGCTGGATTTGTTTCTGCGGTTTATTACTGAGAATGATGTGGACACGGAGGAGAAACTGCTGGAATACGATCATATACAGGTGATTATTTCGCCGGAGGGGGAGGTCTCGTATCGGACGGAAAAGAAAGATAAGGTGGACAAGGAGAAAGACTATTTCAGTGCGATGTGGTCTGTTGATGACTATATCGGGTGGGATGAGCTGGCATCGTATTTCTTGCCGTCGTGTCACAAGAAGTGCAGGATGGTTTACGATGGTAAGGAGTCGATTGTTCCGTATATTGATTCGTGGGCCAGGATTTGGGACGGTAGCGGGAAGATGCAGTATGAGAGAGTGAAGGTGCCCATCGACAAGCGACCAGGCTTTTTCAGAAGGTCGTTTTTGGTGGAGGAGTGTATTGTGGAGGAGAATCTTTAAAATGAATAAAATATGGGAGTTTACGTACATAGGTTTATAGAGATCCTGGACAAGGACAATAGATGGCAGGTGTTGCCATTGTGGAGTAAGTATAAAGAGGATAGCTACAGTCAGCCGGATGTGGTAACGGATGATTTGAAACTCAGGAAGCACAACTGCTTTTTGAGGAGGGCTTCGTCTGGGTTTTATTCGACTGGGGCGCTCTATTCGGTTGAGGACATCAGCCATCCGATAGGTGAGAGTGAGTTGAGCGAGGAGGCGAGGAAGTATGTTGAAGGATGGGAATGGCCGGTCAGATGGGAGTGCTTTTCGCTTGTGGAACTGGAAGCTTATGCGGATAAGTGTCGGGAGAAGGTTTATTCGGAACTTGCTGATGCCTTTCACGACAACAACATGCGGCTGATTGTGGGGATGTTGGCCTCTGCACAAGGGAAGGACGCTAAGGAGGATCCGGAGGCGTATTACCACACGCCCAGGTATACCTTTGACGAGTACCTGGAAAGCTATCAGATAGTTATGGACGAACTGCATAGGATTCTCTTCGTGGTCGATGAGGTGGAGATGCTGTTCGATTGGGATAAGGTGAGGGTGGTGTTCTTTTATGCGTAAAAAGTAAAAAACGGATGAAAAATGGAAAAGACTATTAATTTTCAGGAACTGGAGCGCTGTTTGAAAGAAGGACTTTTTGAGCAGTATAAGTTGTGCTACATTAATGATGTCCCTAGAACCTATTATGACTACACGCCTGATGCCAAGGAATATAGGAAGACGGAGGAGTGGAAAGAGGAAGACAAGAGGCGTGAGGCAAAATTCAAGAGGGAGGGTCGCATGTCATCAGACGATCCGGAATTCAGCATTTTCCGTAATCCGATATTAAGAAGAGGGTCGGAGTGTATGGATTACCCCAATCCGGACTATATTCCAGGGGAGCAGACTTTGTTGGCTTACTTTACACCTCTGGCCTTGGAGAATCAGTGGGGAGACGATTGGGATGACGCTCCGTATGATTGTAATGCGGGATCACCCTATGATGATGCGTATAATGAGAAGGGAGAGCGGGAGGAATTTGAGATGTTGGAGATGTTGTTCTACCTGCCCAAACAGCATATGGATATTAAGTTCCCCTGCGATTATGGTTGTGGTAATTCTCCGTTCTGCATAAGGGATATCAATGCTGGAGCGGTGGCTTGGATATATTATCGCGGAAAAGATGGGAAATCCTGTAAAGGTGCAGTTGCGATTCATGGGGGATGCAATCCCGCAGAGTTTTTGGAAAAGATTCAGTTGATTCAGGCAGCGGTCGGGCCGTATGATCCGGATGATGAATACGATGAATAATTGCTAAAAAGGATTATTATGGAAGTGAAAAAGGGTTGCACATATTATCAAGACCGTCGCAAAGAGAGACTTGAGCCCATTCTGCTGGAAGTGTTGAAAGTGGAAGAGGTTGTCTGCGGTCATGAAATCTGCAAAGTGCGCTGGCATATTCTCGGCAAAGACAGAGTGCATACTTCTGTGTTCCCCATGGCAACCATCAAAATAGGGGAGTTTGCAGACTTCAAACCGATGCCACGGGAATTGTTCTTGGAATGCCTAGAAATACTGAAGAACAAAGAAGTGTACAAGAATGCCAAGCGACGGGTGGTGTATAGGATGGAGAAACTAAAGTTAAATGGATAAAAATGATACGAATATGAAAATACAATACATGAGTGACCTGCACATGGAGTTGTGGGATAATTCGCGGTACATCAAGGCTGCGATTAAGCGAGAGGAGTCGGAGCTTGCTTCGATTCCCGAGTGTGAGCAGGCTCGACCGAAGGTCAAGGCGAATGAGTTTGAGGTGATGGGTGATGTGCTGGTGCTGGCGGGCGATACGTTTTACTAGCGAGACATTATCGCTCCACAGAAACGGTTCTGGAAATGGGCCTCAGAGAGCTTCCGTCAGGTGCTACTGGTGCCGGGGAACCATGAGTTTTATAGCAATAGCGATGTTACCTCTCGGGGCGACAGTTGGCAGTGGATGTTCTTGGACGAGCCAAGCGGCAAAGCCGAGCGTCGCGATAACGTGGGCTACTATTACAACAAGGTGGTTCGCATCGATGATGTCGATTTCATCCTCACTACACTGTGGTCGAGGATTCCCGAGGTGGATATGTTTCATGTGCATCGGGGGATGAACGACTTCCGGCAGATTTTGTATGATGGCCATCGCTTCACGCCCGATGATTTCAACCTTGAGCACGAGAAATGTCTCAAGTTTCTGAAACAGGCAGTCGAGTTGAGTACGGCCAAGCACATCGTTGTGGTCACGCATCATCTGCCGACATTGGCGGTAGTGGCTCCGCAGCATAAAGGCTCAGTGCTGAATGGTGCTTTTGCCACGGAACTGGGTAATTTCATTGCTGACAGTCGCATTGATGTGTGGATTTACGGGCATTCGCACACGAACATCGACACCGTGATTGGCAACACGCGAATCGTGAGCAACCAGCTGGGTTACATCTATTACAACGAGCACCTGAGGAACGGATTTGATGCAAATAAAGTTGTTGAGATATGAGCATGGAGAAGCTGGAGACGTTTATTGAGGCATTGGAGAAGAAGGAAGCTGGTAGTCAATGATTTTCATTCTTCTTCGTCAAAATCGTTCTCATGCAATAGATACTCATATTCTGTTCCAACCAGACTATCGGGGTCATATTCTTTGCGATACTCCATGATGTAGAAAGCAATGGAGTCGGGATATGACTTCCAAAAGGTTCTGCACACTTGTTTGTATAATTGTAACATCCGGTCATCGCCAGCGTACATCAGCAGCCAGTCGAGCATCCACTCCACTTCATTTTTTGTGGCTTCCCGACTGCATAGGTCATCAACCAATGGCGTGTAGGCGACAACGGCCATGTCGTGGATATGCTTCATCTGTTCTACCAAAGGCTTCAGATGCTCTACCAGATCATCGATTGTCTGATTGTCTTTCTTTTCTTCTTCCATAATCGCTAGGGCTGAGATTCTTTCGCCTTTTCTACCAAGTAATCATAAAAAGTATCAATGTCGCTAATATTATACTCTTTCTCATCAATCCAGTATCTCGCCTCATTGGTTGGTGCTTCATCCAACCGACGCCAAGCCGAGTGGAGAGCCAAGCTCGCTTGAGCTATTCCGAGGTGCGAAGGAGGAAGACGAAGTCAACCACCAGGACAACTCGTTCCCAACCCCTTCAATGTCCTCAACACCGAACATCATATTGAACGCATCGTAAACAACCGTCCATAGGGGCGAGATATAGAAAGGCGTGTGCTGACCCTGATCATCGTCCCAAATCAGTTTAAAAGCCTCATTCACCTTCTCTTCTTTTTCCTGCGCCTTTCTGATGGCCGCAATGAAATCTTTGAATTGTTCTCTAGTTGGTATCATAAGCACTTTCATTCATTATAAAGATTATCCTCTACAATATACTCCTCACAGATACTCGTACATATCTGCGGATTCTTCTCATAGCTGTCCACCGGGCGCTTCAGCTTCTCATACGGGAACTCATCCTCACAGCCATACTTCCGCCTCCACGAATCAAAATACTCAACAATCTGCTCCTCACCCTTGAAGCGCCCGAAATTGGTCAACCCAATCGCATACCGATATCCCATCCAAATCAGCGCCTCCTGATAGAAGTCATCGCTCTTTCTAATTCTTTTTTCCATACTATATTCCTTTAAAATTTAACCTTCTTCACCCTTATAGTATGCAAAAACTCAGAAATGTTACATCTTAAGACACTTTTTTTTCAATTATTTATTCCCTCACGCCCCCATCCCTGCATTTTATTCCCTCACTCTTCACTTGGTTTCATTTCAGGGGACAATTTGTCCCCACGTAGGATCACGTGGATGTCCATCTCGTAGGTCGATGTTGCCACAAACAAAAAAAGGCCGATGCCTAAGCACCAGCCTACTATTGCATTTTTGCACAACTTGTGCAACAATTGTTTCTGCTACTCCAACCCCTCCAGCGTCTTCCGGCCAGCCTCCGTCAGCACATACCTCTGCTGAGGACTGTTTGGGCTGTCAGGGTCGGTCATCGTAACCGCACCCATGCCTATCAGCAAATCGAGAAAATTCTTCTTGAAACGAGTGCGATTGGTCTGTCCTGCCACAGGCATCAATTCCGATGCCGATGCAGGCTCGCGCATCATCTGCAGCAGCGGTTCAAGCACCTCCCTACGCACGCCAAGCTTAGTACATACTTGGGACATACTTAGGACACAGCTTGGGACATTACTTAGGACGGGAGCATTCCCGCCAGTATAACCTTTCCTCCAAATCACAAACCGAACAGGTTCCTCAACAACCCCACAAACTCCACCATCCCCATCGCTGGAATACCCTGCCCCCGCATCATATTCTTTCCGTCAATCGGACTTTTCTCCACCTCTTCAACGAAAGCCCTCAGTCGTTCCTTGATGGTATCACTCACCTCATAGCGCTCGCTTCCGTCAAACACGTATGCCAGCCGGTAAATATCCCTCTTATGCTTGTCGATGTCTTTCTGGTCAACGGGGTCACCCTTTTCCTTCAGCCGCTGGTTTTCCAGAAAAGCCACGGCTTTCAGCACTATCAGCGCCTCGGGTTTTAATATTCGTATATCACCCACTATGTCACTATGGCTCACAGCAAAGTCGTAATAAGCGTCATCCATGATGATGGCCGATGGCCCGGGCTGGCAATCCCCTGTCCTCCAGCGTCAGTACCGTTGCCACTCCGCCTATCACCACATAGTGCGAGCGGAATCCGCTCATATATTCCCTAAACTTTTCTAGGCCTTGCATATCCTTTTCACCAAATTGTTGAGTTCTCCTATCACCCTTTCGTCATCGCTGTCCTTATAGCATAGCGCAAGCGATAAAGCATCCACCATGCCATCCTTGGCCAGCAATGCCGGGTTATATTTCCACAGTTCAATCCTATACTTGCCTTCAACCGCATTAAACGTACCATCATTCTTCAATTTCTTGATAGCATCGTCATTTTTATAAACGGCAAAAGCCTCACCCGAGAAATTTGCCATGAAAGTGTACTCCGACAGGGCCCTGTCGTATGTCACAAAACGAAGTCCTTCCGGAATCAACACCATGCTGTCGCAATATAGCACTTCTTGAACAGGGCTTGTCAGCCAAGAATAAGCCTTGTCCCAGATTTCCTCTCTTGCCATAAAACGAAGGAACTTTCCGCTATTGTCTCCTTCAGTCGTACAAACGCCTGCCTGTTCCAGTTCCTTTGCGGCAGCAGAAACGGTCTTTACGCTATACGGAAATTGCTTGGCAATCTCAGAAATGATCCTTCCTTCAAAAGGCTCCTTTTGCAGATGCGTCAACAACAACACCTGAGCGGCAGGAGAAAATGCTTGTTTAGCATTCACGGCCTTGTTTCCCATGCCCCTTTCCGCCAGCAGCGCGCCCATAAACGGCAAATAGACCTGCTTGCCCGGAACAATAAAGCATGTTCTGTTAGCTATCAGCACACGACGTCTGATGGTGTCAATGTTCTCAAGCACCAGAACCACAGGCTTCCCGACAATAGCGCCCAACTCACCCGTACGCTTGGCCAAAGCAGTGCCATCTGGAAGTTCGTCAGCAATCACAAGTAAGCACGACCGCCCTTCAATGATGCCTTCAACAAATACATTTCCCGCCTTCAGATAATATGGCAACCTCACTTTTTGACTGACATCACCCAAAATATCGCATGCAACACCTAAGACAGTATGCAAGTAATCTACCGTCCTGTCAATGAGTTTATGCTTTCCTTTATTCATAAGCATCGTTCAAATTCCAGTGCAAAGATACGAAATTAAGTTGAAACAAAAGAGGTTTTACCTAAATATTTTTCGTTTTACCACAAAAAGGTAAAACTTATATCCAAAGGTAAAACAACCTCACATCTCTCACCCTCACCCCTTTCACCACAAAAAAAGGCCGGACTCCCCACCGGGAACCCGACCCTTTTCGTTTTGGTTATCGTTAAGCTGTAAGCCGTAACCCAAAGTTTCCGTTTTCGTTATCGTTTTCGTTGATTAAGCCGTAAGCAGTAAGCTCTTAAGCTTCTAACCTTTAAGCCGTAAGCCAATCTGTTATACTCTTATTCTGTTTTCATTTTTACGGCCTCAACAAATTTATCGGAGCCACAAACACACCATCCTCACGCTTATAAGCACCGCCCACTGCGGTCAGCACCAGCAGGAACGACGGTGCCTTCTCGTCACTCTTCTCCACGATCTTGTCACGTAGCTTTTTCAACGAGTCTGCACCATCGTTGATTAAGTCATCACCGCCCAGTTTAATCTCAATGCCACCCCAGCGGCCATCCTCCAGATGTACCACAGCATCGCATTCCAGACCGGCATTATCCCTATAGTGCTTCACCACACCACCTAACCTGTCAGCATAAACCCTCAGGTCTCTCACGGCAAAATCCTCATAGAACAGTCCGAAACTCTCCAGATCATTCAACAAATCCTGCGGACTGACACCCAGGCTGCGGCAAGCAATAGAAGTGTCCACAAAATGTCTTGTAGGCGTACTCCTGATTGAAGTCTTCGACCGTATATTCGGGTTCCAAGCCTCCATATCCTCAATGATATACAAGTCCTTCAAAGCCTCCATATAGTCATCATACGTCTTGGTATCCATCGTACGCTCATTACTCTGACGGATATCAGAGATGATGGTCGATACAGCAGCCTCAGAAGATATATTCCGAGCATAGCTCCGCAGAATCATCCTCAACACCTCGGGCTTCTTGTTCCTAAACCGCTCATTCTCGCTGTCCTCAAACACAAACAGCCCGTTATAGTAGTTCTTTGTAATCTAAATGTGATTTTCTCGTTTTGTCGGGAGATAATTGGCGAGAAAAAAAATTTTTGCTTGGTGACAAATCCGCGTAATAAGCTGATATACTGATTGTTTGCGGTGACCCGACCCTAAAAAGAGAAATGCAGACATAAATGTCATCCCGGAGAAAGGGCTCAAATGAAAGTAACGACATGTGGTTAAAAGTAAACCAAAAAAGTCTGATGAAATTTGAAGGGGTTTTTACCCGTTTTTCTGGTCATTTTGGC
>JAFZUS010000097.1 GCA_017618275.1 Prevotella sp.
CAAAGCTGAAGAACTTTTCGCAGGTCTTCATCTGTAGCACAGGAGCATTGTCGTTCTGGAAGTGATAGTACGTGCGCTGCCAGAGGTCGGTATGCGGCGCGGTGGTGATGAGAATGGTATCACCCTTCATCTCAAATCCGCCAGGCTCTCTCGTCCACTGAAGACTGTTCAAATCGATTCGGCCACTGTCTGCGAGGGCCTCTTTCACGTTGTCAGTAAACTCCATGTTTGTTTCATTTTGTGGCTGATGTCCACAAGCTGTGAACATCAAACAGGATGTTACAATACTGAAAAGTATCTTTCTCATTTGGTTCTTTTTTTATAATAAAAAGCGTTATTCTTTTGTGAACTCGATGATAGCACTGACCTCACTACCGATAGATAGTGAGACGATAAGACCTCCGTCAATCTGGAACAATGTCGGAATGAGTTGGTCACCCAACTTGGCTGGTACACGATATTCAACTCTCAGACCCTTCACCTCGAAGTCCTCTGGCAGCAGTTCCATCGCCATGCGGATGTAGTTGGCGTTGTTCAGGTGCTTGTTGTAGTCGATGTCGGCACGAAGCACACGGATGGGGTCAAGCGTTGTTCCACCCTCTTTTGGCAGGATGATACGACGATCTTTGTAGTTCATCTCCAACTGAGGCTCCAGCGTCATCGAGGCGATGGTGGCATCATCGACACGTTTCAGCTTGCCGTTCGACTTGTCCACGAAAGCGCCCATGCTCCAAGTCTTGTAGCAGGGATTTCCTTCCGCATCGTAGATGAAAGTATTACGGAAACCGAACATCGGCTTCATACCATAGACGGTCGATGTCACCGTCAGTTCCTCTTTATATTCAGGCACTCGGATGACCTCTACCTGACGCGATGCCAGCAGCTGAGCCATGTTCTGCTCAGCGAAATACTGTTTCACACCAGGCTCTGAGTCAATCCACATCTCTGAGCAGTCCTGCATCATCTGGAGGGCCGAATACAGTTTCAGTCTTCCTTCGCTGTCGCAGGTGCTTGTTGTTACTTTATAATTCAAACTATACATATTTCTTACTTTATTGGGTCATAACAATACTCTCTTCGTCCACACTCTTTGCAGAACTTGCCTATCCAAACGTTATCGAACTGTTCAATGGCAGCTTCAACCATTTCAGGGTCATCTGTCAGGATGCCAGCCTCGAAGTTTCGTTTCTTTGGGGACTTCATGCCCATACCAGCACCCGTCAAGTTAGCGGAGCCGACGTAGGCAATAGAACTGTCAATGATTATGACCTTAAAATGAACCCTCGGACATAGTACACGCTCCATGCCATCATAGAGTATAGGATGCTTCTCGTGATCCTCACGCCAAGCTGTTCCTGGTTCTTTGGCATGAATCAGCCTGACCTCTACGCCTTTCTTCAGCAAAGAGGCAATCAGAGCAAGGAATGGCTTATCATCAACATACAGGTCTTTGATGTCTGCCGTCCCAATCCACACCGTCTGTTTGGCCTTTCCTACCAATGACAGAACTTCTTTGTAGTGGTTCTCGTCTGCTATATACTTAATGAAGCTCATTCTTACTATTCATGCTCAATCAAAACAGTTTCTTCCAAAGCCACAACACCGTTACTGCACCAACAACGCAGAATACGAAGTTGGTGAGATAGCCCTTTCCAAGCAGCTCAATGTTCAGCAGATGGCTGATGAATGTACCGGCATAGCTGCCTATAATGCCAATAATAAGATTCATGCAGCATCCTTTGCCCTCACCGCTCATGATGCGATTGGCAACATAACCAACAAGAATGCCAGTCAGGATAGGCCAGGCGGTAAAATCTGCAATATGCTCTAACATGCC
>JAFZUS010000098.1 GCA_017618275.1 Prevotella sp.
AGAGTGAAAAGTGAAGAGTGAAGAATTTGCTTCCGCAATAAGAATGCGGAACAGAAAAGAAAACGAATAATACGATGTTGATAGAAAGTTTAGAGAAGAAAACGAAGTTGGCTATGTTCACGGTTCTGCTGGCAGTCAGTGCCAGCGCCGTGACTTGCGGCCTGTGCTTTTACTTTGCCATCTCATTGGTCAGAGACCAACAGCAGCAGGTGTATGTGTTGGACGGGAGCATCCCGTTTATGGCCGAGCGCAGTAAGAACGAGATGACCTTTGATATAGAGGCCAAGGCCCATATCCAGTTGTTCCACCAGTACTTTTTTAATCTCTCGCCAGATGACGAGTATCTGAAGTGGACCTTTTCAAAAGCCATGTACCTGGCAGATGAAAGTGCTCTGAGACAGAAGCAGGCCATCGAGGAAACAGGTTTTTATTCGCAGTTGCTCTCCAGCTCTGCCGTAGAGACCATCGTCGCGGACAGTATAGAGTTGGACAAGGAGCAGATGAGTTTCAAGTACTATGGTACGCAGATGATCAAGCGAAGAACCAACAGCGTGAAGCGCAGTATCATCACCGTAGGAAAGCTGCAGAATGTGCCCAGAACACAGAATAATCCACACGGACTGCTGATTACCAACTGGCGTACGTTGGAAAACAAGGACTTAAAGAGTTATTGAACATTGAAGATTGACCATTGAACATTAAATAGTGAAGAATGAAGAATTGATACCATGAATATATTCAAGAACAAGCAGACACACGAGTATAAGGAAAAGGAACGTTACCGTCTGAGAAAAGCCAGACTGTGGGGCTATAAGATGGGTAAGAAGTATGGCATCGGTGAAAAGGTCGCCAGGGCGAATGCCTGGGCAGACGGTCATCGGAGAAAGACGGCAGGGATCCTGTTCAGCGTGAACACCTGCATCTACCTGATAGGATTTATCCTGTGTATGTCAGGAAACGATGCTGAAGGTAGTGGAATGATCAAAGATCCGATGCAGGACTTGGCCCAGGTGCAGCCCATCTTTTCGCAGCTGCACCGTATTGAGGACATGAAGGCCGTCCAGAAGAAGACCTACGTGCAGCTCAGTAACAGGGCGGTGACACTCAAACGCGAGGTGGACTCGCTGATGGCCATGCCCGGAAAGACCCATCAGGATTCCGTGCTGGCCCTACAGAAGTATGACGAACTCCAAACCATTATGAGTCAATAACGACAACAGAGACAACTGTAACAACAGAAAATAGTAGTAATAAAAGAAAAGAACCATGAAGATAGATTTCAGGAAGATCGATTTGCGACAGGGGAAGTACTGGTTCCCGCTGGTGCTGTTCGTCCCCTTGGTGGCCATTGCCTACTTCTCCTGTGAGATGTTCAAGGGAACGGAGGCGCAGGAGGGAATGGTCACCGACAGTATCAATACCATGATGCCGGAGCCTGCGGGTGACGGCCTGCACAACAAGTTTGCTGCCATGGAGGATAATATCCTCAGAGGTGATGGCTATACCGCTATCGGTGCACTTAGTGACGAAGGAAACGGTGAAAGCGATGATGAAAACGTGTACTCCGAGAGCGAAATGGATAGGATAGACCAGGAGAAAGCTGCCAAGAAACGTGAGGAAGAGCAGATGGCAGCCTTACAACAGCAGCTCCGTGAGTCGAGGATGCACATCAACCAGTATGATGACCGCTATACCAGCCACAGTAGCGGCAGTAATGGCAGTCAGCAGCGGGAGATGGAGCAGTTTGAGCAGGAGATGCGCCAGATTCAGGAGCGGAGCAGGAAGATGGCACGGGATATTACGGGCGATGACGGAGGCTATGGCTCTAACGGCAATGGCCAGAGCCAACAATATCCGAATGCCGGTGGTCAGATTACCGGCTATGACATCTACGGCAATCCCATCTACGCAAGTCAGCAACAGAAGAAGGATACCATTGCCGTCGTTACCAAGGCGGAAGACAGTAATGGTGACAGTTTCAATACCATTACGGATGAGGAAAAGCTCGACGACCCGCTTATCAAGGCCATGATAGACAAGACCACCAAGGCCCATGAGGGAACGAGACTGCGCTTCAAGCTGTTGGATGATGTCATCGTAAAGGGCACGAAGCTGAAGAAAGGCACCTATCTCTACGGCACTGTTACCGGCTTCGGCCAACAACGCGTGATGGCAGATATCACGAGTATTCTGGTGAAGGACAAGTTCATGAAGATACACCTGACGGTCTATGACCTTGACGGTATGCAGGGCTTCTATGTGCCGGAGTCTGCCTTTAGGGATATGATGAAGAATGCCGGAAGTGCTGCCATGCAGAGCAATATCAGCTTTGACTCAGGCGGTAGTGGCGGTATCTCTGCCGAGGCTTTGGCATTGCAGGCCTTGCAGAATGTCTATCAGTCTACGTCCAGTGCCGTAAGCCAGGCTATCAGGAAGAACAGGGCGAAGATCAAGTATAACTCTATCGTCTATCTGATTAACGAGCAATAAGAAACAAGTATAACCATTAACAAAAAAGAAAGATGAAAAGCATGAAACAGTTTTTATTAGTCATGATGGCCGTATGTGCCACCGGAATGGCCAGAGCGGAGTCCGAAGACATCCAGCTTCGTACCATCTATGTCAACAAGGAGGTGACCACCCATCTGATTATGCCTGAGACCATCAAGCTGGTGGATATCTCTACGGACTATGTGGTGGGCAATCAGGTGAATGATAATATCGTCCGTATCAAGCCGGACACCATCCTTGCCGATGGTGAGATGGCAGCTGTGGTGACAGTCATCGGTGAGCGTCATATCGTCCAGTACAAGCTGGTGTACAGTGTGCTGCCCAATATCGTGCATACCCGTTTTGACATTCCGTATAGCGACACGCAGGAATACACCAATCCCGACGTGCAGATGTCGGTAGCAGAGATGAGCCGCTATGCTATCAGGATGTTCAATGCCAAGCGGACAGTGAAAAACATCCACAGTAAGAAGGACAAGATGAAGGCCTGGGTGAATCATATCTGTTCGGCTGGTGACTACTTCTTCATCGACTTCTCACTGGAGAACAAGACGAAGATCCCCTACGACATTTCTGAGATTCGTGTAAAGCTGGAGGATAAGAAGCAGAAGAAGGCCACCAACTACCAGAGTATCGAGCTGACACCCGAATATAACCTGAACTATCACACCCATTTCAAGAAGCGTTACCGTAATGTAATAGTAGTCAAGAAGCTCACCTTCCCAGAGGCCAAGGTCTTGAAGATTGAGGTCTGCGAGAACCAGATTTCAGGCAGAACGATCGAGCTGAACATCAACTATGACGATGTGCTGAAGGCCGACTGCTTCGATGACTAAACCAAAGAATGAAGAATGATCCAGGAAACCAAGGAACAGCAGCAGATGTATAATCTGTTCCGCTCACTGATTTACATTTTTCTGATTATCGAGCTGGTGATGCATATGCCCGTCC
>JAFZUS010000018.1 GCA_017618275.1 Prevotella sp.
CCCCAGGGTGGGAACGCAGCAAGGGTATTAGGTTGTAGCGGCGCGATGCAGATCGCTTACCCACCCGCCTCTTTAGCTCAGTTGGCCAGAGCACGTGATTTGTAATCTCGGGGTCGTTGGTTCGAATCCGACAAGAGGCTCAAAGCCTGCCATCTGGCAGGCTTTCCTGTTTCTGTAAGAGGAATCTGATCCACATGGAGATAGACACGAGGCTGATGGTACTTTGGCAAGATGCGCTCACACACCTGACGAGCCTCATCAACAGCCCCCTCAGTCAACAACACAACCACCTCACCAAACTTATCATCCGGACGCTTCGTAATCAGATAGGATTCACGCAAGTGAGGACGCAATTGGCGTTCCAACTCTTCTGCCTGTATCTTGATACCTCCAGAACAAATCACATTGTCCTTTCTGCCCAAAATACGGAAAGTACCGTCTGCGCGCAACTCTGCGATATCGTTGGTAACGAGCGTTGTGGCACACACCTCTGGGGCATCTATCACCAGACAACCCTCATCAGACAAACTGAGGCGTACGGAGTCAAAGGGCGTATACCACTCAGAAGCCTCAGGGCCATTCAATCGACGGAGTGCGATATGTGAGAGTGTTTCCGTCATACCGTAGGTGCTCCAAACAGCATTTGGGAAATCCTTCAGCGAAGCAGCAAGTCCCTCGTCAATAGCACCACCTCCGATAATCAGATGTCTTATTTGCATCAGCCGTTCCCTTTCCTCAGCCACCTGCAAAGAGTTATACACCTGCAACGGCACCATCGCAGCGAAGTCAACACAGGGGGACTGTCCCTCGTGTGCGAAGCCTGCAACACAGGGGGACTGTCCCTCGTGTGAGTAGCGTAGCGGATTACACAGGGACTGTCCCCTCTGTGTTGCCGCCAGCGGATGTCCCGACGGCTCTTGAACAATCAGCCTCAGTCCTCGCTCCAAAGCCCTGACCACCATCATCTTGCCAGCGATATAGTCGAGCGACATACAGAGCAGGGCCGAATCGCCTTCCTTCAACCCCAAGAAATCATTAGTACGACGGGCAGAGGCCAACATCCGACGCTTCTCCACCTGCATAGCCTTAGGCTCTCCCGTGCTCCCACTCGTATGCACGAGCACCGTCTCTGAAGCGTTATTCCACTCTTCGAGGAACTCCTCAACACTCACCATCTCACCTTCTCACTTTCTCACTCCCTCACTCTCTCACCTTCTCACTCTCTCACCTTCTCACCTTCCTCCAAAGTCTGTCCCCACGAATCTCAAGTCCCATATCGATATTGTCCGTAAAGAGTTGCCCTGTGCCCAATCCCTGTGGCATACGGATAGCGTCGCCATAGACATCAGCAGCAAACTGGGCAATGGCATTCAGGCCTATATTACTCTCGAGGGCCGAAGTGATCCACGAACCGATTCCCTGTTCCTTCGCAGCAGATATCCACTCCCTACAGCCCTGCATACCCCCATGCAACGAGGGTTTCAGGATGATGTATCGTGGTTTGATGACATTCAGCATGTGGCGTTTCATCTCTGGATCATTCACGCCTATCAGTTCTTCGTCGAGAGCGATGGGCAGGGGCGACTCGCGACAGAGTTCTGCCATATAGGACCATTGTCCTGCCTTGATGGGCTGTTCGATACTATGAATGGCGTATTGCGAAAGGAGTTCGAGTTTATAAAGAGCCTCCTCGAAAGGAAAAGCCCCATTGGCATCTAAACGCAGTTCTACTTCATGGAACGAGAACCGTTCACGGATGCGCTTCACAAGGTCAAGTTCCTGGTCGAAGTCGATGGCCCCTATCTTCAGTTTCACACAACGGAAACCCTGCTCCAGTTTCTGTTCCATCCGTTGCAGCATCTCCTCGTAACTGCCCATCCACACAAGGCCATTGATGGGAATCCCCACCTCACCACGACTAAAGGCCGTATCAAAGAGCACTCCCCTCTCCTGACTCCTCAAATCCAACAATGCCGTCTCGAGCCCAAACAGCATCGAGGGATAGTCGCGCAACGCCTCACAGGGGGATTCCTGCCAACGGCAGAACTCCTTGCAAAAACCATCAAGCACCTCCGCATAGTCAGACCTAGCATCACAACTCAAGTCAGGCAACGGGGCACACTCCCCCACACCCTCGTACTTACCATCCGACAGATGGATCAGCCAGATTTTCCGCTCAGTATACACCCCTCGCGACGTACCTGCTGGCTGCTTAAAATGCAGCACCCGCTCCTCAATCCGATATTTCATGGGAGTTTAGGATATTTCTTGAAGTCAGGCTTGCGCTTCTCAAGGAAGGCCTTACCACCCTCCTGCGCCTCATCGAGGAAGTAGTAGAGCATCGTACAGTCGCCAGCCAGTTCCTGAATACCTGCCTGTCCGTCGAGTTCAGCATTCAGGCCTGCCTTGATCATCCTTAATGCCAACGGCGAACGCTCCATCATCGTCTCTGCCCACTCCACGCACTCGTCTTCGAGCCGTTCGATAGGCACCACCTTGTTCACCATCCCCATGCGCTCAGCCTCAGCAGCCGTATATTGGCGACAGAGGAACCAGATCTCGCGAGCCTTCTTCTGCCCCACGATACGGGCCAGATACGACGAGCCGAAGCCTGCATCAAACGAGCCCACTTTGGGACCTGTCTGTCCGAAGATGGCATTCTCTGAGGCAATCGTCAGGTCGCACACCAGATGCAGCACATGCCCCCCTCCGATGGCATAGCCGTTCACCATCGCAATCACAGGCTTGGGCAACCTGCGAATCTGCATCTGCACATCGAGCACAGAGAGACGAGGCACACCCTCGTCGTCCACATACCCCCCACGACCTTTCACATGCATGTCGCCACCAGAGCAGAAGGCATGCTTCACGTCGCTCAGGCTCTTGCCCTCAGGCACCTCACTCATGGCACCAGTCAACAGCACCACGCTGATGTCCTGCATCTCGCGACACATCGAAAAGGCCTGACTCAACTCATAAGTCGTCTTTGGCGTGAAGGCGTTGCGATAGTGTGGCCTATTGATCGTAATCTTCGCAATACCATTAAATTCCTCGAAGAGTATCTCCTCGAACTCACGGATGGTCTTCCATTGTCTCTTTTCCATATCCTTACTTATCTTTGATAATTTGCCCGCAAATTTACGAAAAATAATCAAGACTCCACGCTGAATCAGGAAAAAAGTGTATCTTTGTACCCTGAAAGTAAACGATATCGTAAGATGGAAGAAAAAAAGCTTGTTTTCGAAGATGCCCCTTGGGAGTATTCGCTGTGTTTTAACAGCGAGTGTAAGAAATGCGACCTGTGTATGCACTACCTCTTAGGACAGTTGGTGCCTGAAGATCGTCTGACTGGTCGGGCCGTCTATCCCTCTGCCTGGAAAGACGGCGACTGTCGTTGCTTCCGTGAAAAGAAGATTGTGAAGTTTGCCTGGGGATTCAACAATCTGTATACCGGCCTGACAAGAGGTCAGGCCTCTGACATCCGAAGCAGTCTACGAGCCTATCTGGGTAGCGGTATGAGCGCCTACTACCGTTATCATCATGGCGAGAGGAAGCTGACTCCCCAGCAACAGCAGGAGATTCTCGAAATAGTAAAGCGCTTCAGCCCCAAAGAAGACGCCACTTTCGACCACTACGAACTCGCTTGGGACTTTTAGGTAAAAAACGTCTGCTTTTTAGGCACACCAAAAAACGTCAAATTACACAATTTTTGTTCCCACCTATGGGAAAAATATTTCCCACCAGAGGGAAAAGTTTTTCCCACGAGTGGGAATAAAATGGGAATCTTAGCAAGGGAAGATTCGATTAATTACTGTATTTTTGTGACAGTTGACAAATGACAGTTTATTTTTGGTGCCAAGTTGTAAACCCTTAGGGTTGAACGGCTGAACCCTAAGGCTTCAAGCCCTCAACCCTAACCCTTCAGCCCTCGAAGCCTTAGGGTTCATTCAACGATAACATAAACCAGTAGTGGCCCCCTATAAAAATAAGGAGCCACTACATTACAATAATTCACTTCATCACAACTTTCTTTGTCTTTCCGTCCTTCGTACGGATGATATTCAAGCCCTTCTTCACTTGTTGTAATCTTTTTCCCTGCAAGTCAAAGATTCGTTCTATTTCATTTGTACTGTTCAGAGTTACATTGTTTATCCCATTCGAATCAATGTTCGTAACAGGTCGAACTGAATATCCTTGGTATTTGACATTTCTCCAAGAGGTACTCCAAGAATCAGCATCAAAATAGAATAGTATAAAACGTTCATTGGATTCTATTTGATTGGTCATATAATACCCCAATTCATTAGAATATTCATTATACCAATAAACAAATCCAGCAGCAGGGAGAAATATAGAATTACCATTAGCACCAGTAAACTTTCTTCCAGAAACACCGTTTATTACCTCCCACGTAGAAATACAATAATTACATAACTCTATAAAATCATTGGGGGTTGGGGTATGCCATTGTTCCCCCCAATTTTGAGTAGCCGCATCATCTTCTGATTCTAGTTCAGTCCTATTGTCTGGAATGAAGCCACTAATGGTGTACTTTGTGTATTCGCCTGTAGTTTGATTCAACCATATATAACTATCTTCCATATATGTGCTCTTTTCTGTTGTTTCACCATAGGCATATCGAGTCCCAAAATCAGATTGATTTTTAGCACCAACATTTGTCTTTGCCCATAAATTGCCACTGGGAAGAGCGAGGTCAACGTATTCATGTATTTCATCTCCAGTTTCTGGATTATTACCTTTTTTCGTTGCCACAGGTCGGATAGGCATTGTCGTAAGAGAATAATTGTATGTAGAGTATGTATTCACACCGTTATCCGAAGATCCACTAAGTGAGCCCGCAAACCCTGATTCATATTCTGCATTACTCCAATAATATATGCTATGTCCTTCCATTTGGGAACTTCCCATAATTTTGAATCCTGCAGCTGGCAAAAATATGGAATTACCATTGACACCTGTAACAAAACAACCATAAACAGAATTACTGTAACCCCATGATAAAGTACATTGATTACATAATTCTATTATGTCGTTTTGTGTGGGTGTAGACCATTCTTCACCCCATACGCTTTGGACAATATTTCTTGCTGACCATTCTACATAGGCTCCATATTCTCTTTCAGTACTTGCACCATAATTGGTCTTAGCCCAAAGCCTTCCGGAAGGAAGACCAAGGTCAACATATTCATGACCATTAATCATGTTTTGTATTTCTGTAGGTTCCGCATAATCCCCAAATGATGGAAAACTATCGTTAGTCCATTTCCTAAAACCGCCTTCATTGTTATGGTCTGAAACCCAGGTATTAAGTTGCACATACAATTTTTTACCGCTTGTTGTGATGCCATACAGGTCAAATGAATCTGTACCAAAGCAGTCACCCCAATTTAGACTGCCACAATAGTTGAGTTCACCATTCATAACATCTCCATATTTAATGAAATAGCAATAATGGATAGAACCCGTTGTGTGGTTATATCCGACAATACCACCTGTAGTACTCTTTTCAAAGATTTTTGCATTAATGGTGCCATAAAAATAGCAATTCTCCATTTTTCCGCAATTGTAACCAACTAATCCACCTACAGAGCCATAGATTTCATATTTTGTATGCTGCATAGAACTAAAGCAGTTTCGGATAATCGTTCCTTCACTACTATATCCTACCAGCGCACCTACACAGTCGTTTCCAAAAGTGGAGCCTCGTGTAAAACAATTAGTGATAATCGAATGTTGACTATATCCTGCTATGCCACCAATGTTACTCCCTCCTCTGATGTCAGCCTCTTCAATGCCAACATCATTTATGTCTGCATTTTCAATATATCCAAAAAGGCCTAAGTTTGAGTCAGCATTTACTGAAATTCCTTTTATTACAAAACCCTTACCGTTAAAATTGCCAGAAAAAGGGCAGTTTTGATTACCTATGGGTTCAAAAATTTCTCCTGTCATGTCTACATTGTCACTCAACTCAAAATACGTATTTGCATAAGAGTTGCCTGCATTTACAAGTTTGGCCAATTCCTTCAGGTTTGATGGTGTCTTTATCAGATAAGGAGAGTTTTCTGTTCCTTCACCTTCAAAGCCTGCTTTACTATCATTCCCATATTCATTTGCAGGGACTCCATTGATAAAAACTTCGGCAACAAATTCCTCTTTATAATTAAAATATTCTGAACGACTTTGATCATAATAGACCTCAAGATATACGGTTTTTCCATAAGCAACTAAGGCTTTACATTCTTGGTTCTGGCTTATCAAAGAACCACCTCCAACCATCTCTGTACCGCTGAAGGTTGCCCATTTATAGCCAAAAGGAGACTCTCTCGAACCAAAATAATGAATTCTGAAAGTCACATAGTCACCCCATTTCAAATTACTATTGGTGTATTTGAAGTAATCCACATCAGAGATGTTGTACAATCCAAAACGAATTTTATTAAAGACATCGTTTGCTGTATCCAATGTGTTGTTCGACTCTTTTTCCAAGCGTTCAGAAACCACTTTAATATACAGCCACTTTTCAGCACCACTTTTTCTCTGAACCCAGCCCGTTGGATGAACAGCATATGAGCCTGGAATAAGACCTGTGATAACACCCTTTTCATCGATAGAGTAACCTGTAGGTGGATTTACAACATGTTGACCACCTTCGAAATCAACATGCACCCACGAATCTGAATAGGCACTCGTAAACGCAAGGCTGTTATTTGAGCAGTTGAATTTCAACTGATACGGTTCTCCAACCACCACTTCAACTTTGTTATTAGGTTCAAGCCATTCAAAATCATTGATAAGATCCAATGCGAACGTACTTATAGGTGCCAACAATGCAACTAATGTTAAAAGTTTTTTCATAATAAATCGTTTTATGATAATTAGTTATTTTATTTCTTTTGTTCACAGAAAAACGTGAGCAATTTACTTCGCTTACGTTATCTAGGTATCGGCAAACACCCAACTCACTTCAACGAGTAATGCTCACGCCCTCAGGCGCGAACCATCTACTTACTCTTGTGAGTTTTTGAAATTTTGCCGATTTCAGATAACAAGATTCAGCGGACGCTTCAACGTATATTTCTGTTTATTCTATCTCAGCCCATAGGCATTTGCAGTTTTGAGGGTTCAACAATTATTCTTCAAACGGGACAATCTCATAAAGATGTTCTATGAAATAGTCTACAGCATCTCGTAGAGGCGACAAGTCGTTCTTAATCACGTCCCACACAAAATCACTATTGATGTCAAAATAGCCATGAGCGATACGATCACGCATTCCTTTCACGGCCTTCCAAGGTATTTCTGGACGAGAAGGCAAAAGCAATCCTTTTGTCCGATCATCGATTTGCTTAAAGCCCTCGCCAATTGCTTCTATCAACATACAATCAGCAGCAAGCGTCTTTACACCTTCAGGTGTCGTATGAAAATCCTTAACATCAGTCAAAGACTCATTCCACAACTCCAAGTTATGGATTGAATCGCGAATCTGCTTAAGCGTTTCCTCTACGATTTTATGCTGCTGAAAGGATATCGATTCCATCTTGTTCTATCTGTTGCATAAAGAACGGTCTCATATTCGAATGATAATTGACCAAGTCGACACTACAACCCAATATTTCCTCCAAGTATTGTGCTGCCTCGATGTAAGTAAAGAACTTCGGAGGCATGGTGACGAAAAGGTCAATATCGCTGCCTTCGTGATGGTCGCCACGAGCCACAGAACCAAAAAGACGCATCGAAGTGATGCCAAAACGTTCTTGCAATTCTGGCAAATGCTCCTTAAGTATCTCTATGTATTCCTGCGAAGTCTTCATTCGAGTCGTTCTTTTCGTTTGCAAATATAGACAAAAAAAGGTAAAAGTGCAAATCTTTCACCATTTTTTCGTAACTTTGCAGCAAAATTCTACAAATATGCTACATATCCGCTGTAAGAACAACAATGTGACGAAGAGTTTTGCGGAGGGGACTTCGCTGCTGGAGGTGTATCAGGAGTTTGCTGACGACATCAAACTGCCCTACCCTGTGGTGTCTGCAAGGGTGAACAACACCTCGCAGGGCCTGAAGTTCCGACTGTTCCAAAATCGCGACGTGGAGTTTCTCGATGCTCGCGAGGGGTCAGGACATCGGGTGTATGTGCGTTCGCTGAGTTTCCTACTCTACAAGGCAACGCAGGATGTGTTCCCTGGGTCGAAACTGTTTATCGAGCACTCGCTGAGTCGTGGCTACTATTGTAATCTGAAGAAGAAGGGAATGGTGAGCGCCAATAGCCACGAGGCCCTGACAGACGACGATGTGGCGCAGATCAAGGCGAGGATGCAGGAGATTGTCGACCTCGATATGCCATTCCGTCGTACGGAGGCCACCAACGAAGAGGCTATCCGTGTATTCTCAGAACGAGGATTCTCTGACAAGGTGAAACTCTTAGAAACCAGCGGACAAATCTACAGCGACTACTATACGCTGGGCGACACCGTTGACTATTACTACGGGCCGTTGGTGCCAAGTGCAGGCTATCTGCAGGTGTGGGACCTGGAGCGCTACGAGGACGGACTGCTGTTGCGGGTGCCTGACTGGCACAACCCGTTGAAGGTGGCAGAGAAGATAGAGCAACCCAAGACCTTCGAGATGTTCGCAGAGAAGACACGCTGGGACATCATCATGCGACTCTCGAATGCAGGCGATGTGAACAAAGCCATCATGCGAGGTCACGCCTCAGAGTTGATTCAGGTGTCGGAAGCCCTGCAAGAGAAGAAGATCGTGCAAATAGCAGAGGAGATAGATCGTAGGTTCCACCAGGAAAAGGATCCCGTACGAATCGTGCTCATTACAGGACCCTCGAGTTCAGGAAAGACCACCTTCTGCAAACGACTCTCCATCCAGTTGCTGGCTTGCGGATTACGCCCTATATCGTTCTCGACAGACGACTATTTCGTGAACCGTGTGGACACGCCAAAACTGCCCAACGGCGACTATGACTTCGACAATATTGAGACGGTGGAATACTCGCTGCTCGAAGACCATCTGCTAAGGCTGATGCAGGGAGAAAAAGTAGAGATTCCAGAGTACAATTTCGTGACTGGCAAACGAGAATATAATGGCAAGAAACTGAAGTTAGGCAGCGATACGGTGCTGATTATCGAGGGTATCCACGCCCTGAATCCACTACTGACAAAGAAAATACCCGACACGCTGAAGTACAAGGTATTCATCTCCGCCCTGACCAGTATCTCACTCGACGACCACAACTGGATCCCCACACGAGACAACCGTCTGCTGCGTCGTATCATCCGCGACTACAACAAAGGGGCCTTTACGGCCCAGCAGACCATCTCCCAATGGAAGAACGTGCTGGCTGCTGAGGACCAATGGATATCCCCCTTCCAAGAGACTGCTGATGTGATGTTCAACTCGGCCCTCAACATCGAGTTTGCCGTGCTGCGTACCCATGCGGAGATTATCCTCGCCTCAGTACCCAAGAACTGCCCTGAATACTCAGAGGCTCACAGGCTCCTGAAGTTCATCCATTTCTTCCTGCCTGTCAGCGACAAGGAAATACCACCAACGTCGATTATGCGCGAGTTCGTGGGAGGCTCGAGTTTCAAATATCAGAGATAAAGAAAGAGGCATCAGTTGGTGCCTCTTTCACGTAGTTTGCGATAATAGTCGCGAAAAGCCCGTTCATCTTCCGCAGGATCTGTGAAGACCTCCAGCAAAACAGGGCGCTCGCTCTCTATATATAATAAGGTGTCGATACCCTGCTGCATCTGTTCCATATTCTCTGCCTTGAGATAGGTGACGTGATTTTGTTGGCAGATGCCCTCAGCAGAGGTACGATGCTCAGCAGCGACGAACTTGTCTCTGGCAGGACTCTGCTCCAGACCTTTCAGCAGATTAAAGATGCCACCCTTACCATTGTTGAGCAGGAGGATACGGAGATTACCACGCAGATTCTGGTTCCAGAGGGCATTCTGATCGTAGAAAAAACTCAGATCGCCAATGATGCAGAAGACTTTTTCATCAATTACACAAGAGAAGCCTGCTGCTGTGGAAAGCGAACCTTCAATGCCATTCACCCCACGATTGCAATAGACGTAGTGCTTGGCATAGATGTTCGCCAGACGAATGGAAGAACTATTGGCGTAATGCACATAACAGTCTTCTGCCACACCTAACAGTTCTTCTATGTGTTTCACCGCTGCCATCTGAGAATAGATGGGCTGATATTTCTCTATACGTTTATCAACTTTGGCAAGAGCCTTGTCCCACCGTTTCCTGAATTCTTCCGTAGATTGAATGGTTTTTATCCCAGCAGATTCCACAAGATCATCTACCACATCAGCAGGATGGCCCTCTATGATACCATACAACTGCATGGAGGTGTCGTGAATGCTACCATCCTCCGTCGCAGCCCAGATGTGAGTAACCTTCAGATTCCTCATCCACTGCTTCATGCGTTTGCTCACTAATGTATCACCTAAATAGAGTACAAAGTCTGGCTGATAGTCTGGGTCGTCACCCACAACAGAAAGCACCTCGTCAAAGTGAGAGCCACCCTTACCAACACTCAAAGACTCATTAAGCACCACAGCACTTTGAGAGATTGAGAACAACTCTTCAGGTAACAACCCTTCTGTAGACATTTGACCTATAATTACCATTGGTTTCTTAGAATGGAAGAACTGACCTACACACTCCAACAACAAGGCTTTATAACAACGAGGATTCAGTAAACAAATATGCCGTTCTTCTGGCAGTTCAGACACGGTGTAGTCAAACAGTGGTTCTGAGATTGGGACATTGATATGCACAGGACCATAACCATGATGATTAGTTTCTAACAGCGCCTCATTGACAAGGCGATTGCAATACCATCTGATTTCATCATCGTGGGGTTCGGGCAAGGATACAGACTTCTTCACAAATCTTCCAAGGGCATCAGGCTGAGGAAGTGTCTGACCATCCAGTTGGTCTATCCATGCCTGAGGGCGATCAGCAGAAATCACCACCAAGGGGATATGCTGGTAGTAAGCCTCAGCCACAGCAGGAGCGAGATTCAACAAGGCCGTACCACTGGTGACACAGACAGCCACGGGCTCATGAAAGCACTGGCTCATACCCAAGGCGTAGAAGCCTGCACTACGTTCATCCGTCACAGGATAACACTCGATGTCAGGACACTCGTTGAGGTTATGTACAATGGGAGAATTACGGCTTCCAGGACAGCAGACTGCATGACGAACGCCATGCGCCACCAACAGTGCCGTCAGGATATTTACATTTTCTTTATTGCTATACATCTTCGCATGGTTTCAAGTTTCGCCTCTGTCTCCTGCCATTCCTGCTCCTCAGTACTATCCTTCAGTAGTCCACCTCCAGCATAGAGATGATAATGACTCCCTTCGATATTCATGCAACGAAGAGACACATAGAGATGGGTTCCGCCTTCAGGATCGAGCATCCCCATAAATCCACTATAATAGCGTCGAGGGGTATGTTCATTCTGAATAATGAAATTGAATGTCTCACGTTTTGGCAGGCCACAGATAGCCGGGGTGGGATGAAGCGCATGGAGCAAGTCACCCAGGTGCTGACTATCTGGCAACGTGAAAGAGAAATCACTACGCAGATGAACAAGATTGGCTGCACGGACAGTACGAGGACCCTCTTCGTGGAAATCGCCCGTAAACTGTTCCAGACACTCTGCAATAAAAGTGGTGACAATACGCTGTTCCTGAATATCCTTTGTGGGCCAACAAACCGTCTCACCCTCTCCTATCAACTGATCGCCAGCCAACTTCATCGTACCCGCCAGAGCAATGGTACGCCAATCCGAACCCTTTCCCTCAAGAAGTATCTCTGGCGTAGCAGTGAGCCATACGCCACTCTTTAGTGTCGACACCAGTGAGATGAACATACGGGGATAGAGCATGCAGGCACAACGAAAGAGTTCCATCGGGTCTATCGGCTCTTCCGACTCTTCATCGACACAACGGGCCAGTACAATCTTACGGAAAAGACCTGTTTCCAATTGAGCGTGGTAGTTGGCAAAGTCGATGGTATAAGAAGAATCAGGGGGACAGGTTGCATGATTGCGATTTTCGACTGAATGAATGACTTGTCTCCCCAGTTCTATCGTTTCAACGATATCTGGGCGAATGAGCAAGATGGGCTGTTGCGCACTTACCTCAAAGGGGGCAACAACGAACCCTTGCTTGCCATTGAGTTCTGAACAAAATTGGTATTCCGCAGGCTCTCCCTCCGTCTGCTGAATCAGCGTCGCATGATCAGCATGCGGAAAACGATAGATAGCATAAGCGGACATTATTTCTTCTGCTTAATGATATAATTAGTGACACGGACATTCGAAATCAAATCGTCTGATGAGTCCTTGATATCCACATTCCATACATGAAGCGTGGTTCCCTGATGCAACAAACGGGCAAACGCCGTCACGGTATCACCCTCAGCCACAGCCTTCACATGACTGCCACTGACCTCAATACCCACACACGCACATCCTGGGCAGAGGGCAGAGGAGCCGACACCTGCCACATTCTCTGCCAATGCCAGCGAGGCACCACCACTCAGGAATCCGAAAGGCTGACGATTACGCTCATCGACCTTCATACGGGCCATACATGTATCACCCTCGGGTGTGGAGATAAATTCCATTCCGAGGGCTGTACTTAAGTTCGGTTTCGCGCTAATAATCTCGTTGATTCTTTCGACGTTCATTTCTCATTCCTCATTTCTCATTCCTCATTTAAACAAGGAATATTCTGGAACCTCCCAGGCCAAGGCACTGGCACCCAGCGCATCACGCTCACGGTCATCGAGTTTCGACAACAGCAACTTCACTTTACCCCTCATATTCGGGAACACATGATCCTCGAAGGATTCATAAGTGGGATCTATCAGCCAATGACCGGCATGAGAGATACCACCCGTCAGGATGATTGCCTCCGGATTGACAATGGAGGCATAGTTGGCAAGTCCGATACCCAACGCATAGCCCGTCTTGCGATACACCTCTATAGCCATCTCGTCCCCCTTGTCACAGCATTCGGAGATTGTCCTTGGAGACAAATGATCAATCTCTCGCATCAACGAAGGTTTGTCACTTTCAGCCATCATCTCCTGGGCTGTCTGTACAATACCCTTGGCAGCAGCATAGGTTTCCAGACAACCCTTGTGGCCGCAACCACACTGACGTCCGCCATCAACAACACAGGTATGACCTACTTCACCAGCATAGCCCTGAAATCCCTTATGGTCACGTCCGTTGCTGAAGAAGCAACTTCCTAATCCTGTTCCAATATGAATAATGATGAAATCCGTCATACCATGCGCACTGCCGAATACATGTTCCCCTAAGGCTGCAATATGCGCATCGTTAGCCAGTCCTACGGCCAGCCCAATCCTGTCACGGACCATTGCAGCCAAAGGAATCACTCCCTTCCAAGGCAGGTTGGCTGCGTTCTCAATACAGCCGGATATATTGCTGGCACTAGGCGCACTGATACCGATGGAACGGATGGTCTCATAACCTCCGTTCTCTTCTACCAATACCAAAATTTTCTCACTCAATGCAGTGACATAATTGTTTACGTCAGGATAGTCGAGTGTTGAAAAAAAGCCTTCTGCGATAATGTTTCCACGTACATCGACAATAGCGTAGGTAGTACGCTCCATACTGATATCTACACCTACTACTCTTGTTTTGATATTATACTCTTCCACTGTAGAAATAGATTATATTATTTGAATAATGAATACTCCTTCACATCCCAGGCCAAGGCACTGGCGCCCAACACGTCGCGCTCACCTTCCTTGAGGATGGAGACAAGCAGGCGAGTATCCCGCTGGATGTTATGGAACACATGTTCCTCAAACGATTTGCGCATCGGTTTTATCAGCCATTTGCCTGCCTGCATCATATCGCCAGTGAGGATGATGGCCTCAGGATTCAGGATGGAGGCATAGTTGGCCAGGCCAAGACCCAGCATGAAACCTAAACGACGGAAAGCCTCGATAGCCACCACATCGCCCTTATCACAATAATAGGAAACGGTCTGCGCACTGATATTCTTAAGATCCTTCAAAGCCGACGGCTCTCCCTCTTCAAGCAGTTCCTTAACCGTCTGAACCAGACCCTTGTCAGAGCAATAGGTCTCCAGGCATCCCCTGCGACCACAGCCACAGAGACGACCATTGACTTCTACGCATGAATGTCCCACCTCACCGGCAAAACCGTTTACACCCAGATGGGGTTTGCCATCCATAAAGATACAACTGCCCAGTCCACCATGACTGATGGATATGACCACAAAATTCTTCAGTCCATGCGCACTGCCGTAAGCCTTCTCACCCAAAGCCGTCACATGTGCATCGTTGGCCAGTGCGACGGCCAGTCCCAGACGGTCACGCAACATGGCGGCCATAGGGACCACGCCTTTCCAGGGCATATTGGCTGCATTCTCGATACAACCCGTCAAATAGTTGGCACTCGGCGCACTCAAACCGATAGAACGTATCGTATCATAACCGCCGTTTTCCTCTACCAGCATAATTATCTTCTCACTCAGGGCACTGACAAAATCAGACACATTAGGATATTCCGTCGTCATGAAATAGTCCATCGAGATAATCTCACCACGGATATCTACCACTGCATAGGTGGTTTTTGCTTCACGGATGTCGACACCAACGACTCTGGTTTTAATTCTATCTATATAATCCATAACAGTTTCTCTTTACGATTCAATAAACAGTGAATATTCCTTCACCTCCCAAGCCAGCACACTCGCACCAAGGATATTTCGCTCGCTTTCATCCAGATCCGACAGGAGGAACTTCACCTTGCCCTGGATATTATGGAACACATGTTCATCGAATGATTTCTGAGCAGGCTCCAACAACCATTTACCGGCTTTAGAAATACCACCCGTGAAGATGATAGCCTCGGGATCAAGCACAGAAGCATAGTTGGCCAATCCAAGACCCAGCATCTCACCCGTACGACGGAACACCTCGATGGCCATCTTATCGCCCTCGTCACAGAGTTTTGCGATGGCCTTAGGCGTCAGTTTCTCCAATCGGCGCATCTTAGTCGCTCCTCCCTGCTCAGCCATTACCTCACGCGCTGTGCGGATGATACCCTTCGTAGCCGTATAGGCTTCCAGACAACCTTTATTCCCACAGCCACAGAGACGACCTTCATGACACACACACGTATGACCGATCTCTCCTGCATAGCCTTCAGACCCAAGTCTGACGCTACCGTCGGTAAAGATACAACTGCCCAAACCCGTGCCGATAGTAATCACGAGAAAGTTACGCATGCCGTGCGCACAACCGAAGGCATGCTCTCCCAAAGCCACCACATGGGAATTGTTGGCCACAGCCACTGCCAGTCCCAGACGGTCACGCAACAAGGCTGACAGCGGGATGATTCCTTTCCAGGGGAAATTAGGAGCATTGACGATACTGCCCGATCTGTAGTTAGCACTTGAAGCACTAATACCCACCGAACGGATAGTCTCAATACCACCGTTTGCCTCAATCAACCTTACAATACCCTCACTCAGGGCTGCCACAAAAGTACCAATCTCAGGGTAATCCTCAGTAGGGAAACTGTCTTTTGCCAATATATTTCCTCTGACATCGACAATGGCATACGACGTTGCATCCAAACTGATATCTACACCCACAACTCTTTTCTTAACAGAACTTTGATCCATTGTTATATTGTTAGTTATTCTGCCACAAATATAGATACTTTTTTACAAACAACCAAATCTTTTGCATTTTTTTTTGCAATAATTTACTCAAAAATGGAATAATTCGCGGATTTTTCGTATCTTTGCACCCACTTAAGCACATATATTCGAATATTTAACATGAACGTTTTAGAATTAAGCGAACAAGAAATCGGAAGGCGTCAGAGCCTTCAGGAACTGCGCTCAATGGGTATTGACCCCTATCCTGCAGCAGAATATCCCGTAACAGCATGGAGCACCGACATCATCAACGACTTTGTGGACTTACCCATCGTCGGCAAAGACGAGGAAGGCAACGATATGCGCGAGATAGCCACACCCGAGAACAGCCGTATGGTGAGCATTGCCGGACGAATCATGAGCAAGAGCATCATGGGAAAGGCTGCCTTTGCCAAACTTCAGGACTCCAAGGGCCGTATTCAAGTGTATGTTCAGCGCGACTCCATCTGTCCCGACGAGAATAAAGACCTCTATAATATCGTATTCAAGAAACTACTTGATCTGGGCGACTTCATTGGTGTGAAGGGCTATGTGTTCCGCACAAAGACAGGCGAAATCAGCGTTCACGTAATGGAGATGACAGTACTCAGCAAGAGTTTAAAGCCTCTGCCCGTTGTCAAGACGGATGCCGACGGTAAGGTGTACGACGCCTTCGACGATCCCGAACTGCGCTATCGCCAGCGTTATGTAGACCTGATTGTGAACGCTGGGGTGAAAGACACGTTCCTGAAGCGTGCTACCATCATCAGGACACTCCGAAAAATCCTGGACGAAGCCGGCTATACAGAGGTTGACACGCCTATTCTCCAGAATATCGCAGGTGGTGCTTCTGCCCGCCCGTTCATCACCCACTTCAATGCGCTCAATCAGGATATGTACATGCGTATCGCTACAGAGCTCTATCTGAAGCGCCTCATCGTAGGTGGTTTCGAGGGTGTTTACGAGATGGGCAAGAACTTCCGCAACGAGGGTATGGACAAGACCCACAACCCAGAGTTTACCTGCATGGAACTCTACGTCAGTTATAAGGACCTGCTGTGGGGTATGACCTTCACAGAGAATATGCTCGAGCAGATCTGTACCGCTGTCAACGGCAAGCCTGAGGTGGAGATCGATGGTAACATCATCTCGTTCAAGGCACCTTTCCGCCGTCTGCCTATCCTCGATGCCATCAAGGAGAAAACAGGTTTCGACTGCGATGGCAAGAGCGAGGACGAGATTCGTCAGTTCTGCCTTTCAAAGGGCATGGATGTCGACGAAACCATGGGTAAGGGCAAACTCATCGACGAACTCTTTGGTGAGTTCTGCGAGGGTTCATTCATCCAGCCCACCTTCATCACCGACTATCCCGTTGAGATGTCTCCGCTCACCAAGATGCACCGCTCTAAGCCCGGCCTCACTGAGCGTTTCGAGCTGATGGTGAATGGTAAGGAGTTGGCCAACGCCTACTCTGAGCTCAACGACCCCATCGACCAGGAGGAGCGTTTCATCGAGCAGATGAAGTTAGCCGACAAGGGCGACGACGAGGCCATGATCATCGATCAGGACTTCCTGCGTGCCCTGCAGTATGGCATGCCTCCTACATTCGGTATTGGTATTGGTATCGACCGTCTGGTGATGTTGCTCACAGGTAAGTTCGCTATTGGTGAGGTCATGCTGTTCCCCCAGATGAAGCCTGAGAAGAAGATTCCTCAGTCAACACCTGCCGAGTGGGCCGAGATTGGCGTCAGCGAAGAGTGGGTTCCCGTGCTGCGCAAAGCCGGTTTCAACCTCGTCCAGAACATCGCTACTGAGAAGGCTCAGGGACTCCAGCAGAAGATTGGCGACATCGTCAAGAAGTATAAACTGGAGATGCAAAAGCCAAGCGTCGATGAAGTCGCTGCCTGGATAGAGAAGGCACAAGCCTAGGATTACCTAGGAAAACCTAGAATTACCTAGATTATGTATGACTGTGGTAAGATAGCAATCATTGGCGGCGGCAGTTGGGCAACTGCCATAGCCAAGATTGTGGTGACTCACACCCACCACATTGGCTGGTATATGCGTCGCGAAGACCGTATAGAAGACTTTCGTCGACTCGGTCATAACCCAGCCTATCTGACCAGTATTCATTTCGATATCAACGAGATACATTTTGAAAGTGATATCAATCGTATTGTCCAACAGTACGACACCCTAGTGTTCGTCACACCGTCTCCATATTTGAAGGGGCACTTAAAGAAACTGAAGACACGGCTCCGCGACAAATATGTCATCACCGCCATCAAGGGTATTGTTCCCGACGAGAATCTTGTCTGCTCAGAATTCTTCCATCAGGTGTTTGATGTCCCCTATGACAACCTTGCCTGCATCGGCGGTCCTTCACACGCCGAGGAAGTGGCACTGGAACGTCTCTCCTACCTCACCGTAGGCTGTGCCGACCGTGAAAAAGCCCAGGCATTCGCCAATGTGCTTGCCAGTGATTTTATCAAGACCAAGACTTCCACGGATGTCATAGGCATCGAATACTCCAGTGTGCTAAAAAACGTTTATGCCATTGCTGCAGGTATCTGCAACGGCCTGAAATATGGCGACAATTTCCAGGCTGTACTGATGGCGAATGCGGTACAGGAGATGAACCGTTTCCTCAAGGCCGTCCACCCCATTGAACGCAATGCCTACGACTCTGTCTATCTTGGCGATCTCCTAGTGACTGGCTATAGCAATTTCTCACGTAACCGCACTTTTGGTACGATGATTGGAAAAGGCTATTCTGTTAAATCCGCCCAAATTGAGATGGAGATGATTGCCGAGGGATATTTCGGTACGAAGTGTATGAAGGAAATCAACCGCCATTGGCACGTGAATATGCCCATCCTCGATGCAGTATATAATATCCTATACGAGCGCATCGCCCCACAAATCGAAATAAAATTATTAACAGATTCATTTAGATAACTAAACAAGTTCTATGAGCAACATCAAATTAGACATCACAAAAGCCGCCTGCTTCCTCGAGGCTGGCGCAGTAAAGGCTTTCGAGCCGAAAGTGAAAGCCGCCCAACAGGCACTGGAAGAGGGCACATGCCCAGGTAACGACTTCTTAGGATGGCTCCATCTGCCCTCCAGCATCACCCCAGCCTTCCTCGACGAGTTGCAAACTTGTGCCAACACCTTGCGCGAAAACTGCGAGGCCATCGTCGTGGCTGGTATCGGAGGCTCTTACTTAGGTGCCCGTGCCGTTATCGAAGCCCTGAGCAATTCGTTTGCCTGGCTGGTTAATGATACCAAGAACCCCACCATTCTCTTCGCAGGAAATAATATTGGCGAGGACTATCTCTTCGAACTGACAGAGTATCTGAAAGATAAGAAGTTCGGTGTAATCAACATCTCCAAGAGTGGAACCACCACCGAGACCGCCCTCACCTTCCGTCTGTTGAAGAAACAGTGTGAGGCTCAGCGTGGTAAGGAGGAGGCCAAGAAGGTGATTGTGGCCATTACCGATGCCAAGAAAGGTGCTGCCCGTACGTGCGCAGACAAAGAGGGCTATAAGAGTTTTATCATCCCCGACAATGTGGGTGGCCGTTTCTCTGTACTCACCCCAGTAGGTCTGCTACCTATCGCCTGCGCTGGTTTCGACATCAAAGAACTGGTAGGTGGTGCTCAGGATATGGAGAAGGCTTGTGCTCCAGATGTGCCATTTGCCGAGAATCCCGCCGCCCAGTATGCAGCCGTGCGTAATGGACTTTACCAAAGTGGCAAGAAAATAGAGATCATGGTCAACTTCCAGCCTAAACTGCACTTTATGAGTGAGTGGTGGAAACAACTCTACGGTGAGAGCGAGGGTAAGGATAAGAAAGGTATTTTCCCTGCAAGCGTCGACTTCACCACCGACCTGCACTCTATGGGACAATGGATCCAGGACGGCGAGCGTACCATCTTCGAAACGGTCATCAGCGTTGAGGAACCTGAGAAGAAACTGCTCTTCCCCAGCGATGAGGAGAATCTCGATGGACTGAACTTCCTCGCTGGCAAGCGTGTCGATGAAGTAAACAAGATGGCAGAATTAGGCACTAAACTGGCTCACGTGGACGGTGGTGTGCCTAACATCCGCATCACCATGCCTCGTCTCAATGAGCGCTACCTCGGACAACTCATCTACTTCTTCGAGATTGGCTGTGGCATCAGTGGCAATGTACTCGGTGTGAATCCTTTCAACCAGCCCGGTGTTGAGGCCTACAAGAAGAACATGTTTGCCCTGCTCGATAAACCCGGCTACGAGGCTGAAAGCAAAGCCATCAAAGAAAGACTTGCAAAAGAATCCTAGAAAAAAAGAATGTATCAACTCGCCATCAGGAAATACTTGGAAAGACACGGCTTTGAGGTACTACACCCCAAAGCCGTGCTCTTTGACATGGATGGCGTGCTCTACGACTCTATGCCCAATCACGCCATTGCCTGGCAACAGTCAATGGCGCAATTTGGCATCCAGATGACCAGCGATGATGCCTATGCGACAGAGGGAGCACGGGGCGTGGATACTATCCGACAGATGGTGCAGCACCAGCAGGGGCGCGATATTGACGAGACCGAAGCCCAGCATATGTATGATGTCAAGAGTCAAATCTTCCATTCCCTACCAGAAGCCCCTATTATGCCAGGTATCTTCAACCTGATGCAGCAGATACAGGCTGATGGCATCCAGATTGGCGTGGTCACCGGTAGCGGACAACGCCCACTGATCCAACGGATCCTCAGCGATTTTAAAGACTTTGTCGATGAAGGGCACATCACCACAGCCTATGATGTAAAGCGTGGAAAACCAAACCCTGACCCCTACCTCATGGGTCTGAAAAAGGCAGGAAACTTAAAGCCCTACGAGGCCATCGTCGTGGAGAATGCGCCATTTGGTATTCGTGCAGGTGTGGCAGCGAAGATATTCACCATTGCCGTCAACACAGGTCCCCTACCCGCACAAGTTCTCCTCGACGCCAATGCAGATCTACTTTTTCCAACCATGACCGAGTTCAGCCATCATTGGGAAGAACTCTTCCGAATAACGTATTTCTGATAATAGGTAATCAGCAGTGTGGTCAAAGGTAGGGCAATTATCATACCGAGAATACCCAGCAGCGACCCCCAAATGGATAGTGACAACAGGATAATGGCGGAGTTGAGGCCCGTCACATGTCCCATGATTTTCGGCGTTAAGAAAGTGTCCTGAATAATCTGTACAACGGCAAACACAACCAAAACCAGCAACATAATGAACCAAAAATTCTGACCTGTGTCAGCCGCTTTCACGATGGCCAACAAAATGGCTGGAATGAAACCGATTAACTGCAGATAGGGCACCATATTCAGTAGTCCGATAAACATACCCAAACCAACGGCTATGGGAAAGTCGATGATGAGGAAACCGATACTGAATAAAATGCCAACGCAGAGAGCAACCAGTGCCTGACCACGGAAATACTTATTCATACCTGTCTGCACATCGCTGACCAACTGAAGCGCAAAAGCACGATAACGCTCTGGCAAGAGGTTGGGCCATCCGCTACAGATATCCTCATAGTCTAATAATATAAATAAGGTGTAGAGTATCACCATTGTCACAGTGAAAATACTTGATACAATACTGACAGACTGGGTTATGACATCCCAGAGTTTCGGTACGGTGGCCTTCACGCCTTCAAGAAATCCCTCATGAGTGACAATGCCCTTGATGTCATCGACAGTGAGGTGACGGCGCACAAAGTCCTCTACCGTATCTGGGATATTGCTCATCAGAGTCGACTGCGACAGATACTCCACCAACAAATCCTTCACCCGCATACTCTCATCCACCATCGGGGGAATCATCAGCATGAAGACACCCGTCAGTACGAGACCCACCACAATGAAGGCTGATAGAATGCCAAGGATACGGTACTTCATCCGACAACGGTACTGGAAGAACTTCACTAATGGGAATAGCAAGTATGCAATCAGCCATGCCAAGAAGAACGGCACAAGTACCGTACTCAGTCGGTTGAGCAACATGACGATACCCGTTATCACTATCGCCCAGAGAATGCCTCGGACGACATTGTCAAATGTAAATTTCGTACGTCCCTCTATCATATCTCGTCTTCGTCATTGACATTATCACGGGGAGCGTTTCCGTCGCCATAGGTATCTAAATCAGTATCACGACGTATCCCCACTTCTCCCTGACTGCTGACAGTCACCACCATCGGTATATATTCGTCTGTCTGGGGATGACAGACACTGGCAGCAAAGAAAAGGTTGGCACCCTCCATCTTGTCGAACACCAGTCCCTCAAGAATACCAGTCTGACGATAGTCGTTGTCAAGGTAAGCATCAAAAGCGGCCTTCGTGAAGACACGATTAAAAAACACAGACCCGTCAGCACGCATGATGCGGAGCGAGATACGGTTGTCGACAAACTTCTGCCCCGTTTCATCCTTTACCATCTTAAGACTGTCATCAGGCACACGGCGAATCTCCACCTGATAGTTCTTGTCGAGCCACTTGACATCTGTTGTCTGGGCATACTCTTGCATCTTGATTGGAGCCTGCAGTTTGGGCTGCTCGACTTTAGGGGCGATAATGTCATTACTCTTTTTCTTCTCACTACACCCTATTATCAGCATAGAAGCAACTGCCATCCACAGTATCTGAATTCTTTTCATAATCGTAACATAATGGTTTCGAGGACAAAGGTACGAAAAAAAGTGAAAACAGAACAACGAAAACAGAAAAAAACAGCATCTGATACCAAAAAAGCCTGCTTTTCACAAGCAGGCTTTCTCATTTTGTTATCTGAAACCTAAATCTTAATACCTAAATGTATATTACTAACCAATTGAAAGGACAGGCACGCTTGCCATTTACATCCTTTTGACGCACCTATGGACGGAAAGTTTATTCATCCAGCAAAATAATTTGTGTTTTTTAAGGCAATTCGACATATTTTTACTACCTTTGCCCGTAAATTTAGCAATCAGATGAAAAAGGGCTGTCTTTTTATCGCATTGGTATGTATGTTGTTCTGCGCCTGCAACGAGGGAGAGGAACAGAAGGCAGAACAAACCGGCTATCAGAGCATCGACACCGTGCCGATGCTGGTGATGCAGGTACAGAAGTGTTCGAAACTCTACACCTCAGAATTCAAGGTACACAAGATTGTGACCCACGATGACGTGGTGCGCCTGAAAGGATCTGTGCTGCGTCAGGACTACAACATCAAGATTCCACTAGGTGATCGGAAGATTGCCATTCCAATGGATGCCACCCTAAAAGCCTACATCGATTTCAGCCAGTTCTCTGACAAGAACATCGAGCGGAGGGGTGACAAGATTACCATTCTCCTGCCTGACCCCAAGGTGACGATGACCAGTTCCAAGATCGACCAGAAGAACATACGCCACTATGTGGCCTTTGCCCGTGCCCATTTCAGCGATGCAGAGATGACGGACTATGAACAGCAGGGGCGTGCCGCCATCATCCAGAGCATCCCCGATCTGGGAATCATCGAGATAGCAAAGGAGAATGCCGCCAGGGTACTCGTCCCCATGCTCGTACAACTTGGCTATCGGGAGGAGAATATCACCATCGCCTTCCGCAAGGAGTTTAACCAGAACAATATCATGAGACTTTTAGAACCATGAGAAAAGATACATTAAAAAAGCCCGACCTTGTAAAGATACTGGCACTCATTGCCTTTATCCTTGTGTTTGTATGGCTGGTCTTCTTCGAAAAAGACAACACTGTGGAACTCGGAGTTGATAATCAGATTGACGTTACCCCGACACAGATAGAGAGCATCAAGGAGATTGGAGAATGGGAGTTCCTCAGCATCAGCAATGAGGAACTGGTCGATACCATCCGCAAGGGCATTCTCAGTGATGACCATTTGGTACGTATCTATTATGGTACTCTGAGACTGGGCATCAACATGCACCAAGTAAAACCACGTTGGCTAACCGTACAGGGCGACACCGTCACAGCCGTCCTGCCGAAGGTGGGCCTGCTTGACAAAGACTTCATCGACGAGGCTCGCACGAAATCCTTCTACGAGAGTGGCAGATGGCAGGCAAAGGACAGGGAGGCCATGTATAGGAAAGCCTATCGCCAGATGCTGAAACGCTGTCTGACCCCCGCCAACTTAAAGACAGCCCAAGAGAACGCTGAAGCCCAATTCCGCAAGATGATGCTCTCGATGGGCTACAAGAACGTACAGATATCATTTGAATAATAAAACACAAAGATGGACGGACTAAATGAATTCTTCACCGAACTGAGCGGTCTGCTGTGGGGCTGGCCGATGATCATATTACTTTTAGGAACCCATATTTACCTGACCATCATCCTACGTTTCCCACAACTGAGGATATTTACAGCCATCCGGCTCTCCATCAAACGCGACCCAGGAGCCATAGGCGACGTATCGCAGTTCGGTTCCCTAGCAACAGCATTGGCAGCCACCATCGGCACAGGCAATATTATCGGCGTGGCAACCGCCATCGCACTGGGTGGCCCGGGTGCCGTACTATGGTGCTGGCTGACAGGCGTCTTCGGCATCTCTACGAAATATGCCGAGGGACTATTAGCCATCAAATACAGGGTACAGACCAAAAGCGGAAAGATGATTGGAGGCCCGATGTACGCATTGGAGCGAGGTCTCGGATGGAAATGGTTGGCCGTACTTTTTGCCATCTTCACAGCCTGTGCCTCCTTCGGTATAGGCAACACCGTTCAGGCCAATGCCATCGCCACGCTGGCACATGAGAGTTACGAGATATCACCTTACCTGACTGGTGCCTTTATCTGTCTGATGACGGGAGCCGTTGTCTTAGGCGGCGTAAAGAGCATTGCCCGTGTCTGTGGCATGCTCGTACCCTTCATGGCTTTCTTCTACGTCATCGGCTGTCTTGTGATTCTTGGGATAAATATCCATTATGTGTGGCCAGCCGTCAAACTGATTGTGGTGTCTGCCTTCAATCCTCAGGCTGCTGGAGGCGGCTTTGCAGGAGGTACGGTGATGATGGCAGCCCGCTTCGGTATCGCAAGGGGACTCTTCTCGAATGAGTCGGGTCTCGGTTCGGCCCCTATCGTGGCTGCTGCCGCACAGACGCGTAACCCCGTACGTCAGGCACTGGTCTCCTCAAGCGGCACTTTCTGGGACACGGTGGTCATCTGTGCCCTGACAGGACTGGTCATCGTAAGCAGTATTATTGCCTATCCAGAAATTGACTTTGAGAACGGCGCCACCCTTACCAAAGCAGCCTTCTCAAAAATCCCTGTCGTAGGAACGCCACTACTCACTTTTGGTCTGCTCACCTTTGCCTTCTCCACCATCCTCGGATGGTGCTATTATGGTGAGAAGGCTGTGGAATATCTAAAGGGGAAACGATGGGTCATCGCCTACCGCGTCATCTATATCGCTGCTGTCTTCATCGGAAGCATCATCAATCTGGCAGTTGTCTGGAACTTTGCCGACTGCATGAACGCACTGATGGCTATACCCAACCTGCTCTCACTGCTCTTTTTGAGCGGCATCATTGTTCACGAGACGAGAAAGTACCTGTGGCGTGACCGTCTGGATGCAACCGACAGCAGCCAAGACTTCCAGTCGGCAAACGGGACCTGAATACAAAAAAACAAAAAAATGTGCGTATTATTTTGTATTTCCCCGAATTTATACTATCTTTGCAGAGGAATAACAACTACCTGTCAATCATGAATATAAGACATCTTATCCTTCTGGCAATCATCATATTTCTTGGCACAGACAGTGTCAGAGCAGATGGTGATTACAAAAACGACAAAAGATACCTCGAGTTGCGCGACTCGATGCATCATGCTTTCAACGATGCCGACAGCGCCCGTTTCTACCCTGCCGTGAAAAACCTCGAAAAATATCTTCTAGAGCAGAACGACCTACACGCATACTATACTCAGCGCTGCAATGAGATTATCTTCCAACTGAATCGTCAAAATATCTACGAGGCCTATATCCTTGGGCGCAACCTCTCGATGGAATTACGCGAAAAGAAGTTGGACAAGGAAATGTTCATGGCCTATAATATGTTAGGTCACCTGAACCGTTATTGCGGTAACAAGGAGGCTGCCAGGCGCAACTTCCGTCACGTCATTGACGAGATGGAGAAATACGGCTATTACGAAAGCATACCGCCCATCTACATGAATCTCGTCAACGTAGAGATAGATGAAAACCCCGAGGAAGCACGGGAGTTGTTGGAGAAGGCTTTGGAGATTTCCAAGAAATACTCGCCGGAGCGCGTATTCGACATTGAGACCCGCAAGACACTCAGTTACTATAACAGCGGCGACATCGACAAATTCATCGAAGGATATCAGAAATACCGCAAGGGTGTAGAAGAAGGCAAGTCGTCAGTTCACGGTCGTGCGATAGAAGCCTATTATCTGGCTTGTATGGGAAAGACCGACGAAGCCATTGCACTGGCCAGGAAAGAGTTTGGCGATGACAGTAACGACATCATCACCAAGATCTATGAGATGGCAGGAAGATGGAAGGAGGCCTATGAGTCGCTTCGCAAGGGAACCGAAGCCAAAGATTCCGCTAATAATGTCGTACTCATTAACAGTATGGCGGGAGTCCGCGAGCAACTGACACTTCATGATGTAGAGTTGAAAACGGCGCATAACCGAACAATTGCATTCTCTATCGGTATCCTGTTGTTAGCACTGCTCGTGACTGCTCTCTCCTATATCGTACTCAACCGCCGCAAGCACCTGAAGGAACTGAAGGTCGCCTACAACCACGCTCTGGAGTCGGACCGCATGAAGACAGCGTTCATCCAGAATGTCAGTCATGAGGTGCGTACCCCACTGAATATCATTAGCGGGTTCTCGCAAATCATCGCTAATCCAGAACTCACCAACGATTCCGAAGAACGCCAACACATGGCCCAGATGATGCAGAAGAACTGTCACCAGATTACCTCAATCATTGACGAGATGCTGGAACTCTCGTTCAGTGAGTCGACAGAAGATGCCGTCAAGGAGGACCTCGTGGAAATCAACGACATGTTGCGCGACCTGTTGCAGGAGAACCAACCCCTCGTCAGCCCAAACACACAGTTGAAGTTTGAAACCACCATCAACGACGACTTCGCACTGACCACCAATCAGGTAATGCTCAGGCGAGCCCTCGGTACACTGATAGACAATGCCATCAAGAACACGACGGAAGGTGCCATCACGCTAAAAGCCTCAGCCCTCGGCATCCAGTTGATTCTGGCAGTGGAAGATACCGGACCTGGTATTCCACCCGAACAGGCAGAACATATCTTTGAGCGATTTGTCAAACTCAACGAGTTCAAGGAGGGTCTCGGCCTCGGACTGCCCCTGTGCCGAACCCTGATTAAGAGACTCGGCGGCAATGTGCTGCTCGACAAGACCTTCAAAGGTCCAGGTTGCCGCTTCGTCATCACCCTGCCAATAAATGAGAGTGAAGAAACATTTACGTAATTATAATATGAGAAAAAGTATTTTTACCATCCTGCTCGGCTGTCTGACAGCCGCCAGTTGCAATGCCGCCCAGAAAGTGGACGAGTTTACCACCAAGAACGGCAAGAAAGTCACCATCACGTGCATCAAGCACGCCTGTATCGAAATCAATTACGACGGCACGGAGATCCAGATCGACCCCGTGGGTGCCAATATCACACCCGTCACCGACTACGCCCAGTTCCCGAAGGCCAACATCATCCTCATCACCCATGAGCACAAGGATCACTTCGAGCGCGAGGCCATCACCTGCATCCGCACCCCGGCTACAACGGTCTACTCCAACATGGCTGTCTACAATATGTTCCGCAACAGCCTCCCGCTGAGCAATGGCGACAGCATCACCTATCGCCAGGACATCACCATCAAAGCCGTGCCAGCCTACAACTACACCGAAGGCCACACACAGTTCCATCCGAAAGGACGTGACAACGGCTATATCCTCAGCCTCGACGGACTGCGCATCTACATCGCCGGCGACACGGAGGACATCCCCGAGATGGCCGAAATCAAGGATATCGACATTGCTTTTCTGCCTTGCAACCAGCCCTACACGATGACCGTCGACCAACTGGTGAAGGCGGCCCGCACCATCATGCCAAAGGTGCTCTTTCCCTATCACTATAGCCAGACACCCATCTCACAGGCCGTCATGAAACTCGCAGGCAGCGGCATCGACGTCCGCATCCGCGACTACCAATAAAGGACGGAGTGCATAAAAAACAAAAGAACGATTTCACAACCTATAGGTGTTTCTTGGGATAGAGAGCGTCCCACCATGTGGGATCGTCTTTGAGCCACTTGGCAAACCACGCCATCTGCGTGGCAAGCCATTTCTCTTTCTTGCCATACTCGAGGATGTGATGGTTCTCACCCTGCACCTCGACGAGAGCCACTTCACGTCCCAGGAGTTTCAGGGCTGTAAACATCTGGAGGCTCTCAATGAGCGGCACGTTGGTGTCAGCATTACCATGAAGTAATAGCAACGGCGTATGGATCTTGTCGGCATTGAAGAGCGGCGACTGATCGACGTAGAGTTGGCGATGCGACCACGGGTAACTATTGGCCATCGACACCTCACTGTAGTTATAACCCCAGTAGCCTTCACCCCAATAACTGGTATGGTTGGTAATGCCGGCATGTGAGACGGCAGCAGCAAAGATGTCCGTCTGCGTCTGGAGATACTGCGTCATAAAACCACCATAGGAGGCACCCATGCAACCAATCTTCTTCGGGTTGATGAAGGGGTGATCCTTGCAGATTTGCTTCACGCCTTCGATGATATCCTCGGCAGGACCGCGTCCAGCGGTGTTCACATGGCGTGAAGCCCACTCCTGACCAAAGCCTGTTGCTCCACTGGGTTCAAGGATATAGGCCACATAGCCTAAGGAGTTCCAATATTGCGGGGCGTAGGGCGACTCGAAATAACGGCTCACAGGTGAACAGCCACCATAATAATACACAATCATAGGATACTGCTTCGTGGCATCGAAGTCCTTGGGCAGATAGAGGCGACCATAGACGGTATCGCCCCTCGAGTTTTTGAAATTCCAGTCCTCACAAGTGCCCACCTCGGCATCGCCGAGTGCGGTTGCACCGTCAAAGAAGGTATATTCGGATTTTCTGGACTTTCCAGAGAGATCCATGACATATGCCGAGGCTGGCTCCATCGTCTTATAAGAAAGATAGCCGATGACTGGGGCGTGAGCCGCCACGTCAAAGCGATAGATATCATCGCCTTCTGCAGGGAGTTTGGTGATTTTACCCGTCTTGGGATTGAGGGCAAAAAGATTCACGTAGTCGCGATCTTCGGCAGTAAAATAGATCTGTCTGTCAGCCCACGACCAGTCAGGTCCGTTGTCGATGGAGGGATCAAAGTCTTTTGTCATCGGGGTCACCTGCTTCGAGGCAATATCGTAGAGGAAGAGTTCGTTCTCCGTCATGCTCGGCGTTACGCTCTCAGGCAGTTGGCATCCAATACGGTCGAAGGCCTCGGGTGTGCCTGTAAAAAGGATCTGCGTGCCATCGGGCGAGAAACCGCCACGGCCCAGGAAACCGATACAGGTAAACAAGGTGTCCATCTTCAAGGTCTGCGTGTCCATGACAAACACGTCCTCCACCTCCGTCGGGCGCTTGGCCAGACGGGAATATGAGGATACTATCAGAAGTTTACGACCGTCCTGAGAGATGTCGGAGAGGCGTTCGCCTTTTGTGCCAAAGGTGATGCGCTGGGTAATGCCAGTGGCAATATCGTACTTGGCCAGGTAACGCCTGTCGCGCCAACCTAGCTGACGATCATCCATCTCCAGAACCTCAAAGACATCCTTGTCCTCCTTCGGTCCCTTTTCCTCTATCGAGAAAATCAGGTAGTCCTCTGTGGGCGATACGGTATAACTTCCCTCTGGAATGTCGTAGGCAAACCGGGTGCGGGCTCCGTTGAGGGGTTCCACCTTATATAATACACGCTTATTCCCTTCCTTCTCTTCCTCCAACCATGCGATGCTTTTGGGCATCCATCGGGGATTATGCGACGGGCGCGAAATGAGGCGCTGGGTCTTAGTCTCGCGGAGTTCGTAGTCCCAACGACTGTTGCCACCCCGTTCTGTCGTCTGGTAAGAGACAACGACAAACTGTCCGTCGGCAGAGAGGGAGATGCCCCTCACACGCTTGCCGTCGGTGAGGTCGTGAACCATATAGGGATGTCTGTTCTCAAGGGTATAGGCGATGGCCTGAGGCGCATCGATGGTAACATGGATGGAGTCGGTATCTTTCGGTTCGGCAAGATACTTGATGATGAAGGTATGGTGCTCAGGCGCCAGTTTCAGGTCGGGAGAACCTTCTGCCCCGTCGATGAAGAGTTTGTAGTTCTTCGGGCCTTTCACCTCGATCTTGCCTTTCAAGTAGTCACTATTGTTCACATAGAAGGTGAGCAATCCCACGCTACGACTATCCTCTAACGAAGGTAACACCTGACCATCGAACAATTTCGTTACTGGTGATGACAGACTGACTGCATTCAACAGTGTCTTGTCATCGTACTTCTTGCCTTGCACATCGACAGTGTCAAAGGCAACGGGTGTCGTCACGGCGTGAGGGCCTGCCAGATTAAACTGCGTGATGTCGGTCTTCACTTGCGATGAGGCCATCATGACCGTCATCAGCATGCCACATATAAGTATTCGTTTCATATCTTCTAGAATCAAAAAGCCTCGCGGTACTTGCTCTCGTCCTTGTCATCGAGCATGGAGAGGTAACTCTGGTAACGGCTCTGGGCGATGTAATGGTCTTCCAGTGCCTGGAGCACGGCACAACCCGGCTCATGGGTGTGCGTGCAGTTGGAAAAGCGGCAGTCCTTGGAGAAACGGAAGATCTCGCGGAAATAACTAGTCAACTCCTCGCGTTCCATATCAAAGGTGCCAAAGCCTTTGATGCCTGGCGTGTCGATGAGCCACCCGTCGCCCAAAGGAATCATTTCTGAGAAAGTGGTGGTATGCTGACCTGTATTGTGGGCATCGGAGATTTCTGCCGTACGGAGACAGACACCAGGCACCAAGCGGTTGATGAGGGTGGACTTCCCCACCCCGCTGTTGCCACTGAGGAGCGTGATCTTTCCTTCTAGCAGGGGACGTAGGTCTTCCACACCATCACCCTTCTCAGCGGAGATAGCACGACACACATAGCCAATGGTCTCATAGAGGTTCACCATCGCCTCCTGGTAATGGTGGAGGTCATCGTCGAGCAGATCAGTCTTGTTGAACGCCAGTATTACGGGCACTCGATAAGCCTCGGCCGAAGCCAGAAAGCGGTCAATAAACGTAGTAGAGGTCTGGGGACGGCTGACTGTGACCACCAGCAATGCCTGATCGACATTGGCGGCAATAATATGGCTCTGCTTAGAAAGATTGATGCTCTTGCGGATGATGTAGTTGCGACGATCTTCGATCTCAGTAATCCATCCATTATCTACCATCACCCAGTCACCCACTGCCACAGGGTTCGTACTCCGAATGCCTTTGATACGGAAATTGCCCTTAACCTTACAATCAAGCAGTTGGCCATCGTCCGTACGGACGGTGTACCAACTGCCTGTATTCTTAATGACTAAACCGCGCATCAGACGGTCATAATCTCCTTGTTCTTCGCTGCAATCAGTTCATCAATCTTCTTGATGTACTTGTCGTGTATTTTCTGGAGTTCGAGTTCGGCATCCTTTTCGTTGTCCTCCGAGAGTCCGTCCTTGATGGCCTTCTTCAGTTTCTCCTTGATGTCGCTACGCACGTTGCGCACCTCCACCTTGGCCTTCTCGGCAATCTTATTACACTGCTTAGTAAGGTCGCGACGGCGCTCCTCAGTGGGGATGGGGATATTCAGGCGGATAATCTCACCGTTGTTCTCAGGCGTGATGCCCACATCACTGTCCATAATGGCTTTCTCAATGGCACGGATCTCCTTCTTGTCCCAAGGACGGATGGCAATGGTACGGGGATCAGGCACGCTGACGTTAGCCACCTGGTTCAAGGGCACCTTACTGCCGTAGGACTCTACCCTAACACCGTCGAGAATGGCCACATTGGCACGGCCGGCACGGATGCGGTTCAGTTCTTCCTCGAGGAACATGGCTGCCATCTCCATTCTCTCTTCACTCTTCTTTAATGTCTCTTTTACGTCTATCATAAATCTTTCGCCTTTTAGATTATTCTGTTGACAAAAGTAGCACTTTTCCTTGAATCCGCCAAATTTTTCGTGTCTTTTTTCATTACTTTTAGTCAAAATTAGGCCTCTCACACAGATTTTAGGCTAAATAATTTGGTAGTCCGAACTCTTTTGTGTATCTTTGCCAATTGGATGACCTATCTATAATAAATATGATCATGGACTTTCAACATATCTCCATCTGTCTGTTGGCTGTACTCGTCATTGCCATCTTGGTCATGATCATATATAACCGTATCTATTACCACCGTGAGAAGGACATCGACACCCGAACCAGCCAACTAAACACACAACTGGCACTGGTACTCGACTCGAACAAGACACAGGTATGGACTTTCGACCCTATGAAGAGAATCTTCGCTGTGCTCCAGGAAGGCAACACCAGAAAGGAATATACACCACTCGACTTCGCCCTGTTCTTTGACAATGACGATTTTTACAAACTGCGCCATCTCACCACAGCCATCTACAAGGGAATGGAAGAGGCTGGCACTATCGTAGCCAAAGGCCGGGAGGAAGAAGGGAAACCCACACCAACCTACGAAATCCACGTGTCCGTGCTCAGCAGAGACAGGCAAGGTACACCCCAGGTTCTGCTCGGTATCCAGCGCGACACAACGAAGGACTTGGCGAATCAGGAAGAGAGCCAAAGGCTATCGCTCCGCTACCATAACGTGTTTAACTCCTCGCTTATCGATATGATCTTCTACAACAAGGACGGTATCCTGACAGACATCAACGACAAGGCCTTAGAGAGTTTCGGCATCAAGGATCGTGAAGCCCTGCTTAAGAGGAAAGTGAAAATCACGGACATCCCCTCATACAGGGACATCGATTTCGAACATTTCGAAAATGCCGTTTTCTCGTCCATCACCGATATCGATAAGGTGAAGCAAACCGACGAACGCATCCCGGAACTGACTGTTAGCGGGAAATATTATTATGAGGTGACGCTCAGCACCGTCCGCGACGAGAAGCACAACTTGCACGGTATCATAGCCGCTGGCCGCAACATCACGGAGATGGTACAGTCGCACCACCGTCAGCAAGAGAAAAGAAAACTTCTGAAAGACACCACGAAAGAGATAGAATCGTATATCACGAATATTAACTTTACGCTCCGTGCGAGTGGTGTACGCATCTTCAACTACCATCCCGACACCCACGAACTGGATATCTCCAGCGACCTGAACAAGGTGCAGTACCGGCTGTCGCAGATCAGATGCGTGTCGCTTCTGGACCTATCAGACCGCAAAAGGCTCAGGGGCTTGTTGCTCCGCATGGACCACCGTCGCCAAGGAACCTTCACCACCACCTTCCGCACCATCTTCCGCGACAAGCAGGGGCGACACGTCTATATGACCTTCATTGCCGTACCTGTGACTGACAAGGACGGTACCATCACCCACTACTTCGGACTGTGCCGCAACGACACGGAGACGATCTACACAGAGAACAAACTGCGCGAGGAGACGGAGAAAGCCCACGAGACAGAAAAACTGAAGAATACCTTCCTCACCAACATGAGTTACGAGATACGTACGCCTCTGAATGCCGTCATCGGGTTTGCAGGACTCTTCAATGCGCCTCACGACGAGGCCGACGAGGTCGTATTTACTGAGGAAATCAAGCACAACACAGCCCAACTGCTGCAACTGGTGAACGACGTCCTCTTCATTTCAAAACTCGATGCTAAGATGGTGGAGTTCAACTACCAAGAGACCGACTTTGCCGCCCTCTTCGACGGGTACTGCTATATGGGATGGAGCACGCTGAATCCTGGAGTCACCGTATCAACAGAGAATCCATACAACCACCTGATGGTGACCATCGACGAGAAACACCTCTGTGAGGTGATACAGAAAATCTGCGCCCATGCTGCCAGATGTACCATAGAAGGGTACGTCCGCGCAAAATACGAATACCGCCACGGTGAACTCAGCATCGCGATTGAGGATACCGGCAAGGGAATACCACCAGAGGCCATGAGCCGCCTCTTCGACCGTTTCACCAAGAACGAGTCGTTACACCAATATGACACAGGACTTGAGTTGCCTATCATCAAGGAACTGGTGGAACAGATGGGAGGCACCATCGAGATACAATCGGAAGAGGGAAAAGGCACTACGGTCTATGTGATCGTACCGTGTGAGATGAGCAGTCTTGAAAAAAAACAGAACTAATGTAAGTCGAAGAAGATGAAGTTACTACTCGCAAACATATTCGCAATGGCAATCACGGCACAAGATGCTATCTACGTGGTTATGCTGTTTGTCGCACTGCTTGCCTTCATCGCCACCATCGGCATCAACCGCATCATCATCCTCCGTATTAGGGAACGCGTGAGGAAGGTACAGGACATATCGACCATTATGCAGCATACGCTCGACATCAGTAACAACTACGTACTAAAACTCGACGTGAGAAAGCGGTACGCCATCAACCTGCACGGGAATATGCTGCCAGAGGAAGGCATGAGTTATGAGGAAAGTTTCGAAATGATACACCCGGATGACAGACATATATACAGGAACTTTATCGCAAGGATGGTCATAGAAGGGAAGTCGACGGCAACCTGTTTGTTCCGATGGGATATGAGCGGACACAAACATCTGGGCAATTGGCGCTATATGAGAGACCAAGGTATGGTGGAGTATAGCCGCGACAAGGACAAAGAACCTTCCAATATTTTCTGTACACTCACTGACGAAACGGAAAAGTTCCAGAAGAATACAGAGAAAGACGAAATGACCGACAAATATAAGATGATGTTCGAGCAGAGCATCATCGGACTGGCCTTCTACGACAAGGATGGCAACCTGATGAATGCCAACCGTAAGATGCGTGAGATCCTGAAGTTCCAGTCGGATGACGACCCATACTACTTTGGCAACTCCCTTTACGAAGTGCCCGCTTTCCAGGAACTCGTCTCTCACAAGCAAATGGAAGATTTCTACTTCTGCACCAAGTCCGTTGTCGTTGAACGAGGCGTAAACTGCTACACGGAAATGCACTTGCACCCCATCTACGACGAGAATGGCGAACTCTACTATATCTCCTGTTCTATGCGTGATATCACCCAAGAGCGCAAACTCGACCTGCAAAACAAACGCAACGACCAGGCAATGCAGCGCGCCAAGGAGGAGATTCAACAATACGAGACAGAGTTACAGTACCTGATGGACACCTGCGACATACGTTTCTTCCGCACATCGTTTGCCAACAAGACATGCACCTTCTACAAAAGTCTGGGTATACCCGAGAAACAGATGTCGTTCGAGGAACTGACAGAACACTTTGTCGACAGTCCCTTCCGCTCAGGACTGACTGATTTCGAAAACTATTTCAGTGAACCCAAAACCGACCTGACCTATATGCACCCCTTCTTCCATGAAGGCGAAGAGTTGCAGTGGAACTATATCGACAGTGTGCCATTCTTCAACAATCAAGGCCAGTTGGAAGGCACCTACGGTATCGTGCGCAACGTCACCAGTCTCATAGAGAAACAGGAAAAACTGAAACTGGAGACGGAACGTGCCAAAGACTCCGGACGCATGAAATCGGTGTTCATGGCGAATATGACCCACGAGATACGAACCCCGCTGAACTCCATCGTAGGATTCTCTGACATCCTGCCAATGCTGAGCACTCCCGAGGAAAAGAAAGAGATTGTCCGTGTCATCATGAATAACTGCGACATGCTGTTGCGCCTCATCAATGATATCCTTGCCATCTCTTCGCTAGACGAAGGCGGCATTCTGATAGAACCGCACCAAGTGGACTTCGCCAAGTCGTTCGATGACATCTGCAATTCACTGAAGGAGCGCATTCAGGAACCAGGCGTTGCCTTCATCGAAGACAATCCCTACCATACCCTGGTGACAAACATCGACAACGGACGCATCCAACAGGTTATCACTAACCTGATGACCAATGCCATCAAGTATACCCATCAAGGATATATCAAGACAGGCTATCGCTATGAGAACGACGGTTTGTACATCTACTGCGAGGACACTGGCGACGGTATTCCCAAGGAAGCACAGGGAAAGATCTTTGAACGTTTCGTCAAACTGAACGATTTCATTCAAGGCACGGGTCTCGGACTGAGCATCTGCAAAGCCATCACCGATGCTTGTCACGGACAGATCGGCGTCATCTCCAAAGGTGAAGGCCAAGGCTCTACCTTCTGGCTGTGGATACCTTGCGAAGCATTAAATATTGAACAAAAAGTTATTTCGAATGAATAGAATCTGGCAGATACTGATTGTTTATCTCCTTTCACTCACTGCCGTCTCCGCGCAGGAGGCTGACAGCACAAGAGTCTTCACCAAAGAGAATCCACTCATATACGAAGATGCATGGGACCTCTGGCCTTATGCCTTCCTGAACGAGAACGGCGAGCCCGTAGGCTTCAACATTGACCTGCTTAAACTCGTCTGCAAGGAACTCGACATCCCATATATCATCAAACTGAAGCCTACCACTGAGGCCCTCAATGACCTGAAATCAGGAAAAGCAGACCTGATGTGCGGTATGGATGCACACTTCCACGATGATTATGCCATGTACGGCAAGTCCGTGCTTCAACTGTTCACTCACAGCATTGTCCACCAGAAAGGAATCAAGCCTGTGGTCCAAGATGTGGAGGATCTGGCCGACTACCGCGTCATCGTACACAGCGGCAGTTTCAGCCACCACCTGATGATCCGCAGAGGCTGGAGCAATAATGCCATCCCCTATGATGATATGCAAGAGGCAGTCCAGAAGGCACATCTCGACCCGAACAGTCAGATTGTGTGGAACACGCTCTCCCTGAAATGGCTCATCCATAAATTCCAGTTCGACAATCTGGAACTCTCTCCTGTCGACATCCAGCATGGAGAATACAAATTTATGTCGAACAACCCTCGTCTGTTGCAGCGCATCGACAGCATCTACACCATCCTGCGCTCCCAGGAACGCATACGACCCATACAAAACAAATGGTTCTATCCCGAACGCCAGGACACAGGCATTCCCTCATGGATATGGAAACTGGCCATTCTGCTGGCACTTGGTATCCTCGCCTCGCTCATCTACTACGCCATCTACCGTATGCGTGAGAAAAAGATGAAGAAACTGCTGCACAACGACAACAACCGTATGGCACTGATCCTCAACACCAGTAAGGTGCGCATCTGGATATACCATGTGAAGTCAAGAACCGTCACCCCTTTGGACGAAAAAGGCAACCCGATGTCCAGCCATCCATCCATCGACTTCTTCAGACAGACGACACCCTCAGGTTTCGAACGTCTCAGCAATGCCCTGGCCTGCATTATAGACCAAAAAGAAGAACACATCACACTCAACATCTCTGGTAAGGACGACGCCTCCGACGAGGAACTACACGATTTCACTATTGAACTATCCGTATTGCGCCGAGACAAGGAGGGAAGCCCCACAGACATCATAGGTACACGAAGCGACACCACTGAAGAACGACTCAAGCAAAAGGAGACCAAGGAGATGATGTTCCGCTATCAGGCCGTGTTCGACTCTGCCATGATTGACATGCTGTCTTTCGATGAGAACGGCTTCACACGCAACATCAACGAAAAAGCCCTGAGTTTCATTCATAAGACCAAAGAAGAAGTCCTTGCCCAAAGGTTCTCCATCAAAGACATCCTTGGTATGGACATCGATCTTGACACCTTCGACACCTTCTATCTGACGCAAATCTGTAAGTCCGATGACGAACGTCTCCCAATGAGATTCCTGAACCAGCCGGTACTATATTACGAGATGAAGATCATGCCTGTACGCGATGAAAAGGGAAATCTCCTTTCCATCTATGCCACAGGACGAGACGTGACAGAGTTTGCCCTGTCGTACTCCAGTACCCAGAATAACCTGCAACTGCTGGAGAAAGCCAACAGGCAGATGGGAAAATACATTAAGAATATCGACTATGTGCTACAGAACGGTAACTTGCGTATCATCACCTACTCACCCGACACCCATACGCTAACCATCTATAGCGAAATCGACCATGTACAATATAAACTGACACAGACGCGCACCATCGAACTGACTGACGAGGAATACAAGAAGAAAGCCCAGCGACTGCTCAATGCCATGGACAACCTCACGGCTGCCTCCATTAAGACAACCGTCAAGACCTCGTTGCGCATACATGGTATGCCGCTTTATCTCCACCTGTCGTTTATCCCCACCTTCGACAGCGAAGGCGGCGTAACCGGCTATTTCGGTATCTGCCGTGATGTGAGCGAGATCAAGGCCACGGAGGATGAACTGGAGCAAGAGACCATCAAGGCCCAGGAGGTGGAGACACTGAAGAACACCTTCCTCCGTAACATGAGTTATGAAATCCGTACCCCGCTCAACAGTGTCGTCGGATTCGCAGAACTCTTCGAGACGGAGCACGCACCTGAAGATGAAGCCATCTTCATCACTCAGATCAAGGAAAGTGCATCCACACTACTTAAACTCATCAACAATATCCTCTACCTCTCGCGTCTGGATGCCAGGATGATTGAGATCAAGCCCAAGCCCGTCGACTTTGCAACCGTCTTCGAGACCCGCTGCCAGACAGGCTGGTTCAATTATCAAAAGCCAGGTGTCACCTATAGCGTTGACAATCCATACAATCATCTTGTGGTGGAAATCGACGACCAAATCATCGGCACCGTGATTGACCAGATCATTGCCAATGCTGTGCAGCATACCACCTCCGGACTGGTACGTGCCAGATACGACTATACAGGTGACCATCTCGTAATCGCCTTCCAAGACACAGGAGATGGTATACCAGAAAGTATGCTCGACCGCATCTTCGACAGGTTTATGAGTACCGACGGGCATCGTACGGGTCTCGGTCTCAGCATCTGTCGTGAGATCATCAACCAGATGGACGGCAAGATTACAATCAAGTCACAAGAAGGAGAAGGAACCATTGTCTGGGTATCCATCCCCTGCAAACTAATCGAGATTGACCGCAAATGAAAACAAGACCACATATACGCATTAACTGGGTAAGGGTCATTGCCCTGCTCATTACCTATCACCTGTCACTAACAGTCTCTTCTTCCAAGGAGACTTTCGGTTACTCCAAGGAAAAACCCCTCATCATTGTCAGCGACTGGGACTTTCAGCCCTTCGAGTTTCTGAACAACGAAGGTAAGCCATCGGGCTATAACATTGAAGTGCTCGACCTCATCCTCAACAAACTCGACATCCCGCATAAGTTTGTCATGCAGGAATGGTACCTCGCCACTGAAATGTTTGAGAAGCGCGAGGCTGACCTCATCCATGCCCTGTACGACTACTACAAGGATGCCCCTTTCATCCCGACTAAGAAATACATCAACTACTATAACTTGAAAGTGGCCCGTCGATTTGACACCCCACCACTCGTCACCATAAAGAACCTCACTGCCAGTGATACACTCATCCTGAAGAACAACGATTATGCTGCCCTGCGCATCAAGGAGATTGAGAATACCCCCTTCACATCAGAGTACCACTCACCCAAGGACGGACTGACAGGCATCCGTACAGGTCGCTATAAATACTACATTTGGGGCGAAGTGCCTCTGGCCAGCAAGGTCAAGGAACTGGATCTCGACAGCATTACTCTCGACGAGATCGACATCCCCGCTGGTGAACTCCGCATCATAGGCTACAACAAGGCACTGGTCGACATCATCGACGATGAATATACCCGTCTGGAACAGAACGGCGAACTTGAAATCATCCGCGACAGATGGTTCCACCCTGAGCGTGTCCACGACAACACCTCACCTGTATCTCTCTTTATCCTCATCGGTCTGGCGCTGGCCGTCATCGCCGGATTCCTCATCAACCGTCTCATTACCCTGCGTGTAAATGCTGCTGTACGCAAGTCGGCAGACCTCAACAGCATGATGAGAACTGCCCTCCGTATGGGTAATTATTCCGTCATAGAGTACGATGTACCAGGCAACCTGCTCCGCAACCTGTATGGTCAGATACTCCCCGGAGAAACCATGCTGCCTCAGGAGTTTGTCAGGCGTATGCCTCCTGAACAGGGAAAACATCTGCATGAGATGAATAGTCGTCTGATTAATGGCCAGGAGCAGAAGTTCGATATGCGCCTCAAGTTCAACAATGGCACCGATGACAATCCCCAATGGAGGGACTATTACGGTAAAGCCATTGCGGAGACAGAAGAAGGAAAGACCAAGTCTATCTTCTACACCATTAAGGACATCACTGATGAATTACAGGAAGAACGCGAGAACAGAGACATGTGGAACAAATACCGGAATGTGTTCGACACCAACATTGTGGCCATGTCGTTCTATGACAAGAAAGGCCATCTGCTCGACTACAATCAGGAGATGCGCAATCTGATTGCGACTACCCTGAAGCGTGAGGACTATTACAAGGAAGTCAACCTTTTCGATATTGACACGATCAAGGGTATATTCATCCCAGGCCAGCATGAGATATTCCACACTTGCCATAACCTGCGTATTCCAGAAACCAATATTGACAGATATATTGAGACACTTATCAAACCCGTCTTCGACGATAATGACCGTCTCGTCTACTATATCATCACCTCCCGCGATGTTACTGCCGAACGTGACATATACCTGGAACTACGCAAGCACAATGTGGAGATCAGTAAGACGAATGAAGCCATCAACCGTTATGAAGACCAGTTAGGCTACCTATTGGAACAGAGTGAGATGTTCATCTGGCATTTCGATGCCGATGAAGAAAAGATTCTGTTTACTGTCAATCCTCACGAGCAGGGCTTTATTGAGACCTTTGAAGAGTTCTTTGCCGGTGTACCCGAAGGAGAACGGGAACAGGCAATGTCCAACATGCGTGAACTTGTCAGACAACGCAAAGCCTTCAATGTCATCCATCACTATGACTACACCCCATTGGAGCACAGTCCCGTATGGTACGCTATCAGCGGTATTCCTATTTTCGACGATAAGGGTGAGTTCGTGGAGTATTTTGGCATAGCGCGTAACATTACCGACCTGATGGAAGCCCAGCAGAAACTGAAGGAAGAGACAAGCCGAGCCGAAGACTCCGGACGCATGAAGGCCGCCTTCCTTGCCAATATGACCCACGAGATACGCACGCCACTCAATGCCATTGTCGGCTTCAGCGACCTCCTTCAGATGGTTGATACCCCCGAAGAGCGCAAGGAGTTCATCCGTATCATCCGCAACAACTGTGACATGTTGTTGCGCCTCATCAACGACATCCTCGAAGCCTCCAGCATGGGGCAGGCTCTCGCTATCGAACCTGCGTCCTGCGACTTCGCCCAAGTGTTCGACGATATTTGCCAGACCTTGGAGCAGCGAGTAAGTGAGGCAGGCATCCCCTTCATCAAGGATAATCCATACACCACCTTCCCTGCCGTGCTTGACAAGGGCCGTATCCAGCAAGTGTTTACCAACTTTACCACCAATGCCGTAAAGTACACGAAGACAGGCCACATCAAGGTGGGCTATCGCGAACAGGACGGTGGCATATATCTCTACTGCGAAGACACGGGAGCAGGTATTCCCAAGGAGAAACAGAGTGCTGTCTTCGAGCGTTTCGTCAAACTCGATGACTTCGTTCAGGGCACTGGTCTCGGCCTCAGTATCTGTAAATCCATCGCTGAACGCTGCAATGGCCGTATCGGTGTCACCTCCGAAGGCGAAGGCAAAGGCTCTACCTTCTGGCTCTGGATTCCGAAAGAACTGCCGACCCTATGAGAACAGCAGCATACGTTCAATCCAGTAAATCAGGATACCAGAGAGATAGCCGACAAAAGCAATCCACGTGATTTTCTTCATATACCAGCCAAAGGTAATCTTCTCCAAGCCCATGACGACAACGCCAGCAGCAGAGCCGATAATAAGCATGGAACCACCGACGCCAGCACAATAGGCCAATAGTTGCCAGAAGATACCGTCAACGGCCATATCTCCTGCTACAGCCACGGGATACATACCCATACAGCCTGCCACAAGCGGCACATTATCGACGATAGATGACAAGACACCGATGATACCTGTCACTAGATAATGGTTACCCTCGAAGGTCGTATCAAGAACGCCACCCAACATAGTCAGTACTCCAATCTCCTGTAACACTGCGACTGCCATCAGGATGCCGAGGAAGAACATAATAGTGGAAAGGTCGATACGGGAGAGGAGGTCGCTGACACGCTGGGCCATTGTATCGTCTTCAGCAGTATTGTGGTGGAAGATCTCCGTGACTGTCCAAAGGACACCAAGCACCAGGAGGATACCCATAAACGGAGGCAGATGGGTAATGGTCTTGAAGACCGGCACAAAGCACAATCCACCTACTCCCAACCAGAAGATAATATCACGCTGGGTCTTGGTGAACTGACTGATATCAGCCTTCGGCAAGTTCTGCGACTTGTCGAACTTACCCTTCAACTGGAACTGGAGGATGAAAGCGGGCACCAGCATGGACACAAGCGAAGGAATGAATATCTCGCTGATGACACCTTGAGTCGTGATAACGCCCTTGATCCAAAGCATAATAGTGGTGACGTCACCAATAGGCGAGAAGGCACCTCCAGAGTTGGCCGCAATAACAACAAGGGCTGCATAGAGAAGTCGGTCATTCTGGCTCTGTACCAGTTTGCGAAGCACCATAATCATCACAATTGAAGTGGTGAGGTTGTCGAGGATGGCGGAGAGGAAGAAGGTCATCAGGGCCACTCGCCACATCAGTTTCCGCTTAGAACGTGTCTTAATCGTGTCGCGCACGAAGTTAAAACCGCCGTTGGAGTCGACAATCTCGACGATGGTCATGGCTCCCATCAGGAAGAACAGCGTGCCGGCAGCATCGCCTAGATGGTGCTCGATGACCTCGCTGATATGGTGCAGCACATCACCGTCAGCAATGGCAGGATAATAGGCGGCAGGGCCTGTCATCAGCAGTGTCCAACACAACACACACATCAACAGCGCGATGGCTGCCTTGTTGATTTTCGTTACGCCCTCCAAGGCAATACAGAGATAGCCTATGCAAAAGACGATGACGATGAGCAGGGATAATGTAGACATATCTTATCTGTTTCTTATTTGTTATTACTGCAAAAGTGCGTGCAAAGGTACAAATAAGCGAGGAAAACACCAAATTTATCGAAAAAAATAAAAAATAATAGCATATATTTTTGGCCATATCCTCAAGAATATGTATCTTTGCCTTCTAGTATGAATAACAACGTGATACTGGTTGACGCGGACTACGTCGACAAAGTCGCATTCAATCTGATTGTGAACTTTGAGCGCATGATAGGGCGCCGCATTCCACAGGCAGACTTTGCCAAGTGGATTGACTGTGTGTCTCTCGACGGGGGCATCCGTGAAGGAGAGCAGGAAACACAGGTCATCTTGTTGCACGACAAACAAAAGGAAGCGATGGACAATTTTACCCCAGGAAACTATGAGGAACTGAATGGCAAAGCCTTCAAGGACCAACTCGGGGAGTTTCTCATCAATGCCTATCCTGCGGAAGACATTGTGGGCAGCGAGCAGCAGTTCATCGACACCCTGCAACTGGTCTGCAGCCAGAAGGAGACAAAGCGCGTAATGGTAATCCCCAATGCAGAAGACCTTAATATATATAATAAGGTACGCGAGGCACTTCGCAAGGCTGATGATGACAAGCGCATCACGGTGTTCGCCATGCAGCCCATGACTGGGGGTAATTTCCAACAGGAGATCCTGGGCTATTCGCTGATGGCAGCCCTCGGCATCCGCTCAGAAGAGATTCAAGCCCCCTAAGTTAGGGGGATGGGGGTCTGAACAAGCGCAGGCATCCCATCAATAGGAAATAGTAATAACATAACGGTCTGGTTTCGCTTGTTCAGACCCCCTGCCCCCTAACTTAGGGGGTTCAAGAGTATGAGTAAAGTTTTAATGATTGGCGCTGGAGGCGTCGCAACGGTAGCGGCATTCAAGATTGCCCAGAATGCCGACGTGTTTACAGACTTTATGATTGCCAGCCGCAGAAAGGCAAAATGTGACAAGATTGTGGCCGACATCCATCAGGCTGGTTATAAGATGGATATCAAGACGGCTCAGGTGGACGCTGACGATGTGGAACAACTGAAAGCGCTGTTCAACGACTACAAGCCCGAACTGGTGATCAACCTCGCCCTGCCCTATCAGGACCTGACGATTATGGACGCCTGTCTGGCATGTGGCTGCAACTACCTCGATACAGCCAACTACGAGCCGAAGGATGAGGCACACTTCGAATATTCCTGGCAGTGGGCTTACAAAGACCGCTTCGAACAGGCTGGTCTGACAGCCATCCTCGGCTGCGGTTTCGACCCTGGTGTGAGTGGTGTCTATACAGCCTATGCCGCCAAGCATCATTTCGACGAGATTCACTATCTTGATATCGTGGACTGTAATGCAGGTAACCATCACCATGCCTTTGCCACGAACTTCAACCCAGAGATCAATATCCGTGAGATTACCCAGAAAGGACTCTACTATAAGGACGGACAGTGGATTGAAACAGAACCATTAGAGATCCATAAGCCCCTGACCTACCCCAACATCGGGCCACGTGAGTCGTATCTGCTGCACCACGAGGAACTGGAATCGTTAGTAAAGAACTATCCCACCATCAAACAGGGTCGTTTCTGGATGACTTTCGGTGAACAATACCTGAAACACCTCGACGTGATTCAGAATATCGGCATGAGCCGTATCGACGAGATTGTCTACGAGGCTCCATTGGCAGACAATCCAGAGAAGACGGTGAAAGTGAAGATTGTGCCTTTGCAGTTCCTCAAGGCCGTACTGCCCAATCCCCAGGACCTCGGTGAGAACTATGAAGGCGAGACCTCTATCGGTTGTCGCATCCGTGGTATCAAGGATGGTAAGGAGCACACTTACTACGTCTACAACAACTGCAAGCACCAGGAAGCCTACAAAGAGACCGGTATGCAGGGTGTGAGTTACACCACTGGCGTACCTGCCATGATTGGTGCGATGATGTTCGTAAAGGGCATCTGGAAGAAACCTGGTGTGTGGAACGTGGAGGACTTCGACCCCGATCCGTTTATGGAACAATTGAACAAACAAGGTCTGCCTTGGCACGAAGTGTTTGATGGCGACCTCGAATTATAATTATTAACTCTTAAATTTCTAAAAGCTATGGCGAAGAAAGAAGAATCTACGGAGCAACTGACTCCGCAACAGGAAAAGTTGAAGGCCCTACAGGCAGCAATGTCGAAAATTGAAAAAGACTACGGCAAGGGCTCCATCATGCGGATGGGTGAAGAAAAAATTGAAAATGTGGAAGTGATTTCCACGGGTAGCATCGGACTGAACGCTGCCCTTGGCGTGGGCGGATATCCTAAAGGACGTATCATTGAGATCTACGGTCCGGAGTCGTCTGGTAAGACCACGTTGGCCATCCATGCCATCGCAGAGTGCCAAAAGGCTGGAGGTATTGCAGCATTCATCGATGCAGAGCATGCCTTTGACCGTTTCTATGCCGCCAATCTTGGTGTAGACATCGACAACCTGTACATCTCACAGCCAGACAACGGCGAACAGGCTTTGGAGATTGCAGACCAACTGATTCGCTCGTCGGCTATCGACATCATTATCATCGACTCTGTGGCTGCTCTGACTCCGAAGAAAGAGATCGAGGGCGATATGGGTGACTCTGCTGTTGGTCTGCAGGCCCGTCTGATGAGTCAGGCACTTCGCAAACTGACATCAACCATCTCGAAGACAAACACCACCTGTATCTTCATCAACCAGTTGAGAGAGAAGATTGGTGTGATGTTCGGCAATCCAGAGACTACGACAGGCGGTAACGCCCTGAAGTTCTATGCATCCGTACGTCTGGATATCCGTAAGGTAACGACCTTGAAGGATGGTGACACGCCTATTGGTAATCAGGTGCGAGTGAAGATCGTGAAGAACAAGGTGGCTCCTCCTTTCCGTAAGGCTGAGTTCGAAATCACCTTTGGCGAAGGTATCTCTAAGATTGGTGAGATTGTCGACCTCGGCGTTGAGTACGGCATTATCAAGAAGAGCGGATCATGGTTCTCCTACGGAGAATCGAAACTGGCTCAGGGCCGTGATGCCGTGAAGGAACTGTTGAAAGACAATCCCGAACTCTGCGAGGAACTGGAAACAAAGATCATGGAAGCCATCAAGGACCAGAAATAAAAAAGTAAATCCCAGCCGCTTGGCTGGGATTTACTTTTTTTATGATATCAATTAGAGTGGCGTACCTGTACTACGCTGCCAGTCATTGTTGGCCTTGGGCTTCGTGGCAGCCTTACGACGGGCTGTCGTCTTCTTGCTCTTATTATTCTCTGCTGGAGTGGTATAACTCTCCACACGTCCGTTACGTCCGAAGGTCACTGTCAGATAACCAGTTGAACGCAGGTAGAACCACAAAGAACGACCATCGCTGGTAGATTCCTTACGTGAAGGCTCCTCACCCATTGCCAGAATAACCTCATCCTCGCTCATACCGACGATGACACGTCCTTGCTGGATAGCGGCACGGGCTGCCTGAGATGTCTCACGAGTCTGGCCCTCACCCAATGCGAAGAGATAACCGAAGTATTCCTCCTGCTTTGCACGTGCGTTGGCCTTGCCCACAGGATTGATAAAGGTGACATCCTTATAGAATACACGACGGGAATCCAACTCTGTCAGTGTCAAAGTGACAAACTCCGTATTGGGTTGTGCGAGCGTGTTGTCCACACGGAACGACATCATCTTCGGAATCGTCACATAACGATCCTTACCATCACCCTTGGTAACCATCTCCGTCATATACTTGTTGTGGATTGTCTGTCCGATATAGGTCTTATAGTCCTTGTTGACCTTCATCACAGCATCCTGAAGTTCAAATGCGCCATAGAAGGTGTGCTTCAGTGAGTCCATGATAAACTCATCGTCACGCATACCGCTGTTGGTCTTCGACATGGCCACCACCTGATAATACTCATTACCCAATTCGTCCTCAACGATAATCTTTACTGGGAAACTACGGGTACCCACACCAATGGCAGTCACCGTCACTTCCTTGTTCATTGGCTGGATGGTCTCACGGAAACCGTCACCGTCCGACTCTGTGTCTACACGATAGATACGGGTCTTGGTAAACAGTTTCTTACCCATCAGTTGCTCACGGGCAATGTCCACATCGCCTAAGTATGCCAAGGTAGGAACGCCCAACTTACCATAGCAGTAGTCATCGAAGGATCCGCTGGGAATCTCATAATAATACATCTTGTTATTGTCCTGGCAGAGGAAATTCATACGCCAATGGCCGTCGGAACTCTCACTCTTGCCTTGGTAAACCATGATCTTGTGACGCAATGACATACTACTCACTTCCTTACCTGTACCAGCATCGGCGAATGTCTTAACCACAAGGTCATACTTCTCAGGCATCACCATAAACTTCATACCCTCCTTCCAGTCGCAAAGACTATAGAATTTGAAGTTCTGACCTACGAAATCTGTCGCAGTCTCTTCTTCCTCTACTGTTGTTTCCTCCGTCAGAAGGTTTTCTACAGCTACAGCCTTCTTGGCATTACGCGTTTTAACGATGTAGGAGTTTTCCTGAGCCGAGACCGTCATCAGCAACATGGCCAATCCGGCTGTCAAAATCGCTCTTTTCATTCTTATGAATTTTTAAATTGTACAATTTACGGTGCAAAGATATAATATTTTTCTGATACTTGTGCCAAAATGTCGTAACAAAAATCATATTTGGGCAAAAAAAATCCATTTGGCACGTGCTTTGCTATGTTTTTTACGGATTTTTATCCAAATTAACGTGAGTATAAACAATTAAAATGATACAATTATGGGAAAGATTATTGGAATTGACTTAGGAACTACCAACAGTTGCGTTGCCGTATTCGAGGGTAACGAGCCAGTAGTGATTGCCAACAGCGAGGGTAAGCGTACAACACCTTCCGTCGTTGGTTTTGTTGAGAATGGTGAACGTAAGATCGGTGATCCTGCCAAGCGTCAGGCTATCACCAACCCGAAGAAGACCGTTTATTCGATCAAGCGCTTCATGGGTGAGAACTGGCAGCAGACCGAGAAGGAAATCTCTCGCGTACCTTATTCTGTTGTCAACGAGGGAGGTTATCCCCGTGTTGACATCGATGGTCGCAAGTATACTCCTCAGGAAATCTCAGCGATGGTACTTCAGAAGATGAAGAAGACCGCCGAGGATTATCTCGGACAGGAGATTACGGATGCTGTGATCACCGTCCCAGCCTACTTCTCTGACTCTCAGCGTCAGGCAACCAAGGAGGCTGGACAGATTGCAGGTCTCAATGTGAAGCGTATCGTCAATGAGCCCACAGCCGCAGCACTGGCATACGGTGTGGATAAGGCCAACAAGGATATGAAGATTGCCGTCTTCGACCTCGGTGGTGGTACGTTCGATATCTCTATCCTCGAGTTCGGTGGTGGTGTGTTCGAGGTGCTCTCTACCAATGGTGATACCCACCTGGGTGGTGACGACTTCGACCAGGTGATCATCGACTGGCTGGTACAGGAGTTCAAGAACGACGAGGGTGCCAACCTGAAGGACGACCCGATGGCTATGCAGCGTCTGAAGGAGGCTGCCGAGAAGGCCAAGATCGAACTGTCTTCCAGCACAAGCACCGAGATCAACCTGCCATACATCATGCCTGTTGCAGGTGTGCCCAAGCATTTGGTGAAGACGCTGACACGTGCCAAGTTCGAGCAGTTGGCTCACGACCTCATCCAGGCTTGTCTGGCTCCCTGCCAGAAGGCCATTGCTGATGCCAAACTGACCACAGCCGATATCGACGAGGTCATCCTCGTGGGTGGTTCAAGCCGTATCCCCGCTGTGCAGACACTGGTGAAGAACTACTTCGGCAAGGAGCCTTCAAAGGGTGTGAACCCTGACGAGGTGGTAGCCGTTGGTGCTGCTATCCAGGGTGCTATCCTGAACAAGGAAGGTGGCGTAGGCGACATTGTCCTGCTCGACGTAACCCCGCTGACACTGGGTATTGAGACATTAGGTGGTGTGATGACCAAACTGATTGAAGCCAACTCAACCATTCCTTGTAAGAAGAGTGAGACCTTCTCTACCGCTGCTGACAATCAGACAGAGGTGACCATCCACGTGCTACAGGGTGAGCGCCCAATGGCTGCTCAGAACAAGTCTATCGGCCAGTTCAACCTGACTGGTATCGCCCCCGCCCGTCGTGGTATTCCTCAGATTGAGGTGACCTTCGATATTGATGCCAACGGTATCCTCAAGGTTTCTGCAAAGGATAAGGCTACTGGTAAGGAACAGGCCATCCGCATCGAGGCTTCATCTGGTCTGTCACAGGACGAGATCAACCGCATGAAGGCTGAGGCTGAACAGAATGCCGAGAACGACAAGCGTGAGCGCGAGCGTATCGACAAACTGAATCAGGCCGACTCGATGATCTTCCAGACAGAGAATCAGTTGAACGAGATTGGCGACAAGATTCCCGCCCAGTTCAAGCCCGCCATCGAACAGGCTCTGCAGAAACTGAAGGATGCCCACAAGGCTGGTGATGTTGCTGCTATCGACAGTGCTATTGCTGAACTCAATGCTGCCTGGCAGACTGCTTCTCAGCAGATGTACCAGCAGAGTGGCGCAGCAGGCCAACCTGGCGGTGACACCTATCAGGGCGGTCAGCAGGCCGGACCTCAGCAGGAAGGCCCGAAGGCAGAAGATATTCAGGACGCAGACTTCGAGGAAGTCCACTAGGATTCACAAAATTATCTATATCAAAATCCGTGTAGTCGAAAGATTACACGGATTTTCTTATTCGATAAGCCAAAGATTCTCACAAGAGATTAAGGAAGAGGGAGATGATTCCTGTATTGATCAGATCAGCGAACATTGCACCAATAATTGGGACGATGAGGAAAGGCTTGACGGTATAGCGGTATTTATAACATACAGCACTCATGTTGGCCATCGCATTGGGAGTAGCACCAAGGCCAAAACCACACATGCCTGCACACAGGACGGCAGCATCATAATCGCGACCTAACAGAGGAAATGCTACGAAGTAGGCAAATAGTGCCATCATCAGCACCTGGGATACCAAGATGACTATCAATGGAAGGGCTAAGTTTTGAAGTTCCCAAAGTTTAAGGGATATCATAGCCATTCCGAGGAACAATGACAGGCAGATATTACCGACACTGATAATCCGCTCCATATCAAGCAATTTGTCGGCTTTCACCCATTTACCAGACGATCGGTTCTCACCATCGTCTTCCTTGTATCTGAAGAATCCTATGGTATTACGAACAATAGCGGCCAAAATCAAGGCTCCAAAATAGGTTGGGAACGTGATACCAGTCTTAGCAAACAACCAACTCAATATAGTGCCAGCACCCATGACTAGGATAATGCAATAAGAAGCCTTCGCATACTGCTGGAATTCCTGCTCATTCGTACTGATACGCTTTGTACGACCTGTTGGTGAAGCCTCGTCACTCTCGATACCGGCCATTGCAGGGTCAATCTCTTCGTCTTGCGGCTGCATCTGTTCATGCGTCAGTTTCGTGCGGACAATCCGCTCTGCCAGCGGACCGCCAATCATTGAACCGGCAATCAGACCAAAGGTTGCAGCCGCCATACCGATTGTTCCTGCGCCGTGCAGTCCCATTCCTTCTAGAACACTTGCGAATCCGCCTGCCGTTCCATGTCCACCCGTCATTGATATACTGCCAGCAGCCATACCAATCAAAGGATCAACTCCCATGAGTCTGGTTATTCCCATAGGCATTAAGTTCTGCAAGGCGATGATTACAGCCAACAGGGTCAGCATAATCGCCAATAGTTTGCCACCTTGCTTTAATACCTTAAGGTCACTTTGGAAACCAACGCTGGTAAAGAATGCCAGCATAAAGACATCCTTCAATGTACCGTCGAACGACACCTCAACATCAAACCAGCCATATAGTATGAGGGTAATCAATGAAAAGATGATACCACCGCTTACTGGCGACGGCACACAGAATTTCTGGAGGAAATCAACCTTTCGCGTCAAAACCATACCGACGATGAGGGCTAAGGCACCAATGCCGGCAGTTTGTATCATATCCAATTCAATACTTGTCATGCTCACTTCCTTGTTATCGTTAGAATCTATATTGTAACCTCATATTGGCAGCATGTCTGTTTACTTTTGCTTCACTACAGAATGCATCAAACATATCATGCCAATCAACGCATAAATTCCATTTCTTGCCAAATTGCTTGTTGACAGACAGACAGCCATACACAGGTACGCCAGTTTCCTCACGTCTTGGTGCCTTTCCTGTATAATATACCACCTGCATTCCTATCTGCCATTCATGAGAAAGATAAGCAGTCGGAGCCAAACGGATTGAAGCGTATGTTCCACTCTTGGCAGTATATAGGTTTGATCCACCCGCCAGAGTCAACCCATTCGGACGATTGGTACTCCCCATCGTCTTCCAATAAGCCGAAACACCCAATGTAGTGAAATTCTCGCCATCTTCAACGGCATAATAACTCGCTTCCGTCTGCACTGTCAACTTCTGCTTACTATAGGCGTATGCCAACTTCACTTGATTGATAGTCCATTCCTCCAGCAGTCCCTCAGCCCTCACCCATTCCTCATTCAAAAGCGTATTGGCATTCATGAAGAGAACCAAGTAAGAAGGATTATAGTATTTGCGATAATAGCCCAACTGGATCTGATTCCGGTCGTCTGGCAGATAGACGACGCAGGCATTTGCATTGTCACGGGTGTCAGAGTGTTTCTGACTGATTCCAGAATCCATCAGTTTATAGTTGTAGAACATCACACGATTACCAACTGTCAGTTTCCACTTAGGTAAGGCATAGGTAAACTGCAGATAGATATCATTGTTGAAGACATCCCAACGCCTGTCTGTATCCTTCTGCCTGGTCATCAAGAAGTCTCCCTCAACACCCAGCATCATCGAAAGCCGCTTGGTCAGCAAGGGCGTATTCAGTTCAACGATATACAATGGCAATTTATTGGATAAGGCCGGATCACTGGCATACTGATAACCGCCCACGATGAGCAGTTCCGTACCTAAGTCATTGAAGGTATGGAAGTATCTTGCTCTGCCCATGACCTTACGTGACGTAGCAGAAGGATGGTCAAGATATTGCTGGGTGAAGTAGGTCAACAGTTTGTTCATGTCATCAAACCGGTTTGTCATGTGAAGCGTCAGATACTCCTCATTCCCGTCCTGATGACGAAAAGACGCATTGGCATAGAGGTCAGTACCTTTACTACCATATAACGCATTCACAGATCCGAGACCTGCTACATCTTTCCCAAAGTCTCCCTGTCCTTCAACGAAGCCTTTCTCCCCGTCAGGCATCTTCATATTGACATCCAGCACCCTACCCATTCCAATGGTTCCCTTCGCAACACCCGTATTGTCACAAACCTGAATCTTAGCGATATCCCTGGCTTTCATCTGACTAAGAATCAGTCTTGTGTCACCGTTCATCGGACAGTTGTCGATGCGCAGGTTATAACTGTCGATGACATCCTCATAACCGGCAATCATCAGTTCTGGCACCATCTGGAGGATATCCATCAACGATTCTTCCCCCGTCAGTTCCATTCGCTGAGGATAAATCATCGTCCTGTCTGCCTTGATCTCAACGGATGGAACAGCGAGAGCCATCAAGCTTGCTTGTTTGGCCGAGTCGTGACAGACGAAGGCGGAGTCAACGATAGGCAAATCATTTTCTGCGAACATCGGGACAGAAAGGAGCAAAAAGCTGAACAATATGAGAAAATGCCGATTCATTTTGCAAATATACGGATTTTTCTTTTAATATGACTCATATTTCATATATTTTTTTATTTTTGCAACTTGAAGGTCATTATTGCCATAGATTCATTCAATGGATGCCTCACTTCAAATGGTTATTACTGACATCCGACATAGAATTACTCTCAAAAATTTGGTTTTTCGCTCGTGAAATCGTACCTTTGTACCAAAATCAAGAAGCGTATGAGATACAGAATAAAGAAAGAAACCAAGCCTTCGCTGCCAACCTTCGGCAAGTACAAGGCTGTAGCCGTACACAACCAGACCATCGAGAGTGATAAACTCGTCAAGGAAATAGCCCAGCGTACAGGTTTCAGCGAAGGCAATATCATCGGTGTTATGATGAGCGTGGCAGAGGTCGTGAACGATCATCTGCGCGAGGGCGACCGAGTGCGCCTGCAGGACTGGGGTCTGATGAAACTCGAGATCGAGAGCGAGAAAGTCGACAATCCCAAGACCTTCCGTGCCAACAAGCACATCCGAGGTGTCCGCCTCCACTTCCTCCCCGAGAGTTACGAAGGCACCCAGGCCCTCTACGAAGGCATCACCTTCGAGAAAGACTAATCTTCTACATGGCGGCTTATTCCTACTAAAACTATTGTAAAATTCTAATAATAAACGATTTGGAGTATATTTTAATTCTACTTTAATCCTACTATAACTCTACTAAATCGCTACATTATTCCTACTAAAATCTCCATAGGGGGCGAACAAAAAATGAATTTACGGGCTTTCAAGTTCTTGTCCTAATAGTATTCAAAAAATTCTCGAGAGAATTTTGGAGTTCCCTTAGGGGGAAACAGAAGCGAGAAGGGCTGCTGGCACGAAATTCTCTAGAGAATTTTAAAAGGACATATAGAACGAAAGTTTGCAAAGCCGCATAAAAAAAACAGCAGGATAGTAGGGGAGCCATTACTTGGTAGTAAACAAACAGGAATGTGTGAATGATTAATAGAGATCCAGTAGTGGATCAGTAGTGAATTAGTAGTGATATAGTAGCGGATTAGTAGGAATAATAAATTCGATAATTGCTTGATAATCCGTGTGTTTTGAGAGATTTAGTAGGATTATATGACCAAATCAAGATTCTCATAATGTGTCAGACATTATGTGAAGTACAAAATTCGCCCACAAAAAGGTCCTCGCCCAGATTCAGAAGGGCCAAGAGGGCGCAGGCATGCTGTGACTAGCGTCTACGACTCACTCACATAGTCTTTTTCAAATAAAAAAAAATCAAAAACTTGTTAATCTCCAATATTATTTGTATTTTTGCATCGAAAAGACGAAAACGATATGAATAGTAAAGAACCTGGTTACGTTTATATATTGACTGATCCCAGTTCTCGCGAGGATTGGGTAAAGATTGGTAAGAGCAATTGTCTTGTAAATGTGAGGAAATTGAGAAAGAATCAAATACCTCTGATTTAGGAAATTGATGAAGAATCATGAAATTAGTCCCTCTTATTTATATATGACACTTAAAGGCCTCTGCAAATACTATATCAGTTGCATTGCGTTAGAGAGTAACACAACGCTTCGTGCTTCAATAAAGGATGAACTGTCTTTCATAAGCTTACCTTGGCTAAATAAGAGTGCGTTGAAGCAACCTGCAATAGGAGCCTTTCTTCGTGGTAATCTTGAGAAAGAGAAAGATTTGCTGATAGGTTATCCTGTCCTGAAAAGCAAGCATTTTCTTTCGCCACTTTTTATTATCCACATCACTTATAATGATGGAACACATGGAAAGAAGGAAGGCTTTTCTATTGATGATGAACTTCTGATAAACAAGGATATCATTGACAAGTATTCCACGAACGAGAAAACGGAGAATATATATGAGTTACGTGAACTGGAAACTGAACTTGGTTTTACGGATGGGCATGCTGCGTTTGAGGATTTGTCTGAAAAGGTTTCCTTGCTTAGAACTATTCGTCCTGATTGGGAATGGTTTGACAAACTGAACATAGACAATCTAAAGAAAGGGCAAATAGATATTAATGATGCAGATGGCATTCTAAATCGTGCTATTTTGTTTGCAAAAGAGCCAACTCCATATACCGTAGGTTTAAGCAATGAGTTGGCTAATCTTGAAAGTCGGGGTAATTTAGATATAAAACATTCTATCTTATGGAAATTTATTCATAAACAATTTTCTAAGAACCCACCATACACAAAAGAAATACTTGAAGTACTACCTCTGAATGACGAACAAGAGAAGGCTGTTCGCTCTGCTCTAAGTGCAGACGTTACATTGATAGCCGGTCCTCCAGGAACAGGCAAAACGCAGGTGGTAGCCAACCTTATCATCAATGCAGCAATAGCAGGTCAGAATGTGTTATTCACCAGTAAGAACAACAATGCTGTTGATGTTGTTGTGAAACGTGTAAACGCTATTAATAAAAACTTGCCATTAATTCTCAGATATGAGAAGAGTGCCAAACAATGCATCTCCGATTATACTCAACTATGGGAAAAGGCCAAAGTTAAAAATGAATCGTATGATGATGCTGTTGAGGCATACAAACGTGTATATTCAAGCTATGATGCTAAGCGGACACAAAAGTCACAAATAGTCGACAACAGAAACAGATTGGATGAATTGGAACAATCTGTCTGTGCCATAAGAGATAAGTATCAGCAATTGATTGGTGTTCTGACTGACGATGAAGTCAATGAGGTCAAGGATGCATATAGCGCCTTTGTGAACAATCGCAAATTTTTGCAAGAAGGCCCAGATAGGTTATTGGATAAGTTGTTTAAGGAGAGATGGGAAAAGAGAATCGTAGACGATTTGAATACTGTAGTTTTGTCTGTCAATTCCTTTATGGCGAAATACCATCCAGGTCTGAATGTTACTCCGCAAATGACAGAACGAGAGTGGATGTCATTTGATAACGAGTTTAAATCTCTGATGGATGATTTAAGTTTAATTGCCAGTTACAATAGGCTTCTTACTCAGATGTGTGATTCAGCCTCCCTTGAACAACTTGATGCTGCAATGATGACAGAGCATGTAGAACTGCAGGCAAAAGCTAAAACGGCATGGAATTTATGGCTGAATCAGCACATAAGCATATTTAATGCCCAGAACAGAGGAGAACTTCATGATTATATTAGCCTTCTTGAACACAATCATGTTGACGATTACACACCAGCACTGAAGCAGATGCTGCCAGTGAGTGCCATTACATCTTTAAGTGCACGCAGGCGACTTCCGTTTATAGAGGCTGTTTATGACTTGCTCATTATTGACGAAGCCAGTCAGTGTGATATCGCATCTATGATCCCTTTGTTGATGAGAGCAAAACGCGTGGCTGTTATTGGTGACAAGCAGCAGCTCAATCATATTTGTCTTTTAAGTAAACAAACAGATTTGTCGCTTATCCTGAGCAATGAGATTGAACCAAGATGGTCATATCGTGGCAGTTCTATTTACGATCTTGCCGAGAGTATGACAGAGTCTGAAAACATCATACAACTACGCGATCATCATCGGAGTTTCCTTGATATCATTCAATTCTCAAATCAGGAATTCTACGACAACACACTTCGCATAGCAACGGATTATAGCCGTTTACAGTCACCTAACAACGGAAAGCCTATTCTTGGTATGCAATGGATGAATGTGAAGGGAAAGACAATCCGCCCAGAAAACGGTGGAGCCTATAATCTTCAAGAAGTTGAAGGCGTAATTCGTATTCTTAGACGATTGGCATTGGAACTTGAGTTTGATGGCACTATTGGCGTCACCACTCCATTCCATCTACAAGCAGAGATGATTACTAAAGCTTTGGAACGAGATGCAGAACTACGTAATCATCTGGAACTACATAATAAGATTCTGATTGATACGGTACATAAATTCCAAGGCGACGAACGAGATGTGATAATTTTCTCTCCCGTTGTCTCAGACGGAACAAAGTCACAAAGTCTTATGTTCCTGAAGTCAACAGGTAATTTGTTTAATGTTGCCATAACAAGAGCAAGAGCTTTGTTGGTGACAGTTGGCGACAAAGAATATTGCAAAAAATGTGGTGTTAGTTATTTGGAGCATTTTGCGGAGTACAGTTGTGGAGAAGATGCACCTGTCGAATCATCTGAATGGGAGCATATATTGCAAAAGGCTCTCTCTGATGCTGGCATTCCAGTGACGGCTCAATATCATGTGGACAAGTACTATCTTGACCTTGCACTCTTCCATAAAGGAAAGAAACTTGATATAGAGGTAGACGGTGCTATGTATCACCAAACATGGACAGGCGAACTATCCTATAATGACCAATTACGTAACCAGGCACTTATGCGTGAGGGATGGGATGTTATCCGATTCTGGGTTCAGCAGGTTCGTGACCAGTTGCCTTGGTGCATTAGGCAAATTAAAAATTGGATGGAAGTGGTTGAAAGACAATCGTAAGCAATCAAAAGCGCAATCAGAGATAAGCTCACAATGTGTCTGACACTTTGTGAGGTAAGAACAAAACAAAGATGGTTTTTGACTGCAAAAACAATAAAATAGGAGAAAAAGAATTATCTTTGCAAACGAAATAAGAATATGGACGAGAAAACTATAAGAGAAACATTGCTGAAAGGCGAGCGAGTGACGCTGGAATGCAAGAAGGCACAATCGAATGTGCCTGTTGATGCATGGAAGACGTATTCTGCGTTTGCCAACACTTACGGTGGGCTTATTCTGCTGGGTGTTTATGAGGACTTGAAGGAAAAGGATATCAGCAAACGATTTACTATCACTGGCGTGGATGATGCCGCCAAGATACGCAAAGACTTCTGGAACATCGTGAACAATCCTGAGAAGGTGAATGTGAACCTGTTGAAGGACGAAGATGTTGAGACGGTGGAATTGGAAGGAAAGAATGTGGTGGCAATCAAGGTGCCAATGGCGGACTACAATACTCGTCCTGTATATATCAACAACAATCCGCTGCGTGGCACATTTGTACGCAATCATGAGGGTGACTATCATTGCCCTGAGGAAATGATTACGATGATGATGCGTGATGCTAACCATGACGGAAACGACCGTCTGTTCTTGAAACACTACACGATGGACGACATAGACATCCCGACGTTGGAGCATTATCGTCAGCGATTTCATAACAGATACCCAGACCATCCTTTCAACAACCTTGACCATACGGAGTTTCTGCGTCAAATGGGTGGTTTTACGATGGATCGCGAGAGTGGGATGGAATGTCTGAACATGGCTGGTTTGTTGATGTTTGGAAAAGGACTGCCTATTCGTGACCGTTTCGACAATCTGCGACTGGATTATATCGACAAGTCAGGGTTAATAGGCGACCAGCGTTATAGCGACCGATTGACATACGATGGTACTTGGGAGAACAACCTGTTCAACTTCGTTACAACGGTGCTCCCCAAGCTGACCAAGGAACTGCCGCGTCCTTTCAAAATGGTAGGGATGGAGCGCGACGATGATACGCCACAACACAAGGCTGTGCGCGAGGCGATGACCAACTGCATTATCCATGCTGACCTGATGCTGAACAGCGTGCTGAAGGTGGAGAAGTACGATAATAAGTTTGTGTTTACAAACCCAGGCTTGCTACGTTTGCCTGTGGAGCAGATTTATGCTGGCGAGGAAACCAGAGCCCGAAATCAGCGCATACAAAACATGTTCCGCATGATTGGCTTTGGTGAGAACCTCGGTTCTGGATTCCCTCTCATCCTTAGTGCATGGAACGAGAAACATTGGCTGAAGCCTGAACTCATAGAGCAGCGAGAACTGATGCAGGTGAAGCTAGTTTTGTCGATTGAGACGAAGGATGCAACTGCAAATGAGACTGTAAATGAGACTGTAAATGAGACTGTAAATGCAACTGTAAAACTCAGCAAGACGCAAAAGAAAATTCTTCCAATCATACAAAAGAACAAGTTTGCCACTTACGAGGAGATTGCTAAACAACTGGGAATTGCGAGAGCAACCGTTGGAAGGAATCTTGATGCCATGAAGAAAAATGGAGTTATCAATCGTGTTGGTGGCGACAAAAATGGATATTGGGAAGTGCTGCTCGATATTATAACGTAAATAAAAAGAACAACTATGATAGAACTGAAGAATGAACTATTGGCGATTCGTGTCGCTGAGATGGGAGCCGAACTCCAGAGTGTGAAGGACAGTGAAGGTAGGGAGTATATGTGGCAGGCTGGGGAGCAATGGTCCAGACATTCGCCCATTTTGTTCCCTATCGTCTGTAGCGTGAACAATAATACTTATATGGTGGATGGCAAGGAATATCACCTGCCTCGTCATGGGTTTGCCCGTGATACGGAGTTTACCGTCATCAGTCTGACGAAGGAGAAAGTGACGTTGGCCCTGCATGAGTCGGAGGAGACGCTGAAGGTGTATCCCTACCGTTTCAACCTCTCTGTCACTTATCGTCTGGAGGGCAACAAGGTACACGTTATCTGGCATGTGGAGAATACGGACTGCAGGGAGATTCACTTCCAGATAGGCGGACACCCGGCCTTTAACATGCCTGGCGGCAAATTGGAGGGAATGATCAAACTGGACAATGAGGAACCGATGGATGCCCTGAGGAGTTATGCCGACGGTAGTCACGATATGGTGGAGGTGCCTTTGGAGGCAGATATGGGCATCATGGAAATCAGCAACAACTTCTTCCGCAACGACTCGGTGAAGATTCACAAGTGCCAGACGCATCGTGCCATGCTGATGGATACTAACGGAGAGCCTGCCGTGACAGTGGATTACAAGACGCCAGTCTGCGCCTTCTGGAGTCCATACGGTAAACAGGCTCCCTTCGTCTGCATAGAACCTTGGTATGGCATTGGTGACCCCAGGGATTTCAAGGGCGAGTTTAAGGACAAACCCTTGATGAACCATCTGCAGCCTGGAGCCTCATTTATGAGCAGATATACTATCACGATAAGGTAAGGATTGGATTGAAGTGAATATAGATATATGAAGGTTATGAGCATTGCTATTTACACATTGACATCGGAACTGCACGATGAACAGGCTGTGGGTGAAGTGACCCGTGAGTTTCTGAACAGCCTTGATGTCACCTATGAGTTGAAGGGCAGCGACTATGCTGACTATGGCTCCCATTCACTTGACCTGATCTATGTACGGACGGGTGGCACGGAGGGTATCTTCAAACGTTTGCTTCCAGAATTGCAGGCAAAGTCAGAACGTCCTTTCTATCTGCTGACCTCTGGAAAAAGCAACTCGTTGGCAGCATCAATGGAGATCCTGTCGCACCTGCGCCAGAACGATTTCAAGGGGGAGATCATTCATGGTGATCCTGACTATATCTCCAAACGTATCAGACTGTTGGCAAAGGTCGGAGAGGCGCTGAAGTCACTCAAGGGCTGTAGGATGGGTGTCATTGGTGAGCCTTCCGACTGGTTGATTGCGAGTCACGCTGACAACGAGGCAGTCATGCAACGTCTTGGCATTAGCCTCATCGACATCCCCATGCAGGAACTGATAGATATCATTAACGTCACGCCACAGTTATCAAAAGTCGAACGGGCCTCTAAGGATACTGTCACCAATTCCCTGTCAGGCGCCTATCAGATATATGACGCATTGAAGTTACTCGTTGGGAAAGAGTGCCTGCAAGGTTTTACCATCCGTTGCTTCGACCTGTTGACATCTGTATGGAATACGGGCTGTCTGGCTTTGGCGAAACTCAATGCTGAGGGCATTGTGGCAAGTTGCGAGGGCGATGTTCCTGCGATGCTCTCCATGAAGATTGCCCAGTCGCTACTTGGTGTCAGCGGTTTCCAGGCTAATCCTGCCTCCATCACCCCCACGACAGGCGAAATGGTGTTCGCCCATTGCACGATTCCCCTTAATATGGTGGAACGCTATGAGTTCGACACCCATTTTGAATCAGGCATCGGTATTGGCATCAGAGGATATATGAAGGAAGGGCCAATTACCATATTCAAAGTGTCTGGCGACCTCTCCCGCTATTTCATCGAAGAGGGCGAATTGATCCGGAATCAGGCCAAACCAGACCTGTGCAGAACCCAACAGGTCATCCAATTGTCTCATCCCAGTCAGGCCTCCTATTTTCTGACGGATCCCATCGGAAACCATCACATCATCCTCCCAGGCCATCATAAAGACCTGTTGGAAGGGTTTCTTCGTAACGTGGCAGCATGAAGGTCGTTACTGCAATAGATTCTAAATAAACAACTATTTATGTGCGTTCCTTCCTCAACGGTCATCCTCAGAATATGGTATGCAGTTAACTTTTATTAACCCGCTTTGTTTCATCACTTTATATTTTTTTCGTAAATTTGCAGGCGATAAAAACTTAATCATATATAAAATCATATTAACACAATAACTAATGTTGTAGATTATGAATAAGAAAAGTTCTTTCGGAAGTTTAGTGATTGCAACCGCCATATTGGGTGCGATGGTTCTTTCATCATGTAGTCATGATGACTATTATTACAGTGAGGAAAATGCGGAACTGGTTGCAAACGAAAAGTATGCCATCGCTTTTGAGAAAGCGTTTGGTAAGGTCGGATCTAATGTAGACTGGGGCTTCAGCAGCAAGAATACCAATGCGCGTGCTATTACCCGTGCTAAGGAAGACTATACCTCGAAAGGCAACTTGCAGCCAACTATTACCTTCCCAGAAAAAGACTGTGATGCCAGCAATTATAAGGATGCTGTTCCATCAGGAGTTGAAAAAATGCCTGATAACGAAGTTAACGGAGGTACCTATTATATTAATGGGTCTACCAAGAAAGTTCAAATGAGACTTACCACAGGTACCATTTATGTAACGGGTACTGTTGATTTGACCAGTACAGATGTATTTGAGGTAAACGCAGGTACGCAAATCTATCTTGTTACAGGTTCTACCTTAAAATTAGGTGCGACCAGCGCCCTGAATTTGAAAGGTGACATTTATATAGCAGATGGTGCAACACTTGAGACGGCAGATCACCTCAAAATTAATGGTGCATCGAAGGTGTACAATCATGGAAACATCATTGCTGGTACTTTTGAAGTTAATTCGACCAGTTTTCTCTATAATGTAGGTAAACTGGAGGCAGATAATGTGAATGTCGAAAGTACAGATAGCCGCATTGTCAACGATAATACCATTGAGGCTGGATCCGTTACAGTGAATGCCGGTGCTGTTCAGAACAATGCCGAGTGGGAAGTTTCTGGCACGACTTTAATTAGTACAAATGCGTTAGGCTGGGTCAACAATGGAAAATGGAAGACTTATAATTATTCTTATGTAGGTGGCAGCGAGAACGTAATCAATAATTGTTACCTCTGGGTGACAAATGATTTTGAAATAAACATTTCGTCAGCAACAGGCGCATTTAAGATTGATACCGGCGGCGGTGTGCTGGCAAAGAATTTCTATGGAGGCAGATGTACTACAGTTCCTAACAAATTATCTGTTTCAGGTCCGTTTAAGATCGTGATGGGTCAGATGGCTGTGTTCAAGGTTGAGAATATTGCCCAACTTGAGGGTGGACGTAATGACATTTCCGACGATTATAATAAAGGAATTTATGGTCCTACTGAAGGTGGATATGCTGTATTCCAGGCCGAGAGGATTGTCAGAGCCGAAGGATATGAACAAAACTGGGGTGCTGTGACCTATGGTGGCAACTTGTACGTTTCTGCAAAGACTCATTTTGCACAGGGAAACGACGGCTTTGCATCTCACCTGTTCATTTTCACACGAGATGGCTTCACTTTAGAGAACATTTATGCAGAAGGTTTCAGTACTGGAATGCCTGAAATCTACATTCCCAAGACAGAATGTAGCCCAGGTTTCAAGGGTGGCGATCCGCTCTATCGTGTGATAGCCGAAGACCTGTCGGCTGAGGAAGCCGGTGACTTCGACTTTAACGATGTCGTTTTCGATGTAGTGAAGGCCGAGAATGGCAGGACAACACTCAAACTTATCTGTGCAGGTGGTGTCCTTCCTCTGAGAGTCAGAGGTGCTAATGAAGCAGAGGGCACAGAGATCCACAGTGTATTTGGAGAGATGGCTCCCAACGAAAAGGGCCATTATCAGATGTATAACACTGGTGCAGGTCCTACTGTTCCAGAAGCGACCTTTACTGTTGAGGGCGAATACACGACTCCTGAACAGATCAAGAATATCATTATTGAGGTCAAGAAGGAAAATCAATGGATGCCTCTTTATGCCACTAGAGGTCAGGCCGCATGTAAAATCCTTGTTGACGATATGTTCAAGCCTGTTCGCGAGAGAAGGAATATTGCTGACGAGAATAAGAAATTCACCAAATACGTTCAAGGTGAATTCGTGGATGATTTCTGGTGGAAATAATCACCTTCTGGAATAATCCTTCATGACATTGAAGCCGTAGTCGAAGAGAATGGCTGACTCCTTGAAGCGGGAGGACATGCTACGACTGTTGAGAAGGACCAGATAAAGGGTGACACCATTACGGGTGGCTGCAGAGGCGAGGCAATTGCCTGCTTGACGGGTGAAACCCGTCTTGACGCCGAAGCAGCCATCGTAGGTTGTCAGCATGACATTGGTATTCCTGCAAGGCATGTGACGCCCGTCTACCAATGGGATATCCTTCTCCACAGTACCAACGATCTGTGCAAAGGTACTGTCTCGCATCACGTATCTTGACAATTTGATGAGGTCTCTTGCACAACTGTAGTTGTGGATATTAGGCACCCCGTTAGGATTAGCGAAGTGCGTGCTGTCCATACCCAGATAGACGGCCTTATGATTCATCATATCGCAAAATGTCAGCGTGTCGCCACCTATATGTTTTGCAAGAGCGTAGGCCGCATCATTGTCACTCACCAGCATCATCTCATAGACAAGATCGTCCAGCCGGTAGCCGTCGCCCAGTCTCACCCTTGAGTCCTTGGCAACATAGACATCGTCTGTGATAAATACGGTATCCGTCGGATTCCCCTTTTCGAGAGCCAACAGACAAGTCATCATTTTGGTGATAGAGGCCATACAGAGTTGTCTGGTCGCATGTTTCTGACTGATGACAAAACCTGTGGAGTCGTCAACGAGCATCCAAGCCTCCGCAGAAATCCCCTCTAAGAGATGGTAGCCTTCGACAGAGTCGAGACGCACGATGGTTTGGAGCGTAGTTGTATCGATGAGGGAAATCTTTTGCAACCGTTGATCCTCAGCCGTCAGTGCAGCACCCGTTCCTCCACTTCCGCATGCCGTTACACAGCAAAGAAGTACCAGAAACAGTATCCATTTGGTATAGCAATGTTGATTCATCTTCTTGCAGTCAGTTTATTGTGTGTGCAAAGATATAAAAAAACAAATATTCCCAAGAAAAAAGAAGGAAAATTTTGCAAATCAATTTCGATGGCTATATGGAGGTTACATCACAGCACAAATGCTTAAAATTTCATAATTATTCACACTTTCATACGAATAATTTCGCAATTTTAAAGAAAAAAAGTATCTTTGCAGAAAAATACAAATATATTTAAAACCAAGAATTATGAAGAAATTATTATTACTAGCAGTATGCTGCATTGTTTTGAGCAACGTGAATGCTCAGTCGGAGTATAAGAAGTGGATGCAATCAGAACAAAAGGAATCCACCTATAGTACGAAGGAAATTAAAAAGGCTGCCAAGGAATACACGGACATTATCTATGAGGAAGCCAAGAGTGGGAAGATCATGGAGAAAAGAAAGGATTTCCTTGACAAAAAATTGAAGAAGAGAGAGGACTTTATCTTGGACGAATATGCTAGACGCGTACAGGATTTACGAATGAAGAGATACAAGGTGGCAGACAACTTGCCCTCTCTGGAATCTCAGGTGAAATCCGATGTAAGAGCAGAATACGCATATGAAACGGATCTCTTCCCCACTAACATTCCTGGTGAGGCTAAAAGTTTGGCAAAGACTTACGAACAGGCCAGTAACAAGGCATACGATATGGCCCGTGAAAATCTGGCCAACGAAATTGTTCACGAAATTATGTTGCAGTTTATCCATAAGGATTTTGTTAAACGTTTTGGTTCTGTGAAAGGTCAGGAAATGGTACAGGCCATCCTCGACACCAAGAGCGGTATTCTGGAACGCATTGGAGATGTGGAGAAGGTTGTGGAGTTATACAACAGTAAAAACACGATAAGTTCAGAGGTGATAGTAAAAGTCTATTACAACGGCATTCAGGCTAAAGAAGATTTTAAAAAGGCGCTCAAAGACGTGCTCAAAAATGACGAGACACTCTATAATGAGATGACCTATTTCCTAGATACAGTTAAAGCAAAAAAATAAAAACATATAAGATTATGAAAAAGATAAAGATTATGCTCGTATTGGTGGCCGCAATGTTTGCCATCGGTGCTCAGGCCCAGAAACAGGCTTTGCTCGTGGGCTATTCACAGACAGACAATGTGTATGAAGATGAAAACATCAAGGCTGAGTTGGTGCGTTTGTCACTAAAAATCACCAACAAGACCAACAAGCCTCTTTTCGTAGACCGAGGAAGTTCATTTTATTATGTAAACGAAGATTCGTACTGCCTTTCGGAGGTGGGGGGAAGTTACGACTACAAGCCACTGGCACCCAAAAGTGATACATGGGTTTCCACACTGATCAACCCTATCAGAGGTAAATATGATGCTGGTGGCGGTTCTTTTGGTAAGGGCGCAAAAGCAAACTATCAAACCGACCTTCAACTTCAGGTGATGAATTTTATGGAAACGATGCGCTATGAACTGGCTAACAACGATAAAAAATCATGCACCAGCATTCACCTTACTGGAGACGAGTCGTTCATGAAAGTAAAAGTGTATATTAAATACGACATGAAGAGGTATTCTGCCGAAGACGAAAAGGAACGTGAGGAACACTCTTTCACTATCTCCACATGGGTATCTGACCTGATCCTTTCAAAGTATTATATTCAGGACCAGGACAAGGTCAAACGCACCAATGCTGTGAACATCCAAGGGCGCATGACGGACATTATGCACGTTTTTGCAAATCCTCCCTTCGAGTATGATGAGGACAATTCTCCCATCGACATTTATGTCACCGAATTCGAGAAGGGCAAGTTCAATATCTATCGCCTAGGTGCATCCGATGCAGAGAAGGATGGTAAAAATGGAAGAGGTCTTCTTGGAGGAAACACTAAAGACAAGAAAGCCGACGAGAAGGAGATGAAGTCAAACTTTGAGGAACGCTCCAAGGCCCGCCAGGTTCTTATCTGGGAAGGCGAAACCACCAACTGGGTTCAGGCTCTGCAGGATTCATACGAGAGATATCTTATAGAGGATGGTGAGAAGCCTAAGAAAGCAAAAGACATAGCCAAGGACTTTGCCAAGAAAGCGAAAGATAATCAGACACTTAAGAAATAGATATGAGAAAGACCGTCTTCATCATCCTTTGCTTCATTATTGGAGTTATTCCGTTTATGGGGCAAACAGTCGACCAAGAGGTGGTGGACGGATGTGAGTTCCTACGCATGGGCCGCTTCGACAATGCCTATACATCATTCTCGAAGGGAGCCCGTTTCGGTAGTGTCACCGCCCAGTACTATCTGGCCTATTGTCAGGCTGAAGGCTATGGCGTGGCAAAGGATGATAAGACGGCTTTTTCTCTCTATCGAAGGGTGGCCGAACGAGGCTTGCCCATTGCCCAGGCTCGACTGGCCTATATATTATATAAAGGTATCGGCACGAATAAAGACGTGAATAAGGCTCGCTACTGGATGGATAAGGCCACCAACTACAAGAATGTTGATTCTTACACCACCTATGTGCTGGGACTTTGTTATGAAGAAGGACTAGGCCGCGAGAAGGACATGGAGAAAGCCATGGAATGCTTTCAGAAGTCTTGTTCGAAGAATGTTGACGAGGCATTGATCCACACAGCCTTGCTCTTTGCAGAAGGCCGACAACTGAAGCAAGACTTCCCTCAGGCACTGAGTATTATCAACAATGCCATAGAACACATCGGCTCAGGGTTCGACTATGCTTGCAAGGGCAAGATTCTAACGCTTATGGGCAACAAGAAAGAGGCAGGGGCTTTATGGCATACCATGATTAACGACTATCCTTATTATGCTGTTCAGAGTTCTGATGATTTCAGCATGTATATGCGTGGTACAAGCCCAATCCCCCAGGATGTAATCAAGAATCTGTATGCCAAGGCCGACAAGGCCTCAAAATCATCAAGGTATAACTACAATTCACTGGAAGAGGATGACAGCCATGCCAACAACAGCATCAACATCACATACACGATGGCCCCAAGCATTCAGAATCAAGAATCCATCACGACTCCCACCATAGCCCAAAGCCCCAAGACAGAAAATACCAAAGCAATTGCTCCAAAGGTGGAGGAGACCAAGGCCGACGTAGATGTCAACCTACCCACTACCACCATTCGTAACGACAACACCTTTGCCGTGATTATCGCCAATGAGCATTATCAGGATGTCGCCTCTGTGCCCTATGCCAGCAACGATGGAGCCATCTTCGCTGAATACTGCAGGCAAAGCCTCGGTCTGCCCACCACAAATGTGCATCTGGTGAAGGATGCCACGCTCAACAATATGAAGCGCGAAATAAACTGGCTTAAGCAGGTGTCTGATGCCTACAAAGGCTCAGCAAAGATCATCATCTACTTCGCTGGTCACGGCATACCCGACGAGGCCACCAGAGACGCATATTTACTGCCTGTTGATGGATTTGGAACCGACATCACTACTGGCTATGGTCTCCAAGAATTGTATGCTACTCTGGGAGATTTGCAGGCCAAATCTATAACGGTATTTCTTGATGCATGTTTCAGTGGCTCCATGCGCGACGGCAATATGATGGCATCTGCACGCGGTGTGGCCATTAAAGCCAAAAACAGTGCTCCCAAAGGCAACATGGTGGTCTTCTCTGCCGCCTCGGGTGAAGAAACGGCTTATCCTTATAAGGAGAAGCGCCATGGGCTGTTCACCTACTATCTTCTTAAGAAATTGCAATTGAGCAAGGGCAACATCTCGTTAGGCGAACTGCAAAGTTACGTGGCAGACGAGGTTTCCAAGAAATCAATCGTAGTGAACGGAAAATCTCAGACACCTACGGTTTCCTCCTCCGCCAATATCGGTGAAGAATGGAAATCATGGACACTGAAATAACTATGTGGTTCCTGGTTTTTACTCTGTTGCCGTTGTCGGCACTCGCCTATATCGGCTGGCATGTCTGGTGCCTACTCCCTCTCAGTTGGATTTGGAAAGTATTGATTTTAGCCCTGATGACAGGAGCATTCCTGCTGATGTTTGCAGGTATCATGCGCTTTACCGACCGTATGCCTATGCCGCTGGCTATCACCGTTTACGAAGTCGGCACATCGAGCATCATCATACTACTATATCTCTTCATACTGTTTCTGGCGCTTGACCTGGGGAGACTGTTTCATCTCCTTCCGCGCTCCTTATTTCATAACAACTGGTGGACAGTAGGCTGCATTGCCATCGGCATGTTCGCCCTATTTCTATATGGCTACCTGCATTATCAGCACAAGCATCGCGAGGAATTGCAACTGACCACAGAGAAACAGGTCGGCAAGCCAGTGAGGATTGTGGCGATGAGCGACCTGCATCTCGGTTATCATAACCGTCGCACCGAACTGCACCGTTGGGTGGATATGATCAACGCAGAGCAGCCAGACCTGATTCTCATTGCCGGTGACATCATCGACGGTAGCATACGACCTCTGCTCGAACAACAGATGCACGAGGAGTTCCTGCGACTGAAAGCACCCGTCTATGCCTGCATCGGCAATCACGAGTATTATAGTGGAGAACCTCGTGCACGACAGTTCTATCAGGATGCTGGCATCCGTCTGTTGCAGGATTCCTGTGTCACCGTTGGTGACCTCTGCATCATCGGACGGGATGATCGAACTAACTTCCGCCGTGATTCGTTAGGTGTGCTCATGAAGAAAGCAGACCGTTCAAAATACTGTATCCTGCTGGATCACCAGCCTTACCACTTGGATCAGGCAGAGCGCCAACAGATAGACTTTCAGTTTAGTGGTCACACCCACTACGGACAGGTATGGCCCATCTCATGGATTACGGAGCATGTCTACGAATGTGCCTTTGGTCCTTATCAACGGGGCAGCACCCGCTATTACGTCACCAGCGGCATCGGACTCTGGGGCGGTAAGTTCCGCATCGGTACCCACTCAGAATATGTCGTCATGACCCTGACTGGCTCGCATTGAACTCGTGGAAAGAAAAAAGATTAGAAAACCAACGATTGTTTCAAAATAATTTTATATCTTTGCAAACGATATGATATTAGCAAGTGTGATATGATTGAGAAGATTGTAAACATTATTGAGCCAAACAGTGATAACAAGTGGTCCCGTATCTATGAGTGGATTATGCTGATAGCCATCGCCATCGGTATTTTTCCCCTGATGTTCCGTACCCATTATCCTCTTTTCTGGTATTTTGACGTCATATCCTGTATGTGTTTTGTCGTAGACTACATCCTGCGATGGGTCACAGCCAATGTCCGGTCAGACAAAAAGCATTGGACGGCATTCCTCATCTACCCGTTTACCCCGATGGCCATCATCGACCTTCTCTCCATACTGCCGACCATCAATGTTCTTGCTCCTGCATTCAAGGCCGCCCGTTTCTCACGCCTGCTAAAGATCTTGAGGGTGGTAAAGATTATTCGGTATTTCGAATCGATGGAGATTATCCTTTCCGTCATCAGGAAACAAAAGAAGATACTATATGCCGTTCTTTCCATGGCTATGTTCTATACGTTTGTGACGGCTATCATCATGTTTAATGCTGAGGAAGACATCAAGCCGGGAACAAACGAGTATCTGTTCGACAGTTTCTTCGATGCGTTCTATTGGGCAGTATGTACGCTGACAACCGTTGGTTACGGAGACCTTTACCCGATATCCGCCACAGGAAGAGTTATCAGTATCATTTCCTCGTTGGTGGGCATTGCCATCATAGCCTTGCCCTCAGGTGTCGTCACTGCCGGCTATCTGGATGAGATCAGGGAAAGGAAGGCACAAAAGTTAAATGAAGAGAGTAAAAAACAGTGAACTGCTACTGTCCTATATCCGCGAGGGGCGGACGATGACTCAAAGGGAAAGACTCTGGCTCATCATCAGCCTGAGTATTCCCAGCATTCTGGCACAGATTTCCGCAACGGTAATGTTCTTCATCGATGCTTCGATGGTGGGACATCTTGGTGCCCAGGCCTCTGCCGCCATCGGACTGGTGGAGACTACCGGATGGCTGATGGGAGGGCTTGCCTCGGCTGCGAATATGGGATTCTCCGTGCAGGTGGCACATTTCATCGGTGCCAACGATTTCGAGGCGGCCCGTAGGGTTCTCCGCCAATCGCTCATCTGCTGTCTCATCTGGGCCCTTATCATTTCACTGACATCTCTCGCCATCAGTCCATTCCTCCCCTACTGGTTGGGCGGCACGGAGGACATCGCCCATGACGCCTCGCTCTATTTCGCCATCTTCGGTTTCTGCGGTATCTTCTTCCAGATGGAGGGTTTGGCAGGCTCGATGCTGAAGTGCTCCGGCAACATGAAGATTCCCAGCGTCCTCAATATCGGCATGTGCGTGATGGATGTCGGCTTCAACTACCTGTTTATATATGTACTGGATATGGGGGTAATGGGTGCAGCCATAGGAACGGGAGTGGCCATGTTGATTACGGCAGCACTCATGCTCTACTTCCTTCTTGTCAGGTCAAAGATGCTTGCACTCGTCAAACGGCCCGGTTCCTTCAAGCCCAAATCTGATACAGTCAATACCGCCTTTAAGATTGGGGCTCCGATGGGACTTCAACACCTGCTGATGGGAGGTGCCTATGTCGTGAGTACCATTATCGTCGCTCCCTTGGGAACAATCGCCATCGCTGCCCACTCACTGGCCATCACCGTCGAGAGTCTGTGTTATATGCCGGGCTACGGGATTGCTGAGGCCGCTACAACCCTCGTGGGACAAGGTATCGGTGCTGGACAGAAGATGCTGACACGTTCGTTTGCCCGTATGTCAGTAGGTCTGGGCATGGCAGTCATGACGGTGATGGGTATCCTGATGTGGATGCTCGCTCCTGAACTGATGTCGCTGATGTCACCTGTCGAAGAGGTCATTGCCCAAGGTACCGAAGTGCTCCGTATTGAGGCGTGGGCAGAGCCGATGTTTGCCGCTGCCATTGTCTGCAACGGTGTATTCATCGGTGCTGGCGATACGTTGATCCCTGCCATCATGAGTTTGACTTCGATGTGGGCCGTTCGTCTGACACTCGCAGCGACACTCGCCCCCAAATATGGTCTGAAGGGTGTCTGGACGGCAATGGCCATCGAACTCACCTTCAGAGGCTGCATCTTCCTCACCCGACTATTCAAGGGCAAATGGGGGGAACACTACTCGTTCAAGTCGACATCAACATAGGAGTTGGGATAGTTGTCACGCATGATATCTGGAGCGATTTGACTATCCCCAATACCACTGACTCCAGCCACATTGATCTTATAATAGTTGTTTCTGACAACCCCATAATTCATTGAACCCATCGTTTCTACGGAACCAGTACGGTGTTGTATCCAATAGGTATAATAGGTTTCGTAAACACCCATATTAAACTTGCACTGCTTAATACCATAAGTCTTCAACTGCGCATCAGTATAGGTTTGCAACTCATCGAGCAAAAGACCGCTGGCAACATTTATCGCCTGCAAGGAACCATAGAAGTTATATTTGTATAGGTAAATGGTATGAGACCAATATTCTGCTCTGTCTTCTTTAACCAGAGTCCTTGTCTTGTTGTCATAAAGATACACGAAGACAGGACTCACTGCAGCCTTAAAGACAATACCTGGTGAATAACCATTCTTCTGGCTTGTCTTGTAAGCAGTATTTTCCAGGATATACGCATAGCCATAGTTGCCTGCAACGGGGATAGAGGCGAAATTATCCGTCGTGAAAGATCCAAACCAGGACGCATAATAATACTTGAACTTAGCAGCATCTGTTTGGCCCGATGTCTTCTCATAAAACAAGGGATCTACCACATAACCATCACTTTCCTCGTTAAAGTCACCATAATTATCCGGGAATTGGAAATCAGGCTTTTTTCCGAACGTAGACAAGATGTCCGTATGCTGGAAGAGGTAGTATTCGCTGTTCAGGTTTACCAACTTATAATTTGTGATGTTGATGTCTGCATACTTCTTGCCATCGTGGCTTAATTCAAACTTGTTCTCCTTGACACCGATCTGTAACTTTGCTAACACACGTTCCATGTCTAAAGCCAGGACATAAGGTTTGTTTGCCCATGGAATCAGATTGACTGAGACGAGCGATGTAGCACGGTTCGTCATAACCGGTCCATCTTCGGGAATATTCGGTTCAACACCTTCCCGATAAGTGATAGCATCTGTCATGTCAAGAAACTCATCCTGATTACTGATGTCATCAGGGATATGGTGGTAGTTGGCGATAGCAAAGATATTATACACCCCCACTTTGATTCTTACCGACTCGACAATATACGTGATATCGTATGATGCATCCGGAGAGTCTTTTTCCTGGATCAGGTCATCCACAACAGCCTTTGTGACAAATTTCTTAGTCTCCGCATCAAAGAAGAACAATTCCAAATGGCTGATAATATGCTCATTTCGGAAATGGTCTTCGTCTGAACCGCGTGTCCCTGAAGAGACTCTTATCCTGACAGACAAGTCAACGACATCATGAGCCATTGCATCATTCTTCTGTACCTGACTCAAGATTTCATCGAGCCTTCCGTCCTCATTCTGACAAGCAGTCTGCATGAACGAGACAAGCACCAAGAAGAGCCATGCGAAGTATGATGAGGAATATGACTTCACGACATTACAGTTTTAAGTGGTTTTTTGCCCTCAGTCGCCAACTGTTCACTCGTAACTGGATAAGTTGGTCAAGATCACTCGAGAGATAGAACACGATGGTATAGAAGTCTTGCCTATCAAGATATTCCTGTACCGTCAACTGCCGACCAAGATTCGTATAGAGTGTGCCTATCATACCGATATATTCGGGGAATGAGATATTGAAAACCGTTTCCCCTGTATCCTTTTTCTCGAGGATGAGCCGACAATCATGATCTTCCATCAGTCTCAAAGTACTGATATTGAAACTGACACCATTCAATTTGCCATAATAAGCATCATCGAACGTGACAGCATTCCTGACGAAAGGCTCATAGGTCATGGTGTTGTCAGATATCAACATGTTATAGGCATCCATTGTGCCATTAGCAGATACGACCCTCAGGTCAAAGTCGTCAGGGTTCACAGTGGTATCGTCAGACATCGGAACAACGAGGCATGCCAGTTGATTCGTATTCTTCATCATATAGACATGGTGCTCCTTGTATGAGTCATCAAAATGTACGGTCTGTAGATTACCATAATACAGATCAGGCAGGCAGGAAGAAACACTTGACCCCGGTTGAGCGAGTGACAAAGAGAACTGATTCATCGTACTCCTGTCCCCTGATACGGCATAGGCACTGTTCCCAATACCACTCCACACCACAAACTGGTAATCACCTTCAGGAAGTCCTTCTATCCGGACACGGTGTCCGTTTGCTTTAAGAGCAGATTGTGGCACATCTAAACGAGACACATAGTTTCCATCAGCATCATAGATATAGACCGTCACCTCAGAGATATATTCCGGTGCAGCCTCCACATCCATGATATTGTATGTGTAATGCAGATTGAGCCAGAATCCATAAGGGCAATCGTCATAATCATCCTCCACCCATGTGCAGGATGTTATCAACAATATGCATAATATGGAACAAATCTGTTTCAAAGCACAATATCTGTGAGGTCTCTTACTATCCATGGTTTTACATTTAGCTCAACCTTCAGGTATGTTTCTCCCTCGTCGGGAGTGTCAGGTATTATCTCTGGGGTGCCATCTCCGAGATCTGACACATTGGTGATGAGCATACGATACAGGTTATTACGTACAACAGCAAACTCCATCACCCCCATTTCTGTGTTATTCATATTGTCAAGATGGCGAATCCAGTATTTGTAATAGCAACGATAGCCATCATCTGTCTTTTCGAATTTCCGGGCCTGGTACGTGTTTGATGGAGACCCAGTGGCACTGACCGCTGCCGCCAACGCTTCTGCAGAGTCATAGAACTTATGCTGGAAATAGTAGAGCACCTCTGGATAGAGTGTCTTGTCGGTGACAAGTTCCATCTTACCAGAATTGTCCAGATGGTAGACATTATTGTAGGGTTCCATGATGGCCCTAAAGATCACACCAGTAGAGTATCCGTTTTTCTGTGCTGGCAACAGACAGCAATTCTCCAGACAATAAGCCGTCTTGTAGTTCGGAGTCTGGCTGACAGCATTAAACGAACTCCATTTCACATGATCAGGATCGTTATAGTCAACAGCGAATTTCTCATAATATTTATCAGCATTCGTAAAAGCACTCGCGTCAATCGTCTTCTTGAAGAAATAGGGGTCTACAACATATCCGTTAACGTCAACGACATTACCGAAGTGAGTCATAAGATCCCATTGGGGCTCATTCAATGAGGTCAAAACAGCCGTATGACGGAATGAATAGTAATATTTGGGGAGATTTACGATGTGGTATCCGTCAAGTGTTATCGAAGCATACTGAGCACCTTTGTTGTCAGTCAACTCAAAAGTCTCAGATTTTTTTGCCACATCAAGGCGGGCGAGAACACGCTCCAATAAGATATCGATTACATTGACATCGTTGTTATTGCTTTTCCTGATTTCCGTGGCCACATTGTCTGAAGCGCGATTGGTCATGATTATACCGCCGGAAATATCCTCTATCAACGCCTGAGTATACGTGATGCTGTCAATATCGGCCAGGAACAGATCCTCTTTATCCTTCTTTATCTGCCGATTCGTATTTGCAGTCACGAAGATATCGTACGTTCCATTAGGAAGGGTTATCGGATCTGTTTCGTAAATGATATTGCCGCTACCATCAGTACCAAAGAAGGTGATGCCTGACAGTTGTGCACTTTTCGCAAGGAGTTTCGTACCATTGTCAAAGAAATACACTCTGGCACTATTCACTTTGTACTCATCTGCAGTCCCCTGCGAATATTCATGGCTGTCTTCTGCACTGCGAGTTGCGGTGGAGAAATTACTCTGCAGTCGAAAAACCACCTTGGAATCCTCCGGTTTATTTTCTTTACTATTGTTGACTGTAATATCTTCAGTCTGGCTGCAACTGCATAGAAAAGCAATTGCAAATAATAGCGGGGATAAGTTTTTTTTGAACTGGAACATATAATTACGGATTTTTTATTGTTTTTTCCTGATCTTCTTGAATTCTTCAAGTTGCTTGGCAGCCTCGGGGAGTCCCTGATGCTGGGCCTGTTCAACTAAACTGATGGCAGTGTCAAGATCACCCTTGAGATAGGCCACAAGACCTTCATTCATGGTCTTTTCCGGACAAGCATTCACCTTGCTCAGATATTCCACAGCCTCATCCGTCTCGCCTTTCTTGATGGAGAGATAGGCCATCGTCAGATTGATATAACTGTCTTGCGGATAGAGCAAATATGCTTTACGGATAATTGAATAGTATTTTGTCTCGTTATTGGCATATTTGTCAGCCAGTTTGTATATCTCGTTGAGATTGAGGTTAATAGGCCTTGTCTCAAAGACCACTTCTGATTCTTCAACGGTAAAGGGTCTGACAGTATATTCAACAGTATAGTTGGTGCAACGCAATGAGGGGTACACGTTTTTCAGGATATAGGCATATCCTTCTGGCGTCTCTTTGCGCATACGTTTTTCCTTCTCATCGAGATCCATGGTCGTAGTAGCAATACCAAGCAACTTGTCGCGTTGAGGAATATGACTGTCTTTCTTCAGTTCTTTCACAAGTCCGTCCCAGTTCTCTCCCCTGCCTCGTGCCTCCATCTTAATACCTTTTACCATTCCTGCACGCTGAAGATACTGTTGGAGGGCACCTGTACGTTTCTCACTAAGCATGATGTTATGAGGATTGGTGCCTTCCGGTGATGCATAACCCTCAATGACCATTCTACGGATAGTGACATTGGAGTCGTTCTTGACAATGTTTACAGAGTTGTGAATCTTCTGCAATTCAACGGGATTATTCATATAATCGGGCAGGATGTCCCATTTATTGACCACAAAGTTAAGGTAGGCGGAACCTTTCTCCTCACGCACTTTGACACTCTTATCAGCAGGCGGTAACAGATAAACAGGGAACAATTGGATTTCGGGCTCTTTTTCCTCTTTGGGGAAAGCAGCGACAATCTCCGAACCTCTATCTTTCCAATCCCTGCATGCACAACTCTTTTTCTGTATTTTCAAAACAGCATCTTGCATCCAAGGTTCGTATTGCACAGTACGGAGATAACTGATATGAAGGTCTTCACCATTCTTCTTTTGCAGGGCAATCGCTTCAGGAAATTCCGATTTCAGATCGCGCTCAAAGTAAATCTGCTGATTCCGACTGTTGATGAAGATCAGCGGAAGTTCAACTTTGCGCAATGAAATCGTATCTATGATCTCAGGCGCAATGACCACTGATTGAGAGAACGGGATGTCCTGAATGGCTGTCAACTGTAAGGAAACAACCAAATTGCTGTCAACCACTGCCACGGCAGAACGGTCAACCTTCATCACATACTCGTACTTGGGACCAATCTTCTTACCTTTGTCTGGCAACTGGAACGCTGAGATGGTCAGCGGCATCAGCATGAGTAACAATATCGAGGAATATATCTTCATTTTCATCCAGTGACAATATTAAAATACATATATGATACTTAAACCCAACCTTGAGACGCCTAGATAATTATACACGCCATCGTCTTTTAAGTTGCCGCATACTTCGCATGCATATTTCTTATAATTAATATAGGTGTATCCTACTCCTATTTCTGCGCCTAGATTCCAATGCTTAGCCAAAGCATATTCATAACCCGCTCCAATACCGCCACCCAAGAACCATCCTTCATAGCGATTAGGCTTCAGACCCTTGAGGAGACCGAAAAACAAAGTCTCATTACTTATATTGAACTGTCCGCCATGTGCATAAGGTCCCCAAAAGAAACCATTCATCACCTGACAGGGCCACATTCGATACTGAGCCTGAACCGTCCAATGCTTGTGTACTTCTTCTTCACCTCTTTTCCAAGGCCGAACGCTACCATAAACTTCAAAGGTATTGCTACCTGGGAGGGGCATTTCCACACCAGCAGAAAAGGATCCCATCAGATCAAACAACAGATTATTATTGATGGCAATATGCTGGGCATGAGATGTAAGACTGCCAGTAACAACCAAAAAGGAAAATAATATGATTGTTTTTTTATACATTATAGAAGAGAATATGTGGGTCATATCTAAATTGTTTATGCAAAAATAAGACTTTTTTACTTATTCTCTATCTTTTTCCAGATGAATCGGTCAAAATTAACATTGTTTTTCATTTCATAGGCGTACAATTTATATTCATGCAAAAAAAAACCGCTCAAGGGTCATCAACGACTCCTGAGCGGCACCAACAATCTATGAATAACTAAAAACCTTTTTCTTAATAAGCAATTCCGTCATCACGACGTCGTTGCATTATCCTTACTTTTAACAATCTTTATTACCTCTGTAATACCTAACCAATCAAAACTTAAAACCTAATTACTAACTTTTCTAACTAACTTCTAACTTTTCTAAAACCTTTTCTATTCAATTAACTCTAACAAAACGAATCTTTTACCTTAACTAACTATCTACTGAAGTGTCATCATCTCTGATTGACGATGCAAAGGTACGACGATTTTGGTATTCTGCAATGGATTTACACCAACTTTTGCATAAAAACTGTATTTCTTTTGATGTAAATCAAGTGATTGTGCTCGCACACAGCCAAATTGTGCACGATAACAGTCCAAAAACGTGATTGAAAAGCGAAGGTTATAATCTGACAAGGCAGGAACCCTGGATTCCTTTGTCCAAAGTTTCTATCTGAACGGCATAAACGCCTTTCTGAACAGAAGGGAGGTCAACGGTTATCTCTGTGCCATTGACAGGCTGTCTGTCTGAATAAATACTGAGACCGGAAAGGTCGTAGATCGTTATCGTCACAGGAGCCTGCAACACATCATCGAAAAGCAGTCGCAAACCACCGTCAACAGGTCGTACCTGCACACGTCGAGGCTGATGCAGGCTGATACCCTCTACCTTTGACAAGCCCAGAATGTCCAACAGACCACGATAGGCGTCTATCTCCCCGTAGCCATAATAATTGTTCGGATAGTCAAGACTGGCATCCGGCTGGCGACAAGTACGGGACAAGACCTGACGCACCTCTTCTGGTGTCAGGTCAGGTTTAGCCTGCAACCAGAGAGCGATGGTACCAGCCACCACGGGTGTTGACATAGAGGTACCAGTATTATATGCCCAAGGATATCTTTCTCCCTGAAATTCCGACCACGAGATAACAGCACCCTCAGGATGATAAACATGGCTATAGGAGGAAATGACATAGACCCCCGGTGCCACGACATCGGGTTTCATCAGTCCGCTCATTGTGGGACCTGACGAAGAGAACGGGGCTACCAACCCCTGAACAGTCTCACTCGTAGCGCTATGCACATCGCCCTTTTCATTCACAAGTTCCATTCTGTGGGCGGAGGCTCCCACACAGATCACTGCCGGGAAACAGCCTGGTGCAAGGATGTCATGCCCCTTCTGGGCTGCTGACCACCGGCTGTCCATTTGATGAGACTTAAAAGCCATTTTCGTTCCACCATAGACTTTGATGTCTCCCTCACCTCCAACCACCATTGCCAATGGTGATAACTGATTGATAGTACGGTTAGCGCTCACAAGTACCTGATAGACATCCTCATCAATGAATGATGACGTACTACGATAGACCAACAACGAGAGAGAATCCTCCCCACAAATCAGTTCTTTAGACACAATACTGTCGTAGACCACCTCGTCAGTGGTAAAGGAGAGAGTATCAGTTGGTATGCCCTTACTACCTTGGTAATAATAGAACATCAGTCGAAGTGGCTCTGATGATGTCAAGCGGTACACTGCCGACTCTTTATAACAACGGATAAAGGCACCTGCCTCCTGTTGTGCCGCAGGCTTCTCAAAGTAGGTCATTTGCGTACTCTCATTGCCTGCGGAAGTGACGATAATCCGTCCTGGTCCAGTCATACGGTCCAACACAACCGAAAAGAGACTGTCTTCCTCGTCGAGATAAGGATGATAACCCTCGCTGAACGAGACCACACACGGTCTTCCCTGCCGACTGGCATAGTCGAAACAGTATTTCATACCTAAGGCATCAATGGCAGTTGTATATTTGTAGAGATCGGCCGAGTCGATATATTCAATATCATCCGTAATGGCATTGCTCACCAGACAGATATCGCTCTCAAAGGCCATCCCCCTGTATTTTGTGTCATAACCGCTGCCTACTGCAATACCCGAAGTATGTGTACCATGCGTCTGGGTAGGTGCGTCGGTAGACTGTCCGTATGCCAGTATCTCTGCCTGTCCGATAAAATCACGTCCGACGGGTAACAGACTGCCAACAGTATCTTTCGACAACTGATCCCAGAATGCTCCGATACGGTATTGGCCACCAGAAGCATCATAGAAATTAGGATGTGTTAAGTCAAAACCGACATCCTCAACACCGATGACCACCCCAGCCCCTGTATAGGCGGGATGACAATCGGAGGATTCGTAGACGGGAAGAGCATTAACAACCAATGCCGTCGTATCCATTAAGGCACTGGCACGGCCATTCGCCTCAATACGTCCCACTGCACGTTCCGCCGCCAAGGCCTCCACATTCTCCAATGGAATGCCCGCAATGACTATGTCTTCCCACTGGGCGTACTTCTTGCAACCATACTTTCGTAAGATATCGTCAGCCTGATTCTCGTCCATTCTGACAAAAGCCGTGATACTGCGACTCCTCTGTCCGTTGTCGATACCGCGCGTCAACGACTGATGACGATTCTCCTCCACCGCCTGTCGTACGTAGCCCGACAATTTCCTATGGCTTGCTACTTGGCCATACACCAATAATACAAGTCCCACAAGAATCAGCAATAGAGTATTTCTTTTCATCTGACTATGATGTCAATTCAGCAGCCACCTTATTTGTCAAAGCAATGAATTCAGGAATAGAGAGTTGTTCTGGGCGACGGGTCATTATCGGGTCATCGAAGAACTCTGGATGAGGATTACAAATCTGGCGAAGGGAGACACGGAGCATCTTACGGCGCTGGTTGAAGGTTGCCTTGACAATGCGTTTGAAGAGTTTCTCATCGCAGCCGAGGTCTGTGACAGCATTACGCGTCATACGGATGACAGCGCTCTGCACCTTGGGAGGCGGGTTGAAAACCGATGGCTCAACGGTGAAGAGATACTCCACATCGTACCATGCCTGAATCAGCACCGAAAGGATACCATATTGTTTGTTGCCTGGCTTGGCAGCCATACGTACAGCCACCTCATGCTGAATCATACCCGTACAACAGGGAATCAAGTCCTTGTTATCAAGCATCTTGAAGAATATCTGCGAGGAGATATCGTAGGGGTAGTTGCCCGTCAACACGAACTGCTGTCCACCGAAGACCTCATCTAAGTCCATACGGAGGAAGTCGCCCATGATTATTTGAGGAGTGGGAAGTGAGGAGTGAGGAGTGAGATTACCTTGGGGGGAATTATCTGCAGCAAATTCATTTGCAGAACTATTCTCACTCCTCACTCCACACTCCTCACTCCACGAAAATCTCTCCTTCAGATAGGCCACACTCTCACGGTCTATCTCCACCACCTTTAGTGGACGTGGTTTTTCTACCAGATACTGTGTCATCACTCCCATCCCCGGGCCTACTTCCAGCACAGGCAGTTCCGCATACGGTTCATCCACTGTATCAGCAATCCGCTTGGCAATGTTCAAGTCTGTCAGGAAATGCTGACCTAAGTTCTTTTTCGGTCTAACTTGCTTCATTTGGCTGCAAAGATAATAAAAATATTGTAAAATTATGAATTATGAATTATGAA
>JAFZUS010000099.1 GCA_017618275.1 Prevotella sp.
CCGCTATGAGTTCCCCTCGCAGAAGAACCTGACCTATTTCATCATCAAAGAGGAGCAGAGTCAGTTCAAGATGACAGGCGACCATTTGGCTTGGTGGATTGCAGGTGACTACGACACGCAGGAATATGAATGGCAGACCACAAAGCTTTCAGAGATTCGTGGACGCATGAAAGACGCTATCACCGATAACTCTTCTCAGACCCCAGCAGGACCTACGTCTGTGCAGACGGCTTTGTTGATGAAGACAGCCGATGGGTTGTTCATCCATCTGCATGAGGCTGCCTGCATCAATTATGCGACTATGCACCTCAGTTATGACGAGGCATCCAAGACGTTCACTTCCCAGTTGACTCCTGATGCAATGGGTGACAAAGGACACATGCAGACCGATTGTGTGAGTCCTTGGCGCACCATCATCGTGGGTGAGAAAGGTGCTGACATCTTGGCATCACGCATGACGCTTAATCTCAATGAGCCTTGCAAGATTGAGGATACAAGTTGGATCAAGCCGACGAAGTATGTAGGCGTATGGTGGGATATGATCAGTGGCCGTTCCCATTGGTCTTATACGGATGACTTGTTCAGTGTGCAGTTGGGTAAGACGGACTATACGAAGTGCAAGCCCAGCGGTCACCATGCCGCCAACACGGAGAATGTGAAACGTTACATCGACTTCGCTGCCCAGCATGGTTTCGATGGAGTGTTGGTGGAAGGTTGGAATATTGGTTGGGAAGACTGGTTCGGTCATCAGAAAGATTATGTGTTTGATTTTGTGACTCCTTATCCAGATTTTGATGTGAAGGGCATCCACGAATATGCAGCCAGCAAGGGCGTGAAGATGATCATGCATCATGAAACCTCCAGTTCCGTCATTAACTACGAGCGTCACCTCGACCAAGCCTATCAGTTTATGGTCGATAATGGCTATCCTGCTGTGAAGAGCGGCTATGTGGGTGACATCGTTCCTTACGGTGAGCACCATTACAGCCAGTTCATGAACAACCACTACTTGCGTTGCATCACCAAGGCGGCTGACTACAAGATTATGGTGAACGCCCATGAGGCGACCCGTCCTACAGGCATCTGCCGTACCTATCCCAACTGGATTGGCAATGAGAGCGCACGAGGAACCGAGTACGAAAGTTTTGGTGGTAATCCAGTCAACCATACGACCATCCTGCCGTTCACTCGACTTGTGGGTGGTCCCATGGATTACACGCCAGGCATCTTCCAGATGGATCTCTCGAAGACAGCACCAGGGCAAAACACCAATCATGTGCGCAGTACCTTAGCACGTCAGTTGGCACTTTATGTGACCCTCTACTCACCCCTTCAGATGGCAGCTGACCTCATTGAGAACTACGAACCCTATATGGATGCGTTCAAGTTCATTGAGGATGTGCCTGTCGATTGGCAGAAGACCCTCTATCTGGAAGCAGAGCCAGGTGACTATGTGACGATGGCCCGCAAGGACAAGCATTCGGAGGATTGGTATGTGGGCAGTTCGGTGGATGAGAACGGTCATGTAAGCACCCTCCGTTTGGATTTCCTCACGCCAGGCAAGAAATATCAGGCCACCATTTATGCCGATGGCAAGGATGCCAGCTGGGACAAGAATCCTCAAAGCTACACAATCACTACCCAAACAGTCACCAGTAAGAGTGTCCTCAAGCTGAAAAGTGCCTCTGGTGGTGGGTTCGCTATTAGTATCAAAGAAGTAAGAGGTGTGAGGTAAGAGGATATCATGAAGAGATAAGCACTTTTCTTGGCGAGCCAAGCGTGCTGAAGCTCCGATAAAGCTCGAGGTAATCAATGAAGATTTAATTCAATAAACTTTATATATTCATTATTTATTAACTAATTCAAAATCCTAAATCCAAAAACATGAAACAGAAACTAAATTTGAGATTTTGTATGACGTTGGTCATCGGAATCTTCGTGTCCGTTTCAGCGTTCGCCCAGAACATTACGGTGAAGGGCCACGTAAAGGACAATTTGGGTGAGGTTACTGGTGCGACGGTATTGCAGAAAGGCACGAGTAACGGATGTGTTACCGACTTGAACGGTGACTTCACACTCAGTGTTCCTCGCGGAGCGACGCTTGTGATCTCTTTTGTGGGTTATGTGACGCAAGAGGTGGCAGCAGCTCCAACACTCAACATTATGCTGCAGGAGGATTCCAAACTCCTGGGTGAACAGATTGTCATCGGTTATGGTACGGTGAAGAAGAATGACTTGACGGGTTCGGTCATTGCCATGAAGCCCGATGAAATGAATCATGGTTTGCAGACCAGTGCGCAGGACATGATTCAGGGTAAGATTGCTGGTGTCAGCGTGGTGCCTGGCGATGGTACGCCTGGTGGTAGTGCTTCCATCCGCATTCGTGGTGGTTCGTCGCTGAATGCGTCGAACGACCCGCTGATTGTGGTGGATGGTTTGGCGCTCGACTCCTACGGAGCCAATGAAGGTGCAGCCAATGCCCTGTCGATGATTAACCCTGCCGACATTGAGAGCTTTACAGTGCTTAAGGATGCCTCTGCTGCCGCCATCTATGGTAGCCGCGCATCTAATGGTGTGATTATCATTACCACCAAGAAAGGTAAGGTAAGCTCGGGACCTAAAGTTTCTTACAATGGTAATGTCAGCTTCAGCGTGAACACGAAACGCTTGGAGGTGATGGACAGCGGGGAGTATCAGAAGTTTGCCCAGAAGTTGTTTGGCTATGCTGATGACGAGCAGGGTTGGTTAGCTTCGAGCCAGTATGCCAACCTCGGTTATTATGATGCTGCAGGCAATCACCTTTTTGCTGACACTGATTGGCAGAAGGAAATCTATCGCATGGGTCTGAATACCGACCACAACGTGACGGTATCAGGCGGTCTGAAGTGGATGCCTTATCGTGTATCGGCTGGTTATACGCATCAGGACGGTACGCTGAAGACATCGAACTTCAACCGTTATACGATGAGTGTGACGTTGTCGCCCTCGTTTTTGGATGACCACCTGAAGGTGAATCTCAATGCGAAGATGGCGTTCACCCGTCATTCGTTTGCTGAAACTCAAGCTGTGGGCAAGGCCATCTATGCTGACCCCACCAAGCCTATCCATGACGACAGCGCGAATGCCGCTGAGTATGGTGGTTACTGGCAGTGGCCTGTGACGGCCGACTTTGGCGATACGCAGTGGACTCATTCTTACTCTGGCCTGAATGCTGACAACCCAGTGGCTAAGTTGAAGAATCAGAGCAACATCGGTAAGGGCAATGAATTCATGGGTAATGTGGATATTGACTATTCAGTGCATGGACTGGAAGATCTGCACCTCCATCTGAAGGGAGGCATGGACTATGCTCATGGTCGCAGCAACAAGAGAGTATCGCCCTACGACTACAGCAACAACATCTATTACGGAAGTAAGGGTTGGAATGTAGGCGACAAGCACAACCTCTCGCTCACGGCATACGCTCAGTATCTGAAGGACATCAACGAAACGCATCACATCGACGTGATGGCGGGTTATGAGTGGCAGAAGTTCTACCGCAAGACGGATTATGACTATCCAGTGTATTATCCTGAAACTCATGCCACACATCCTGGCGAACTGGTGAACCCTGATTATTTTGAGACGAAGAACTCGCTCTACAAGACCCAGAACTATCTGGTCAGCTTCTTCGGACGTGTGAACTATTCGCTGCTTGACCGTTACCTCGTGACCTTCACCCTGCGTGATGATGGTTCTTCACGTTTCTCGAAAGACCACCGTTGGGGTGTGTTCCCATCAGCCGCTCTCGCTTGGAAGATCAATGAGGAGTCTTTCTTGAAGGATGTGGCAGCTGTGTCGGATACGAAACTCCGTTTTGGTTGGGGTATCACAGGTCAGCAGGAAGGTAATATCGGCGACTATGCTTATCTGCCTGTTTATACGGTGAGCGGTTCGGGTGCCTACTATCCTGTGACGGGCACAGGTGTCACTTATCGTCCTGAGGCATACAACCCTGACTTGAAGTGGGAGAAGACTACGACCTTGAACGTGGGACTGGACTTCGGATTTGCCAACAACCGCTTCACGGGTAGTGTGGATTACTACTACCGTAAGACGAAGGACTTGCTGAACACCATTCCGTTGGCGGCAGGTGTGAACTTCGCTACGCGTGTGATGGGTAATATTGGTTCGCTGCACAACACAGGTGTGGAGGTGCAGTTGACGTACCGTCCCATCCAGCTGAAGGATTGGCGTTGGGAAGTGGGTTATAACTTGACTTGGAACAAGAACAAGATTGACCACCTCGTTTCGACGGATGGCAAACCTATCGGCAATGCCTACGCTGCTGTGGGTGGCGGTGGTGCCGGTGCGGTGAAGGCTTATGCTGAAGGACAAGCTGCCAGTGCGTTCTATGTGTATCAGCAGGTGTATGATGAGGCAGGCATGCCTATCGAAGGTGAGTTTGTGGACCGCAATGGCGATGGTGTGCTGAATGAGCAGGATAAGTATTTCTATAAGAAGGCGGATGCTGACGTGGTGATGGGATTCTCCTCGAAACTCATCTGGAAGAAATGGGATTTCAGTTTCTCGCTCCGTGCCAGCCTGAACAACTACATGTATAACTCTATGGAGGCGAACGACCGTGCTAATGTGTCGGCTGCCTACGTCTATAGCAACGATACTTGGCACAATGTGGTGAAGTATCAGTTGCCAAAGAACTGGCAGTACATGAGCAATATTGATTCTCAGTCGGACTACTTCATCCAGAACGCTTCGTTCTTGAAGTGTGACAATATCACGTTGGGCTATTCGTTCGACCGCATCGGTAAGATGGGCATCAATGGCCGCGTGTATGCTACGGTGCAGAATGTGTTCACCATCACCAAGTATAAGGGCATTGACCCTGAGGTGTTTGGCGGTTATGATAGTGCTATCTATCCACGTCCTTTCACAGGTATTCTCGGTGTAAGTCTTAACTTCTAAAAAACGAACAATCATGAAACTGAATATTAGAAAGACAATAATGGCGACTGTGGTCGCGACGATGGCTGTGGGTGGCATGACCACTTCGTGCACGAAGGATCTGGATGTGACGCCGATCAACCCGCAGGAGGAACAGGCGCTGGATCCTGATGCGCTGTTCAACAAGGTGTATGCAAGTTTCTCGCTGACAGGACAGCAGGGAGGTGCTGGCAAGGGTGACATCCCAAAGGAAATCTTCGACAACGAGGGTATGTCAGGCTTCTACCGCATGGCTTGGTCGCTGAACGAGTTCTCGTCGGATGAGGCTGGTTGGGTGTGGTCTGACCCAGGTGTGCCTGAACTGTTGCACCATACTTTCTCGGCCAGCAACCAGTTCTCGTATGCGTTGTATTACCGTTTGTACTTCACCATCACGCTGTGTAACTCTTACCTCGAGTTGGTGGGTGATGCGCAGAAGTGTGCAGAGGTGCGGTTGATTCGTGCGTTGAATTATATGTATGTGATGGACATGTATGGGGCTGGTCCTTTGTCCACGCAGATTTCTTCTGAGTATGCTCCTTATTATACACGTTCTGAGCTTTTCAACTTCTGTGAGTCGGAACTGAAGGCTTGTGTGGATGATTTGGCTGAGGAGGGAAAGAACACTTACGGACGTGTGGACAAGGCGGCTGCCTATCTGCTGTTGGCTCGTCTCTATCTGAATGCGCAGGTTTATACGGGTACGGCGCGTTGGGACGATGCGATGACGTATGCGGAGAAGGTAATCAAGAGTTCTTATTATCACCTGAATACGACGGGCAAGAATGGGTATTCGGCTTATCAGATGCTCTTCTTGGCTGACAACAATGTGAATGGTGCGCAGTATGAGGCGGTGATGCCTGTGCTGTTGGATGGTCTGATGACCCAGAGCTATGACGCCATGAACTTCTTGGTGTTCTCGAACTATGGTGAGACGGAAAGTGCTAAGGTTCCTTCTGGCACGAACAACAGTTGGGGCAAGTGTGCGCGTGTGAAGGGTAAGTTGGTGGAGAAGTTCTTCGGTTCTGCCGCTGCACCTCAGACGGACGACCTCGCTGAGATGGTTGCGGCTGCGAAGGATGACCGTGCGCTGTTCTTCAGCAAGGGCTATAGCCAGTACGTCACGACAGAGGCTTCGGACGAGGGATTCAGTTGTGTGAAGTTCCGCAATGTGCGTTCGGATGGTCAGGCTGCCAGTGCGGTTAACTTTGTGGACACCGACCTGCCGCTGTTGCGTGTGGCTGAGGCTTACCTCACCTACGCAGAAGCTTCCATCCGCAAGAATGGTCAGAACTCTACTGCCAATGGCTACATCAATGAGGTGCGCAAGCGTGCCAATGCTACACAGGAGTCGTCTTATACGTTGGACGATGTGCTGGACGAGTGGGCACGTGAGTTCTGGTTCGAAGGTCGCCGCCGCATGGACTTGGTGCGCTTCGGACGTTTCGGTGGTCAGTCGGAGTATCTGTGGGAGTTCATGAACGGCATCCCAACAGGTGGTTCGTTCTCGTCCAACTTCAATGTGTTCGGCATTCCAACGACCGACCTCGATGCGAATCCAAACTTGCAGGGTCATCAGAACCCAGGATATTAACCAAACTAAAATATAACGATTATGAAACTTACAAATATATTGACACCTATGCTGGTGGGTCTTGGAATGGTCGCCGTGACTGGTTGTTCGGACGACAACGATTCCAATCCTACACTGCATCAGCCAACCTCCTTCACGCTCAACACGCCTGCCACGTCGGAGTTGGCGATAGATTTGGCAGCAACAAGCGACCCGATTGAGTTCACATGGTCGCAACCCGATTATGGGGGCATGCCTTTGGCTACCACCTACTATATCCAGTACTCGACTGACGGGACGTTCTCGTCTGAGACGGATGAGGAGGGTAACGTGACGAACAACTATGTGCAGGAGGATGAACCCATGACAGTGTGCCATGGGGGCATCAGTGCGGAGGACTTGAACCGCAACCTGATGCACATGCTCAATGTGACGAAGGAAGAGCAGGTGCCTGCTGTGCAGGAGGTCTTTGTGCGTGTGACGGCTCGTACTTACTCGACCGACGCAATTTACTCGAACGTGGTGAAGTTTAAGGTAGCTCCTTACTTCCGTGCCCTGGTGGCTGCTGACCCCATCCTGTGGTATCTCACAGGTTCTTGCATCGGCGATGGCAGTTGGTCTTCGACGGTTCCGACGGGTTGCATGCCGCTCTATCTGGATCCAGACAACACGTACGACGAGGTGACGGGTTCGGGCGAAATCGTCTGGGCTGGCTATCTCACGTCGAACGGCTTCAAGTTCCGTGGTTCGCCCGATGACAACTGGGCTGTGCAGATTGGTCAAGGTGCTGGCTTTGGTGAGTATGTGCTGAACGATGGTGGTTCGGGCAACATCACTGTGCCTGCTGATGGCTGCTACAAGATTGTGCTCGACACGAAGACGAACGAGCCTGTCATCACAGAATATGACGGCACGGTGCGTGTGTTCGATGGCATCGCCCTGTCTGGCAGCTTCAATGGTTGGAGCGACACGGAGATGACACCTGTCACGAGTGCCTGCGAGAATCATGACTGGTACGCCACACTCGAACTTGAGGCTGGCGCTGAGGTGAAGTTCAAGCAGTCGGGTTCTTGGGACTTCAACTGGGGTGGCTCATTCTCCACGCTCTCTTATGGCTATTATGGCAAGGGTGTTGGCAATGGTCCTAACCTCTACATCACTGAGGGTGGCACCTACGACATCTTCTTCAATGACCTCATGGGCATCTTCCGTTTCGTGAGAAAGTAATCAGCTGATGCGCTGAATGATTTCAAGAACTTAAAAACTAAAAACGTAAAGATTATGTTTAAGAAATTAATATATTGTGGTGCCATTCTTGCTTTGGCAACTTCCTGTAGCGAGGACTTCGATAATTGGGCTTCGCCACAGAGCAATGCACCAGAAGAATCTCAGTCTGTGCAGTTTGCGGCTGTTGCAGCCGATGACATCGACATCGCTACTGCTGACGATGTGATACCGCTGTTCACTTACGTGCTCGGTATGCCTGAGGGGTATGTGTATGACTCCCTCTCGGTGGATGTGGTGGATGCGGAAACCGAGAAGGTCAGTCCGTTGGAGTATTTGGCAGAGGATGACTATGTGTCTGTTGCCAAGACCACGCTCGCCACTGTGGTGGAGGGGATGTATGGCAAACGTCCTACGGCTCGTGACCTCACGCTCGTCACCAGGGCTTACGCTTACACTTCAGCTGCCAAGACAACGGTGGTGCGTTCGCTGACCGACACGGTACGTCTGAAAGTGACGCCTGAGGCTCCTGTGATTGAGAACGCTTACTACTATGTGGGTGGTGCAAATGGTTGGAGCGATTCTGACCAGACCTACAAGCTCTCGAACGGAGACGCAGACCCCTACGAGAATCCTGTGTTCACTGTAACGGTTCCTGCTGTGGGTGGCGACCATTGGTTCAAGATTGCCCCTGCATCTGCCTACACTCGTGAGGAAGGTTTCTGGGGTGGCGATATGGTTGGTGTGGCTGTCAATGGAACGTCCGACCTCGAAGGCAAACTTGTGGTGGGTCAGAACGATGACGTGGCTCAGTCGTGGAAGATTGATGAGGGCGCTAATGCTGGTCTCTATTACACCATCTCCATCAACCTGCTCGACCAGACCTACACCATCACACCGCTGAACTTCGGCTCATGGCTCTATGAGATTGGCAATGAGAGTGGTTGGTCAGCCAGTCACCCGCTCTATGGTCCTAACAACGATGGCAAGTACCAGGGTTACTACTATCTGGATGGCCAATTCAAGTTCAAGCCCAATGAGGACAATTGGGATGGTGACTATGAGTGCATTGGCGAGGGTAAGATTGGTCAGGGTTCTGACAACTGCCCAGACCCAGGTGCGGGCTTCTATCAGATTGATGTGGATCTCGCTGCTGGCACATACGCATTGACGCAGGTGAACTCCATCACTGTGGTGGGCTACTTCAACGGATGGAATCAGGCTGACCAGGGCACCCACATGACTTATAATGTGGAAGGTGGCTATTGGGAGGCTACACTCAATCTTGACTCCAATGGCTTCAAGTTCGCCATGAACGATGATTGGGCAATCAGCTGGGGTGGCTCCAATGGTGATCCTGCTGCTTACAGAGACCTCACGCAGAATGGTGGTAAAGACCTTGACCTGCCTGCTGATGGAGCTGGTACTTACAACATCAAACTTTACCTCTCTTACGAGGGAGGCAACAAGGTGGTGTTGACGAAGCAATAAATTGTCGATAAAAATGGGAGTGGAAAAGAAGTGACTTTCTTTTCTGCTTCCATTTTGCTTTTAAGATTGGTAAACTATGAAGAAGTTACTTTTACTATTCACATTGGGTTTGGCGACGTTATCCTCCTCGGCTCAGTCGGAGGTGATGCTGCAGGGTTTCTATTGGGATAGTTATGGCGATACCCGATGGACGAAGTTGACGGAGCAGGCAGACGAACTGGCGCGTTACTTCGACCTCATTTGGGTGCCCAACTCGGGCTATTGTGACACCAAGAACAACATGGGTTACATGCCGCTCTACTACTTCAATCAGAACTCTTCCTTTGGCTCAGAAGCCGAACTGCGCAGCATGATTGCCACCTTCAAGGAGAAAGGATTGGGCACCGTGGCGGATGTGGTCATCAACCACCACAACACCGTGGGCGTCTATTCGTTCCCTGCTGAGACTTACAAAGGTGTGACCTATCAGTTGCAGAGCACAGACATCTGCCGAAATGACGATGGCGGCTCCACCCTTGCTACAGCCACAGCCAATGGTGTGTCGCTCTCTGCCAATAACGACACAGGCGAGGGTTGGGATGGTTGTCGTGACCTCGACCACAAGTCGGAGAATGTACAGAAGGTGGTGAAGGCCTACCTCGACTACCTTCTCAACGACCTTGGCTACATGGGGTTCCGTTACGACATGGTGAAAGGCTACAGCGCCTCCTTCACCGCCGACTACAATTCTGCCTCCCAACCTGCTTTCTCTGTGGGTGAATGTTGGGATGGTTCAGGTGTCATCAAGAAGTGGATTGACGGCACGAAGGTGAATGGCACTCCAACGTCCTCTGCCTTCGACTTTCAGTTCCGCTATCGTGTGCGTGATGCCATCAATCAGAACAACTGGACGCTTCTGCAGGGCAAGGAATCTGACACGGGTGCTTATCCGCTTGTCTATCAGGAGGCTTACCGTCCTTACGCTGTCACCTTTGTGGAGAATCACGATACGGAATATCGCTCTTCGACGGCTCAGCAAGACCCCATCAAGGCAGACACATTGGCTGCCAATGCCTATCTGTTGGCGATGCCTGGCACACCCTGTGTGTTCTTCAAACACTGGCTCAATGCCAAGAGCGACATCAAACGCATGATTTCAGCACGTAATTTGGCAGGCATCACTTCCACCAGCACCTACGAGCAGTTGGCTTCTGCACAGCTCTACTATGCAGTGAAGACAACGGGCACGAAGGGTTCGCTCATCTGTGTGGTGGGCAAGACTCCTGCTGCTTACACAGCTCCTGCTGGCTACACCAAAGTCTGCTCAGCCTCCGACTACATCTATTATCTGGACGCAACTGCTGCGGCTGGATGGGATGCTGTCGAGACCCAAATCGCAGCCGAGGTGCAGGCCGAGAAAGAGAAGGAACAGCAGTTCACGCCACATACGGCCACCATCTATGTGAAAGCCGATTTCACTCCTGTCTATTTCTACATCTGGGACAGCAACAACAACACTCCGTTGAATGGCGGATGGCCAGGCAAACAGCCTGCCACCAAGGTGATTGATGGTGAGACGTGGTATTATCAGACGGTGGACATCACGGCCTTCGACTACTACTTCAACATCATCTTCAACCAAGGCAACGGCAAGCCACAAACCAGCGACATCACCTACCTCACCTCTGACAAGTATTACACAGCCACCATCGCCGATGGGAAGGTGCAGTACACAGATGTGACCGCTACGGTAGGCATCGATGTCGTCAAGGTCGCTCATCCTTCCGATGACCGCATCTACAACCTGATGGGCATCGAGGTGAAGCAGCCCATGACAGGCTCGCTCTACATTCAGAACGGCAAGAAAATGATTAAAAGATGAAACAAATTCCTGATCAACCCTTCATCAAACTGTTCAACATCAGTTTTGGCTTCTTTGGAGTGCAGATAGCCTACGCCTTGCAGTCGGCCAACATCTCGCGCATCTTCTCCACGTTGGGTGCAGATCCTCACAACCTCAGTTACTTCTGGATTCTGCCACCGCTCATGGGCATCATTGTCCAGCCTTTCGTGGGAGCATGGAGCGACCGCACTTGGACACGTTTTGGCCGTCGCATTCCTTACCTCTTCATTGGTGCGCTGGTGGCTGTGCTCGTCATGTGCATGTTGCCCAACGCTGGCTCCTTCGGCATGGCGGCTGGTACAGCGATGGCCTTCGGACTCCTCTCGCTCATGTTCCTCGACACCTCCATCAACATGGCCATGCAGCCCTTCAAGATGATGGTGGGTGATATGGTGAACGAGCGTCAGAAGGGACTTGCCTATTCCATCCAGTCGTTCCTCTGCAATGCAGGTTCGTTGGCAGGCTACCTCTTCCCCTTCATCTTCGCAGCCATTGGCATCAGCAACGTGGCTCCTGAAGGCGTCATCCCAGACTCCGTCATCTACTCCTTCTACATTGGAGCCTTCATCCTCATCCTCTGTGTGGTCTATACCTCCGTGAAGGTGAAGGAATATCCACCAGCTGAATACAATGAGTATCATCCTGTGGGTGAGAAGGAAGAGAAGGTGAACATGTGGCAGCTGTTGGTCAAGGCCCCCAAGACCTTCTGGACGGTGGGTCTCGTGCAGTTCTTCTGCTGGGCAGCCTTCATGTTCATGTGGACTTACACCAATGGAACGGTGGCTGCTGGAGCATTCGATGCGCCAACGCTGATGAAAGATGGGGCGTGTGTGCTCGACACCACTTCCACACAGTATCAGGATGCAGCCGACTGGGTAGGCATTCTCTTCGCTGTGCAGGCCGTAGGTTCTGTGCTTTGGGCGGTGGTCATCCCACGTTTCAAGTCCTACAAACTCGCCTATGTGGTCAGCCTTGTCTTAGGTGGCATTGGTTTCGTGTCCCTCCAGTTCATCCACGACCAGTACGTGCTCTTCATTTCCTTCATCCTCATCGGATGTGCTTGGGCGGCGATGTTGGCATTGCCATTCACCCTGCTCACCAACTCTCTGAAAGGTGGACATGTGGGTACTTACTTGGGTCTCTTCAACGGCACCATCTGTGTGCCCCAGATTGTGGCTGCCAGCCTTGGAGGACTCATCCTCCATACGTTCACCACCCAAGGTGAACTGGCACCTGAATCCAACATGCTTGTCCTCGCTGGCATCCTCCTCTTCGTCGGTGCTGCCTGCGTGAATATCATCAAGGACAAATAATACATGGGCATTTTCCCCTTTGAAACAAGCGGGTGGTTTTTTATTGAGACTATCCGCTTGTCAGCTATATCCCCTCAATATCACACACTAAACCGGAGTAAAATGGAAGGAGACAAGAAGACGAGGAGATGAGAAGA
>JAFZUS010000100.1 GCA_017618275.1 Prevotella sp.
TATTGGAGATATATTGGAGATGTATTGGAGATATGATGGGTGCAAAGATACGAAGAATTATTGAACGATGCAAGAAAAATGCGAGAAAAAATGGATAAACTTTCGGCATACGATAAAAATGCAGGTCAAAGGGCCTGCATTCTTAGGGCGCATAAAGGGGGGAGGATCTATAACATAATGACGGTTCTTTTGTTATACCTGTACCAGTATGCGACAAAAGAACCGTCACTATATTATATGATATGGCTCCCTTCCCTTAGGATGGCAGGGAAAGTACAAAGCGGGCACCAGGGCCTTCGAACGTGGTGTCGAGGATGAGATCACCGTTCAGGCGGCGGGCAATGCTGCGGGCTGCGGTGAGACCGACACCTGCGCCTTCGAAGTAACTGTTGAGTTTAGTGAACGGCTCGAAGATCTTTTCGGCATCTTCGGCGGAAATGCCAGAGCCTGTATCTTCGACGATGAACTGCAACTGTGTACCTTGGGGCTTCACGGTGAGTTTCACGCTGCCTTCGGTCGTGAACTTACCTGCATTGTCGAGCAGGGCACCAAGAGCACGCACGGCCTGAGCCTCATTGGTAAGCAACATGGTACTCTTCACGTCCTCGCCAACTTCGGTGGTGAAGGTCAGGTAACTGGCAGCACCAATGCCTGACTCTAAGACGGCCTTGTTGATGATGTCGCCGACAGTGATGTTGTCATCTGCCTCGATAGCGGTCTCTATGGCCACGTCATTGGCATTGAGGATGCAGTTCAACTGGCGCAAGGCACTTGCGGGGTTGGTGGTGAGCACCTTCTTGGCCTCAAAGGCGGCTTGCTCGATGAGTTGCATTTTCTGCAACTGCGAGCCGCAGAGTTTCTGGTATTGTTCCTGCAGATCGTGGTTTTGCTGCTGCAGCGTGTTCACGGTGTTCTGCATCTTCTGCTTATCTTCCTCGATCTTGTCGAAGGCGAGAAGGGCCTGCTCATAGCCCTGACCCACGTTGTCAAAGTTCTGCTCCAATGAACGGTAGTCGGAGAGTAACCTCTCTTGCTCGTCGACGCGCTTTTGGTAGTCTTTCAGCAGTTGCTGTTGTTCCTCAGTGTGATTGTTGGCAGCCTTTATCTGATGATAGAGTGCAACTCCGAGGATGAGCACTAACAGTACGAGAATAATGATTAGAATGGTCATGCCTGTTCCTCTTTTTTCTTTTCTACCTTCATAAACTTCGTAAAGCCGGTCATTGCCAGCACTTTGTAGATTTCAGGATTGACGTTGGTCATCTTGAACTGACCCTTCAACTGCATCACGGTGCGCATGGTCTTCTGGATGACGCGGAGGCCGGAACTGGCCATGTAAGTCAACTCTGTGCAGTCCATCTCGAGGTCCACGCCTCCGTCCTGAAGGGCGGGCTTGATGTCCTCTTCAAACTGATTGGCATTCATGGTGTCAATACGGGCACCTGTCTGGATGATGGTCTTGCCACCTTCTTTGATAATCTTTGTCATAGTCGTATAAATGTTAAATATTTGTTTTATGTATTATGTTCAAATTGTTTTTTTCATTGTGAGCAGGTTCTTGCCTTCTAATCGCTGGTAGGTCACCTCGTTCATAATGTTCTTGACAATATAGATACCCATTCCCCCAAGGTCTCTCTCTGCAGGGTTGACATCCATGTCGGCGTCATTGATCTCACTCATGGTGGGGTCGAACTCCTTGCCTTGGTCGCTGAGAACGAACGTCAGTTCCTTGCCGTCGCTCTCTGCCAGCAGTTCAATGTCGGCCTCCTTGCCTTCGGGGTAGGCATAGGAAATGACGTTGACCACCATCTCTTCCATGACAAGGTTCAGATTCATCTGGAGTTCCATATCGAGCCCCAGTTCCTCGCCAATCTCTTCTACGAACTGGTTCACTCGTGTCAGTTCGTCCAAACGATTTTTGATTCTGATTTCCTTTTTCATCTTTCATTATTTATTCATTAGGATTTGTCATTTTTTTGTTTGTCCCTGATAACTTTCACACATAGCATGGTGAGGTCGTCGTTGGGATTTGCCCCGTCGCGATGCTTCTCCACCTCCTCGCTCAGGAGTTCGATGGTTTTCTTGCTGCTCTCGAAAGGTGTGGTTTGCAGAATGTGTAACAGCCGTTCGTCGCTGAACTGCTCTTGTTGGCGGTTCTCGGCCTCGTTGAGACCATCGGAATAGACGAACAGGGGGCGGCCAGTGATGTCGGCAATCTCTTCACCCTCAAACTCCATCCCTGGCCAGAGACCAATGGGGACGTTTGGAATCATCTCAATGAACTCTGTGGTGTCGTTGCCAATGAGTATGGGCGGGTTGTGGCCGGCATTACAGAAGTTGAGGTGGCCTGTAGTCAGGTCGATGAGACCGAGGAACATGGTGACGAACATGCTGCGTTCGTTGTCTTCGCCGGAGAGGGCATTGTTGATGTGGGTGATAATCTCTGCAGGCATCATGCCTTCTGCTGCGAGGGTGCGGAACAGACGGGTGGCCTGCGCCATGAAGAGAGAGGCGGGCACGCCCTTGCCCGATACGTCGCCCAAAACGAAATAGAGTTTGTCGCCATAGAGCACATAGCCGTAGAGGTCGCCGCCGACTTCCTTGGCGGGGGTCATCAAGGCATAGAGGTCGAGATCGGGGCGGTCCGGGAAGATGCTGGGTACCATTGACATCTGGATGTCACGGGCAATACGGAGGTCACTCTCGATACGCTCCTTGGCGATGGTCGTCTCCTCCAGTTGGTCATAGGCTGAGAGCAGTTCCTTGTGGGTCTCTTCCAACTTGCTATGTGTATCCTCCAGTTTCTTGTGGGCAATCCTGAGGCGTCTGGCACTACGGATGCGGAAGAAGAGGAAGATAGCGAGCGACAGTACGATGATCGAGGCGATGATAATGATGCCAAGGCGCTGTTGCTGGGCACGTTGGCGCTCCTCCTGCATCTTGATCTCATCCACATGGAGGATGGTGTTCATTTCTGCCAAAGCCTTCCTGGTTTCAAAACCATTGACCGAGTCCGTCACCTCATACATACGGCTATAGAGTTCAGCCGCTTCACGGAACCGCTTGGTACTTGCCATGATGACGGCACGTTGCTTAAGGGTGTTCAGATAGTCGGATGCCTCACTGATTCCGTCGTACATCAGCATTTGCTGGTTGTTGAGTTCCAGAGCCTCATTATAGTGACCTTGCAGGATCAGGAGTTTGGCCCGATAAAAAAGCCAGGAACGGAAAGCATAGTGTTCTTCGGGGGAAATGAGTTCACGCGCTTCATCGAGTATCTGTTCAGCGTGGTCAAGACGATTGAGACCGAGGTCTGCACGGGCACATCCGATTTTATAGTATGCCTGGAGGGGGGCGAGGTCCGGGAGATTCGTTGAACATACCTTGTCCACATAGGCCTTCCATTGCTTCGTCATGTCGTCAAGTTTCTCATACTCTTCTGTGCGCTCGTAAACCTCGGACAGGGAATAGAACAATTCTCCGATTTGTGACGGAGGTTCTGCTTGTTTTAAAAGTAACTGGATGCTTTTCTGATAACAGTCGGCAGCCTTGTCCATCATACCCATGTTTACATAGGCGATACCCATGGCGTAGTAAGCCTGGCCCATGCCACCCTCATCTTTCCGCTGCATGGCATCACTCTGCATCTTCTCGGCCTCCTGCAGTCCTGTAGTGACCTTCCCGTCGTAAACGTATGTTCTTACCAACAGCCCCCAGATTTCGTAATAGGCTGCCAAGATTCTGGTTTTACTGATGATCTCAAGGTCTTTTGGGGCATATTTGTAGACGGAGTCATTCAGGTCGTTGTTATAGGCAAATATAATTCTGATGATACGTGCATTGACCTCTTCCAGGATGTCCTGCTGGCGTTGTGCCTCCTCAACAAGGTCGCAGGCATATTGCCATTGTTCACTAAGGGCACATTGCTCTTCCTGGCTTGCCTGAAATATCATGTTTCGTAAGGTAATACGGTCTTTCCCTTCTTTTGAAGGGAGTTCCTTCTTGTATTCCTCAAGGGTTTGTGCTGGCAGCAGGATTGCGGTCATCAGAAACAGGATACTGGCTATGGTTCGATAAGGAATCATGTGTCGAATAATGATATTGGGTGCAAATATACACAAAAAATATGGAATAGGAAACAAAAGGATGGATTTTTTTAAGAAAAGGAACTGATTTTCTCCTTATTTATAGGTCGAGGCCGTTATTTATGACGACTTGGCGCATGTTTTTCAGCAAGTCGCTGGCGAAGATGAAGTCTGTCAGGCGCTCGTTGGTGGATTTCATAATCTGGCTACTTTCGCCCTGCCATTCCTTCTCACCTTCGTAGATGAAGATAATGTTCTCGCCGATACCCATGACGGAGTTCATGTCGTGGGTGTTGATGATGGTAGTAATGTTAAATTCTTTGGTAATGCCTTGGAGCAGATCGTCGATGACGAGCGAGGTCTTGGGGTCAAGGCCGGAATTGGGCTCGTCACAGAAGAGGTATTTGGGGTTGAGAGCGATGGCACGGGCAATGGCTACACGTTTCTGCATGCCGCCCGATATCTCGCCAGGAAACTTCTCTTCGGCACCGTTGAGGTTGACGCGGTCCAGACAATCCATGGCACGTTTGGTCCTCTCACGGAGTGTCATTGAAGAGAACATGTCGAGTGGGAACATCACGTTTTCAAGAACGGTTAGCGAATCGAAAAGAGCGGCACTCTGGAAGATCATGCCCATTTCACGACGCATCATGACCTTCTCACGTTTAGACATCCCTACAAAGTCACGCCCGTCGTAAAGCACCTGACCGCTGGTGGGGTCCAGAAGTCCTACGAGGTTCTTCATCAGCACGGTCTTACCGCTTCCGCTACGACCGATGATGAGGTTCGTCTTACCGTCCTCGAATACGGTGCTGATATTCTTCAGTACTTCTTTCCCGTCAAATGACTTGTATAGATTTTTGACTTCGATCATGACAGTAACTGGGTTAGAAATACATCACTGAAGAGGATCAAAACGCTAGAGGTGACGACAGCATCGGTACTCGCCTTGCCGACATTGACACTGCCTCCCTCGACAGTGTAGCCGCAGAAAGCAGGGACGCTGGAGATGATAAAGGCAAAGAACTGGCTCTTGATGATGCTCATCCAGAGGAACCAAGGCACGAAGTCGTGTTGGAGACCTGCCGTCAGGTCGTCAGGGGGCAGGATATGTCCGATATAGGAGGTCGCGTAAGCACCTAAGATACCTGTGGCAGAGGAGAAAATCACGAGGAACGGCATGATGGTCAGCATACCCATGATCTTGGGGAGAATCAGGTAAGAGGCCGAGTTGACCCCCATGATCTCAAGAGCGTCGATTTGTTGTGTGACACGCATGGTTCCTAATTCGGAGGCTATGTTTGACCCTACCTTGCCTGCCAGGATCAAGCACATGATACTACTGGAGAACTCGAGGAGCAAGATTTCGCGGGTGGTGTAACCCGACACCCAACGGGGCATCCAGGGACTCTGGATGTTGAGTTTCATCTGAATACAGATGACGGCTCCGATGAAAAAGGAGATAATCAGGACGATACCAATGGAATTGACGCCTAACTGCGCCATCTCCTTGACATATTGCTTGAGGAACATCCTGAGTCGTTCCGGACGGGAAAAAGTGCGTCCCATCAACATCAGGTACCTTCCGAATATGGCCAGATATTTGAGTATCATCATTCTTTTGTTCCCTTATTTGGGCGCAAAGGTACTAAATATTTCTTAATTATGAGTATTTCTTTCTTATTTTTTGTACCTTTGCAGCCAATTAGCAGGCGATTATGGAAGAAATGACAACTTATAATGAGCATCTGGTACTACGTACGGAAGGGTTGGTGAAACGCTATGGGAAGCGTACCGTCGTCAATGATGTGAGTTTCAACGTGAAGCAGGGTGAAATCGTGGGACTGCTGGGACCGAACGGTGCCGGCAAGACGACCTCCTTCTACATGACTACAGGCCTGATCGTTCCCAATGGCGGCCATATCTATTTGGGCGAAGAGGAGGTGACGTCGTATCCGGTTTACAAACGGGCCCGTGCCGGTATCGGTTATCTGGCACAGGAGGCGTCGGTGTTCCGTAAGATGAGTGTGGAGGACAATATCCTGTCAGTCTTGGAGATGACTGGTCGTCCGCGCGACTATCAGTTGGAGAAACTGGAGAGTCTGATCAGCGAGTTTCGTCTGGGCAAGGTGCGTAAGAACAAGGGCGACCAACTCTCTGGAGGTGAGCGCCGTAGGACGGAGATTGCCCGTTGTCTGGCCATCGAACCGAAGTTCATTATGCTTGACGAACCATTTGCAGGTGTGGACCCCATTGCCGTAGAGGATATCCAACAGATTGTTTGGCATCTGAAGTACAGAAATATTGGAATCTTGATTACTGACCACAATGTTGATGAAACATTGGCCATTACGGATCGTGCCTATCTGCTGTTCGAGGGGCGCATCCTGTTTCAGGGCACGCCTGAGGAACTCGCAACCAACAAGGTGGTGCGTGAGAAATATCTTACGGAATCTTTTGAACTCCGCAAGAAAGACTTCCAGTTGTTGGATGAGCAAAAGCAACAGAAGGAGGCTGAGAAAGCACAGGAAGATGTTACTGGGGAACGTTAAAATTTCCAAAATGTGCAATTATTCCGTCGAATTTGAGTAATTTTGCACCTCCAAAAAGAAATATATAATAAATAAGGTATAAGAAAAGATGAAAATTTCATTTGATTGCGCCGATAAAATTAACGGTCTGTTGACAATGACCGTTGAGCCGGCAGACTACCAGGAGAAGGTAGAGAAGACACTGAAGGACTATCGTAAGAAGGCACAGGTGCCTGGTTTCCGCCCCGGAAATGTTCCCATGGGAATGATTAAGAAGCAGTATGGTACCGCCGTGAAGGTGGAAGAGGTCAATAGGCTGTTGGGTGAGAAACTCTATGAGTATGTGCGTGAGAACAAGATTCAGATGCTGGGCGATCCCCTGCCTAATACTGAGAAGCAGCAGCCTCAGGACTTTGAGAAGGATGGTGACCTCACTTTTGTATTTGATATTGCCGTGGCTCCGGCATTTGAGGCTAAGTTGAGCGGACGGGACAAGATTACCTATTATACCATCACTGTTGATGATAAGATGATTGACCAGCAGGTGAGCATGTACGCTTCACAGGCTGGAGAGTTTGTTAAGGCCGACGTGTTCAGTGGAAACGATACACTGACAGGCGACCTGCGTGAGTTGGACGAGAAAGGCAACACCCTTGAGGGTGGTATTACCACCGAAGGCGGTATGATTATGCCTGCTTACATCAAGGAGGACAAGCAGAAGAAACTCTTCGACGGTTGCAAGCCTGGTGACATCATCACCTTTAATCCTAAGAAGGCCTATCCCGACAATGATGCTGAGGTGGCTGCCCTGTTGAAGGTGGATAAGGAGAAGGTGAAGGATCTGACATCGGACTTTAGTTACCAGATTACCGAGATCCGTCATTTCCAGCCCGCAGAGGTGAATCAGGCCCTGTTCGACAGAGTGTTCGGAGAAGGTGCCGTCAAGGACGAGAAGACCTTCCGTGAGAAGATTGCCGAGCAGTTGAAGGTCCAGTTCGCTGGCAGCAGTGACTATAAGTTCATGCTGGATGTCCGTGAGCATCTTGAGAAGAAGGTTGGTAAACTGGAGTTCCCGGAAGCCCTTTTGAAGCGCATCATGAAAAACAATAACAAGGATAAGGAAGAGGACTTCGTAGAGAAGAATTTTGAGGCCAGTATCCAGGAACTGAAATGGCATCTGATAAAGGAACAGATTGTGGCTGCCCAGAATATCGAGGTGAAAGACGAGGATCTGAAGGAGGTTGCCAAAAATGCCATCCGTGCACAGTTTGCCCAGTATGGGATGAGCAATGTGCCCGACGATGTTATAGAGAACTATGCTACTGAGCAGTTGAAGAAGCGTGAGAATATTGATAATTTTGTGGATCGCGCCGTCGACATGAAATTGACAGAAGTGCTCAAAACAGTAGTCAAACTGGAGGAAAAACCAGTCACTTTTGAGGAGTTTAATAAGTTAATGGAGAGAAAATAAGTTTTTTTACGAAAAAATAACTCCATTTTTTGAAGGGTTATCGACTTTTTTATTTATCTTTGTGTCCCAATATGCAAGATAAAAGGTCGATAGCCTTTTAATCGTATAAAGAAAGGAAGATAGAATATGATGAAGAATGACTTTAGAAAATATGCTGTAGGGCATTTAGGAATGGATGGTCTGACCTTTGATGAGATGATGAAGGCCCAGGCACAGTATCTGAATCCGTACATCCTTGAGGAGCGTCAGTTGAACGTGACCCAGATGGATGTGTTCTCAAGACTGATGATGGACCGCATCATCTTTCTCGGTACGCAGATAGATGACTATACTGCCAACACGTTACAGGCCCAGTTGCTCTACCTCGACTCTGTGGATTCCGGCAAGGATATCTCTATTTATATCAACAGCCCTGGTGGTAGTGTAACGGCCGGACTTGGTATCTATGACACGATGCAGTTCATCTCCAGCGATGTCGCTACCATCTGTACTGGTATGGCAGCCTCTATGGGTGCCGTCCTGCTGGTCGCTGGTACAGAAGGTAAACGCTCTGCGCTGCCTCATAGCCGGGTAATGATACACCAACCGTTGGGTGGCGTGCAGGGTCAGGCTTCAGATATCGAGATCGAAGCCAAAGAAATCCTGAAATTCAAAAAGGAGTTGTATACGATTATCTCCAATCACTCGCATACTCCCTACGAGAAAGTCTATGCCGACTCTGACCGTAACTATTGGATGACGGCAGAGGAAGCCAAGGAATATGGAATGATTGACAATGTGTTGACGAGGAAAGGATAAGGATGGTAAAGAAAGGTGTATGTAGTTTCTGCGGAAGGACAGAAAGAGAGGTCAGACTGTTGATAACTGGACTCAACGGTTATATCTGTGAGGATTGTGCCCAACAGGCTTACCAGATTGTTCAGCAGCAGGACTGGATGCAGGATCAATCCAAGAAGAAAGAGAAGTTCAACTCGCAGAACCATGTCCCCAAGCCCCAGGAAATCAAATCCTATCTTGACCAATATGTGATAGGTCAGGATGAGGCCAAACGTTATTTGTCTGTGGCTGTCTATAATCATTATAAGAGACTCCAGCAGCCTTCGAGTGCCGACGAGGTGGAGATAGAAAAAAGTAATATCATCATGGTGGGCTCGACAGGTACAGGGAAGACGCTCCTTGCCAGAACCATCGCTAGGCTTTTGGACGTGCCGTTTACGATTGTCGATGCTACGGTGTTTACAGAGGCCGGTTATGTAGGCGAGGATGTTGAGAGTATCCTGACCCGTCTTCTTCAGGTTGCAGACTATAATGTGGATGCTGCCCAACGTGGTATCGTCTTTATCGACGAGATTGACAAGATCGCCCGTAAGAGTGACAATCCCTCGATTACCCGTGATGTCAGTGGTGAGGGTGTTCAACAAGGATTGCTGAAGTTGTTGGAAGGTACTAATGTCAACGTACCCCCCAAGGGAGGAAGAAAGCATCCTGACCAGGAATACATTCAGTTGGATACACGTAACATCCTGTTTATCTGTGGTGGCGCCTTTGATGGTATTGAACGGAAAATCGCACAACGGATGAACACCCATGTGGTAGGGTATAATTCTGTTCAGAATGTCGCTAAAATTGATAAGGCGAACCTGATGCAGTATATTGTACCGCAGGATCTGAAATCATTCGGACTCATACCGGAGATTATCGGACGTTTGCCTGTTCTGACTTATCTTAATCCACTTGACCGTGAGGCTTTGGAAAAGATCCTCGTGGAGCCTAAGAACTCTATCATTCGTCAGTATGTGAAACTCTTTGAGATGGATGGTATTACACTCACGTTTACGCCCGAGGCGTTGAAAGTCATTGTCGACAAGGCGGTAGAGTACAACCTCGGTGCCCGTGGTCTCCGCTCGATTGTGGAGAGTGTGATGATGGACACGATGTTTGATGCGCCATCGAAAAAGATAAAGAAATTTGAAGTGACAGAAGACTTCACCAGAAAGCAACTGGAGAAGTCGCACTTGCAGAAATTAGCCTCATAAGAACAATAAAGCCTATAACAAAAGAAATATGCCTCAAAAGATCAATCTAACAGTTGCTTTGAAGAAATACTTTGGATTTGACAAGTTCAAAGGAGATCAGGAACGTATCATTCAGAATGTGTTGGATGGTAAAGACACATTTGTACTGATGCCGACGGGCGGAGGAAAATCCCTTTGCTACCAGTTGCCGTCATTGTTGATGGAGGGTACGGCCATAGTTATATCTCCTCTGATTGCCTTGATGAAGAATCAGGTGGATGTCATTTCCAATCTGAGTGAACAAGAAGGGACTGCCCATTATCTGAACTCCTCGTTGAATAAGGCAGCCATAGATCAGGTAAAGGCGGATATTCTGGCCGGCCATACCAAACTCCTGTATGTGGCGCCTGAGTCACTGACAAAAGAAGATAATGTGGAGTTCCTGAAATCGGTGAAGATTTCTTTCTATGCTGTTGACGAGGCTCATTGTATTTCGGAGTGGGGCCATGATTTCCGTCCGGAATACCGTCGCATCCGCCCGATTGTCAACGAGATTGGTGAAGCCCCGATAATTGCCTTGACAGCCACGGCTACCGACAAAGTGCGTTCGGACATTAAGAAGAACCTTGGCATTGTGGATGCCACGGAGTTCAAGAGTTCCTTTAACCGCCCGAATTTGTATTATGAGGTAAGGGCAAAGACCAAGGAGGTTGATAAGGACATTATTAAGTTCATCAAGCAGCATCCAGGTAAGAGTGGAATCATCTATTGTCTTTCCCGAAAGAAAGTCGAGGAATTGGCAGCCATCCTCCGGGCCAATGATATCAAGGCTGCAGCCTATCACGCCGGACTGGATTCCGCAACCCGTACACAGACACAGGATGCCTTCCTGATGGAAGACATCGATGTGATTGTAGCCACCATTGCCTTCGGTATGGGTATTGATAAGCCTGATGTCCGATTTGTGATTCATTATGATATCCCGAAGTCGTTGGAGGGCTATTATCAGGAGACCGGTCGTGCCGGTCGTGATGGCGGTGAGGGTATTTGTCTGGCTTTCTATTCCAGCAAGGATTTGGATAAACTGGAGAAATTTATGGAAGGGAAGCCCGTGGCCGAACAGGATATCGGGCGTCAGTTGTTGGTAGAGACAGCAGCCTATGCCGAGACGAGTGTATGTCGCAGAAAGATGCTGCTGCACTATTTTGGTGAATCCTATGATAAGGACAACTGCGGGAATTGTGACAACTGTCTGCATCCGAAGACCAAGATAGAGGCCAAGGATCAGTTGGTGACGGTGCTGAATGTCATCCAACTCATCAAGGAGAATTTCCGAAGCGACTATGTCATAGATTTCATTATGGGCAAGGAAACGGAAGAGATTCTGGCTCATAAGCACCATGAACTGGATGAGTTTGGTGTTGGTGAGGATGATGATGAGAAGATATGGAATCCGGTCATCCGTCAGGCGCTCATAGCAGGATATCTTAGGAAAGAGGTGGAGAACTATGGTCTTTTGAAGATTACCGCAGCAGGAAAGAAATTCCTGAAGTCCCCGAAGTCCTTTATGATTGTCAAGGATGCGGAATTCAGCGATGACTATGAGGCAGGCATGGAACCAGAAGGAGGAACGGGTGCCCTTGACCCGACGCTCAGTGCCATGTTGCGTGACCTCCGTAAGAAAGTGTCGAAACGGTTGGAGCGTCCGCCCTATGTCATTTTCCAAGATGTCAGTATTGACCAGATGGCAACGGATTATCCTGTTACCCTTGAGGAGTTGAAGAATATCCAAGGTGTGGGCGAAGGCAAGGTGAAACAACCCTATGCCAAGGAGTTTGTAGATCTGATTGCCAAGTACTGCGAAGAAAACGAGATCGAACGGCAGATGGACCTGCGTGTCCGCACCGTTGCCAAAAAGTCGATGCTGAAGGTGAAGATCATTCAGAGTATCGACCGACAGATCGCGCTTGACGATATCGCCAATGCCCAGGGTATTGATTTCGATGAGTTGCTCGATGAAATAGAGGCGATCGTTTATAGTGGTACGAAACTCAATATCGACTATTTCCTGGAAGAGGTTATGGACGAGGATCATATTGATGACATCTATGACTACTTTGCCGAATCAGATACGGACAAGTTAGATGTGGCCCAGGAAGAACTTGGGAAAGACTATTCTGAGGATGAGATTCGTCTGGTACGCATCAAGTTCATTTCAGAAATGGCAAATTAAAAAAGGTAAAAAAGTAAAAAGGTAAAAAAGTAATATATTTATGGCTTCATTTATTGACGACAAGATTGTGATGGACGGATTAACATTTGATGACGTCCTTTTAATTCCGGCTTATTCAGAAGTACTGCCAAAGACAGTGGAGTTGAAAACCCGTTTTTCTCGGAACATCGAGTTGAACGTTCCTTTCGTAACGGCCGCGATGGATACGGTTACAGAATCCCAGATGGCCATTGCTATTGCCCGGGAGGGCGGTATCGGCGTGATTCATAAGAATATGTCCATCGAGGAACAGGCGCGTCAGGTAGCCATTGTAAAGCGTGCCGAGAATGGTATGATTTACGATCCGATAACCATCCCTCTGGGGTCTACGGTAGCCCAAGCCCTCGATATCATGTCAGAATATCATATTGGTGGTATTCCGGTGGTTGACAACGACAACCATCTCGTCGGAATTGTGACGAATCGCGACCTGCGCTTTGAGCGCCGTCTCGACCGTCCCGTTGAAGAGATTATGTCGAAGGAAAATCTCGTAACGACCCATCAGCAGACTGATCTGACGGCAGCCGCCCAGATTCTCCAGGAGAACAAGATTGAAAAACTTCCAGTTGTCGACAAGGACAATCGTCTCATAGGCCTGATTACCTACAAAGATATAACGAAAGCGAAGGACAAGCCGATGGCCTGTAAGGATGAAAAGGGACGTCTGCGTGTCGCTGCTGGTGTCGGTGTGACATCCGATACCTTGGATCGTATGCAGGCTTTGGTAGATGCAGGTGCCGATGCTATTGTCATTGATACGGCACACGGTCATTCCAAGTCTGTGATTGAAAAATTGGTAGAGGCCAAGAAGGCTTTCCCCAACATTGATATTGTGGTGGGTAATGTCGCTACTGGAGAGGCTGCCAAGATGCTTGTAGAGAATGGCGCAGACTCAGTGAAGGTTGGTATCGGCCCCGGCTCTATCTGTACGACTCGTGTGGTGGCTGGTGTGGGCGTTCCACAGTTGAGTGCCGTCTATGATGTCTATAGTGCCTTGAAGGGTACAGGTGTACCTCTGATTGCGGATGGTGGCTTGCGCTATTCTGGTGATATCGTGAAGGCTTTGGCCGCTGGCGGCAGTTGTGTGATGATTGGTTCTCTTGTTGCAGGTACGGAGGAGAGTCCAGGTGATACCATTATTTACAATGGACGTAAGTTCAAGAGTTATCGTGGCATGGGGTCTCTTGAGGCGATGGAGCAGAAGCACGGCTCTAAGGACCGTTATTTCCAAGGCGACACGAAAGAAGTGAAGAAACTGGTGCCCGAGGGTATCGCCGGCCGTGTGCCTTATAAGGGAACCGTTCAGGAGGTGATTTACCAGATGGTTGGCGGTCTGCGGTCCGGTATGGGCTATTGCGGTGCCGGCACTATTGAGAAACTCCATGAGGCAAAGTTTACCCGTATTACCAATGCCGGTGTCAATGAGAGCCATCCGCATGATATCACCATCACCAGTGAGGCTCCTAATTACAGTCGTCCTAATGATTAAGATGATGAAAAGAGTTATCTTTCTTTCAGCCTTTTTCCTGAACGTCATTGTCTTGATGGCACAGACGGATCCCGTGATTATGACAATCAATGGGAATCCTGTGTTACGTTCGGAGTTCGAGTATTCCTATAATAAGAATAATTCGGATGGTGTTATAGATAAGAAGTCCATTGATGAATATGTGGATCTGTTTATCAACTATAAGTTGAAGGTCATTGCAGCACTTGACGCTAAACTGGATACCTTGACATCCTTTAAACAGGAGTATGCGATGTACCGTGACCAGCAGGTGCGGCCTACTTTGGTGACGGATGCAGATGTGCTGAAAGAGGCTCGTGACAACTATAATCGAGCCAAGGAACAGATCGGTTCGAAAGGACTGATCTATCCTGCACATATTTTTTTCCTTCTCTCATCGAATGCAACACAGGAAGAGCAGGATAGGGTTCGTCACCGTGCTGATTCCGTTTACCAACTTCTAAGGGCTGGTGCAGATTATGCCGATCTTGCCAAACGTTTTTCTGATGACAAGAAAACGGGTGCCAATGGTGGACTGCTTTCTACATGGATTGCCCCTAATCAGGCTTTCAAGGAGTTCGAGGATGCTGCCTATGCCTTACAGATAGGTGAGATCAGTCAGCCGGTATTGACGCCGAGAGGCTATCATATCATCTTGATGAAAGACCGTAAGCAGTTGGAACCCTTCGATTCGTTGAAAAACACTATCATCCAGAGAATAGAACAGCAGGGCCTTCGTGAACGGATTGCCGATCAGAAGATCCAAGAGATGGTGAAACAGTCTGGCGGGACAATGAGCAAGGAAGATATCATGGTTAGGAGGACAGACTCCTTAGCGGCTGTGGACAGTGAGGCGAAATACTTGATCCAGGAGTATTATGACGGTCTGCTGCTCTATGAGATCAGTAACCGTGAGGTCTGGGATAAGGGAGCGAAAGATGAAGCAGGACTGGCGGCCTATTTCAAAGAACACAAGAAAGATTATGCATGGTCGGAGCCTCGTTATAAGGGTATTGCCTATCATGTAAAGGATAAGGCAGATGTGAAGGCCGTGAAGAATTGTGTCAAGAAATTGCCTTTTGATCAGTGGGCTGAGGCCTTGCGCAGTACCTTCAATCCGGATTCCGTCATTCGTATTCGTGTAGAGAAGGGCATCTTTAAGCAGGGTGACCATCCTCTGATTGACAAGGAGGTCTTCAAGCGTGATACAACAACCACTCCTGTCGAAGGCTATCCGATAGATGCAGTCTATGGTAAACTGCTTAAAAAAGGACCGGAGAACTATACTGATGTTAGAGGTCAGGTGACAGCCGACTATCAGGATATGCTTGAGAAAGCCTGGATCTATGACCTGCGTCGTCGTTATCCATTTACGGTGAATAAGGAAGTATTGAAAACAGTTAATAAGCATCAATGAGAATAACCAGAAAGTTTATCTTGCCTATCTTGGTAGCAGCCCCTTTGATGGGTGTTGCCACCATGCCGAATCATGCTAGTATTCCGACTCTGTCAACGAATTCTATGGATTCCGACTCCGTTGTTCCGGTTCATAGTATCATTGATGAGGTAATCTGGGTAGTTGGCGATGAGGCTATCCTGAAGTCTGATGTGGAGAACCTGCGTATGCAGGCCGCCATGGAAGGTGTCAAGTGGAGTGGGGATCCGGACTGTACGATTCCAGAACAGATCGCCGTCCAGAAACTCTTTGTCCACCAGGCAGACATCGACAGTATCGAGGTGACAGATGCCGATGTGGCACAGGATGTGGAACAACAGATCAGTACGTGGTTGGATATGGTCGACGGTTCGCGTGAGCGGCTTGAAGAATACAAGCATCAGACGATAACCCAGATGCGTAATGAGATGCGTGATGAATTTAAAGACCGTCAGAAAGTGCAGAAGATGCGTCAGAAACTGGTGGAGGACATTGCCGTGACTCCGGCAGATGTGCGTCGTTATTTCTTGAATCTTCCGCAGGACAGTCTTCCGTTTGTGCAAACAGAAGTGGAGGTGCAGATTATCTGTCAGACCCCCCGGATAGAGGAAGAGGAAATCAATCGTGTGAAGGAGGAGTTGCGTAATTATACGGATCGTGTGAATAAGGGAGAGTCTACTTTCCAGACCTTGGCACGCTTGTATTCCGAAGATCTGGTCTCTGCCCGTCGTGGAGGTGAACTGGGACTGATGGGGCGTGGTACACTGGATCCCGCTTTTGCAACGGTTGCCTTCAATCTGACTGACCCGAAGAAGATATCCAAAATTGTTGAGTCGGAGTTTGGCTATCATATCATCCAATTGGTGGAGAAACGTGGTGACAAGGTGAACGTCCGACATATCTTGAAGAAACCCATTGTCTCTGACGAGGCTATCGAGAAAGCCTTGAACCGTCTGGATTCCATTGCCGATGATATTCGTGGGGGTAAATTTACGTTTGAGGAAGGTGCCTCCCTGTTGTCAGATGATAAGGACACACGCAGTAACAAAGGTTTGATGTCCAACTCTCAGTTGCAGTATGGTCATAGCATCACCTCCCGTTTCAAGATGCAGGATCTTCCTCCCGAGGTGGCAAAGGTGGTTGACACCATGAAGGTCGGACAGATATCTAAGTCTTTCCAGATGATCAATCAGAAAGGTAAGACCGTCTGTGTCATTGCCAAGTTGAAGAACCGCGTTGATGGTCACAGGGCCAATATCAGTGATGATTATCAAGTGTTGAAGGAAGTGGTACTTAACAAACGCCGTGAGGAAGTACTTCATCAGTGGGTCGTGGATAAGATAAAAGGAGTTTATACCCGCCTGAATGATAATTATCGCGACTGTAAGTTTGAGTACGAAGGCTGGATCAAGTAAAATCTCCTAGGAATCCCTAGGATTTCCTAGGATATCCTAGTCGGTTTAGAGGAAAGAAGCAGATGAAAAAATTGGTATGGTTTCTGATGGTAGTGTTCGCATTGTTGGCGACGGCATCTGTCGATGCCCAGAAGAACCGCTCCCGCAAACGGGCTGCCCGTAAGACGAGGGTGCAGGACAAGCGCGTTTATCTGGTACATGCCGATGTGCTTCATTTCGACCAGTATAAGAATCCCGATGCGACCATACTGAACGGCAAGGTGCACTTCACCCATGTAGGAGCCAGACTTTATTGCGACAGTGCCTATTTCTATGAGGCCAGCAATTCCTTTGAAGCCTTCGGCCATGTGAAGATGTATCAGGGAGATACACTCTCTCTTGTCAGCGATTACGCCTACTATGACGGCAATGAACAGATTGCGCGAGCCCGTTATAACGTGGTCTTGAAAAACAGGAAGACCACGTTGTATACGGACAGTCTTGACTTTGACCGTCTTTATGATAACGCCTATTTCTTTGAGGGCGGTAAGATGGTTGACGGTAACACGACATTGACTTCCGACTGGGGGGAATATAATACGAAGACCAAAATGTCTGTGTTTAACTACGATGTGAAGATGAGGAGTCCGAAGTTCTATTTGACGACGGATACCCTTTATTATGACAATGCCCGTTCCTTGGCACATATCGTAGGACCTTCGAACATTACGTCTGGGAAAAGCCATATTTATTCCGAGCAAGGTTATTATGACACGAAGAATGAACAGGCTAGGCTGATGGAACGGTCTGTGCTTGACAATGAAGGAAAGACCCTGGTGGGCGACAGTGTCTATTATGACAGTAAACAAGGGTACAGCCAGGCATTCCGCAACGTCATCTATGTGGATTCCATCAATAAGAATAAGTTGACAGGCAACTATGGCGAGTATTATGAGAATACAGGTTTTGCCCTTTGTACTGACAGTGCGGTGGCCATTGACTATTCACAGGGCGACTCGCTCTATATGCACGCTGATACCTTCAAGGTGGTTACCTATAATATAGAAACGGATTCCGTCTATCGGAAAATCTATGCCTTCCACAAGGTCAGAGCCTATAGGACTGATGTGCAGGCTGTCTGTGATTCTCTGGTGTATAACTCACAGGATTCCTGTATGACGATGTATAGGGATCCGATCGTTTGGAACAACAACCAGCAATTGCTGGGTGACGAGATACAGATTTTCTTGAAGGATTCTGTCATTGACAGGGCCCATGTCATCGGGAATGCCTTTTCCATCCAGCAACTCCGCAGCGATACATCCTGTTATAATCAGGTCTCTTCAAAAGAGATGTTTGCCTATTTCATTGATGGGAACATCCATGAGGCACAGGCTGTGGACCAAGTGATTATTGGCTATTATTTTGAGGAAGGCGACTCAGTACCTATTATATATAATTATCAGGAAACCACTGAACTTAAGATGTTCCTCAAAGACCGGAAACTGCAGAGCGTATGGACACCCAAGACCAGCGGCACGATGTACCCGCTTAATCAGATACCTGCAAACAAGAAGCAATTGACAGGCTTTGCGTGGTATGATGATGTCCGTCCACGTAATCGTTTTGATATCTTTGTGTGGCGTGAAAAGAAAGGAATAGTCCATGAGTGATATCATACAACTACTTCCCGATAGCGTTGCCAACCAGATTGCTGCAGGTGAGGTGATACAGCGTCCGGCTTCCGTCATCAAGGAGTTGGTGGAGAATGCTGTGGATGCCGAAGCCAAGACGATCCATGTGTTGGTGGTTGATGCTGGACGTACGTCTATTCAAGTCATAGATGACGGTAAGGGTATGTCTGAAACAGATGCCCGTCTGGCTTTTGAGCGTCATGCCACCTCCAAGATTCAGAAGGCAGAAGATCTCTTCGCCCTGCAGACTATGGGTTTCCGGGGAGAGGCGCTTGCTTCCATTGCGGCTGTGGCGCAGGTAGAACTTCGGACCCGGACGATAAACGATGAGGTCGGTACGCTGGTGTCTGTCTCTGGTTCAAAGGTGGTTGGTCAGGAACCGACATCTTGTCCCGTAGGAGCGAACTTCAAGGTGGAGAATCTCTTTTTCAATGTGCCGGCCCGAAGGAAATTCCTTAAGACAAACGCCACAGAACTCAACAATATCCTGACGGCCTTTGAACGTATCGTTCTTGTCTACCCAGAGATCAACTTCACCATGCATAGCAACGGTGTGGAACTGATGAATCTGAAGGCTGGTGGTTTACGGCAGCGTATCGCCGATGTCTTTGGTCGCCAGTATTGTCAGGATCTGATTCCAGTGGATGTCAGCACGGCCATGTGCCGGATCTATGGTTTCGTGTCGAAGCCGGAGTCGGCCAGGAAAAGGGGTGGTTGCGATTACCTCTTTGTGAACGGCCGATATATGAAACACCCCTATTTCCACAAGGCTGTCATTACCGCGTATGACCGATTGATCCAGGAAGGCATGCAGATTCCCTATTTCCTCTATTTTGACATCAATCCAGCAGATATTGACGTCAATATCCATCCAACAAAGACGGAGATTAAGTTTGAGAATGAACAGGCTATCTGGCAGATACTGACAGCGGCTGTCCGTGATGCCATTGGTAAATTCTGTGAAGTGCCTACCATAGATTTTGACACTGTCGGCCGTCCCGATATTCCTGTCTATGATCCGGAAAGGCCTATTTCTTCGCCACAGCCTCATTATAACCCAGACTATAATCCGTTTAAGTCAGCCTCCACTTCCCCTAAGTCCCCCGTACCCTCAGACTGGCAGAAACTATACGACTCCTTGTCGTCCGATTCTGTTCAGAAACCGATGGATCATACATCGGCAGATCTGTTTGAGTTGCAGGAGACGGCCTCTGTCACTACTGTTCCGGAGATGATTGCCGAAAAGTCGCCAGCCCATTATCAGTACAAGGGTAAATATATCATGACGGCGGTGAAGTCGGGACTGATGATTATCGATCAGCATCGTGCCGACATCCGGATATTATATGAAAAGTATATGGAACAGCAGCGTGCCATGACCTGTGGGACCCAGAAGATGCTTTTCCCTGAAACGGTTCAGTTTTCTGCCTCTGATGCTGTGGTGTTCAGTTCCATCCTTCCGACGCTCTCTGGGCTGGGATTTGATTTGAGTGATCTTGGTGGAAATACATACGCCATCAACGGCATTCCTGCCGGCATTGAAGGGATTGATCCTGTACTGCTTTTGCGGCGGATGGTCAGCGATGCTTTGGAGAAGGGTAGGGGAGTGACGGACGAGATAAATAGTACAGTGGCGTTAAGCCTCGCGCGCAGTGCGTCGATACCATACGGTCAGATTCTCAGCAATGAAGAGATGGAGAACCTGATCAACGAACTGTTTGCCTGTTCAAATGTCAATTACACGCCAGATGGCAAGGCTATCCTTTGCATCCTCCCTCAGTCTGATATTGAGCATTTGTTAGGCTAAATTTGTTAAAAAACGTCAACAATCAGCAACTTTTCACTTTTCACTTTTCTCTATTCACTTTTTTGTTGTACCTTTGCACCCGCAAAAGAAAAAGGGCGTTTAGCTCAGTTGGTTTAGAGCATCTGCCTTACAAGCAGAGGGTCGGCGGTTCGAATCCGTCAACGCCCACAAAAAACTTCAGAAGAATTTCTGAGGTTTTTTTTGTTGTTTCAAATAAAAGCATTACCTTTGTACCCATAAAAAACAAATAACTCTTACAACATAGAATTAGACTTATGATTTGGAATGAAGCCGTAGAATGTATGGATCGTGAGCAATTGCGAGAAATACAGAGTCGCCGTCTCGTTAAGATGGCAGAGTATGTGTATTATAACACTCCTTTTTACAGAAAAAAGTTTCAGGAGATGGGTTTGGAGCCTGGCGATATCAAAAGTATTGATGATATCGTGAAACTGCCGTTTACCAACAAACTAGATCTCCGAGACAATTATCCTTTTGGTCTGGCTGCTGTACCGATGAGTCAGATTGTGCGAATTCATGCCTCCTCCGGTACGACAGGTAAACCTGTGGTTGTGCTTTACACCCGTAAGGATTTGGCTACATGGTCTGAGGCAATCTCTCGCGCTTTTACCGCTTATGGCGCTGGGAAGGAAGATATCTTCCAAGTGGCCTATGGCTATGGCTTGTTTACTGGTGGTCTTGGGGCTCATGACGGTGCTACGAATATTGGGGCTTCCGTGATTCCCATTTCGTCGGGTAATACTCAGAAACAAATGACGCTGATGCATGATTTCGGTGCAACGGTGCTTTGCTGTACTCCCAGTTATGCCATGTTCCTTGGCGAGGCCATGCGGGAGTGTGAATGGACGCGTGATGAATTCAAGTTGAAGATTGGTGTCTTTGGCGCAGAGCCCTGGACCGAGAAGATGCGTGTCAAACTTGAAGAGTCGTTGGGCATCAAGGCATATGATATTTACGGACTGAGTGAGATTGCTGGACCTGGTGTCGGCTATGAGTGCGAATGCCAGCATGGTACACACCTGAACGAAGACTACTATTATCCGGAAATCCTTGACCCGAATACGGGTGAGCCACTTCCGGAAGGGGCCTTTGGCGAGTTGACCTTTACCCATCTTACCAAGGAGGGTATGCCGTTGTTGCGCTACCGTACCCATGACCTGACAGCATTGCATTATGAGAAATGTGCCTGTGGCCGTACACTCGTTCGTATGGATCGTATCCTTGGCCGCTGTGACGATATGCTGATTATCCGTGGTGTCAATGTGTTCCCGTCGCAGATTGAGGATGTCATCCTGAAGCAGAAGGAGTTTGAGCCTCATTTCCTGCTTATTGTGGATCGCGTGAACAATACCGACACATCCGAACTCAAAGTCGAGGTCAAGGAAGACTACTTCACCGACGACATGTCGACAATGGTCGGCCTGCAGAAGAAACTCGAAGGCGAACTCCGTAGTGTCATCGGCCTTGGATTCAAGGTGCGTCTCGTGGAGCCGAAGGGCATCGAGCGCTCCGAAGGCAAGGCGAAGAGAGTCATCGATAAGAGACAACTCTAGGTAATCCTAGGCAACCCTAGATAATCCTAATAAAAAAACTATATAAAATGAAAGCAAAACAATTAAGTATTTTCCTCGAGAATAAGTCTGGCAGACTTACCGAGGTAACAGATGTTCTTGGCGAGGCAGGCGTCAACCTCTCAGCCATGAGTATTGCCGATAACAGTGATTTCGGTATCCTTCGTTGTATCGTCTCTGATCCGGAGAAAGCCTATCAGGTGTTGAAAGAGGCTCATTTTGCCGTTAAGATCACCGATGTGATTGGTTTTGTCTGTCCGAACACGAGCGGGTCATTGGCAGTTGTACTCAGATATCTTTCCCAGAAAGGCATCTTCATTGAGTATATGTATTCATTTGCCAATGGTGATGTGGCTCATGTGGTGATTCGACCAACTGACCTTGATGCTTGTGAGCGGGTCCTGGAAGAGAAAAAGGTGGAACTGATGGCGGCAAACGACCTCTACCAGTTATAAACAATGTTTAATACCTGACGAATCTGCAAGTTTTTCGTGAGAAAATTTTGCAGATTCGATTTTTATATTTACCTTTGCAGCCCAAATGACACACTAAATAAAGGATAATTATCGATAATTTGAGAAAATGGATTTAAGTTTACTGACAGCCATCTCGCCTATAGATGGCCGCTACAGAGGCAAGACGGAACCATTGGCAGAGTACTTTTCGGAATATGCGCTAATTCGTTATCGGGTGCGTGTGGAGATTGAGTATTTTATCTCACTTTGTGAACTGCCATTGCCGCAATTGGAAGATTTCAACCATAGCCTGTTTGAGGGACTCCGTGACATCTATCGCAACTTGACCCCTGCCGAGGCACAGCGTGTGAAAGACATCGAGAAGGTGACTAACCACGACGTCAAGGCCGTTGAATATTTCATTAAGGAGGAATTCGACAAAATGGGGGGATTAGAACGGTATAAGGAGTTCATTCATTTCGGTTTGACCTCTCAGGATATTAATAATACCTCAGTCCCACTTTCTGTCAAGGAGGCGCTGGAGGATGTGTATTATCCGTTGGTGGAGGAACTGATAGAGCAACTTCACGACTATGCAGAAGAATGGAAGATGATACCAATGCTTGCCAAGACACATGGACAGCCAGCGTCTCCTACCCGTCTAGGGAAGGAGGTGATGGTTTATGTCTATCGTTTGGAGGAACAGTTGCGTGCTTTGAAAGAGACACCGTTGACTGCGAAATTCGGTGGTGCTACAGGTAACTACAATGCTCATCATGTAGCCTATCCCCAGTATGATTGGCGTGAGTTCGGCAATCAGTTCGTTAGTGAGAAACTGGGGTTGGAGCGTGAGCAGTATACCACGCAGATTTCCAACTACGACTGGTTAGGAGCCATCTTCGATGCCATGCGGCGTATCAATACAATTGTCATTGACCTCGACCGCGATTTCTGGATGTATATCTCCATGGACTATTTCAAGCAGAAGATCAAAGCCGGTGAGGTGGGCAGTAGTGCCATGCCGCACAAGGTAAACCCCATCGACTATGAGAACAGTGAAGGTAATCTTGGCATTGCCAATGCTCTGCTTCAGTTCCTGGCACAGAAGTTGCCTGTCAGTCGCTTGCAGCGTGACCTGACAGACTCAACAGTCCTGCGTAATGTGGGTGTACCGATGGGACATGCCCTTATCGCCTTCCAGAGTACTTTGAAGGGGTTGCGTAAGTTGATCCTCAATGAGGAGAAATTGCAGGAGGACCTTGACAATACTTGGGCCGTTGTGGCAGAGGGTATTCAGACAATTCTTCGCCGTGAGGCGTATCCCCATCCCTACGAGGCATTGAAGGCCCTGACCCGTACTAACCAGAAAATGACGGAACAGACCATCCGCGACTTTATCGAGACTCTCGATGTCAGCGCATCCGTCAAGGAGGAATTGCGAACTATCACCCCCTCTACTTACACAGGTATTTAATGTATATTATATACATATATTTATTATATAGGAAATAGTTTTAGATTAGAAAAATGGATTTCGAAAACGAAAAGAAACAAGAGGAAACACCAAAAGAAGGTTTTCAGAGAGAACAGCGTGAATTCCGTCCGGGCCGTTCACCGCGCCCGCGTATTCACAACGGACAGCGTCCAGCCTATGAGCGTCCGAGTTACAACAATCATGAAGAGGATGAGGGCGGCTTCCGCCCGGAGGGATTTGGCGCAGGTTTGCAGAGTGGCACACCCCAGCGCCCCAGTTATCGTCCGAGGACAGGTGGCTATAATAATGACCGTGGTTATCAATCCCGTCAACCTCGCGAAGGTGGTTACCAGCCCCGTCAGAGTGGCGGCTATAATAGCGGTCGTCCTGCATTCGGCACTTCGCAGCGTGGTGGTGGCTACCAACCCCGTCAGTCTCGCGAAGGTGGTTACAGTCAACAGGGTGGCTATCAGCCCCGTCAGTCCCGTGAGGGTGCCTATGGTCAGCAGGGTGGCTATCAGTCACGTGGCTATCAGCCTCGTCAGGGCGGATACAACTCCAATTATCCTAATAAGCCCTACAAGCCATTTAAGAAGAATGCTCGTCCACATTCGGCCGACTATGATCCGAATGCCAAGTATAGCATGAAGAAGCGTATCGAGTATAAGGAAGTCAATTATGATCCCAATGAGCCACTTCGTCTGAACAAGTATTTGGCCAATGCAGGTGTCTGTAGCCGTCGTGAAGCCGATGAGTTCATTCAGGCAGGTGTGGTGACGGTCAATGGTCAGATTGTGACTGAACTGGGTACGAAGATTCTCCGTACCGATGAGGTCCGTTTCCATGATCAGCCTGTCAGCATCGAGAAGAAAGTGTATGTCCTGTTGAATAAGCCTAAGGACTATGTGACGACGAGTGATGATCCTCAGCAGCGTAAGACGGTGATGGATCTGGTGAAGAATGCCTGCCCGGAGCGTATCTATCCTGTTGGTCGTCTTGATAGGAATACCACGGGTGTGCTCCTGCTTACGAATGATGGTGATATGGCCTCTAAACTGACTCATCCCAAGTATCTCAAGAAGAAGATCTATCATGTCTTCCTTGATAAGGCTTGTGCGGCTCATGATCTCCAGCAGATTGCAGAAGGCATCCAACTGGAGGATGGAGAGATTAAGGCCGATGATGTGCAGTATGCCCATCCTACTGACAAGAAACAGGTAGGCATTGAGATTCATTCCGGTAAGAACCGTATTGTACGCCGTATCTTCGAGAGCCTCGGTTATAAAGTGCTGAAACTGGATCGTGTGCAGTTTGCAGGTCTTACCAAGAAGAATCTGAAGCGTGGCGATTGGCGTTATCTCACAGAGGAAGAGGTGGATCGTCTGCGTATGGGAGCGTATGAGTAATAATCTTAGGCAGTCCTAGGTAGTCCTAGGCAATCCTAGGTGATCCTAGAAAAAACAGAAAGAATGAAAAGAACAAAGATAATTGATGTGCTGAAGAGCACGGAATTTGGTAAGGAGGTCTGTGTAAAGGGCTGGGTGCGTACGCACCGTAGTTCAAAGGCCGTCGACTTTATTGCCCTCAACGACGGTTCGACCATCAAGAACGTTCAGATTGTGGTCGATCCTGCCAAGTTTGATGAGCAGTTGCTGAAAGACATTACCACAGGTAGTTGTATCTGTGCTGAGGGTATGCTGGTGGAGAGTCAGGGTGCCGGACAGAATAGCGAGATACAGGCAACCCGTTTAGAGGTGTATGGCCTTTGTGGTAATGACTATCCCATGCAGAAGAAAGGTCAGTCGTTTGAAGTGATGCGTAAGAATGCCCATATGCGTTTACGTACCAATACGTTCGGGGCCGTCATGCGTATCCGCCACAATATGGCAATGGCCATCCATACTTATTTCCATGAGCATGGGTTCTTCTACTTCCACACTCCGCTGATTACGGCAAGCGACTGTGAGGGTGCAGGAAACATGTTCCAGGTGACCACTAAGAACCTTTATGACCTGAAGAAAGATGAGAACGGGAAAATCATTTACGATGATGACTTCTTTGGTGAGCAGACTTCGCTAACCGTCTCTGGTCAGTTAGAGGGTGAACTTGGTGCTACTGCACTTGGAGCCATCTACACTTTCGGTCCGACGTTCCGTGCAGAGAACAGTAATACACCCCGTCATTTGGCAGAGTTCTGGATGGTGGAGCCTGAGGTGGCTTTCCTCGATCAGGAAGAACTGATGGATCTGGAAGAGGACTTTATCAAATATTGTGTCCGTTGGGCACTCGACAACTGCAAGGATGACCTTCAGTTCCTGAACCAGATGATTGACAAGACTCTTATCCAGCGTTTGGAGAGTGTGTTGAAGGATCGTTTCGTCCGTTTGCCCTATACTGAGGGAATCAATATCTTGCAGGAAGCCATCAAAAATGGCAGAAAGTTTGAGTTCCCCTGCAACTGGGGCGACGACTTGGCCTCTGAGCATGAGCGCTACCTGGTGGAGGAACATTTCAAGAAGCCCGTCATCATGACCGACTATCCTCGTGCGTTTAAGTCGTTCTATATGAAACAGAATTCGGATAATCCGGATAATCCAGGTTCATCTATCGGCTATAAGGGTGCTGTGGCTCCTGGCCCCACCATGCAGGGTACCGACGTACTTTTCCCGCAGATCGGTGAGATCATTGGTGGCTCGGTGCGTGAAGAGAACTATGATAAGTTGATGAGTGAGGTGGAACGCCGTCAGATGGATAAGACTCACTTGTGGTGGTATATTGACACCCGTCGCTGGGGAACCTGTCCGCATGCTGGCTTCGGCCTTGGTTTCGAGCGTCTGATTCTCTTCGTGACGGGTATGCAGAATATCCGTGACGTTATTCCGTTCCCAAGAACCCCAAAATCGGCAGAGTTTTAGTCGACCTGCCGATGATTTAAGGTTTTTTTGCTATAAAAATGCAAAAAAAAGCAAAGAATATTTGAATATTAAAAATAAAATATTACTTTTGCACCCGAAAATCATAAACGAGGATCAATAAATGAGTCTCTTAATAATATAATAAGGTAATAGGAGGACCTTTCGGACTACGGAACAGAAACAATGACAATCAATAGTGTGCAAACCCCGATGTATAAACGGAATTTCGCGCTAAAAACGCTGTTTTTTCGATGAATTGCCCTGAAAATGGCAATATTTTGCGGTTTTTTTTAAAAAAAAGACGAAAATGTTTGCAAGATTTCAGAAATATATCTATATTTGCACCAAAAATGTAACTCCGTGCAGGAGATATTGTGCCCTGTTAATGGGCTAATACGTAGATTTGAGATCAAATAGAAAGAAGTAAAAGAAGTATAACAACAACTTAATTTTTTTATTAATTTAAATTTTTAATCGTATGAAAAAAAGAATTTTTGGTATGCTGCTGATGGGAGCAATGGTTATTGCTTCTGTTAGTATGTTTACGTCTTGTAAGGACTACGATGACGACATCAACAAACTGCAGAGCCAGATTGATGCTATCACCGCTCAGAAATTACAGGATCAGCTGACAACTCTGCAGAATGCTTTGACGACTGCTCAGACTGCTGCTGAGGCTGCAAAGGCCGCTGCTGCTACTGCTCAGAAGACTGCCGAGGATGCTCAGGGTTCAGCTGACGCTGCTGATGCTGCTGCTAAGGCTGCTCAGGCAACTGCTAACGCTGCTGCTACGGCCCAGACAGTTGAGGATCTTTCAACTGCTATCGCTGATCTGCAGAAGATCATTGATGGAAAGGTCACTGCTGCCGATGTTGACGCTGCCATCGCTGCTGCCATTGCAGAGGTAGAGAAGAAAATCGTTGCTATCAGCGAAGATCTTCTGACTATTGATGACGTTAAGAAGCTCCTTGCTGACGAAGGTTTCGCCAAGGACGCTGTTGTTAAGGACTTGGAGAGCCAGATCAAGGCTTTGGATGCTTTGGTTAAGGCCATCAACGTTCCCGATCCCGTTGTAGACGAGGCTTGGAAGAAGAGCGTTGAGGATGCTATTGCTTCTCTGACTCAGATTAAGAAGGATATTGCCTCTAAGGCTAGTCAGACCAGCGTTGACGAACTGAAGAAGAGCGTTGATAAGGCTGTTGCTGCTATGGCAACTGTTGACGGTTTTGCTGGTTCAATCAATAGCTTGAACGTCTTCGCAAAGCGCAACCTGAGAAGCATCAACCTCAGCCCCGCCAAGTTCTATGGTGGTATTGAGGCTGTTGATATCTTCGCTTTCACTCCGAAAGAGGAAAAGATGAATGACAAGTGGCACTTCTTCAAGAGAGGTAGCAACGTTACATTGTCAGAGATTGGCTATGCAGACTATCACATCAGCCCGAAGAGCGTTGACCTGACTAACTTCCAGGTTGGTTTCTTCACAAGAACTTCTGACATTGTAGAGCCCGCTACAACTGAGCAGACTCGTGCCGTCACGAACACAAACCGTCTGAAGCCCGTCTATAACAACACAAACGATTTGATTAAGAACAAGTATTGGAATGCCGGTACAGGTATCCTGACTGTTCCTTACAAAGTGGATGATGCTGTTAAGATTGCTAAGGAATTGAAGAACGAAAGTAAGGGTACAATTGCTGCTCTCCAGTTGTCAAAGGATAGCACTGTTACTTCTGACTATGCTTTGGTTGTTCCCACTATCTCTGAGTTGCTCCTTATCACCGATAAGTCTTTCGCAAGCAAGAATACAGGTGATACTTGGAATGATGTTCCAGGTCTGAATAATGCTGCAGTTAACAACTATCATCTGCATCGTAATTTCAGTTATCTGGCTATTTCCAAGACAACTGCTACCCACGAGATTGTTTATAACGGAAGTTTCAATATCAGTAAGGTTCTTGGTGTTCATGCCATTGATCCAGAGATTGTTACTGTAACCAAGAAGGCTGCCAAGGATAAGAGTAAGAATATTCAGGATACTGCTGAAATCGTTCTTCCCGAGAGAGCAACTGCTATCCGTTACAACTACGATCCTACTTATGACAGTGATGCTACTCTGTTGAAGAAGTATTGCACGGCATTGGATGCTGCTAAACTGAAAGAACTTGGCCTCTACTTCGATGTACACCGTGTAGGTTACTCTTTGGGTACAACCCAGACTGAGGAGTCTAACCACATTCAGATTGTCGAAGAGAACGGCGAGTTCATCGCTTATCCTCGTAACATTAGTGCTACAGATGGTTCAACTATTGAAGATAAGACCGCTAATGTGGCTGCTGTAGGTCGTATGCCTATCGTTTGTATCGAACTGAAGTATCAGAAGGGTGACAAGCCCGCTGCTACTGACCCGACTGTTACATTCGCTTACATGAAGTTCCTCATTGTGAAGGGTACTACACCTGCTCCAACTGCTAAGGAGGCTGAATTCGAGGTTTCTGACGTTTGGGCTGACTGCGGTGAGGTTTCTGGTGAAGTGAAGTGGTATCAGATTGAGGGTAAGGTCTATGACGAGAAACTCGGCTTGGACAAGGAGACCTTCGATAAGAGATATGTCTTCGACTTCTACAAAGAGGTTGAAAAGGAAGATGAGGCTGATAAGACCCAGTCTAAGGATATGCGTTATGGCTATCGCTTCAAGAAGAATAGCAAGGGCGAATTCACTCATGACAAGGATTCTATCGGTCAGGTAGTTGAGGAGTGGAACCTCTCAACTCAGGGTAAGTTGGATGCTACTACCCACATTATCAAGTGGTACTTCACAACTGCTGATTACATTAAGGTTTATAAGGATTTGAAGGCTAAGGGTAAACTTGCATACGACTGGAAGAGTGGTCAGATGTCAAATACTGTAGCCATTGAGACCTATGTCCGCTATGCCTATAAGTCTTCTTATCACAAAGGTAATATGGATGTTACCGACGGTGATCCCGCTCTGTATATCAAGTTGACAATTCCTGTAGGTAAGTTCCACTGGGCTCTCGGTTCACTGGGTGGCACCAAGACTCTGACTTACTGGTATGAACTCAACTCTACTACCAACGCTCCTGATAAGTCTACTGCTCGTGAAGTACGTGTGAACGTTCCTGTTCCTGTGCCCGATGCTAAGAAGAGTGTTACAACTCTGAGCGCACTGAACTGCCCATGGGGTGAGGCTCTTAAGATTACCAACGACAACCTGCTCGAGCGTACTGAGTTCTTGAAGGATCTGCACGACTACTTCCGTAACGGTAAGTTGGAGGCTGCTATTACTGACAAGACTCACTTCAAGAAACTTGCCCAGGCTAAGATTACTCCTGAGTTCAAGTTCACTCTGCCCGATGCAAAACTTGGCAATGCTACGTTCTCTGCAACAAACGGCACATGGACTGTGAAGGGTATTTCTGGTGCTACTTATACTCTGAAACTGTTTGAGAACGATACACAGATCCGTATTTCTCCTTATAAGAGGGAAGATATTCTCTGCAGCATTACTAAGGATGACAATGGTATTCTGAGTGTAATCAAGTATCATGAGGGTGTTGCTCAGGATGATATTCTGAACTACATGACCCACCACAAACTGGGTGAGCGTGAGACCTTCACGGCTTACATCATGATTGATACACCTGATGCTTGTGCTCCTGTCGAGTTCGACGATATGTGGTTCAATGTCCGCTTCCTGCGTCCATGCGAACTGGGCAATCCGAAGCCCGATATCCTGCCTGATGCTCCGAACGACTGGCAGTATGTTGACATCGCTAAGTATGCTAAGATTTACGACTGGCGTGATTACCTCTGCGATCCTCAGAACCGTATCGGTGGTAACGACACTAAGGTTGATGGTTATCAGGTTGACTTCAAGTACTATCAGATTGCTCTGAATACTGATCAGGCTCTGTTCCTCACCGATGCTGGTCTTGGTACCAATGATCGTGACCCGAATACCGAGAAGGAGAACTACATGAACGCATGGGATATCAACTCTAACTCTGCATACAAGGCTAAGTTGTGGAAGACCTCTGAGGTACAGGGTCTGCTTGTCCAGAAGACTGACAAGAAGGGTGGCGATCAGGTCGCTAACACTGTTAAGTCTACATGGATCCGCTACAAGAACAACTCTGGTGTAACCGGTGGCTTCCATATCTACGTGCCCATCCAGATGACTTATGTCTTCGGTAACTATCCGCAGACCACTCAGACTAAGTATGTTGCACTGAGTATCTCTAAGTCTATTGCTCAGGATCATGAGTAAGAAAAGTGACAAATAGGAAACTATTTAAGCTAACGATAAGAGGGGTGTCTATAAGTTAGGCACCCCTTTATTTAAAAACTATGGTTACATATATGTTAAAGAAGTTCTCGTTTTTTACTGTCCTTGTACTTTCGCTGTTGCTTACAGCCTGCGGCGATGGCAAGAAGCAGAGTCAGGGTGAACCCATACCCATTTTTATTGAGATGAGTCAGAAGGATACAACTGAAGTGCTGGATCTTACAAAACAATATCTTGCCTATCTGACCGACGGGCGTATTGACGATGCCCTTGCTATGATTAAAGTCATCGACGGTGACTCTATCAAAGATGTGCCTGACGAGTTGCGTAAGAAGCAGGAGTCGAGCCTCAAGATGTTGCATCCCATCCGTTATGAGATAGACTACTATGTTTTCCGGTTTGAGGATGACTGTGTCTTGAAGTACTCGGGGATACTCTTCGACAAGGAAGAGGGTGACCCTAATCCTAATAAGGTGGCTTATTATTTGAAGCCAGTCAGGCGTGACAATCAGTGGTATCTGACACTGGCCGATTCTGAGGACATTAACACAATCAATTCAGAAATTCAAAATTAATTATGAAGACAATGAAGACTTTACTCGCTGCTGCTCTGCTGATGCTGAGCGGTTCAGCCATGGCCCAGGCGACCTATGAGGCTGCCGACGGCACGAAGTATGAGTTCCAGAAGCACGCTTTCCTGAATCTGGAGGGCGGCCTTCAATACACGCTTGGTGAGGCAAAGTTCAAGGATTTGCTTTCGCCGAACGTACAGTTGGGTCTGGGCTATCAGTTCAGCCCTGTATTCGGTGCCCGTATTCAGGCTAATGCCTGGCAGTCGAAGGGTGGTTGGAATGGATTCCGCACCCAGATCGGTGCAACGCCTTACACCAACGACTACAAGTTCAAGTATGTGGCTCCCGGTATTGACCTGATGTTCAATCTGAGCAATCTGTTCTGTGGCTGGAATCCCAACCGTGTATTCAACCTGACGGCTTTCGTCGGTGGTGGTGCCAACATCGCTTGGGGTAATGACGAGGCAAATACTATTGCCAATACGCTCAAGAATCTTGATGCCTATAATCTTGAATATATCTGGGATGGTTCTAAGGCCCGTCTGTTCGGTCGTGGCGGTCTTGAGGCTGCTTTCCGTCTGAGCGATGCCGTTGCTTTGACCCTTGAGGGTAATGCAAATATCCTTAGCGATAAATATAATTCAAAGAAACATAGCGGTGGTAAGATGAAGGCCGACTGGTACTTCAACGGCCTCATCGGCCTGAAGATCAATCTTGGCAAGACCTATAACAAGATCCTTCCTCCGCCTCCCGCACCCGCTCCAGAGCCAGAGCCCGAGCCACAGCCTGTTGTTCAGCCCGCTCCGGTTCCCGCTCCTGCTGCAGCCGTTGTCGAGGAGAAGATTGAGCCGCTCCGCCGTGACGTATTCTTCCTGATCAACAAGACTAACATCCGTCCTGAGGAGGCCCAGAAGGTGAAGGATATCGCTGACTATCTGCAGAAGTATCCCAATTCAAAGGTCGTGATTACAGGTTATGCTGATGCCGGTACGGGTAACAACAAGATCAACGATCGTCTGGCCGCCGGACGTGCCGATGCCGTTGTGAAGTCACTCGTCAATGATTACGGTATTGCCCAGAGCCGTATCAGTTACGACTCAAAGGGTAGCCGTGTGCAGCCGTTCGCAGAGAACGACATGAACCGTGTCTCTATCTGTATTGCAGAATAAGGTCATGAGAAACTGTTTATTGGCACTTTTGGCTGTGCTATGTCTCGCCTCTTGTAAGCCAAAACGACAGGTAAACGTACAGCAAGGACCTGCTGTCATTGAATTTGACAATGATGAGCGTATTTATAACTTTGGTACGGTATCAAGGCAACAGGGCAGTATCAGCCATGATTTCGTGTTTGTCAACAAGGGCAGCGAGCCTTTTGTCATTCACGACACAGAGTCAAGTTGCGGCTGTCTTGAGGCAAAGTATAAGAAGTCGCCTGTCCGTGCGGGCAGAGAATCCCGCATTACGTTGGAGTTGGATCTTCATGACGTACCAGATGGTTATGTGAAGCGTTCTGTATATGTAAATAATAACTCCCAGAACCGTCCGAATGTGCGGTTGGTGATGGAAGGTATTGTTGAGGAATAAAGAAACTGGCACGGCATTTCACTGTGCCAGTTTTTTATTGTATTTCAGAAAGGAATTCTGGAATTTCTATTTGTCCGTCACGGAGGTGGATGGTGCGGTCAGTGATTTGGGCGAGGGCTTCGTCGTGGGTGACGATGACGAAGGTCTGACCAAACTGGTCGCGAAGGTCGAAGAAGAGTTGATGGAGTTCCGCCTTGTTCTTGGAGTCGAGGGAGCCAGAAGGTTCGTCGGCGAGAATGACGGCGGGGCTGTTGACGAGGGCTCGGGCTACCGCCACGCGTTGTTTCTCACCACCGGAGAGTTCGTTGGGCTTATGTGTGGCACGGTCGGCCAGTCCCATGAAGTCGAGCAGTTCTTGTGCACGTTGTTTGGCACGTTTCTTGGAAAGCCCTGCAATATAGGCGGGAATCATAATATTTTCAATCGCCGTGAACTCCGGCAGGAGTTGATGGAACTGGAACACGAAGCCGAGATGCTGGTTGCGGAAGTCGCTCAACTTCTTTGAGGAGAGCGTGGTGGTGTCTATGCCGTCGACACATACCGTGCCAGTGTCAGGACGGTCGAGCGTGCCGATGATTTGCAATAGGGTGGTCTTGCCGGCACCTGAGGGACCGACGATACTGACGACCTCGCCACGGTCGATATGGAGGTCAATGCCTTTCAGTACCTGCAATGAGCCGAAACTCTTGGTGATATGACTAATAGTAATCATAATTTCTAATTTCTAATTTCTAATTCCTAATTTTCTTGTCTAACCAGCGTAGGATAGTATCATATATACTCTTTTCTTCATGGTGCTGAGCCTCGGTGAAACTCATACGGTCTTCCTTCTGGTGACCATATTGGTCGGGGAAGATGATCATGAGGTTCTTGCCAGAGTAGTATTTCTGGAGTTCATCGGGCAGCCGTTCGATGGCGTTCTTATATGAGATGGTGCCTTTACGGGCTGTGATGACCACAAAGAGATGGTCGCCGGATATGCTGGTAGCCAACTGGGGCAGTTCTTTCCAGTGTCCCATCAGGGTGTATTCAGCCCGGACGTTTGGGTGGCGGTTATTGATGTATTCGGCAATGAGTACTAATGACTCCTGACGACCATGGAACTGGATGCGGCAGTCCAACTGTCCGGCGAGACGACTCAGACGCTCCAACCACCGGTGGAAACCTGGCTCAAACTCTGCCCTTGATGGGACACAGACCTGGATGCGGCGCAGGGTGTTGAGCGGCTGGATGAAGCGGGTAAGGATAATCTGGCGGTTCAATCCGTTGTAGAGGCTCTGGATGAACTCGCCCCAGAACTTCGGACTGATGTCGGTATGCACGTGCATGCCCATCACGATTTCCGAACAGGCAAACTCGCGGAAGGCGTGCTTGATGCCGTTGGCGATGTTGGTGGCTAAGCGCACCTGCGTCTGCATCTGTACCTCTGTCGATGAAGCCCGTTGTTGCAGACTCTCTAATAACTGGAGTCCTTGCTTGCGTCCTACCGAGGCGTGCTGGTCGTCATAGACCACGTTCAGCCCCACCAGTTCACGGTTGAGTTTCTGGTTGCGTATGAGTAGGGCCAGACTGAGCAGTTGCGGGGCGATATCCGGATATTTCACACAGAGCAAAATCTTCTCGTCGTCGGCCTTGGGATCTTCAGCCTGCAGGTGATTCTTCTCGTGGATGATGATCTGTTGTGAGGCATGTTCCGTCATCAGGGTGGAGATGATACAGGTGACCAGGATCATTATCACGACACCATTGAGCATGTGGTCATCAACGAGGTAGACGCCAGGAGCCACTTCCAGTCGCATGCCCACCATCACCATGGCGATGGCACCGGCAGCGTGGGCGGATGTCAGTCCGAACATCATATTACCGTCGCGTTTGGGCAGGCGGAACGCCAGACTGGAGATGTAGGCCGCCACCGCCTTGCCGAACGTGCCGAAGAAGGCAATGAGGAAGACCACCCAGAGCACCCCGGCACCGGTGAAGAGGGTGCGCACGTTGATGAGCATGCCCACACCAATCAGGAAATAGGGGATGAACACGGCATTGCCGATGAACTCGATGCGGTTCATCAGGGGTGAGACTTTCGGTATATACCTGTTGAGTATAAGTCCCGCCAGGAACGCACCGAAGATGCCTTCCAGTTCGATAAAATTGGAGAGGGCTGCCGAGAGGAACATGACAGCCAGTACGAAGATAAACTGCATCACCGCGTCGCTATAACGGCGCAAGAAGTAGCGTGCCAGTTTGGGGATGAGCCAGACGGAGCCGGTAATGAAGATGATGAGTTTCAGGAGGAAGAAAAGTTGGGCTGTGAACGGTGAGAGACGGGACGACTGGTCTGCGTTGAACGAGGCCGACAGGGCGGCAATCATCACCAGGGCCAGAAACAGTGAGATCATTGACGACCCGACGGAGAGTTGTACTGAGGAATGGCCCTGCAGGCCGTATCGGCCGATGATGGGATAGGCAATCAGCGTGTTCGAAGCCATGATACAGCCCAAGAGAAAGGCGGCACTGCCGGAATAGCCAAGCATCGTCCGGGCCATGATGTAGGTTATGATGAGCGGTACGAAACAGGTCAGTAGTCCAAAGATCAGGAATCTATTGGAGTTCTTCTTCAGGCTTTCCAAGTCCATCTCCAGTCCGGCGAGGAACATGATATAATAGAGTCCTACGCTACCGAGGATCTCGAACGACATGTCGCGTTCCAGAATGTTGAAGCCGTAATGCCCCACGGCAACACCTGCCAGCACCATGCCGATGATGTGCGGGATACGCAGTTTACTCATCACAATCGGTGCAAAGAGAATGATGAGCAACACCACAAAAAAAATCAATGTGGGGTCGGTAATGGGTAAATATGATGCCAATATTGCCATTCTGAGTGCAAAGGTACGACTTTTTTTGTTTCTTTCCAAAAAAAGTCGTACCTTTGCAGCCAAATTGTAATAATAAAAAAGGAATTAGGCTTATGAAAGTAGCAATTGTGGGTGCGAGTGGAGCCGTGGGACAGGAGTTCCTGCGTATTCTCGCCGAGAGGAATTTCCCGATGGATGAACTGGTGTTGTTTGGCTCTGAGCGCAGCGCGGGCAGGAAATACACGTTTAAGGGTAAGGAGATTGAGGTCAAACTGTTGCAGCACAACGACGACTTCAAGGATGTGGACATCGCCTTTACCAGTGCCGGTGCTGGTACTTCGAAGGAGTTTGCGGAGACGATTACGAAATACGGTGCTGTGATGATCGACAATTCCAGTGCTTTCCGTATGGACGATGATGTACCCTTGGTGGTGCCTGAGTGCAATGCCGAGGATGCCTTGAACCGTCCTCGTGGCATCATCGCCAACCCGAACTGCACGACCATTATGATGGTTGTTGTACTTCAGCCGTTGGAGAACATCTCGCATATCAAACGCATCCATGTGGCTTCTTATCAGAGTGCTTCTGGTGCAGGCGCTGCTGCTATGGCCGAACTACAGCAACAGTACAAGGAGATGGTGGAAGAAGGCGAGGTGAAGACCATCAAGAAGTTCGCTCACCAGTTGGCCTACAACGTGATTCCTCAGATTGACGTGTTCCAGCCCAACGGTTATACGAAGGAGGAGATGAAGATGTTCAACGAGACCCGTAAGATCATGCACACTGATGCCAAGTGCTCTGCGATGTGTGTCCGTGTCAGTTCGTTGCGTTCTCACTCTGAGTCTGTTTGGATTGAGACAGAGCGTCCCATCAGCGTGGAAGAGGCTCAGAAGGCCATTGCCGCTGCACCGGGTTGCACGTTGAAGGATGATCCCGCTACGCTGACCTATCCAATGCCTTTGGAGACGGCAGGCAAGGACGATGTCTACGTGGGTCGTATCCGTAAGGACTTGAGCGATGAGAATGGTCTGACCTTCTGGCTCTCTGGCGACCAGATCCGTAAGGGTGCCGCCCTCAATGCGGTGCAGATTGCCGAGTACCTTGTTAAGGTTGGCAATGTCAAATAAAGGTGAGAAGGTGAGAAGGTGAGAAGGGGGAAAGTGAGAAGGGAACAGAAATTTGTGAATAGTGTTTTATTACTACTCACCTTCTCACTTTCTCACCTTCTCACCTTCTATTCTTGTGGTACTGGTGACGATGACGGTCGTCGTCTGGGAGAATTGATTGTTGGCACCTGGCAGCGTGGCTGGGGCGAGGGCGATGTCATCATAGAAGGTGATACCGATCTGGAACCAGAGAGTTTTTCCTACGACCGATTTATCTTTATGCCCGACGGGAAATATAATGGTATGGTTCGCGACGGGTCTTTCTCTTCCTATGATGAGTTTGGAGATATCATCTACGAAGGACAATACCGTTGCGACAACAATAACCTTAAATTGGAATTTATCAATGAGGAAGGACGCAAACAGACCATCCTCGCACAGGTCCTCTCCTTTACCGATGACACCATGACCTTGCGCTATGAAAATGAAGAGTACAACGTGACGGTGACGCTGATACTTAGAAAGACCCTCGTTCAGACCCCTGTGGCTCCCTAACTTAGGGGGCTTTTGAAAGGTTAGTCATCCTCTTCTGCGTCTGCCAGGTGATATATGCAGTCGTAGGTAATCTGATGATAGGCTGAGAAATACCCTAAGCATCCGCCCGTGAAGTTCGGGATGGGATTGGTGCCGGTATTGTCCATGATCTGCATGGAGTAGAGATAATCGTAGGCCCGTTGGTCGATGGCACGTATCTGAATGCGTAAATTGTCGCCTTCCTGTAATACATCATTGTCACTGCTGCCTTCTCGAAAGAAGGTAAAGAGTTGTTGCAGTTCCTTGTTAGGGTTCTGGTCGTCGCGCATCACCGCCCATCGGTAGCCGATACCGTTGCGATAGATGTGCAGAAAGTACCAGTTGTCTTCATTGGGGATATCTTGCAGTCGCAAGTCACCAAACAAGATGCGCTCTGAGGCTGCCTTCATCCAGACAAAGCGGAACTTGTTGAGTATAGGCGTCTTCTGCATCGTGGAGGTGGAGGTGAAGTGCTGTCCGTCAAGTGCCACGTCAATGGTATAGGTGGTGCCTGCCTCGCCTTTGATTGTGGAAGAACGGTAGAATCCATTACGGCTGTAGGGGATATTCCATTGTTGTCCGTTGTCGGTAGTGAGGGTGACCGTCGCGTTGCTGATGTCGCTGCTACTGTTGTTGTCGTCCATTGCATTCGTCTGGCTGACGCGCACCTCCGTGCCGTTGTTCGAAATAGAGGCCTCTACGACATAGAGCGCGTCTACTTGATGGTAGTCGAGTTCAATCTCCTTCTCACAACTTGTTAAGAGTAAAAAGGCAAAAAGGTAAAAAGGTATGATGCGCAGATGATTCATAGAGCCTCAGAACTTGATGTTAAACGATACGGACGGCACGATACCGAAGAGCGAATACTGCACGGCCTTGGTACGGGCGCCGTTCTCACTATCCTCGAAATTGATGAGGAACGGGTTGTAGCGGTTGTAGAGATTATAAATACTGAATACCCACTCGTGAGTGGAACGACGGTATTTCTTCGTCCAGACAGCACTGACGTCCAGATGGTGGTAGTCGGGCGCACGGTAACCGTTGCGCTCTGCATAATAGTACACCCAGTTGTCCTCTATCTGATACTTGCCACTTGGTGCCGTGAAAGCCTGGCCGGTATAGAATACCCACGTTCCATTGAGTGCCCAGCGTTTTCCCAAACGATACATGGCCACGAGACTGATATCATGTCGACGGTCGTTATTGGCATCATACCATCTGCCGCCGTTGACACCTGGGATGCGGGTCTTCGACCACGAGAGGGTATAGGCGAGCCATCCCGTCAACTTACCCGTATTCTTGCGGACAGCCAGTTCTGCACCATAGCCTTTCCCTTCGCCAGACAGGATCAGACGCTCTATCTCAATCTCACTACTGAAACTCTTGCCGTCGCGATAGTCGAGCACATTGTCCACCTTCCGGTAGTATCCTTCGAGTGAGACGTCATAGGCCTGGTCTGGGGTGGCGGCAAAGATACCGAGACTGATCTGGTCGGCAATCTCAGGTTTGACGATATTACTACTCAACGTGTATCTGTCGAAGGGTGTGGAAGTGTTCTGGTTGCGTAGGGCATGGATATTCTGCGAGGTGCGGGCATAGGCGGCCTTTACAGACCATTGGCCATTGAACATTGACCAGTGATAATTGAGGGAGGCACGGGGCTCTATGGTGACATGCGTCTTCACAATCTGATTCTTACCGTAGTTGTAGTACCAGCCGATGTCACCATTCTCCTCAATATCGTAATAGAGAGAACCGCCGAGGGGGGAGAACATATTTGTCCGCAGACCAGCAGAGACCGTCAATTGGTCTGAGAACTGGAAGAGCCCATTCAGCCAAAATGCATTCTCCCAGGCGCGTCGCTGTTCTTTCACATGCTTTGTGATAAACTTCCATTCTGCCGACTTCACATTCAACAGCGTCGATGACAACCCTGCATCCACCTGGTGCTTGCCGAGATTGATATGGAAGTCCTGTCGAAGAGACCCCTGTCGGATATGTCCGTTGAACCAGATGTTCATGCCAAAGATGTCAATACCATTGTCGGTCAGGTACCCACTATATAATAAGGTGGTCTGGGCATGCGAGCCGCCCCGGAAATGGTGAAGCCACTTCAGACTGCTTGCCAGGTTGCTCCAGCGGATATCTATCATGTCCTCTAGTTCAGTACGGTCATAGCCTGTGAAGAACGAGAGGAAGAGTTGGTCACGCTGTCCGATGGTCCAGTCGAATTTCGCGTTGATATCATAGAAATAGAGCGTGTTGTTCCTGAAATCATCTGTCAGTTTGAGGAAAACATCCAGATAAGTGCGTCGGGCTGTGACTAAGAAGGAGGCTTTGTCCTTGACAATCGGACCTTCTATCGTTCCTTTGGCCGAAAGGAGTCCGATGGAGGCTCCCCCGTGCCAGTCGTGTTTGTTACCGGTACGTCCCGTCAGGTCAAGTACGGCCGATGAGGCTCCGCCATACTGGGCTGGCAATAAACCCTTATAGAGCGTGGCACTGCCGAGGGCATCATCGTTGAAGGCTGAAAACAGCCCGGCCAAGTGTCCCACGTTATAGACGGGTGCTTGATCATAGAGAATCAGGTTCTGTGCCGCTGTACCGCCTCTGACCTGAAAACTGCTCGATGCGTCGCTTTCTGATTTGACGCCGGGTAACAACTGGAGGGCGCGCATCACGTCATTCTCGCCAAAAAGCGAAGGGGCTGCCGTCAGGTCCTTCAGTTGCAGTTGCTCGGCTCCAGCCTGCACATTCTGGACACGTTGCCGTGCGGAATTTGAGGTCACGACAACTTCCTCTATCTGTTCGGTGCGGATAGTGTCGGCCGGTGGTACCAGCAGGATGGAAAACAGTGCGCTTAGGATAAACATGGATGCAAAGGTAGCATTTTTTTTGGAAGTTTCCAAAAAAAATGCTACCTTTGCACCTGTCATCACATAAAAACAAAGATTATGAAGAAGATTTTAGTGGCCTTTGTGGCCTTTGCAGCACTCTGTGCCTGTAGTAGTGGAGAGAAGAAATCTCTCGATTATCGTGGCTTGTCGATGGGCCTGCCCTTCAAGACTTTCTGTGACTCTCTCACAGCCCGTGGCTTTGCCGTTGACTCTTCCAAGACGGATTCCTCCTTTACCAATGTCGTGATGGTGAAAGAGGGTGAACTCTACCATTTGATACTTGCACAGGAGCATGATACGCTGAAATTGTTGCAGGAGACTTACAACCTCTCTACCAACGACAGCACGCGTAATCTCTGGCAGGCGATCCGCGACCAGTTGGAAAAGGATTTAGGCAGTTGGCCCAACATGCCGCATCGGGGTGATGACCACAAGGTGGCTAAGTTTGAGGCAGAAGGCGGATTTATTACGGTAACGCTGAAGAATACCTACAAGCCGACACTGACTGTACTTTACGAATTAAAATAAGGTGAGGGTATAGAGATAGACCACGGCGGCAGGGATGGCCAACAGCGAAGAGTCGAAGCGGTCGAGCATACCGCCATGACCTGGTAGGATGTTACCGCTGTCCTTGATGCCGAGGGTACGTTTGAAAAGACTCTCTACCAAATCGCCCCATGTACCGAAGATGACAACGGTCAGTCCGAGTCCCGCCCACTCATAGGCGTTGAGACGGAGGTCGTTGACACCGTATTTGTCGGTGAGATACCATATCAGCACGGCAATGGCTACTACGAGGAGTCCGCCGCCGATGCTGCCTTCCCAACTCTTTCCCGGCGAGATGCGGGGGAAGAGTTTGTGTTTGCCTAACAACGAACCGCAGAGATAGGCGCCAGTATCGTTTATCCAGAGGAACACAAAGACGGCAAGCGGAATCAGGTAAGTATACTGTATGTCGTATCCCGTCGAACGGAATGCCAATACATTGAGCAAAGAGAAGGGCAGGGCGATATAGAGTTGACTCATCATCGTATAGGACCAATCGCCGATGGGGTCATCGTGTATCAGGTAGAGTTCTGCGATGAGCAGGTAGATAATCGACACGAGGTAGGGGATAAACACGGTGGCTGGGGTCAATCCGCTGTTATAGCCAGCCATGGCGAAGAAGAAATAGACACCTGCCACCGTACAGATCATCCTGTTGATGGTGATACGCTCCAGTTCATTGACCAGTCCGGTAAACTCCCAGATGGTCAGTCCTGTGACGAGGGCAAAGAGCAGGATCATCGCCTCTGCCCGTAAGAAACAAGTGACGATGGCGGCTACAAACAGCACGCCGGTGATGGTTCTGATGATAAAGTTCTTCATTGTTCGTCGGATGGGTCTGATGGGGTTGATGGGTCTGATGGGTTTTCTTGGGAGGCTTTCTTTGCCTCAGCCTCCAGTTCCTTGGCACGCTCTTCAGCCATGCGCTCTGCATCGGCCCGCATCTGGGCCTCAAGGAGTTCCTCTGCACGACTGATCCAGGGACGTTTGCCGAAAATACGTTCCACATCCTCGGCGAAGATGACCTCACGGTCGATCAGCAACTGAGCCAACTGGGCGTGGCCTTCGGCATGTTCCTTGAGGATGCTCTTGGCACGTTCATACTGTTCGTTGATCATCCGAAGCACCTCATCGTCCATAATCTTGGCAGTCGTTTCGGAATAGGGCTTCTGGAACTGGTATTCTGCATTGTTGTAGTAACAGATGTTGGGCAGTTTGTCACTCATACCGGCAAAGGCAATCATGCCGTAGGCCTGTTTCGTGGTTCGCTCCAGATCGTTCATGGCGCCTGTGGAGATGGTGCCGATGAACAGTTCCTCAGCGGCACGGCCACCCAATAGCGAACACATCTCGTCGAGCATAGCCTCCTTGGTCTGTAGGACGCGTTCCTCAGGCAGATACCAGGCAGCGCCGAGAGCCTGACCGCGGGGTACGATAGAGACCTTCACCAAGGGGTTGGCAAACTCCGTGAACCATGAGATGGTGGCGTGACCTGCCTCGTGGATGGCGATGCTACGCTTCTCTGACTGTGTCATCACCTTGGTCTTCTTCTCAAGTCCGCCGATGATACGGTCTACAGCATCAAGAAAGTCCTGTTTGCCTACCTTCTCACTGTTGTGACGGGCGGCAATGAGGGCGGCCTCGTTGCAGACATTGGCGATATCGGCACCGGAGAAGCCCGGTGTCTGACGGGCCAGGAAGTCGATGTCGACGGTATCGTCGATCTTGATGGGTTTAAGGTGAACCATAAACACCTCCTTGCGCTCATTGAGGTCAGGCAGGTCCACGTGTATCTGACGGTCGAATCGTCCTGCACGGAGCAAGGCAGAGTCGAGCATGTCGGCACGGTTGGTGGCGGCGAGGATGATGACACCGCTGTTGGTGCCGAAGCCGTCCATCTCCGTCAACAGGGCGTTCAGTGTGTTCTCGCGCTCATCGTTGCCACCCATGGCGGGGTTCTTCGAACGGGCGCGGCCCACGGCATCTATCTCATCGATGAAGATAATACAGGGCGACTTGGTCTTGGCCTGTGCAAAGAGGTCGCGCACACGACTGGCACCCACGCCGACAAACATCTCCACGAAGTCGGAACCCGACATCGAGAAGAACGGTACACCGGCCTCACCGGCTACAGCCTTGGCCAACAGCGTCTTACCCGTTCCTGGAGGACCAACCAACAGGGCACCCTTGGGAATCTTACCACCCAGTTCGGTATATTTCTGCGGATTTTTCAGGAAGTCCACAATCTCCTGTATCTCCTGTTTGGCACCAGCCTGTCCGGCTACGTCCTTGAAGGTGATACCCAGGTCGCCGCCCTTCTCATACATCTTGGCCTTCGACTTGCCGACGCTGAACACGCCGCCTCCGCCTCCCATGCCACCGCCCATGCGGCGGATAAAGAGGAAGTACAGACCGATGATGAGGGCGAAGGGCAGTATGTTGTAGAGAATCATATTGAACAGTTCACTGTCCCTGTGGTTCTCATAACTGTAATCACCTGTAAAGGTCTTGGCTTCCTTGGCGGCATTGACGAACTCCTCCACCTGGTCGGTTGAACCGATCTCCACTTCCATATAGGGCTCGTTGCCTGTCTGCTGTGCACTCTTATGGAACACGTCGCGGATATGCTCCGGCTTCACATACATCTTCAGGGTGTTTTGGCTCTTGTTCACCACGATTTTCGAGGCATAGCCTTTTTCCACCATCGACTTGAAGTTCGAGTAGGTGGCCTTGCTGGCGATACTGCTGTTCTGCGGACCGCCGCTGGAGAACCAGAGCAGGCCGAGGGCGAGGATGGCGATGGCGTAGATCCAGTTCATGTTGAACCGAGGCATGTTCATCTTTGGTCCGTTACCATTGGGCATCTGATTTTTGTTCTTATTGTCCATATCAGTCTAAGTCAGGGATAAATGTTAGTTTAGCATCCTCCCAGAGGTGCTCCAGGTCATAATAGTCGCGAACGTCCGGCAGGAAGATGTGTACCAGCACATCGGTATAGTCCATAGCCACCCACTGCGCATTTTCCAGTCCTACCACATGGACGGGCTTTTCCTTCAGTTGGTTACGGGCAAAGTCGCCGACAGACTCTGTGATGGCCTCAACCTGTGAGGGGGAGTTGCCTTGGCATATAATGAAATATTTACAGATGGTGCCGTCAATCTTCGTCAGGTCGGCAATCACGATGTTGCTGCCTTTCTTCTCCTGGATACCTTCTGTGATGGTCTTAACAAGTGCTTTTGTTTGTTCCATTAAAATATAAATAGGTGAAATCTTCTGCAAAGGTACTTTAATTAGGTCATATAACAAAGGAAAAGCGGAAAAATTGCGGTTTTTTATATTTTTTCTCTGAAAAGTTTTGGTAGTTCGGGAAAAAGTAGTACCTTTGCACCGCGTTTTTAAGAAACACATCCGCAATTGGGGTATGGTGTAATGGTAACACTACAGATTCTGGTCCTGTCATTCTTGGTTCGAGTCCGAGTACCCCAACAAAGAGAATCGCTAAGTTGCTTGAATATAGCACTTAGCGATTTTTCAGACTAAGCCGAATAATCAGGAAATCACTATGCCACGTAAGACAGACGGAGTACTTTTTGAACTTCAGCCGCGCCCCACGAAGGGTGAGGACGGCAAGCCTTTGCTCTATGCCCAGCCCGTCGTAGAGTACAAATACAATTTAGATGATATTGACGACTTCTGTAACAAATACCGCCATACCAGCAAGGGCGAGATGAAACGTTTCGTCGAACTATTAGAGGAAATCACAACGATGTGGTTGAAGCAGGGTTGCCGTGTGGAGACACCCTTTGGTTCGTTTGCTCCGAAGATAAAACTGTTAGGTGAGCATACCGATCCTGGGAAGGTGACTGGTCGCGATGTGATATATGGCGGCATTGAGTTCATCCCCTCCAAGCAGTTCGTGAAGGATGCCAATTGTGGTCTTCATGGCTTCCGTCTTCGTAAGAGTAAGGTGGGCAATAGTCAGATGTACGACCCACAGGCAATGGATGAGGCCCTGCGGAAGAGCGTTCGTCACGGATACATCACCATCAAAGCCTTCCAGATATTCAGTGGACTGAAAAATAAGTCTGCCCAGCGTTATCTTGACAGCCTTTGTCAAGGGGAGAATCCACGTCTGCGTCGCTATAAGGAAGGCCGTACCTGGCACTACACCCTTCTATAGTAAATCTATCTGCATTAATTTTGGTACGCAGCGGCCGCTGCCGATATGAGACCCGCCCGCTGCCGATATCAGCAGCGGCCGCTGCTGATTATGTCCACGCCCGCTGCTGATTCGAAGGGAACGGGTTTTATCCCTGTTCCAAAGGCACTTTTCCCCTATAACGAACGTCTCTTTCCCCTATAACGAACGTCTCTTTCCCCTTTACCCAACGTCTTAATAACCTGACGATGATATTATAATCGCTGTAATAACTCTATGAGAACTTTCCAGATATCTTCTACGGTTGAGAGTTCGACACGTTCACTTGTTGAGTGAGGTTCAACGATACGAGGACCGATACTGGCAATCTGAATGCCAGGATAGTGCTGCACAAAGAATCCTGCTTCGAGTACAAAGTGCATAGCCACCATACGCGGACGCCAGCCAAGCATATCCTGGAACGTGTTGCTGACCAGTTGCAGGAACGGCGACTGCTGATTCTCCTGCCAAGCAGGAGCCGACATCACCACCTCGGATTTGGCACCTTGCTGCTTGAAGGTGTCGGCAATCTGTCTGCTCAGTGCTGCCATATCGTCATCAATGAAACTGCGGGTGTGGGTAGACACAAAGATGTGGTCTTCGGCAGTTGTGATACGTCCTACGTTATTTGATGTCTCTACTGTGCCGGGCATCACCTCACTCATCTTTACCACACCCTGCGGCACCTCATCAAGACAATATTGCAGAGTCATCCTGGTATTGATGGGGATAATCGTATCTGGTTTGTCGCACACCTCCACACTAAAGGCTATTTTGGGGTCGGTATCTCCATATTCTTTGCGTAGCCATTTGTTGAGCATATCATGCATAGTCAACTTGTTCTCAACGGAAAAATCCGGTCCAATGCCGATAATAATTTCTCCCTTCGAGGCAATCGAGGCGTTGGCTTCGCCTATTTCAATGTTGGCAATGTCGATGCCATCTGTGTGATTGGTAATAGCAAGGTAACGCGCTGCAGCGGTAACAGCACTACAACGCCCTTTGTTGATGTCAACACCAGAGTGCCCGCCCAATCCGCCATCTATACGGATGCGAAACCAACTTTTGTCTTTGGGTGCAGGTTCGCGCTTCATGGGTATGCGGTGGAACTGCAAGCAGGCGCCTGCGGCTCCTGTAGTGATGGTGTCGTAGTCTTCAGAGTCGAGGTTGATGACTTTTCGGCCCTTCAGGAAGTCCTTGCTCAGTTGTGAGGCCCCCGACATGCCGTCTTCTTCATTCGTTGTGGTGATGACTTCCAGAGCCGGATGCTCGATTCTGTCGTCTTCGAGTACTGCTAGTGCCATCGACAGGCCTATGCCGTTATCGGCTCCAAGCGATGTGCCCCGAGCCCGCATCCAGCCATTCTCTATGTAGGGTTCAATAGGAGTGTTCAAAGGATCGCTCATGCCCACACACACCATATCCATGTGGTTCAGCAGCACAATGGGTTCATGCCCTTCATATCCTTTGCTGGCTGGCTTACGTATCACCACGCAGTTCTCTTTGTCGCGTTCATACGCTAAGTTCAGACGTTCTGCAAACTGGCACAGAAAGTCGGCCACTCGTTCCTCATGATGTGAAGGACGCGGTATTTTATTCAGTTCACTAAAGATGTTGAATACTCGTTCTGTAGTAATCATCTGTTTGTTCATATTTGATAAAAGATGTGAGTTGAGAATGAAGAATCCCGCAGATTAGCGGGATTCTTGGTCTTATTTGTTCTCAGCGTCGATGGCCTTGATTTTCTCGCGAACCAGGTTCATCTCGTCTTTCAGTTTCTGTACCTTGCGGTTCATCTCGTCGATGAGGCTGTTGCCTTTCTTACTGCTGGCATTGAGGAAACCGAGGTTGTTCTCGTAGGTCTGAACTTCCTGCTTGATGGCCTCGTACTGACGGAACAGTCGGGCACGCTCGTTGTCAAGGGCATTCTCTCCGCGCTCTGCCACTTGCTTCAGGTTCTGCTTGAAGTTGGTCAGGCGTTTCTTGGCCACACTGATATTCAGTTCCTTATAGAGTTTGTCGAGTACGGCATGATATTCCTCATATACCTTGTCTTTTTCCTTGAAAGGAACATGACCGATGGCCTGGTATTCCTCCACGAGTTGCTGTACCTTCTCCTGGATATTCTCTCCGGCTTCTTCGGCGACGGCTTTCAGTCTCTCGATGACATCACGCTTCTTCTCAAGGTTGGTGTGCTCCTCGCCGCGCTGACCAGCACCAGCGGCATTGCGGGCCTCGAAGAACTTGTTACACGTACTGAGGAACTCCTCCCACAACTGGTCACCGAGTTTCTTGGGCACCATACCGATGGTCTTCCACTCTTTCTGGAGGGCAATCAACTTGTCGCTGGTTGACTTCCAGTCAGTAGAATCTTGCAGGGCCTTGGCTTTCTCAATCAGGGCGCGCTTCTTCTCGGCATTCTCCTTGAAGGTATCCTTGAGGCCCTTGAAGTACTGGGCCTTGCGACCAAAGAAGTCATCGCAGGCGGCACGGAAACGCTCAAAAATCTTCACGTTCATCTTCTGGGGAGCGAAACCGATGGTTTTCCATTCTGCCTGAACGTCAATAATCTCCTTGGTATGCTTCTCCCAATCGTTACTGCCTTTGTTCTCCTCGGCGGCAATAGCCTCCACCTTTTCGCAGAGGGCAGTCTTGCGGGCCAGATTGTCTTCCTCCTTGGCACGGATGCCCTCGAAGTGCTGCTGATGACGCTTGTTGATGACAGTAGAGGCTGCTTTGAAGCGGTTCCATATCTCCTCGCGCAAATCCTTGTTGACAGGACCGATCTCGCGGTATTCTGCGTGGAGTTTCTGCAACTGGTGGAAGGCACTGATGACATCCGTCTCGTCGGCCAGACGCTCAGCAGCCTCGCAGAGTTTGGTCTTCAATTCAAGATTCTTCTTGAAGTCGTATTCGCGGGCCTCGCTGTTCAGTTTCAGGAGGTCGTAGAACTGCTCCACGTAGAGTTGGTAGTTACGCCAGAGTTCACTGGCTTTCTCTGCCGGTACGTTCTTGATTTCCTTCCACTCAGCCTGCAGGGCCTTGAACTCCTGATAGGCTTTGTTAGCCTCTTCAGGCGAGGTGATCATCGCCTTGATTTTCTCAATGATGGCAAGTTTCTTCTCTAGGTTCTCCTGTTTCTCGGCCTCTTGCTCCTTGAAAAGTTTGGCACGCTTCTCTTTGATGATGCCCATCTCGGCCTTGAATACTTCTTCATCCTCATCAGGGGTAATCTGGTAGGCATCGGGATCACCGCCTCCGTCAAGGTAGGCCTTGAGGTCGGCTTCACGCTCGGCAAAGTGCAGTTTGTAGAAAACAGTCTTCAGATAGTCGATCTCTTCCTTCTGAAGAGGCTCGTCGCCATGGGCAATGTCCTTGATACGGTCAATCACCTCCTTCTTGGTTTCGTAGACCTTCTGGGGCTGTTCTTCTTCTGCCGGAGCCACTGGTTCCTCTTCTGGAACTTCTGGCTCTTTGGCTTCTGGGGTTTCTACTTCAGGAGCAGCGGCTGCCTGGATAACTTCTTCTTTTACCTCCTCTTGGAGGATGTTGTCTTGAGAGTCCATCATTTAACTTTTTTAGTTACTGACTTAAGTTGGTTCACACAATATTTCGCAAAATTAGATATATTTTTCGAAACGGCCTAACAATTAACATTCTTTATGAGTTAAACGAGCCTTTTATGACGGAAGAACCACCAACATAGGCCAGAAACACAGATGGAAAGGATGATGGCGATGATGAAGCCCCAAGGCTTAGATTCCATACCGTTGACGAGATTCATACCGAACATCGAGGTGATGAGCGTGGGAATCATCATGATGATGGTGACAGACGTCAGCGTACGCATCACCGTGTTCATGTTGTTGTTGATGATACTCTGATAGGTGTCCATCGTCGACTCCAGAATGTTGGAGTAGATGAGGGTGGTTTCGCGGGCCTGTGTCATCTCGATGTTGACATCCTCAATCAAGTCAGCATCCAATTCGTCGATCTGCAACTTGAACTTCAGTTTCGACAACAGCGTCTCGTTGCCTCGGATAGAAGTCTGGAAGTAGGTGAGTGAGTCCTGCAGACGGCTGAGGCCGATCAGGCTCTCATTGTTCACTTCCTTATCGAGGTTGCGCTTGGCCTTGTCGACGAGCATGGAGATCTGCTTCAGGCGCTTCAGGTACCAGACGGCACTGGAGAGGAAGATGCGGAAGATCATGTCGACATGGTCAGTGAACCCCTCGCCGCGCTTCTGTTGGAAAGAGACGAAATCGATCATCATATTGGTCTCGTAGAAGCAGACGGTGATGGTAACGTCGCGTTTGTGGATGATACCAAGCGGCACGGTGGTATAGGGTGTCCTCGACCGGATCTCCTTGACGTAGGGGATACGGAGGATGATGAGCATCCAGCCGTCGTCGTACTCATAACGGGCACGCTCGTCGGTATCGCTGATGTCCGACATGAAGTAGTCGGGAATGTTGAACTTCTCTTCGAGTTCGCGCTGGTCGTCTTCGGTGGGGCATGTCACCTGTATCCAGCAATTAGGCTGCCACTCTGAGAGTTGGGTCAGTCCGCCTTGGGTGTTCCAGAATGTCTTCATTTTGCTAATCCTGTTTTAATGCATAATTCACAATGCATAATGCATAATTAAGCGGCAAAGGGATTAGCAGCCTTGCTCGCCATCCCCCGCCATTACAAATCGTAATTGTCCGCCGGGTAATCGTCCATATTTTTGTTACTAATTTGGTTTATCGGGTGCAAAGATAATAAAAAAATGCAGATTTGGCAAATAAATCTGCATTTTTTTTTCGTGGAGTGTGGAGTGAGGAGTGTGGAGTGAGATTACCTTGCAATGAATTATCAGTTGCAGAATTTATAGCAGAACTATTCTCACTCCTCACTTCCCACTCCTCACTCCTCGATAACTATTTCTCCGGGATATCCTCAAGCGTCTTCTTCAGGAGTGTCCAGAAGGGCTCGACAGTCTTGATGAGGGCGCGCTCCGTGGTGGTGTGAGGCGACTTCATCGTGGGACCGAAACTGACCACGTCGAGGTGCGGATACTTGCCGAGGATGATGGAACACTCCAGTCCGGCATGGTCTACCTGGATGATGCCGTCCTCGCCAAAGAGATCCTTGTATTCCTTCAGCAACAGGTGCAGGATAGGGGACTCTGGATTGGGGTCCCAGCCGCCATACGAGCCGGCAGTCTCTACCTTCATGCCTGCCATATTGAAACAACTCTCCAAGGTTTTCACAATGTAGTCTTTCATATCCTCGCGACTGGAGCGGGCCAGGATCTGCAACGAAGCCTTACCACCTCCGATATTGATAATGGCGAGGTTTGAAGAGGTCTCGACGACACTGGGGTAGGAGGGGATCATACGGATGACACCGTCGTGACAGCCGTAGATGGCATTGATGAGGTTGTCCTGAATCTCAACAGGCACCTCCATCTTTGGCGTTTCTACATCCTCGCAGATCACTTCGATACCGCTTTCGATGCCTTTATACTCGTCGGTGAAATCCTCGAGCCAGTCTTGGGCGAGTTCTTTCAGGAGGGCGACATTGTCTTTCGGTAACGTCAGTACTGCCTCTGCCTTGAAGGGGATGGCGTTACGCATGTTGCCACCCTGCCAGGATGCCAAGCGGGCCTCACATTCCTCGATGGCCTCACGGACTAAACGGACTAACAACTTATTGGCATTGCCACGTCCTTCGTGGATCTCCAGTCCGGAGTGTCCGCCGCGCAGTCCTTTTACCGTCACCTTCACAGCAGCATCCTCTGGATCGGTCTCTGCTTCCTGATAGTCTAAGGTGGCAGTCACGTCGATACCTCCGGCTGAGCCGATGACGAACTTGCCCCAGTGTTCAGAGTCGAGGTTCATCAGGATATCGCCATTGAGTTCGCCTGCGGGCAGGGCATTGGCACCAAACATGCCTGTCTCTTCATCGGCAGTGATGAGGGCTTCGATAGGACCGTGCTTCAAGGTCTTATCCTCCATGATAGACATGATGGAAGCGACACCCAGGCCATTGTCGGCACCGAGGGTTGTCCCCTTGGCCTTCACCCACTCGCCGTCAATCCAAGGTTGGATGGGATCAGTCTCGAAGTTATGGGTACTCTCGGGTGTCTTCTGTGGCACCATGTCCATGTGTGCCTGCAGGATCACCCCCTTTTTCTTCTCCATTCCTGGAGAGGCGGGCTTACGCATCACGATGTTGTCGGCAGGATCCTTGAAGGCCTCGACACCCGCCTGTTTGGCAAAGTCGAGCAGGAACTGCTGGATTTTCTCTAAATGTCCGCTGGGGCGCGGTACTTGTGTCAGTGCATAGAAGTTCTTCCAGATGCACGCTGGGTTTAAGTTTTGAATTTCGTTCATAGATTTTTGTTTTTTTGAGGAGTGAGGAGTGTGGAGTGTGGAGTGAGAATACTCCAGTCCTTAAAATTCGATCACCCTTGATTAATATTTAATTTATCGTTTAATGATTTTCTAAGTCCAGACATAACTCTTCCAAGTCTATCAGATATTTCTTCAGCATTTTGCAGTTCTTCCAATGTAATATATCCAAGAGATTCTGAAATGTCCAATTGACATAATGCTTCTGTCATCGATGCGTAGGAAATCTCAAGGAAATGTACTCTTTCTTTAATTGCCATGCGCCCCATCCCCTCTGCGATATTGGATGGTACAGAGACTGTTGCTCTTCTAAGTTGGTCGCATAGTGCATATTGCTCGAAAGGAGGAAATTTCCTAATTAAAGAATAAACATAGATAGTAAATTCCTTCGCGATTTTATACGCATCAAGTTTTTTGTAATAGAAATCGTTCATCTCTTTATCATTAATTATCTTTAGCAACACTATTCTCACTCCACACTCCTCACTCCACACTCCTCACTCCACACTCCTCACTCCACACTCCTCACTCCACACTCCTCACTCCACACTCCTCACTCCTCGCCACTCTTTTCGTAAACGAGAGGACGGCCCAGGCATAGACTCCTAAGGCAATCACCAGAAGGGTCTGCACGGTATGTACGATGAGCACAAACCAAAGGGCCTGTTCGTCGGCCACACCATAGAGTATCAACATGGTCTTGATGGCGAAATGCCAGGGACCTGCACCGTTGGGGGTGGGTACGATAACGGCAAAGTTGGCCACCACAAAAGAGACCAGCGCACAACCGATACCAAGGTTCGCCGTGAAGTCGAAGCAGAAGAAGGTGAGGTAGTAATGCAGGAAGTACATCACCCAGATGCCGACGGAGAAAAAGAGGTAGAGCGGCAGGTTTTTGACATCCCGTAGGGAGAGCACGCCTTCCCAGATGCCACTCAACGTCATCTTTACCTTATTATATATAGAGAGGTTCTTCAGCAACAAGTGTAACAGGATAAGGGCTGCCGCGCCGCAAATCGCCGTCACCAGCCAACCTGTTAATGAGAAACCTTCTAAGATACGATCGAATGAGGTGCCTGTTTTTTTGAAGAAAGTGCCAAAGACACTCATCTCTATGAGCAGGATAATGCCTGAGTAGAGCATCACGATCAGTGTGTCGACGGCGCGTTCTGTCACTACCGTCCCTAATGCCTTTGAGAATGACACCCCGTCGTAACGCTTCAACACGGCGCAGCGGGAGAACTCACCAATGCGGGGGATTACCAGACTGGCCGCATACGAGATGAATACGGCATGTATGCAGGTTGATGTTCGAGGAGTGTGGAGTGTGGAGTGAGGAGTGAGATTACTTTGCTGAGAAATATTAGCAGCAAATTCATTTGCAGAACTATTCTCACTCCTCACTCCACACTCCTCACTCCTCGTAACTATCGGCTCCAGAGTCTGCTTCCAACGCCAGCCACGGAACATCTGTGCCAAGATGCCGAAAGGAAACGAGAGCAGCATCCATGTCCAGTCCATCTCCTCCGTCAGTACATGACTGATTGTCGAGAAGTCCTCGCCACGGTACATCCACCACAAAATGGCACCACCCAGAATAAAGGGCAGCACAATCTTCGCGACGTTTCCGAGTATGCTTTTCGGTTCCATTGGTGCAAAGGTACATAAATAATTCATAATTCATAA
>JAFZUS010000101.1 GCA_017618275.1 Prevotella sp.
TAACTTTTGGAAGGGGCTGCAAAGATACCAATTTTTCCATCAGGGAGAGAGGGATTTTCCCTCTTTCTCCTGAAAAAAGATTTCTCTTTTCAGTTCCTTGTTATTTTCTCCAAAAGTTGCATTTCTTAATTGAACTTACGCTCCTCGGCTCTGGATTCCAGTTGTGAATCAGATCCATGAGATTCTCCTCCTTCCAAGTTCAGTCTGTTATCTGATTCCCCTCATCATGCGAGCAGTACACCACCACTCCCACAACCAAAGCGACTACGATACCACCAAATATAAATATCTTCATATTCCTTTTCATTTCCACGATGTTTTCTTCCATTGGTAATTATTACCAGAATCCCCATACCGCTCTTTGCGGACTTGCGACTTCACCCACTGCTGATCCATTTTGATGGAGGCATTAAAGGCTGTGGCGATCTTACTCCTGTCAAAATCCTTGTTCGCCTTGTAGCGTTCACGCATTTCCTTGCGAATCAACGCCACGTTGCCACTCTTTTTGTCCTTGAACTCCTCTATCAGCGCATCCGTATCCAAGTTCTTGATACGCTCCTCCCGCTTCCCCACCTTGTCAGCAAACAAAGCGTTAAACACAGCATCCCTGAACTTCCAGTCCTCCTTTACCCATTTGCTGTAATAGAGCGATGTCAACTCCTGCCTCGAAAGGTTAGGCAACATATCCACACACTTCCTCAACTCCCCATCATCCCACTTCGTAAAATGGAACTTCTTAACCTGTTTAACAATGTACTCAAAATCTGTCATGTCTTTATTTCTCATGTTTTAAAATGGTAATTCTTCAAGATCGAAAGTGTCAATCAGATTTATTATAGCTTTGCTAGCCGTACCAAATTCTTCAAGGCTTACAGGCTTTGAAGCGCTTCTATCATATATTTCACTAACAAAACCCGTATCTTGATTATACTCCAACAAGAAACTGCCCAATGGCTTTAGAGCATTCTTTTTCACTATGATTTCTATCCGTCCATGTAAGTCTCGACCTAGTGCATCTTGATAGATATGGTAATACTCAGGACGATGTACCATCATTACTACATCAGCAAGTCCCTCGATATAACTGGAGTTTGCCAAATCCATCAACTGTGGCTTTTTACCTTCGATTCCTTCTCGATACTCTACGCCTCTGCCCAACATTGAGCCAACAACAATTGGTACATCTATTTGGCGGGCAAGTTGTTTCATCGCATGCATCACCTTAGCTATTCTCTCTGAAGCATTCTCGTCTTCTTTGGTGAAGTTTATCATTTGCAGACAGTCTATGAAGATAATCCTTAATCCCTTTTCTCTTCTACAATTTTTTGCTGTTTCTACCAACTCGTCGAAAGGTAAATCTAAACAATCGTGTATAAATAGAGGTGCATCTACCAAAAGTGATGCTCGGCCATCCAACCTTTCCCACTCAAGCCTCTCCATAAGCCCCTGCGACAAGTGGTATGAAGGAATTTCGCAACAGATTGCCAAAAGTCTCTGTATGTAGTCAGCCTTCATATGATTCGTAGAAAACAACAATACGGGAATCTTCTTCCCTATAACAATATCTTCTATCATTGATAACATAAACTCTTCTTTCCCCATACAAGGTCTGCCACCAATAACGTAAACCTTTCCTTTCTCAAAACCACCTATCATGTAATCTAAATCTTGAAATCCAGAAGAAATATCAGGTGCATTGTCATTATTTACCGTTGTCTGTATCTGGGTCATACAATCCTTCAACATTGTTCGCATGTTGGTGTAACTAATATCACTCATAATCTCGTTCATACTTTCATTTATCTATCATTGAAATTATCACAAACAATAAAATCAGTGGCAAAGATACAAACGGATTTCCTTCCCACCAAACATTTTCGCCCCACAAGCCTTGTGAAAAAAGAAGATTACTCCCAGACAACCAAATTATGAGGTGGCGATATTTTTATCGACAATAATTTGGTGGTATCGCAGAATCTTCGTATCTTTGCCACCGAATAATAACATTTTTAACTTTTTATCAATATGGAAACAACAAAAACAAAAAGAACCCGTGAAGAGGTAAGAGCAGCCTTCAGGGAGACGATGCGTAAGAAAAAAGAGCGCATGGAGGAAAATCTGAGAAGAATGGAAGAATTGGAGTTACAAGGCTTCTTTGCCTGATTTAGAAGCCTTTAAATCCTTATGACTATGAACACACTCAGATTGGAAAACATCAATCTGCATGCGCCTTATAAGGTGTTGCAAGATCCCGAGAGACAAAACAACTTCTACTTTGTAAGTGATAGCGGTACAAGATTTGATATAGACTTCACCGTGAATGAATCTATCATTCCAAGTGGTGCCTATGAGTTTGGCATTACAAACAGACGGCATGAGCGTTCACCTCATGACCCCAAATTACGACTCACCATCTTTGCCATTATCGAAGAGTTCTTCGAAGTGAATGGCCATGATACCATGCTCTATTTGGCTGAGACAGGTGATCGCAAACAGGCATTCCGTAACAGGTTGTTCGTACGCTGGTTTAATATCTATGAACGCCGCCATCTCTTCTTTCTCAAGACGGCAGAGGGAAAGATGGATGGTGTAATGAATTTCCTTGCCATCATCTCCAGAAAGGACAATCCCAATCTGCCTCGGGCTATAGAGGAATTCGACGAGACGATTTCATTTCTGTTTGACCCTCCAGAGGAACCTGCATAATACGTTTTTATTCCCACACCACAAGATTACGAGGCAAGAAGATTATCTTAACTACACCACTTTTCCAAAAACTTTCTTGGAAAGTCCTTCACTTTTGGATATAACATATATCCTGACATCAATATCACAGAAACAAGTCCTGCGCATTCTGAAACTGTTTCAACCACAATGCCCGTCCAGAAGAAACGGTAGCAGTGAAACCATTGGGAAGGTGTATCAACTGGCCTGTCTCTAATAAAGAATTCCATCGGGCCTACGATGTCATTATTGAATACGTAATAGACACCTATTATGAGGAATATCGATGCAATAACACCACACATCCAAAGAGGCTTACCTCTCGCTATCAGGATTGTTGCTCCCACTGACAGAATACTCGACATGAGGCAAAATACAGGTTGCCAGAATATAGCAAACAATAACATAAAGGCCAAATAGACAGAAGCAACGATTATGGCTATTGAAAATCCTATCACGCCCCATTTTCTGGGTACTATGAGATAGACGACAAGAGCCATAAACCCCAAATAGGGAATACCCGCTAAGTGCATCCCAAACAATCCAATGACTCCAATAGCCACTATTGCAGCCACTATGCCCAATATTATCTCAATTGTTGTACCAAGTATCTTCTTCACTTTTTTAATTTGTTTATTGTCCCATCCGTCATAACTCCTATATATTTTGTTCTTCTCTCACTTTACACTTTTCCAATTCTGTCATAACAAATCTCTGAACCTTGAAGAAATCATTCAGAACACTCATCAGATATTGGTCAATATACGGTATCTGGGGAATGAACAGCGTATTTCTCTTGCTATGTACACCTATTTGTTCAATCTCCTTATCTACAGTATAGATCACAGAGCAATTAGCATGTTGATTAGCAACATTGATTGTCCTATGAAGATCAGCAATTTCATCGACATCGCTGTAGATGGATATCTGATACCACCAAGTGTCATATAACACGATGAATTGACAACTGTCATTGCATTCTATCGAAAACCTCTCACCTTGATAGGTAAAAAATACCCATGTATTATCACCTCGCACTTCTGTCTCAGGTTCGCACCTAATCTTGCGTAACGTACATAGCACCAAACCTGTGATGGTCCTTTCATCAAGATACTCAGCCTCATCAGCAACAACCTCATTATGATTATCGCTGTTCTTTAGTTCTTCGAAAAAACGATTCTCCTCTTCTTCCTTCGTTTTCTTTTTCTCCTCTATATACTGATAAAGGTAGAAGCAGAACATGACTGTCGCGATTGTTATTCCTATGCTCATAATAAACCTCCTTTTTGTTTGCAAAGTTAAACTATAGATTCCTATCCACCAAGCATTTTTCACTCACAAGCCTTGCGGAAATGAAAGTTTTTCAAAAAAACGATTCGATAATTTGCGAATTTCGATTCTTTTCTTTATCTTTGCCCCGGAGATAGTACGAAACTGATTACTTTGGAAAAAGAAACTGCCAACAATATGACATCATCGATGCTGATACACCCAGGAGAAATGAGTAAAGACGAAATCATTGCTCGTGGAATCACTCAGAAAGAACTCGCCAAACAGATGGGCGTTTCCTATTCAGTGTTCAATGAAATTCTCAATGGCAAGCGCCCTGTAACGACGGAATGTGCACTATTACTGGAGGCCGCCCTGGGCATAAATGCCTCTATATGGATTGGCCTACAGGCAGATTACAACATGCAGAAGGCCAAACAGGACAAGTCGTTTATGAAACGCTTAGAGAAAATCAGGAAGATTGCCGCTATATTTTGATAAGGTTATTCGAAGTAATAATTATATCTTCTATTCCCACACCACAAGATTACGAGGCAGCGAAATCTTCTTCGCCTCGCCACGCGAGCCATCGATATAATAATGTCTGGCCATACAGTCATCAAACTGGCCCACGAATGCCCCTCTGATTCGAGCACATTTCTCATTGATGGAGTTCAGCAGCGGATTCGTCATATCCTCAATATTATAATCACCTTCAACTTCAGGGCTGATAATCCTTCACATAATGCAACAAAGGGTCAACAGCCCAGGTCAATTCTCGTGGGAATTCCACACGGAGAAACATCCAAGTACGACCCTTCAATTTGATGTCCTTTTCAAAGAACAACTTGTTTTTATCACACTTCCCAGCCAACAGAAACGAACTGTCAGCAACAGATTTCGTCACAGCAGACATATTCAAGCCCTCATATTTCTCCAATACAGACATTTCAAACTCATCATCATAGGCACTAACAACCAAACTGATACCATGATACTCCACTTTCAGATTCCGCTCCCCTTTATTCAACAATACCTTATTCATGAATTCAGGATATCCGACCTCGTACCCGTCTCCATAGTTTTTCCAATACGCCTTAGGGGAATTCTGAAACTGGCTCCGCAACCATTGCGCATCATAGAAAACAGTGTCACGCTCCGTGATATATTGTGTATCTTTATAGATCGTATCATGCACAACCACCGTCCTCTCAACATTCCGCCCACTCCTGACAAAATACACACTAACAGCCACAACCACCAAGATGATACTAAACAAAAACTTTCTCATGGTGACAATTCTCATAATTATCGCTCACATTCCTGCAATCTGCATTTTTCAATCTCTATTTCCATTGTTCTGGCAGTCCTGAAAAAACTATCCAACGTTAGTTTCAAATAGTCCTCCAGATCTGGTATCTGTGGAATTAACAGCAAGTGCTTCTTTATATGCACAACCACGTCATCAGAATCCGTAATGCCATAAATAACAGATACAGTCCCTTTTGTGTTAATGTCATTCACCACCTGGCGAACCCTTGCGAATTCGTCAATGTCGAATTTGGAAAAACTATGGAACCAAGGCCATATCAGGTTCACGAACTTACATTCATTGATTGCCTCCATTAAAAAGACGATTCCCTGATACTCAAACTTTATCCGCCCTTCCTCAGTCTCTTGCGGAGTACACCCCATCTCCTTTAACAGTTTATATGCCAAATCCTTTGCGCCTTTTATTTCCGACTCCATCATTTCTACATTCTCATTTTGATTATTATCTTCTTCAAGTTTCTCTGCTAATTCATGTAAACTCTTACTGCTTTTCAACAGAATAATCGTGGATATATACCATACAACATTAACAACAGATGTTATGATTAGAATCATCCAAATCCCTACACTTAAATTGTCTCCCGTTGATATTAGATATGCTGTAAACGAATTCATGAGGATAGTCAGTAGCGACCAAAGAAACATCTCCACTATTGTCTTCCACTCATTATCCGGCACTGTACATACCAATTCCAGAACAGAAAGCGCACCAAAAGAGGTTACAATCAGCGTCGCAGGTGTAAGCATCATGCAAACATCCAGAAAGGAACTAAATGTTTCGGTGTATAACACTTTTGTGGGATATAGTGCCATATTCCACAACCCGTTATAGCAGAGAAGCAGATAAAAGAATATCGCCACACATAAAGCGATACGGCTGTATTGCCCTTTTTGAAAAATACTTTTGTAATCCATCATAACTTCAATAATAAATCAGTGGCAAAGATACAAACGGATTTCCTTCCCACCAAACTATTTTGCCCCACAAGGCTTGTGAAAATGAAAGATTATAGCGACTCTGCCATCAGATCCTTTCTACCAATCAGGCTAAAGATAGTAATCTCATTGTCTTCGTTGAGAATACGAAGCGTACTCAGAATTTCATTCAATTTAGAGCCAACTGTCGTTAGATCATCGATGACCAAGACATTCTGCTGACGAATCCTTGATGACAATTCCTCGTCCATCGGTTTTGAGAGTATATCTTCTACACTGCAGAGTTTAGGTTGATTGAACCTGTAGATAGGAGCATATACTGATTTATCTTAGTTCTGTTTTCTGGCATCACAACAATGTCATAATGATAGAGGTTTATCTTCTTGTGAGCACTATCCACAGCCGTCCTGATGGAAAGTCCAACATCTTCGGATTCATCATGTTCGAAATCGAACACAAATTTCTTCTCTCTATCGTCAAAAGTTACGCCCATATCATATTGTCTTTGATTGCAAAGATACGAAATAGCAAGAAAAAAACAAAATTTCTTGCAAACTTTTATTCATTTTAGGCGAAGTCTGGCTTTTTCAGCCCCTTCCTTTGTGGCCATCCTATCAGGATCAGGAATAATGCCCACTCTCGTTAAATCCAAACGATCAGAATCAAAACAGGCATCAATGGTAGGATTGCCTGTCCTATGGCACGTCGTATGTAGCGCACAGGCTTCTTTCAGCAGTTCTATTTGTTTATCATCAAGGAAGCCCAGAACAGAGTTCCTTATTTCATCTATTAATTTTGCAGCCCTTGGGCCATGCTCCTCATCATAGCCATCATTATCTCGTTCAACATCATGAAGATAGGCAAAACATTGCACAACATCCAGATCTTCCCTAGGAACATTAAGAGATAATCCATGATTAAACACTCTGTCCCAATGGTCTATCCCGTGTATGGAATACTCATCTGTTCGCGCATGTTTTATGGCAAAATCCCTAACTTTTCTCAACACCTCTATATCCATCTTCAATTCTCTTTATTATGTTTTACACATATATAATATCGCTACCAAACATTTTCGCCCCACAAGACTTGTGGAAATGCGTTTTTATTTCTCCCAGATTACCAGGTCACGAGAAAGCGATATCTTTTTAGTTTCGCCACTCTTACCAGTGATGATATAGTCATTCAACAGCGATTCATCCACCACAGGAATAAAAGCCGCTCGGATACGAGAACATTTCTCGTTGATAGAGTTAAGCAGAGGATTAGTGACATCCTCAATACTTTGCAATGCTTTCTCCGATAATCCCATCGGCCGGAGGTCAGAGTAGATTTTTGTGAGTTCCTTCCTAAAGTCAGGCAGGCATTTGAATGCAATACCCTCTGGATGCTTGAGGAACAAAAGATAAATGGCCTTTACTATAGGTTCCATCTTCACCTCTATATTATTATAGTCAGACAAAACGATACGATAATCCTTGGTTATCGTTAGTTTACTGGGAAGAACTTGATTTTTCATCTTTTCATCCCTATAGCCCAAACGCCTAACTGTCTTTTCGCATCTATTACCCTCATAATACCTATCCAATACCTCTGCAAAGATATCCTGTGGAGAAATGATGTCGAAAAGTGTCATGCAAGATTGCACTTTTAGCACATCAGGAAATCCAAGGACGTTATAAGCAGATGGATTGCCACACTCCAAGAAGGCTTTGGTAATCTCTCTTAATCTTGCCCCAAGTACAGGATGTTCAAGATATGAACGAGCCTCATCCTTTCCACTAATCCCATAGAACTCAGAATTATGGCTATGCCCTAACCCCTTGATTTGTGGAAATATGTACCATATCCAATGTCCTCGTTTATGACCTTCCTTTATTTCAGCCAGAGCCTCAACATATGAACCCCAATCTGAATCCTGAGCCTTGACAAAACGCTCTAAATCAAAATGCTGGGATTCGCCTTTAAGCGCATCCACAAAAGACTTAGGCAGACTGACATTCTTCAATTCAAGTGCTTGCTTAAAGTATCGGGCCATTTCTTCATCAGTATAGCCAGCCACACCACAACCTACACGAGTAACCAAAAAGAACTTGTCCGGATTTGCTTTGGCGAAAGCAATAAATCTGTCAACATAGGTTTTAATATCTGGCGCATGACGCATCATCTTTCCATAGTCAACGGGAATAGCATAACTCTGCCCTTGCAGGCCCTCTGCCTGTCCCCAAATAGCACCAAAACGTTTATAGGCCATTCGAGAGGCACCACCCGTATGATAACCCATAGCATTACTACCAAACACAAACACCTGATTTGGCAATAACCTGTCTATATAGTCAGGGGTATAGCCCATATATTCTCTCTCTTCCATATTTCTACATGATTACTAATGAATAATCGTCATGTCCTATCAGTCCTTTTCTTTTCAGACTTTGTATATGTCGTTTGAAGTTCTTTTCATTTGTACAATTAAACAACTTGGTTATAACATCATTTTCAAAGTCTACGGCTTTTAATCCCATAGCAGTTTTTATGAAATTACTGTTTTTTGTTTGTGCATTTATTGCCTTTTGTAATTCTTCAGCATATTTATCAGAATGGGCTACTTCATACATCATTAATATATAATGAGCCAAAGTGTCGCTGGCAGCAAAGACAACACAATCCTTCGTGATCTTGAACTTACCACACCTGAAGCCTTTTTCATCCAAAGGGTCTTTACAATTTATCAAATAAGGTGGATTATTGAAATCAGACAAACAAATATAAGAATACAGCAATTCGTCCGATTTCATATTATAGCAGAAAGCCACACTATCGCCATAAATAACCCATTGCCCACCTTTCCATACAGCAACCAATGTAGCAAATGATCCTTCGTCGTAGAACTTATTAAGGAACATACCACCGATAGATTTAGCATTTTCTTCATGCACATTATAGAATGGTTCCCATATTCCGTCTATCCATTTATCAAAAGCCTTATAGTTTTTTATAGGTTTATCTGGAAGGTGTTCCACCAGATACTTTGACCATGAATCTGCGAACACACCACCACCGCCAGCACCATCAGACACTGCAATTACCTCATTCTTAGCGATAGCAGCATCTTCATTGATAATGCCTTCTTCAAACTTTGCTAATGAAATCGATCTCATTTGTTTGGATTTATGTTGTTAGTTGGTGTTCCAATATCCATTAACTGTATCAATGTTGATAGGTCTGTATTGGTGGCCATTGCGATATGTCTGGTATTCTCTGCATCGCCCCGTAGGTCGCCAATAGGTTGGTTATACCTTGATGGCAGTAGACTTGACATATCATAAAGCCACTCTGAATACTTGTCTTCATTCAGCTCTGTCTTACTGATGGGCAGAAGTATTTGTTCCTGATTATCAGGTGTAACATGAATATTCCACAACAGAACATTACCGTCGTTTGTAAACAGAGCTTTTAGTTCGTTTGCCAATTGAGTATTCACTTCTCGAGGATTTACGATACCATTAAAGGCTCCATCAGTAATATTAATTATGGTTGGAGGATAGCAATCCTTTTCATGATGTTCCTTCATCCACTTGTCGAGAAGGTCTTTAACCATTGCAAAGGCTTTATGTGCTCTTGTGTATTTACCTGCAGCAACAGGTTCCACCCATTGCACCTTTTCAACTTCCTTCAATTCTACTCCTTTCCTTGTCCGCTTCTCTTCCTTGACGGTTATCTTCTTGTATGGATTATTTTTCAATTCTTCTGGTGAAACAAAATCTCGCCCAGCCAACGTACCTTTCCACCCATAACTAGCATCATCACCATAGCCAACAACTGCGATGTCATAGTAATGCCTGACTTCATTTGTCTTTATACATCTAAGTACTAGTTCGTTAATCTGGTTATTGACTATTCTCGCTACTGCCTCAGCAAGCGTGATAAACTCACCTCGATAATTCAATTTTCGGCTCATGGAAATGGACTGGTCGATCATAAAGATAAATGCTGTAGGCGTATTCCGAGTTATCTGAGAAGTATATGGATTCTTGATTTGCAATTTCTTGGGCTGTGCAGGAATAGGTATGCCAAAATTGCCAATATTCTTGATGTACTCCAGTGGAATGAAGTTCTTAACCAATATTTCTGCTTGGAAATACGGCTGTTCCTCTTCTGGCAAATCAAAGTGTTTGTGAGCTTTCACCGATTGAAAATGAATCTGTTTGAAGTCAGAAATGGTTGGGCCGATATTTGGTTTGATCGTATATCTTGCCGCATTAAGATTAGCAAACAAGGTCTCATTCCAATAAGTAACCTCGGGATCTATCTCCAATATAACAGGATTGGATATTCTACCATCTTTCATTGCCACATACATCATCGGATGCTGTGTTGTAAAACTTACTCTCACATAATCCTCAAGATTTCTACTACTATCCAATTGTCTCGAGGCGTTACTGCCACCAGGTTTATTGATCTTAATACCCTTTCTTTCACAGTCCATCCATGAATACAAGCCACCATTTTTGATGATCGACTCTAAGTTGTCTCTATCTGTAAAATGATAGAGTTTCACGATCTTATGTTGGTCAAGGATTGCCTTGAACTCCTGCCAATTACATTTCTTCTCCATAACAATGCTCCTTTAATCATTAAACAATTCCAACTGCAAATTATTGTCTTCTTTCATCGCTTTTTTCTTCTTTTTCGCCATAGAAGATTTCTTTTCCTTAGATGCAATACTCTCGCCATAAGGATATATTCTTTCTGCATAAGCCTTTATTAACGAGGCATGTGATAGAGGTTTCTTTGCATTCTCCACATCTGCATTTGTATCGTAATCTAACAATACGATCGTATTCGTTTTACTTGCCTCTCGCAATCGCTCTATGATATCATATACTTTATTTTCCAAAATCCATTTGTAAGTCGGAATATAAATCTGCTTACGAGCCTCAATATAACTTAGCAATTCTTTACCATTTACACCTTTTCGATGTCCTAATGGCTTGCCAAAACGTCGAACTGTCCGTTTTAGGCCTTTCATGGTGTCATTCTGGAAAAGCGAGGTATCAACATCACAACCTTCAAACACCTTAAGCCCTTGCCATATAGCTTCAACACAAGTTGCAGTATACCCCTCGCTAAATGGTACTGGTATTCCACCATGTGGATAGAACGGACTCAATTCGCGTAGCCTTGTTGGAGCTCCACTTGTCACATCCGCCAGTATCGCATCCGGATATTTCTTCAATATCGTGGCAGGTTTCTTACGTTTAGATTCTATTAATATCATGACATCTCAATTCTTATGGTCTTAAAATATAAATACTTGCTATTTTATTCCAACGTTTAACATTTAGTTTGTCTTCATATCTTCCCCATTCAGATTTGCCGCCAACCCCTTCATAAGTCAGCATTTCACGTGCAACAGAAAGTCCTTGTTCATATGCTTTATTATACCAATGGTAAGCAAGATTTCTGTCTTCAATTACGCCATTACCATTGTAGTAGCAATTAGCGATGTTAAACTGAGCAACGCTAAAACCTCCCCGAGCTGCTTTTAAGAACCAATATGCCGCTTTTTCCATATCCTTTTCAACAAAAAAGCCATAAGCATAACACACTCCAAGTCCATTTTGCCCATAGGAATATAAAGACATCTGGCGAAATATGATATATGCATTCTTGTATCTTTTTTCGTTTATCATGGAACAAGCTTTATTGTAAATCCTAACAATATCGTTGGATAATGCATTCTTTATTGTGCTTATATTTATTTCGGGCTCATCTATTCTTTTAATTGGCTTTGATAAAACAAATGTATCCGATAACAGTACTTCCAACTTATTTTGTGATAATACAACAAAAAATAGCCCCAGCAAACTACATAGGTCATTGTTTGGCATAAGACACATTAATTCATATAGTATCTTACTTGACTTTATATCTCTGAAATCAGATTCATTTAACAACAACCCACATTCTCCTATATTGTTTCGGAATAGCACCGGTTTTAGTGCAATGGCTTTAAGTGATAATGCTATTATTACTAAAGGGAAGTCGTCAATATGTCTATTAAAATCATTATCTGTTCGTAAATGATGCCTATAATTGGGGCTACCTAGTTCTCTTGCTCTTTGTCCCTTCATGGCAGGAACATACATCCCATCATAGTCAACTAATACAATGGAACCATCATCTTTTACCAAGATGTTGTCTGGTTTCAAATCTCCATGAGCATAGGGCTGTGTAAGCAACCATGTGGCCATTCTTGAAAATCTAAAAGCCAACATATCCAAAGCATATTGGTTATTTATATTCTTTTGAATAAATTTATCCATTGGGATACCATCAACCCAGTCCATCAACAAAACTGGGAATTCTGTTTCCGGTGTTTGATCAGTATCCACAAACAATTCTTTATCCAAATACCTAATCGGAGTGAGAAAATTGGAAGAAACGAATTCCAATTCGTCAGCAATTAGTTTATAACTCTCAGATCGTCCTTTCTGGTCTTTGGTAAAGCACTTAACGGCATATAACTTCCCGTCTCGTTCATCTTTCATCTTGAAAACTACAGAAAAGCCACCTGCGCTCATCACTGGCTCACCATCATCACTTAATACTGGCCTCAGAAAGCTCAATTCATCTAAGTTATCCTCTGCCGATCTGATGGCCTCTATATATTCTGATATCAATGGGTAGTTCATATTTCAATCATTTTTAAACAGTCAATTCAACATAACAGTATCTTTTCTTGTGTTCCGCCCTATATTCAGGTTCCCACTTTGGAAGATACCTAGGAATATTTAAATCAAGCACATCCTTTAATCTTGGATCATTTTTTACTTTGATATAAGAAGGATTGACAATACAAAAGACTCTAATACTATTGAATAATCTATATGAGCCATCAGGATTGCATACATAAGTTCCGACTTTACCTTCATCACATAAACCCCTATAAGCATCATCTTCCGTATAGCGTCTTAACAAAAGGGTATCACATGTGACAGCTACAAATTCACCATAAAAAGGTTCGTAGAACTTCTTAGGTAAAGGAACAGATTGCTCTTCCGACTTACGTACAATCTCCTCATCACCACTACCCCAGTATGGTACAACATCTAATATCTTTGCAGGATTGTCTGCAAGAACTACATCTGCAACAATATAATAATCCACTTGCTCGTCAAAAGTCTTTTGAGAGAAGCGCCTTGTTCTATAATTTTTTAAATAATACTTTTCCATAGAAAAATAAAGTTACTTTTTCCGTCTACACAGGTAAATCTATCTTAAAGTCATATGCGTTGTTTTCGTTGACTCTGTCTATTAGAATTGGAACCTTTTCTACAAAATAATCAACGACTCCCAATTCGGACAATATATCATAAGTGTAATCAACTAGATAGTCCCATTTGTTATGATAAACATCATGCATCTTAATTATGTCTGGACGGCTTTTCTTTGAAAACTCTCCTTCCACAGAATATCGTATAGAATCATAATCTTTAGCCCACCTGTACACAGAACTATTAACACTCTCATCCCACCAAACTGAATTTACAGAATATTTGTACCATGGTTTTGGCAGCCATAACATTCTAAATTCATTAATATTAAAGAGATCTGGTATAAGATATACAATCTTTGAAGGATATAATTTTATACTTTTAAAGAACAATTCTATCTTTTCCTTAGCCTGCTTTTCAGAATACGTTTTTATTTCTATTTCTATTGATTGCCGAATATCGATTACAGAAGAAACATTTTTAGGGAAATCATGAGAACGTAATAAAATTAAGAAAGCTCCTAAAAGTACAACCAACTCTTTATCATATAATACTTGATTTAATAGTGGGAGTATTTTATTGTTATCAAGAGAGAGATAATCATGTTCCTCAAACAACAACCTATCTCCTTTAATTAGGGGAGAAAAGAGATTAGGGTTAATAGATACAGCTTTTAGAGATAACAATATATTTATTATCGGGAAATCATCTATCCGTTCATCAAAATTATCTATAGTTCTATTCGGATGTCTAAAATTAGGACTACCCAATTCATTAGCCTTCTGACCTTTCATGGATGGGACATACATCCCATCATAATCAACTAATACTATATGGAAGTCTCTTGTTATCAAGATGTTGTCAGGTTTTAAATCACCATGAGCAAATCTTTGAGACAAAAGCCATTTTGCCATACGGCTAAATCTGTATGTCATCTCATGCAATAATCTGGAATTACCCAAATTTTGTAATATGCATTTATCTAATGTAATACCATCAACCCACTCCATCAATAATACTGGAAATAATGAAATTGGCCCTCCGATATCAACAAATAATTCTTTCTCGTAATATTGCACATGAAGAAGATAACTAGAAGAAAGGTTATGCGTACCATAACTATGGCGGGATAATTCTCTATTCAGTTCTTCTGATATTTTTTGATAATTCTGCATTCTGTCATTTTGCTCTCGATGATAACATTTCAGTGCATAATACTTATAATTCTCAGGATTATACATCTTAAACACTACTGCAAAGTTCCCACTACTCAAAATGGGTTCTCCATTTGAATCAAGTACAGGTCGAAGATTACTTAATTTGTCAAAGTAATCTTCAGGTGCTTTCGCTGCCAATTTTATCGTTTCTGTATATTGACCTACTGATGGGTAATTCATAACTATGTTGTTTGTGACATGTGAACTTCTAATGAATGAATAATTCTTCCTTCTAAATTTTTAGGAGTTATTTATATCTTGTTCCATTTCATTGATAATGACGGAAAAATCTTTCTCCTTTATAATAAAACAATGCCATATGGTACAATACTGATATTATTAAACTTCCTCCATATATATTATCTTTCTTTGACCATCCTCAATATTTGTAACTTTGAATTTCGATCCTCTTTTAAATGTAACTTGATTCTCATTTCCATGATTATGCAGTTTATACAAACTCCTTGCATTAGAATTTTCTTTTTTAGGAGTAATAATATACATATTTGTATCTTTACCCCAATTATCTTTGGTTGTAGTTACATAATGTGATGCTTCATATATATCTTCTATTTGGAAATCCACTTGGTCATCAGATGTACAAAAACGATATAGTACACTTCCTTCATCATATGTCGGACTTTTTTCTAAAACATTATCTAAAGCTTCACACATTTCAGGAATAGGACTATTCCTTTCATCATATGAGTTCCATTTGAAAGCATATGAAAGGAATCCCTCAAAACACATTAGCATAAGCATTTCAAAATCCGACAATCCCTTCATTTCCAATTGTTTCTTTTTATCGGGTTTTATATGATTATGGCGCCCGATATACCCTTTTTCGAGAAAATTAATATCTTCGTCTATGTTGGACGGAACTAATTCTCCAACTTCATTATACACATATTGAACATTTTTATGTTCTGCAGCATATACCTTCTCTATATTCAATAATTCTTGTACTGTCATATTTGTCTAAATTTGATTATTCATACAATCTATTGACCAATAACACATATTTTCATCAGCATATCCAAGTCTTATATTTTCTTCTAAATGATCTTCATAATCGCAACTTCCATTTTCCCAATGATAACTAACAAAAGCTATTCCACCCAAGTCTTTGATTTCAAAAAAACAACACTGGTCTATTTCTAACTTATCATAGTTGCTTATATATGTTGAGTTCAAATACTTTTCTTTTACAATATTTATAAGATGCATGTTTTCATTAGGAACACTATTTTCACTAAGACCATTATTTGAATTTGGCCATGGAACGTGTTCTCCATTCAAATTAACACATCCACCTGTTCTTGACCATTTTCCATAATGCCATACCCATATAGTATTATCGTTTATTAATTCAAAAGTCTCATGACACCCGTAACCATCTTTGTATACAAATTGAGTTGACAATATGTTCTTTTTGAAAACGTATACTTTATAGTTGTATCTTGTTTCTTCAAAACCATACTGACCTATATATTTTATTTCAATTGGAGAAACTCCAATTACGGTTTCACCATATTGACTAAGTGCTCCTTCAAAATCAATCGGATATTCAGTTCCGTCAATTGACAATAATATGCTTGCTCCATTTCTTTTGCATAAAACAAATGATTCATTAATTACTAGTTTTGCATATTTCGATGTTTTTTGATAAGTATACGAATTAATATAGCTATTATTATCAAGACTATAAAACCTATATTGGTTGTCAGAAAGTTCAAAAGTAATTATTCCATCTTTGTAGTCATCTATCCTATTGTAATTGGACGGTATTCTACACTCTCGTAAGGTATTCATATCCATCGCATATGTAGAATATTGTTCCTTTTTATAAACAATGAGTTTTAAGTATGAATACTCATGTAAGTCTGTTAGAACGTATGGAACAATCACTTTCAAATCCTTGTTGAGGACTCCATAATAATTGCCTTTTTTACATATTAAATATACTTCATCTTCGACTTCGATTGTTTTTATTTCTTGAAAATCAAAGTCTAAAAGGACAATGTTCATATCATTTATGATTCCATATCTATTTGTTGTGTCTTGGGCTATAAAACGTGTTTTAAGTTTACCAATACCTAAGACTTGCTTGTACCATTGAATGTTATTCAAATCATTGGAACGTGAAATAATTGCAGCATTTGTATGGCCCCAGTATTCATTACTTATAATACATGAAGAACTAATTGTAAAAGTGGGGTCAATGAGTTCTATATATTTAAATTGAAGAGGCAATATTACCTGGTTTTCCGTATCATATAAGGAATATTTATGTTTTCCTATTGTATATGGAATTAATGGCAGTGGCTTAGAGGTAGGAATGTAGTTGTACAATTGTGAGGACAAACTCTTTTCGTAATAAACTGTACAGAACAAAAAAGCATATCTATCAATAATACTGTTGCCACTTGGAATAACATCTTTTAGGAAGTTACATTCTTTTAAATCATGAAGTTCTTTGGAGCTAATTAACAATCTATCCACTGCTCCATATTCATCTAAATAATCTGGATTAAAAGATATAGCTTTGAGTGACAACAGTATCAGAGTTATTGGGAAATCATCAATATGCTCATCAAAATCAACTTCAGTTCGCAATGGATGACGAAAATCGGGAGAACCAAGTTCACGAGCCTTTTGCCCTTTCATATCAGGAACATACATGCCATCATAATCAACAAGAACGAGAGTGCCATCTCCACGAACAAGGATGTTGTCTGGCTTCAAGTCGCCATGAGCAAAAGGCTGAGGAATGAGCCATTGGGCTAATTGGCTGAAACGATAGGCCAGCATCTCCAAGGCATATTTGTCATCGAGGTTTTCTCGCAGATACTTGTCGAGCGTCTTGCCTTCAACCCAATCCATCAACAGCACAGGAAACTCCGTCTCTGTCTTCTGCTCTGTATCTACGAACAACTCCTTATCCAGATAGCGGAGAGAAACAAGATAAGGTGAATCCACATCCTTCAGCGCATTAGCAATCTGATGGTAAGCCTCCGCTCGCCCTTCTTGCTCCTTCGTAAAACATTTCAAGGCATAGAACTTACCCGTCTCGACATCCTCCATCTTGAACACCACAGCATAGTTGCCACTTGTTATCCAATCATCACCAAGCACAGGTCGAAGGTTAGTCAACTCCTTGAAGTTGTCCTCTGCCGCCTTAATGGCCTCGACATATTCAGATATAAGTGGATAATTCATATAGATAACTCTATTTTTGTACAAAAGTCTTTGTATCTAATTGATAAAAATTTATGGCTTGTGTCATTAAACAAGTTTGTGATTTGTTCCATTGATCGCAAAGACATTCATATGAAGTCATGTCTGTATTTAAAGAATTCTTTTCCTCCTCTGATAAATCTTGGCTCATGCTACATACGCTATACCAAGGGCACTTTGCATTAGTGGACACAATTCTTTTATATAATATTTCTACACCTAATAATCTCGCAGTTTCGCAATAGGGAAGTGTGTATTTTTTTGAACTATTTGGCATTATAATAAGATTATTTGCTTGAATTAATGGCAATCCATATTTTTTGATTAACATGTTCATTGAATCTTTTGCAAAGTTGATATGGTTATCATATAATAAGTCAAGCAAAAAACTTTGGCAGCATTCTGCTTCATCCTTGCATGATTGAGCGACTAAATACAAATAATTTACTTTTATTCCAATAATGCCTTTTATACTACTTAAAAGTTCATCCAAGAATAAAGGCATCGCCTTTTTCAGCGGAAGAGTTTCATCCTTATAGTTAATCGAAAAATTATCTAATACATACGAATACAATTCTCTTCCATTTTCTATTCTGTACTTAATTGCATAATCAGCGACATCAAAGAAAGCAGCCCCTGGATTATCAAACATCAAAGCACATATACACAAAGAAATCATCATATTCTCGTCATCACATAGGGATGGATATTTGTTTGCACATATAAGTTCAACCATTCGGTATGGGACTGCATTATGGGAACTATTGATACTGGAATCAACTTTGCGTTGAATCATATGTGCCATACTTTCAATGATTCCCCAATAGCCAAAATCTATTTCATTATCTATGGCCTCATCATTTATGTAATCATAGACACCTATTTTAACAGAGCTGTTGTTTGCCTTGGCAAGCTTCAACATTGAGTCAGAAACTTCCACAGCATCTACGTTATGGCTGCTATAATACTTAGTTCCTAATGTTTTTCTCAATGAATTTTCGTAATTCTCGATTCTATTATCTATTTTTGATAATTTTATAGGTAAAGTAATTGTGTCTAAAGAATGAATATATTGTAGTAATTTCAAAAAGCACAAATTAAACATCTTGCATCGACAAATGCCAAATAGTGTTAGCAGGTGCTGAATATAATGTATATATTCATGTAAAAGAACTCCATATTCCTTTTGCGACAAGTTTTTTGTGTCCAATTCACCATTCTCGCTAATACAGATATCGTAATTTCCATTTAAGACAATATGAAAATGATTTGTCTCGTTTTTGTTTGCAACACCTGTTATGAAGTCAATATCAAAACAACTCATATAATAATTCTTAAGCAGTCTTTTGACAAATTTATTTTTATTGTTCCACAAGTTTATCTTTATCATATGGTAGCATTTCTTCAAACTTCTCTCTTGTGCCAATCGGAATAATAATGGAGGTGAGAGATGCGCAACTCGAAAAAACGTCATCTCCTCTGATGGCGCACCCATAGAAGGTCGCTATTACTCCTATGCATGTAACACTGTCAGGGATATGGATCGAGATGAGGGATTTACAGCCAGAGAATGCTCCCTCTCCTATGTATGTGACACTATTAGGAATATGGATGGAGGTGATGGATTCGCAACCCGAGAATGTCTTATTGCCTATGCTCGTGACACTGTCAGGGATATGGATCGAGATGAGGGATTTGCAATCCTCAAAAGCCCAATCTCCTATGCTTGCAACACTGTCAGGAATATGGATGGAGGTAAGGGATGCGCACCGGAAGAAAGCCTCATCTCCTATGCTTGCGACACTGTCAGGGATATGGATGGAGGTAAGGGATTCGCAACCTGAGAATGCCCCTTTACCTATGCTTGTGACACTGTTTGGGATATGGATGGAGGTAAGGGATGTGCACCAGAAGAAAGCCTCATCTCCTATGCTTGCGACACTGTCAGGAATATGGATGGAGATAAGGGATGTGCAACCCATGAAAGAGCATTCTCCTATGTATGTGACACTGTCAGGGATATGGATGAAGGTAAGGGAATAGCAACCTAAGAATGCCCCTTTACCTATGCTTGTGACACTGTTTGGGATATGGATGGAGGTAAGGGAATAGCAATTTGATAATGCCCCTTTACCTATGCTTGTGACACTGTTTGGGATTTTGATCTTGGCGATTTTACTCCTTTCAAAAGCATTATCACAAATGATAACAGTATCATTTTTTACCGAATACTCTATTACATCTTTAGGCCCTTTCAACAATCTCTTTCCATCTTTACTATACTTGGCGCCATATTCATCCGTCCATGCAGTTGCCAGATCTTCTTTTGTCACTTCTGTGGAAAGATTCTCGTTCTCGAATTGGTTTCTGTTAGGCCTAGATAGGTTGAAAAGGCGGAAAGATACCAAAGAAAGATTATTATGGGAGATAGCCAGAATGAACAGTGAATAGAGTGATGTCAGCTCTAAATCTTGCATCAAAGGTCGCAGTGCTTCCAAAACTCTGCTTTCAGACAGATTTCGATAATCTTTTTCTGAGAATAGCAACCTATCTTTGGCACCATATTGCTCCAAAAGTTCCGGCAGAAGGGAAACGGCTTTAACTGAAAGAAGTATAGAAACCAACGAGAAATCATCAATATGCTCATCAAAATCATTCTCAGTACGTAGAGGATGACGAAAATCGGGGGAGCCAAGTTCACGAGCCTTCTGCCCCTTCATGGCAGGAACATACATTCCATCATAATCGACAAGAACGAGGGTGCCATCTTCACGGACAAGAATATTGTCAGGCTTTAGATCGCCATGAGCGAAGGGTTGCGGAATAAGCCACTGAGCCAACTGACTGAAACGATAGGCCAGCATTTCCAAAGCATATTTGTCATCAAGGTTCTCACGAAGATATTTGTCGAGCGTTTTGCCCTCCACCCAATCCATCAACAGGACAGGAAACTCCGTCTCTGACGTCTGCTCTGTATCCACGAACAACTCTTTATCCAAATAACGGAGAGAAACAAGATAAGGTGAATCCACATCCTTCAGCGCATCAGCAATCTGATGGTAAGCCTCCGCTCTTCCTTCCTGCTCTTTCGTAAAACATTTCAAAGCATAGAACTTCCCCGTCTTCATATCCTCCATCTTAAACACCACAGCAAAGTTGCCGCTTGTCATCACAGGCTGCCCATCATCACCAAGCACGGGTTTAAGGTTAGTCAACTCCTCGAAGTTGTCTTCTGCAGCCTTGATGGCCTCGATATATTCAGATATAAGAGGATAGTTCATAAGCCTTTATTAATTGGATGTCGCAAAGATACAACTTTTTCTTTAATAAACCATTATTTTGTAGCAAAAATGATTTCCCCAAGTCTTGTGGAACAACTATTCTACTCCATTCACACGTTTATCGAAGCGTTCGCTAACACCTACCATCCAGTCTGGCAGTTTCTTCATGGCCTGATAGATGAGGGCATCTGGCATCTTCTTGTAAAAGGCATAGGCCATAGGACCTGCTATGGCAGCAAGGGTATCGGAATCGCCTCCAAGGGCAATGGCAAGTTTGATGCAATCCACATAGTCTTTGGACTCCAAGAAGCAGATAATGGCTGGGCCTACAGAACCTGCACAAGTGGAGTAGAAAGAATAATCGTCGTGAAAGTCAGCATATTTCTGGTTTGCCCAGTCAGGATAGTACTTGTTAAGAATGTTCTCCCTGATAAAATCCTTGTCTTTGCCATTCTTCAAATGGTATATGGCGAGGGCTGTGGCAACCGCGCCTTTAATGCCTTCAGGATGATTATGTGTGGGAACTGCTGTTTGCGTAGCCATCTTGATGCACTCGTCTTCTGATTTGGCAAGCCATCCTGCTGATGAGCATCTCATAGCAGAACCATTGCCAAGACTGCGATATGGCTGGGGTTTGTGGCTGGCCATCCACAATTTGAACTTGCTGCCAAAACCTGCATGGCGGTGTTCGTTGGCACACTTCCAGAGATTCATTGTCATATCGAGGCCATCGATAAAGGCTTCTGCACAGGCAAAGGTCAGCACCGTATCGTCAGTGAAGTGGGCTCTCGAACTGAACATCTTCACCTTATTATAATCTTTGATCCTGTGGCCTCGTCCTTCGTAGGCACTGCCAGCAATATCGCCAATAGCCTCGCTAATCAAATAGTTATTCATCGTCGTTGTAATTTCATGCTACAAAGATACAACAAAAAACTGATAATAAATGCCACTTGAATGAAAAAAATGAATCCACAAGGCTTGTGGAAATGAAAGTTTTCAAAAAACAATTCGATTATTTGCAAGCATTAATGGTAGCAGTTGTTCCCTCACTGGGAAAAAATTGTTCTCTGCCTAGGGAAAAAATGCTGCCTAGGCAGAGCGCAAGAACTCTAACCATTCATCCCCAAGTCGGAATTTTATGCCCTGGATTCAGGAGAAACTTTTGCAAGGGTGGCAAAACCTTCCCCGTAATTCGGTTTGCATTTTTGCCAGGTCGGAATTTCTTCCCCGAGAATCGGTTTAGACTTTTGCAGGGTATGCAATGAGGCAAACTGGATTCAGTTCATACTTTTGCAGGGGTTGCAAAATCTTGCCTGAGATTCAGTTTGCACTTTTGCCAGGTATGCAATGAGGCAAACCGGATTCAGTTTGGATTTCTGCAGGGGTTGCAATGAAGATTTTGGCATTCGTTTGCGTGATGTCAATACGTAACTGGCGCACTCGAGTGCACCTAGGGGCGAACTGGAGTGCGCTAGTTACGTACTGAGGACGACGTAGAGAGACGGTTTAATCGAACCAGTATTCAAACATGTACCTTAACTCTCCTGAAAGCCTTTGCAGATAAGGGTTTGGAGGCAGGTATATGTCAGGCAAACATATACCTATCATGTACCTAACATATACCTTAACATATACCTCATGCAGCATTCTTGATGATTGGGACAACATTGTAGAAAGGCCTGTTTCCCTCCGAAATATTAAGACTTTGAAGGGGGTTGAGGTATATGTTGGCATAAAAAAGAATAAATTCTTTGGTTTTTTGCTTACTTATTTGTACCTTTGTCGCCCAATACATAATATACATATATATAATAAGGTATAAAGGAAGGAACCAGAGCCGGTATCGCATTTAAAAAACGTACAATAACAATATGGCTATCAGACAACTATTCTTTGCAATTGCCCTTTTCATGACTGTCAGTGCAGCAGGGCAGGACGGTCCCACGATGGGTTGGAGTTCATGGAACACTTTTGGCGTGAACATCAACGAAGGCCTTATCAAAAAACAAGCCGATGCAATGGTCAGCAAAGGACTGAAAGATGTGGGTTTTGATCATATCAACATCGATGATGGCTATTTCGGAGGACGTGACAAGAACGATGGTCATCTGTTGGTCCATTCATCCCGTTTTCCCAAGGGACTGAAGGTGGTAGCCGACTATATCCATGAAAAAGGACTGAAGGCTGGTATCTACAGCGATGCAGGCCATAACACCTGCGGCAGCATGTTCAATGGTGATGTCACAGGTAAGGGCGTAGGACTCTATGAACACGACCAGCAGGATGCCGACTTCTTTTTCAAGGAGTGCGGTTTCGACTTCATCAAGGTAGACTTCTGTGGCGGTTCCTACTATCATAATGAGGACCACCTTGTGCTCGACGAACAGCAACGCTATACGGCAATTGCCAAGGCCATCAAGAACACAGGTCGGAGCGACGTGCGCATGAATGCCTGTCGCTGGGCCTATCCTGGTACCTGGATCGACGGTGTGGCCTTCTCCTGGCGCACCACTGGCGACATCAATGCCAGTTGGGGGTCGGTGAAGGGTATTATCGCAGAAAACCTCTACCTCTCTGCCTACTGCAGCAAAGGCCATTACAACGATATGGACATGTTGGAAGTGGGGCGTTCCCTGACCACCGAGGAAGACAAGACCCACTTCGGCATGTGGTGCATCATGAACTCTCCGTTGCTCATTGGTTGTGACTTGCGGAACATCAAGTCGACAACACTCAATCTGTTGAAGAATGAGGAACTCATTGCCCTGAACCAGGATCCTCTCTACCAACAGGCTTATGTGGCAGGTCTTGTAAATGGCTGTTACCTTCTGGTGAAAGACCTGGAACACTTGAATGGTACGAAACGTGCCTTTGCCGTCTACAACCCTAACGACGAGGCAAAGACAGTCAGCGTTCTCTTTAAGGACATCGATCTGGCTGGTACGGTGAAACTGCGCGATGTGTTCCAAAAGCAGGATATCGGTGAAACGACAGACGCTTATGAAGTGAAAGTCCCTGCGCATGGTACCCGTATCTATGTGGCTGAGGCAGAGACACGACTGGAACGTACCCGTTACGAGGCTGAGACGGGCTATATCAGCGTCTATCAGGAAATCAAGAACAACCAGGCTGAGAAGACGGGCATCTACGAGGCAGCCGATTTCTGTTCTGCAGGTTACAAGGCTGGCTGGTTAGGACAGAGCGAGAAGAACGACCTACAATGGCGCAATGTCTATAGCAACGATGGTGGCGAATACCAGTTAACCATTGGCTTTATCTCTGGCGAGAACCGTAATATCACCGTCAGTGTGAATGGTGAAAAGGTGAAAACCATCTCTGCCAACAGCGGCGGATGGCAGAAGGTTGGCACTAAGACCGTCACCATCCAGTTGCAGAAAGGACAAAACACCATCCGTCTGTCAAACGCCACGAACTGGTTGCCCGATATCGACTACATCGAACTATTCTCCACAGCCTCTTCAGCCATCCATCCTGTCACTATGCAACAGCAGGAAGATGAAACCCTGTATGACTTATCAGGTCGCAAGATCGCCAATCCCAAGAAAGGCATCTACATCAACAACCATCGCAAGGTATTGAAGTAAATGATTCAATCTATATTTGTGTGTAAAGATACGATATGAAAATTCAGATTATAAACGGACCGAACCTGAACCTGCTGGGGCAGCGGGAGCCGGGCATCTATGGCTCAGAGTCGATGGAAAACTGTCTGACGGAACTGCGGAAACGCTATCCTGAGGTGCAGATAGACTATTATCAGAGTAACGTGGAGGGGGAACTCATCAACAAGATGCAGGAGGTGGGATTCTTTGGCGGCTACGACGGTATCGTGCTGAATGCAGGTGCCTACACGCATACCTCTGTTGCCCTGCACGACTGCATTCGGAGCCTGAAATGCCCTGTTGTCGAGGTGCACATCTCGAACGTTCACCAAAGGGAGGAGTTCCGTCATCACTCGATGATCTCTGCTTCCTGTAAGGGCGTGATCTGCGGATTCGGACTGGACAGTTACCGGCTTGCTGTCGCTGCGCTGATTAATGCACAATGCACAATGCACAATGCATAATACGAATTGTGCATTAGAGGAATACGTCCTGGCGCATATAGAGCCGGAACCGGAATACCTTTATAGGCTTTGGCGAGCCACGAACATCCGCACCATTCACGGACGGATGGCCAGCGGACACTTGCAGGGAAGACTGCTGAAGATGCTGGTACAGATGATCAGGCCACAGACCATTCTCGAAGTAGGGACGTTCAGCGGCTACAGCGCCATCTCAATGGCAGAAGGCCTCGACGAGGGCGGACGGCTCTACACCTACGAGATCAATGATGAGATGGAGGACTTCACCCGTCCGTGGATAGAGGGCTCGGAGGTGGCAGACAAGATCAAGTTCATCATCGGTGATGCGCTGACGGAAGCCCCCAAACTCGGCATTGAGTTCGACATGGCCTTTATCGACGGTGACAAGCGCACCTATCGCGAATGTTATGAGATGGTGCTCTCGATTCTCAAACCAGGCGGTTTTATACTGGCTGACAACACCCTCTGGAACGGACACGTGGTGGATCATGCCTATGACAAAGACCAACAGACGCAGGGCATCACGGACTTCAACGACTACATCGCCCAAGACTCGCGGGTCGAGCAAGTCATCCTCCCATTAAGAGATGGGTTGACATTGATACGGAAAAGGTAATCATAATTACTAATTCCTCATTACAAATATCTAATTGAATATAGTATGCAAGAGACAAGACAAAACAAGATTGCGAGACTGCTCCAGAAGGAACTCTCGTTGATATTCCAACAGCAGACACGGGCCACTCACGGCACGATGGTCTCTGTGACGCGTACGAAGATATCACCCGACCTGAGCATCTGCACTGCCTACCTCTCCATCTTCCCCAGTGAGAAGGGCGAGGAGATACTGCAGAATATTAATGCCAGCAACAAACAGATCAGATACGAGTTGGGCACACGCGTCAGGAACCAACTGCGCATCATCCCTGAACTGCGCTTCTTCATCGACGACAGCCTCGACTACATAGAACGCATTGATGAACTATTGAAAAAGTGAATTTCCCGTTTTTCATAGCACGAAGGTACCTCTTCTCTAAGAAGTCGACGCACGCCATCAATGTCATCAGCGGCATCTCGGTGGTGGGCGTGTCTGTGGCCACAATGGCACTCGTGGTGACACTCAGCGTGTTCAACGGTTTCCACGATATGGTGGCCTCCTTCTTTACGAATTTCGACCCGCAACTGAAGGTAACACCTGTGATGGGAAAGACAGCAGCAGCCGATGACCCGATACTCACCCAAATCAAGCAACTGCCCCAAGTGGATGTTGCGACGGAATGCGTGGAGGATCAGGCACTGGTAATCTACCGCGGTCATCAGGCAATGGTGACCATCAAGGGCGTAGAGGACAACTTCGACCAACTGACTCACATCAAGGAGATTCTTTTAGGCGACGGTCAGTTTGAACTGAAAGCCGCAGATATGTTTTATGGCATTCCTGGTATCCGTCTGGCAGAGCAACTCGGCACAGGGTATATGTACAATGAACCCATGAAAGTCTATGCACCACGGAGGGAAGGGCAGTTGAATATGGCGAACCCCATGGACGGACTTGTGGAGGATGAACTCTACTCACCAGGCGTGCTCTTTCAAGTGATGCAGGGTAAATACGACAAGAACTATCTCCTGACAAGCATCGACTTCACCCGTCGTATCTTCGAACAGCAGGGCATGGTGTCATCGTTGGAACTGCGGCTGAAGGCAGGCAGCAACTTTGAACGAGTAAAGTCGGAAATCAAAAAACTGGCTGGCGACAAATACTACGTGAAGGACCGCTTCGAACAACAGGACGACACCTTCAAGATTATGAAGATCGAGAAACTGATGGCCTATATCTTCCTGACCTTTATCCTGATGATTGCCTGCTTCAACATCATCGGCTCACTCTCCATGCTGATCATTGACAAGAAGGACGACGTCGTGACGCTGCGCAACCTTGGTGCCTCCGACAAGCAGATTGTGCGTATCTTCTTGTTTGAGGGTCGACTGATATCTGCCATCGGTGCCATCATCGGTATCCTGTTAGGACTGGCCCTCTGCTGGGCACAGCAGACCTACGGACTGGTGAAACTCGGATCGTCGAGTGCATCCTTCGTGGTGAATGCCTATCCTGTCAGCGTCCATCCAGAAGATGTCATCCTGATCTTCATCACGGTTTTGGTAGTAGGCTTCCTTGCCGTCTGGTATCCCGTCAGATATTTCGCCAAGCGGTTGTTAGCCTAATAAGATGGAAAACAAGGACATCGTCAAGGGTTACGTGCGCTATCTGAAATTACAGCGTAACATGTCGGGCAATACGCTCGATGCCTACCAACGTGACCTCCAGAAACTGCTCGATTACCTGAAGCATGAGGAGAAAGACATCCGTGAAGTGAAACTTGAGGATTTGGAGCACTTCTCGGCAGGTCTGCACGACATCGGCATCGGCGCCCGCTCACAATGCCGCATCCTGAGCGGTGTAAGAAGTTTCTTCCGCTTCCTCCAACTCGACGGCTACCGTGAGGATGACCCCACGGAACTCTTGGAGTCGCCACAGATAGGCGAGCATCTGCCAGAGGTACTGTCGCCTGAAGAGATAGACCAGTTGGAAGCCAGCATCGACCTCTCGAAATGGGAAGGCCATAGGAATCGTGCCATCATCGAGGTACTTTTCTCCTGCGGACTGCGCGTCAGTGAACTGGTAAACCTGAAACTCTCCAACCTCTATCTCGACGAGGAGTTCGTGCGGGTGTTCGGCAAGGGATCGAAGGAACGACTCGTACCCATCTCGCAAAAGGCCATCAAGGAACTGGGCTTTTGGTTTGATGACCGTCAGCACATGAAAATCAAACCTGGAGAGGAAGACTATGTATTCCTGAACCGCTACGGCGGTCACCTGACCCGTGTAATGATTCTCATTATGATCAAACGACAGGCTGAGGTTGCAGGCATCAAGAAGACCATCTCACCCCACACGCTACGTCACTCCTTTGCCACTGCCCTGCTCGAAGGCGGTGCCGACCTGCGTGTCATCCAGGCCCTTTTGGGACATGAGAGCATCGGAACAACGGAAATCTACACACACATCGACACCTCCACCCTCCGCCGTGAGATACTGGAGCACCACCCGAGAAACATGAAAAGGTGAGATAATTAGATAAATTTCTCCCGCTCGACAAAAGAAATTCATTCCTTTTGTCCTCACTTAATCGAAATTTTCGTAACTTTGCACCCAAATTAACAACAACCAATAAAATGAAGATGAAAAGACTCCTGACAGCCCTGATGCTGACGATAGTCAGTGTAGCGACAATGATGGCACAAGACACGTCGCAACTGCCATCAGTACCCCTTGATCCCGATGTACGCATCGGTAAGTTGGACAACGGACTCACTTACTACATCCGTTACAATAACTGGCCGGAGAACCGCGCAGAATTCTACATTGCCCAGCGCGTGGGTTCTATCCAGGAAAACGACGACCAGCGCGGACTGGCCCACTTCTTAGAGCACATGGCCTTTAACGGATCGAAGCACTTCAAGGGCAACGAACTGTTGCGCTGGTGCGAGAGCGTGGGCGTGAAGTTCGGTACTGACCTGAATGCCTATACATCAATAGACCAGACTGTCTATAATATAAGTAATGTACCCACGACACGCGAGAGCATCATCGACTCCTGTCTGCTGATTCTCTACGACTGGGCCGACGGACTGCTATTGGAACAGGAGGAGATTGAGAAGGAACGTGGCGTAATCCACGAGGAGTGGCGCCTGCGTACCTCTGCGCAGATGCGTATGCTGGAGCGCGACCTGCCCAAACTCTATCCGGGTTCGAAGTACGGTCACCGTATGCCGATCGGACTGATGGAGATTATTGATAATTTTGAGCGTCCTTTCCTGCAGGCATATTATGAGAAGTGGTACCGTCCTGACAACCAGGGTATCATCGTAGTGGGTGACGTGGATGTCGATCAGGTTGAACAGAAAATCAAGACGTTGTTCTCACAGATAGCCAAGCCTGCTGCCGATGCCGCCAAGGTGGTGAACGAGGCTGTGCCCGATAATGCCGAGCCTATCTACGTCATCGACAAAGACAAGGAGCAGCAGATCAATATGGTCTATCTGATGATGAAGCATGAGGCCTTCCCCGACTCGCTGAAGGGTTCGTTGGCCTATATCCTCAGCAACTATTTGAAGGGGGCAGCCCTCTCCATGCTCAACGACCGATTGAGGGAGTATGCCGAGAAACCGGAGAGTCCTTTCCTGCAGGCTTCCGTAGGCGACGGCAACTATCTTCTGTCGAAGACAGTGGATGCCTTCGAGGTAGATGTACTGCCCAAGGAGGGTCAGGCAGATGCAGCCGTACAGACTGCACTGACAGAGGCCCGTCGTGCCGCCGAGTTCGGATTTACAGCAACGGAATACAAACGCTACAAGGCCAACTACCTCAGTTCGCTGGAGAAGGCATACTCCAACAAGGACAAGCGTTATAACAGCCAGTTCATAGGCCAGTATGTGGGGAACTTCCTGAACAACGAGCCCATCCCCAGCATCGACTACACCTATTCGACGATGAAGGAGTTGGTGCCGATGTTACCTGTGGAGACCATCAACATGATGATCAAGGAACTGGTCAGCAACAACGACAGCAACCTCGTGGTGCTGAGTTTCAACAACGAGAAGGAAGGTGCCGTCTATCCCACAGAGGAGGGATTGAAGAAGGCCATTGCCGCTGCCCGCACTGCACAGATCGAGGCCTACGTGGACAATGTGAAGGACGAGCCACTGATGACCACGCTGCCCAAACCTGGTAAGATTAAGAAAGAGGTGAAGAACGAACGCTTTGGCTATACAGAGTTGAGACTATCGAATGGCGTAAAGGTTGTACTGAAGCAGACCGACCTGAAGAAGGATCAGGTGCTACTGCGTGGTTATGGCTACGGTGGCAGTGCCCTGTACGGCAATAAGGAACTGCCTAACCTGAAAATGTTTGGCGACGTAATAGAAGCCAGCGGTTTGGGCAACTTCTCACATACTGAATTGGAGAAGGCCTTGGCAGGTAAAATTGCCAGTGCTTCACTGTCGTTGAGTGACTACCGCGAGTATGTTAACGGTAGTTCAACACCTAAAGATGTTGAGACGATGCTGCAGTTGGTGTACTTGATGTTTACTAACATTAGCAAAGATCAGAAGTCGTATGACAACCTGATGCAGACTGCTGAGGTGTCGCTGAAGAACCGCTTGTTACAGCCCGAGAATGTCTTCTCAGATTCGCTGACGCTGACAGTGGGCAATCACCATCCACGTGTAAAACCATTTGATTTGGACGACTTGAAGAAGGTCAGTTACGATCGTATCCTCGAGATTGCCAAGGAGCGTACGGCTAATGCTGCTGCTTATACATTCGACATCGTCGGCAACTACGACGAGGCCACCATCCGTCCGCTCATCGAGCAGTATCTGGGTTCGCTGCCCTCTCAGAAGAAGGTACAGAAGTCAAAGAAGATAGATACCGACTTCAAGGGTGAAGTCATTAACAACTTCAAGCACAAGGCCGAGACACCCAAGTCGATTGCCGTCATGTTGTGGTATTCCAAGAAGGTGCCTTACACCTCAGAGAACAGCATCAAGGCCTCGATTGCCGGACAGATTCTATCGATGGAGTATCTGAAGAAGATTCGTGAGGATGCCAGTGCTGCCTATACCGTAGGTGCCAGTTCAGGCATGAGTGTCGATGACTTCGATAAGACTTCTACGATATACGTCTATTGCCCCATGAAGCCAGAGAAGGCTGATGTAGCCCTGCAGATTATGCGCGACGAGGTTGAGGCACTGACCAAGGGGTGTGATCCAGACAAGTTGGCTAAGGTGAAGGAGTATATGCTCAAGAACCATGCCGACCAACTGAAACAGAACAACTATTGGATAAGTGTCATTGATATGTGGCGCTATAAAGGCGTTGACCTCCATAAGGACTACGAGGAACTGGTGAATGCACAGACACCTGAGAGCATCGCAGCCTTCGTGAAGGAGGTGCTGAAGGCTGGTAACCATGCGGAGGTTATCATGATGCCGGAAGAATAAGTAAAAATGTAAATCGTAAATAATTATGAGTTATCTGTTTTCATCAGAGTCTGTATCTGAGGGCCATCCCGATAAGGTGGCGGATCAGATTTCAGACGCAATATTAGACCAGTTCCTGGCTTACGACCCAACGGCGCGCTGTGCCATCGAGTCGTTTGTTACCACAGGACAAGTGGTTATCATGGGTGAGGTGCGCAGTGAGGTATATATTGACTTGCAGACCATCGCCCGCAATACCATCAAACGCATCGGCTATACGAAGGCGGAATACCAGTTCGATGGTGACTCGTGCGGTATTCTGAGTGCCATCCACGAGCAGAGTGCCGACATCAACCGTGGCGTCGACAATGGCAACGAGGACGAACAGGGTGCCGGCGACCAAGGCATGATGTTCGGCTATGCCACCAACGAGACGGAGGCCTATATGCCTGTTAGTCTTGACCTGGCCCACCTCATCATGCGCACCTTGGCCGACATCCGCAAGGAGGGTAAGGTGATGACATACCTGCGTCCGGATGCCAAGAGTCAGGTTACCGTACAGTATTCGGATGACGGTATCCCAGAGCGTATCGACACCATCGTCGTTTCTACCCAGCACGATGATTTTGATGAAGATGAAAAAATGCTGGCCAGAATCAAGGACGATGTTATCAATATCCTCATTCCGAGAGTCAAACAGCATATCCATTCTCAGAAGGTGCTTGACCTCTTCGGAACAGACATCAAGTACTACGTGAACCCGACGGGTAAGTTCGTGATTGGAGGTCCTCACGGCGACACAGGTCTGACGGGTCGTAAAATCATCGTCGACACATACGGTGGCAAAGGCGCCCATGGTGGTGGCGCTTTCTCCGGCAAGGACTCCTCGAAGGTGGACCGCAGTGCCGCCTATGCAGCCCGCCATATCGCCAAGAACATGGTGGCAGCAGGTGTCAGCGACGAGATCCTCGTCCAAATCAGTTATGCCATCGGTGTGGCCAGACCCATGAATATTTACGTAAACACCTATGGTCGCAGTAAGGTACAGATGAGCGACGGAGAGATTGCCAAACATATTGAAAAACTCTTCGACCTGCGTCCAAAGGCCATTGAGCGCACCCTGAAACTGCGCCAGCCCATCTACAGCGAGACGGCAGCCTACGGACACATGGGGCGCAAGCCGGAAACCATCAAGAAGACATTCACCAGTCACTACCACGAGACAAAGACCATTGATGTAGAACTCTTCACTTGGGAGAAACTCGACCGTGTAGACGATATCCGCAAGGAGTTTGGACTATAAGACTCTATGCTCAGACAAGACAGCATCTATACAGAGCCTATCGCGCCATCAGCCACGAGCGACACGATAGTGCAGAAACCCGCAAAGCCGCAGACACCCTATCAGGTGCTGCGGTTATTGCCTAAGGATGCTACCCCTGCCCAGCAGGACTCTGCCATTCAGGCATGGTTCCAACCTGGTGAGATACATTATAGTTCAAGACCTGACACCCTCCATCTGCCTGGACATGGTATCGGCAAAAGTCTGAAGGAAGTCAATCTCCCCCAATACTATAGGGAGCATTTCTTTTCTGACAACACCTTCTTCCACCCGGAATTAGACGGTGGACGCTATGGTGTGGCAGGCGACCCGATTCCCTATACTACCAAGAATGACAACATCATCACCAGCATGTTGCTGGTGTGTTTCGTCATGACCCTCGTCGCCTTCTCCTTTAGCAGGAGTTTTCTGTTACGTCAAGCCAAGAACTTCTTCTATATCCCCAAAACAGAATACGCCATCACAGAGACCTCTACGGAAATCAAGGCACAGTTCTTCTTCCTGCTACAGACCTGTCTGTTGATGGCACTACTTTATTTCTTCTACATACGCACTTATACCGCCAGCACCTTCATCTTATCCGATGAATACATGCTTGTAGCCATACTAACAGGTATCTTTATAGGCTATTTTTTCATGAAGTATCTGGTCTATGCTTATGTGAATCTTGTCTTCTTCGCCCCTAAAAGAAACGGGCAATTTTTCCGTACACTTCTGGTACTGCATTCCTTCGAAGGCATCCTTTTATTCCCCATCGTAGCCCTGCTTACTTTTTTTGATATTCCTGCTCAAACTGTTGCGTACTATACAATATTTGTGGTCATTTTAGTTAAAATCTTGACCTTTTATAAGAGTTTTGTCATCTTTTTCAGGCAAAATAGTCTTTATTTGCAAATTATTTTGTACTTTTGCGCCCTTGAAATCATTCCCTTGTTTGCTCTATGGGGTGGACTTGCGGTGATTGCGAATGCGTTGAAAATAAATTTTTAGGACATAAATGATCAAGAAGATTCTGGTTTCACAACCTAAGCCAACAAGTGAGAAGTCACCATACTTCGATATTGCGAGCAAATTCGACCTTGAACTGGTGTTCCGCCCGTTCATCAAGGTTGAAGGTATCTCAGCCAAAGATTTCCGTGCGCAGAAAGTGAACATTCTCGACTACACAGCCATCGTGTTTACATCCCGCCATGCCATCGACCATTTCTTCACGATGGCCAAGGAACTTCGTGTTGCCATTCCTGAAGACATGAAGTACTTCTGCGTGACAGAGACCATTGCTCTTTATATCCAGAAATATGTGCAGTATCGCAAGCGCAAGGTATTCTTCGGAGAGACGGGAAAGATAGACGACCTGATTCCCACGATGGTGAAGCACAAGACCGAGAAATATCTGGTACCCATGAGTGACGTACACAACGACAATCTTGCCAATCTACTCGATTCCAAGAAGTTAAACCACAAGGAGTGCGTTATGTACAAGACTGTCAGCAACGACTTCACACCCGAAGAGGTCGAGAACTTCGACTATGACATGCTGATATTCTTCAGCCCGTCAGGTATCGAGTCGCTGACCAAGAACTTCCCTGATTTCAAGCAGGACAAGATCGCAATTGCTACCTTTGGCCCCACCACAGCCAAGGCAGCCAAGGAAGCCGGTCTGCGTCTGGACATAGAGGCACCATCTGAAAAATATCCCTCCATGACCAGTGCCCTGCAGCACTATCTCCTGGTAAAGCAAGGTTAATATACCTTATTATATAATGACGGGTCTCGCGTCTCCTACACTCAGCAAGAGAGAGCGCATCGTCAGCCGGAAACTGATAGAACTGCTCTTCAGCAAAGGCAGCAGTCGCAGCACATCTGCCTTCCCGCTACGGATTGTGTTTATGGAGAAAAAGCGAGAAGAAGGCGAAGAACCTATACAGATAATGATCAGTGTATCCAAGCGACACTTCAAACGTGCCGTAAAGCGCAACAGAGTGAAGCGCCAGATACGTGAGGCATATCGCCACCACAAGACCATATTGGCAGAAAAGGTTCCTGAGGACAAGTCGATAGCCATTGCCTTCATCTGGCAAGCCGATGAACTCTTCGACAGCCAACAAGTAGAGAGAAGCGTCAAACGACTGTTGGAGAAAGTTACAGAAAACGTATGACCATCATCAAAAGCATAGTCCAAGGCATCTCAAAGGCCATCGTATTTCTGCTCTGTCTACCGATTGTCTTCTACCAGACATGTATCTCTCGTTTCACGCCTCCGTCCTGCCGTTTTACGCCGACATGCAGTGAATATGCAAAACAGGCACTTAAAAAGCACGGCCCCATCAAAGGACTCTATCTGGCCATCTGGCGGATATTAAGATGTAACCCCTGGGGCGGCTCCGGCTACGACCCCGTACCATAAGACTTAGGAATGCCTAGGAAAACCTAGGATAACCTAGGAAAGCCTAGGAGCACCTAGGATAGCCTAGAAACCCTAGAAAAAAAACAAAAAAGATATAGAAATGAAGAACTTTGTTGAAGAACTGAAATGGCGCGGTATGCTGGCACAGATTATGCCAGGCACCGAAGAACTGCTCCAGAAGGAGATGGTAACAGCCTATTTGGGTACAGACCCCACAGCAGACTCACTGCATATCGGACATCTGTGCGGTATCATGATGCTCCGTCATCTGCAGCGTTGCGGCCACAGACCCATCATCCTCGTAGGAGGAGCCACGGGTATGATTGGCGATCCCTCCGGCAAGTCGCAGGAGCGTAACCTGCTCAACGACGAGACCCTGCGCCACAATCAGGAATGTATCAAAAAACAGGTGGCCAAGTTCCTTGACTTTGAGTCGAAGGAGCCCAATGCCGCTATCATGGTGAACAACTACGACTGGATGAAAGACTTTTCCTTCCTTGACTTTGCCCGTGAGGTGGGTAAGCACATCACCGTCAATTATATGATGGCCAAGGAGTCTGTTCAGCAGCGTCTGAACGGTACCGCCCGCGATGGTCTTTCATTTACAGAGTTTACTTATCAGTTGTTGCAGGGCTACGACTTTCTGTACCTCTACCAGCATTATGGCGTGAAGTTGCAGTTGGGCGGCAACGACCAGTGGGGCAATATGACCACAGGTACGGAACTCATCCGCCGTACGCTGGGTAATGAGGTGGAGACCTTCGCCCTGACTTGTCCACTCATCACCAAGAGTGACGGCAAGAAGTTTGGCAAGACTGAATCTGGCAATATCTGGCTCGACCCGCAACGCACTACACCGTATAAGTTCTACCAGTTCTGGCTGAACGTCAGCGACGAGGACGCAGAGCGCTATATCAAGATATTCACCTCATTGGAGAAAGATGTCATTGACACCCTTATCACAGAACACCAGCAGGATCCCGGACGCCGTGTATTACAGAAGCGTCTGGCCGAGGAGGTGACCATCCTCGTACACTCTCAGGAGGCCTTGAATACCGCCATTGAGGCCAGCAACATCCTCTTTGGTAAATCCACCAAGGAGAATCTGGAGAAACTTGATGAGCAGACCTTCCTTGATGTCTTCGACGGTGTACCCCAGTTTGAGATTGGCAAGGACCAGTTGGGGCAGCCAGCCATTGAACTGTTGACAACTGCTGCTCCCGTGTTCCCTTCGAAGGGTGAGATGCGTAAGATGGTGCAAGGTGGCGGTGTTTCACTGAACAAGGAGAAACTGACCGACCAGAACCGTGCTATCACGGCAGAAGATCTCATTGATGGCAAGTATCTTTTAGCCCAAAAAGGCAAAAAGAACTATTACTTGCTAGTCGTAAAATAAGAATAATTGGTAAAAATTTGGCAGTATGCCAGATTTTTACTAATTTTGCACCCGCTAAGAAAGCGATTGGACGATGGTGTAATGGTAACACTACAGGTTTTGGTTCTGTCATTCCCGGTTCGAATCCGAGTCGTCCAACTACAACACAACAAAAAGGGGCTCCGTTTGGAACCCCTTGAATTTTTATTTACAATCTAACGATTAGAGAGCAGCGGCGAGTTCAGCACCAGCCTTGAACTTAGCAACCTTCTTGGCAGCGATCTTGATCTTTGCCTTTGTTGCGGGGTTGATACCCTCACGAGCAGGACGCTTAGCAACACTGAATGTGCCAAAGCCAACGAGAGCCACCTTGTCACCCTTCTTGAGGGCACCTTTGATTGCTGCGAGAGTTGCGTCAAGAGCTTTCTTTGAGTCTACCTTTGAGAGACCAGCACCAGCTGCGATCTTCTCTACCAATTCTGTTTTGTTCATAATAATGTTGTTTTAAATAAAAAATTTATGTTTAAAAAATGAAATTATCTCGAAATCCTTCGCAAATATAAGAGAAACTATTGAAAAAAACAACAAAAAAGTGGAAAAATTGCCTTTTTTGCTGAAAAAAAGTTGTTTCACTCCCATTTTTGGTCCTAAAAAGAGATATTTTTAGTAATTTTGCACACAAATTTGGATTCGAGCCTTCCAAAGGCAACAATCGCAAAACGTATAATAATAAAGAGAAAATAGAGAAATGTTCCGCATACCAACCATCACAAAAAATCTGCTGATCATCAACGGCATTGCCTTTCTGGCGACGTATGTTTTGCAGATGCAGGGAATTGACTTGGCCAACATCGGAGGCCTTCATTTCTTTCTGGCAAACGACTTCCATTTTTATCAACTCGTCACCTATCTCTTCCTTCATGCCAATTTTATGCACATTCTGAGCAACATGTTTGGTCTGTGGATGTTCGGTTGCGTGATAGAAAATGTGTGGGGTTCAAAGAAATTCCTTTTTTATTACATTATATGTGGTATAGGAGCCGGTTTATGTCAGGAATTGGCACAGTTCGGTTCCTTCTATTATACCATTGCCGAACAGGCTCCAGGCATCGGATTCGGCGAGTTGATAACCGTCGGACATCAACTGAGCCACCAACTCAACTCCTGGACCACCATAGGAGCCTCTGGAGCCGTCTACGCCATCATCCTTGCTTTTGGCATGAGTTTCCCCAACGAGCGGCTCTTCATCATCCCGTTCCCCTTCCCCATCAAGGCGAAATGGTTTGTCTTGGGCTATATCGCCATTGAACTCTTCTCTGCCATCGGCACCTCAGCCGACGGTGTGGCACACACCGCCCATCTCGGTGGTATGCTCTTCGGTTTCCTGATGATCCGCTATTGGAACAAACATCCCAACAGCAGTTTTGACCGCAGTCGCGGAAATGAGTTCTTCGAGGGTCTGAAACGTAGTTTCGACCAGCGCCAACAGGGAAGCCAGCAGCATCGTCAGAATCCGAACATGCATGTCCAGCAGGGCGGCTCGAAGGAGGCCGACATGGAGTACAACGCCCGCAAGCGGCAGAATCAGGAAGAGATAGATGCCATCCTTGACAAGATCCGCAAGAGCGGCTACGACAGTCTATCCAAGGATGAGAAGCAGAAACTCTTCGACGCCAGCAAGCAATGATCAAACAACTGAAGACATTCACCGTTAACATGGTGGCGGGGGCAAATATCGCCACTGTCATCCTGATGCTGTGTTCGGGATTCTCCGACAGGCTCAACCCTGCCGACTATCCCCTGCTCTCCTGTTTCGGCATGGCGTTCCCCATTTTCCTCGTCGTCAATCTGCTCTTTCTCTTCTTCTGGCTCACCTTCAAGTGGCGCAAAGCCTGGATACCCATCGTCGGCTATGCGCTGACCTATATCCCCATCAGCCTCTATATGCCTGTCAATATGCGACAAGACCTCCCGGAAGGAACCATCAAGATCCTGTCCTATAATGTCTGTCAGTATAACGGCAACAACAAATATAAACAGGGGTTTGACACCATCTACAACTACCTGAAAAAGCAGGAAGCAGACATCGTCTGCCTACAGGAAGACGCAGACTCCTGGCGCCGGTTCGTCATGCATCGTTATTCGAAAATTTATCCCTACAACGACACCACCATCTTTCGCGACAACAGAAATGGCATGAACGGTATGGGTATACATACCCGTTTCCCCATTCTCCGGAAGGAGCGTATCTGGTACACGTCGGCCGCCAACGGCTCTGTGGCCTACTACCTGAAACTCGACAACGGCGACACGCTGCTCGTCATCAACAACCACCTCGAAGGCACGCATCTCTCCAAGGAAGACAGGGCCAACTACAAGCGGATGCTTCGGGGCAAGATGGAGCGCGACACCGTCAAGGAGGAATCCATGCTGCTACTCGACAAACTCGCCACCTCTGCCAGCAAGCGCGCCCCCGAGGCCGATGCCGTGCATCAGTACATCGAGGCCCACCGGCAATACCCCATAATCGTCTGCGGTGACTTCAACGACAACCCCATCTCCTACTCCCGCCGCACCATCGCCCAAGGTCTCACCGACTGTTATGTCGAGACGGGAAAAGGCATCGGTTTGTCATATAATCAGAAAGGCTTTTTTGTCAGAATCGACCATATTTTATGTTCCGAACACTTCGAGCCCTATAATTGCCAAATCGACAACGAAATGGACGCAAGTGACCATTATCCGATCATCTGTTGGCTGAAAATGAAGGAAAAACATTAAAAAAAGTGTGTTTTTCGCCAAGAAATTTTCCCACTTGCGGAAAAATGTCTATATTTGCACGCCAAAATATACGCGAACAGAATTAATAATAAATAAATAACATCAAAAAACAAAATGCAAAACAAAGGAATTGTAAAAATTATCGCAGTGCTTCTGTTTCTTGTGTGCTGCTTCTACCTTTCCTTCTCATTCGTGACACGCCACTACGAAAGTAAGGCTGCCGCTATGGGTGAGGAGGCAGGTGCGGAGTACCTCGATTCAATCAACAACGAGAAAGTCTACATGGGCATTTACTCGCTGAAGCAGTGCCGTGAGATGGAGATTGGCCTGGGTCTTGACCTGAAAGGCGGTATGAACGTTATTCTTGAGGTGTCTGTGCCTGATGTTGTCGACGTGCTCGCCGACCACAAGACCGACGCAGCCTACAAGAAGGCTATGGAACTGGCCAAGAAGGAAGAAGAGACCAGTCAGGACGATTTCGTCTCTCTGTTCGTGAAGTATTGGAAACAAGAAGGTCAGGGCCGTCCCCTCGCCGCCATCTTCGCTACCCAGCAGATGAAGGGCAAGGTGAGCACCTCTTCTACCGACGCTGAGGTAGAGCGCGCTATCCGCGACGAAGTGCAGAATGCCGTTGACAACTCGTTCAATGTGGTTCGTAACCGTATCGATAAGTTCGGCGTTGTTCAGCCGAACATCCAGAAACTCGAAGGCCAGAGCGGTCGTATCATGGTCGAGATGCCTGGTATCAAAGAGCCGGAGCGTGTACGTAAACTCCTCCAGGGTTCTGCCAACCTCGAGTTCTGGGAGACCTATAACAGCAATGAGATCACCCCGCTGCTGGCTCAGTTGAACCAGCGCTACGCTGCCCAGGGCGGTGAAGTGGCTGAGGCAGATACTACGGGAGTTTCCGGAGAAGCCGGATTATCTGGAGATTCGATTAAGGCCGACACTGCCAAGATTGCTACTGGCGATCTGGCTGCCAAGTTGGCTAAGAAGGACACTAAGGCAACTGACTCCAAGGCTGCTGAGCAGGCCAAGAAGCAGAACCCCCTGTTCTACTACTTCCAGCCCACACAGGGTAACGCCCTCGCAGTCGTAGGTTATGCCAACGCCCGTGATACCGCTGAGATCAACAAGATTATCTACTCCGAACTCGCCAATCAGATTCTCCCCGCTGAGTTGAAACTCCGTTGGGGTGCCAAGCCTGAGGACTTCGGTGGCCAGAACACCAAGGGTGACATCTACGAACTCTTTGCCCTGAAGATCACTGAGCCTAATGGCCGCGCTCCGCTGGAGGGTGATGTCATCACCAGTTCTAAGGACGACTTCGAGCAGAACTCTGGCCGTCCCTGCGTATCTATGCAGATGAACTCCGACGGTGCACGTCGCTGGAGTCAGATCACCAAGCAGAACATCGGCAAAGCCGTAGCCATCGTGCTCGATGACGCTGTCTATACTGCTCCGCGTATCATCAACCAGATCGACGGAGGTAACTCACAGATTACTGGTAACTTCACCATCGAGGACACCAAGGACCTTGCCAACACGCTGAACTCTGGTAAGATGCCGGCTCCGACCCGTATCGTACAGGAAGAGGTCGTTGGTCCGTCACTCGGTGCACAGTCCATCAAGCAGGGTGTCATCTCGTTCATCGTGGCTTTCGTGCTGCTGATGATCTACATGATTATGCTTTACGGCTTTATCCCAGGTATCCTCTCCGATATCGCCCTGCTGTTCAACCTGTTCTTCACCCTCGGTATCCTTACCTCGTTCCAGGCTGCCTTGACGATGCCTGGTATCGCCGGTATCGTGCTGACCCTCGGTACGGCTGTGGATGCCAACGTGCTGATCTACGAGCGTATCAAGGAAGAACTGAAGAAGGGCCTGAGCATGAAGGAGTCTGTCAACAAGGGTTACAGCAACGCCTTCAGCGCTATCTTCGACTCTAACCTCACCTCATTGATCACAGGTATCATCCTGCTCTACTTCGGTACAGGTCCTGTGAAGGGCTTCGCCACCACTTGGATCATCGGTATCTGCGTATCCTTCTTCACTGCTGTGTTCATGACCCGTCTGGTCTACGACTACATGCTGAGCAAGGACAAGTGGACCAACCTGACCTTCGTGACGGCTTACTCGAAGAACCTCATGCAGAACGCCAAGTACCATTTCATGGGTATGTACCGCAAGTCGTTCACCATCTGGGGCGCTATGGCTCTCATCTGCCTCATCTCATTCGCTGTTCGCGGCCTGAGCCAGAGCATTGACTTCACCGGTGGTCGTAACTACGTGGTGACACTCGACAAGGAAACACCCGTTGAGCAGGTTCGTCAGGCTATGGCCGGCGCCTTCATCAACACCATGGGTGAGAAGGCTCAGCAGGAGGCAAACACTTCTGTGATTGCCCTCGGTACCGACGGCAAGACTGTCCGTATCTCTACCAACTGGGATATCGAGTCAAATAATCCTGACGTTGACGACAAGGCTGAGGACATCCTCTTCGGTGCTCTGAAGAAGGCCGGACTGGTCAGCCAGGAGAGCGTTGAGTCGTTTAAGAATCCTGACATCCGCCAGGGAGGTTCTATCATCAGTTCTGCCAAGGTAGGTCCGTCAGTGGCTAAGGATATCACCTACGGTGCTATCATCAGCGTAATCATCGCACTGATCGCCATTTTCCTCTACATTCTGCTCCGCTTCCGCAACCTCGCCTTCTCTGTAGGCGCTATCGTTGCATTGGCTCTCGACGCACTGATCGTGATTGGTATCTACTCCCTCTGCTGGGGTTGGGTGCCCATGTCGCTCGAGATCGACCAGGTGTTCATCGGTGCTATCCTGACGGTGATTGGTTACTCTATCAACGATAAGGTGGTGGTGTTCGACCGTATCCGTGAGAACCTCGGACTCTACTCAAAGCGCGACCGTCAGCAGTTGTTCAACGACTCGTTGAACCAGACGCTGGCCCGTACCATCAACACCTCTGTGACGACCTTGATCGTGCTGTTGGCTATCTTCATCCTCGGTGGTGATAGCATCCGCTCGTTCTCGTTCGCCATGATCCTCGGTGTCATCTTCGGTACCCTCAGTTCACTCTTCATCGCTGCGCCTACGGCTTACCTGACCATGGGTCGCACCATCAAGGATGATGAGGCTGCTGTTGAGCCCGCCAAGAAATAAGGCATACCGTATCATACATACTATTTAAAAACAGGCTGCACCCAAGATTGTGAGTGCAGCCTGTTTTGTCTTTATGTACTATTGCTTTCTTGTATGATAGATGGATCAGTTGCTTTTAGCGCTGAGCGAGCGGACATATTCCATAAAACCACCGATAACCTTGATACGTTCCTGATTGGGTGTCGTAATAAGCGAGGCACCATTGTTGAATTGCATGACGGTAGGTTTGCCGTCTTCGAACTCAGGCCAGTTTGGCATTCCGTCAGAACTAACCTGATGGCTCTCGCTGCCCCATCCGTTTGGATTCATCGTCTTGGCGAAGTTCACCCAGTACTGTTGCATCAGGTCGCCCACTTTCTTCTCCTGAGGATACTTCGCAGCCTGGCTGTCGAAAACACCTTTCAGATACATCATATCATCGGCATGGGCTGCACCACGACGATTGCCCTTGGCATAGACTGTCGTATCCGACTTCTGGGCCAGATAAGCCATATAGACAGGACTTTTGCCCGTCTGCTTCTGAAGGGTTGCCCAAGCGTATGCCGGCCAGCCGAAACCTACGTCGCGTACAAAGTCGCGCATACTGAATAGGCGTTCTTTTTCGGTGGTGCCAGGATAGAGAGTCTTCACGCTGTCAGCCCATTGGCCAGGCAACTGACTGAACTGACGATCATAATCCTCAGTACTGACCTTGTCAAAATCGACAGCCCCCTCATCGCTGTTGTACATAATCAGCACGGGTACGTCGTTGTAATTGCCCTTCAGGTAGAGGTCGTAGACGGGTTCAGGAATCACGTAGCCATCGACGATGGGCGTACAGGCAGGGAAATTCACACCGTTGCCAGTCAGTTCCTTGGCGTCCATCTGGCGCATCTCGGCAATGGAGTTTTTCTTCAGTTGGCTCATAAACATCTGACCGACCATCTGAGCCAGTTCCTGATTAATGACACCAGTGGGCGACAAGAAGGCTCCGCTCTGACTGATACAGGCACGGAACAGCCCCTTGGCCAGAGGCGAGGCACAGAGGATATGACAACTCACAGCACCTGCCGACTCGCCAAAAATAGTCACCTTCGAGGGGTCGCCGCCAAAGTTCCTGATGTTACGTTGCACCCATTGCAGGGCGAAGATCTGGTCCAAGATACCATAGTTGCCGGAGTGTCCATCCGACTCCTTGGCCAGATCGGCATGCGCCATAAAACCTAAGGCACCAGCACGATACTCGATAGATACTGCTACTACACCCTTGCGGGCCAGACTCTGCCACAGGTCACCGCCATAGTGCTCCGTCTGGAAACCGCCTCCATGGATAAACACCATCACGGGCAGAGCCTCATCGACGGCCTTGGCTGGTGTCACCACACTCAGATACAGGCAGTCCTCGCTCATCATGTCGTACTTCACGTAACTCTTTTCGGGCTGCGGGGGCCACTTGGCCACATCCTCCGCCTTCAGCACCCCCTTCCAGGGTTTGGCGGGCTGGGGTGCCTTCCATCGCAGGTCGCCCACGGGTGGGGCTGCATAGGGAATGGCTTTATACACGGCAAGATCCGTTCCGTCGAGGACACCCTCGACATCACCTGTTTCTACATGCGTTTTCAGCAGTAGCCCTTGCGCCTGCACAGTCAGTGCCACAAAGGCAAACAATGCGGTGGTAATGATAGTTTTCTTCATAAACGGTTGATGTTAGACAATGCAAAGATATTCTTTTCCCTTGTAATTACCATAAACCAGCCACCTCTGCCCCCAAAATTTCGTGTTCTTTAACCACTTTTTTTAGTTACTAACAGACATATAGGACACAGTGTAAAAGAAGCGCCACAGCAAAACCGTAGCGCTCTTATTATAATGTCACAGGACAGTCCCCACGTGAACCTAATTATTCATAATGATGTTGGTTACTTTAACGACATCCGCTGCATTCACCTTGCCATCATTGTTCACATCGCCCGGCAGCAAACTTACTTTGATCTGCTTGGTAGCCACATCGCTGTCTATACAACCATCCTTCTTGGCATAAACACTGACCTTGAAGGTGCTGACTTTTTTCGAGTTGCCCAACGATACCTCTCCTTCGACAGTGCCTGACTTGACATCAGAGTTAGTAATCTCGTATACAAAATCTACGTCCTCCGTATCACTGCTAAATTTCAACTTACCATTAGCATAGGTGATAGTGGGCTTAGCGCATTGTGTCAACAGAGGATCAGTCTCTGACATGTCGTAAGACCCGATAGCGCTTATTTTAAAATGGTAACTACCATTATTAATCGCTTGTATCTTAAACTTGATGGAACATAGTATTTTTGCAGCGTCAGGACCAGTTATTGCCTCCTTACCCCATTCTGGCTGCTTAAAACTACCCCAAGGTATTCGCACAAAATTGCCAGTTGGTGCCGATGGAAGAGAATATGCGGGGTTTGCGTAACCGATAGATGCGTCAATATCTCCTAAGCCGAGTTCAATTTCTGCAGGCACATCACATGAATAAGAGATGGCAATACCTCCCCAGGCCGAGACATCAGCAGGAATTGGTCCAGAATTTAATCCTGCAATGTTAAAACCGACACCAGCCATTGGTGAATAATTTAACTCACCTTTATCAAGTACTGCCGTACCGCTTAGACCTCCATAGGTTTTTACAAGATTGTCATCTGGGCTACTGTTTACTGTTCCATCATCCCAGACCACATTCGATTCGCCTCCATCTGCCTGGTCGGTGAAAACCCACCAGACACCTTGGTCAACGCCGTTTCCTTCTGTGATATTAGTCTCAACTTGGGCTACGCCCTTTGAGCCATACCATGCAAACTGTGCCTTCGCCCCTGCCGAGAACAGCAGCAATAACAGTACTGTAAATAGATTTAAATGTTTCATACTTTTAGTTTTTTAATTGATTTCAGTTTGCAAAAATAGCAATAATATTTGAAATAATCGCAATCTTATTCAAAAAAGTTAAAGTAATAGGGAATTAATCCGAATTTAAATGCATATCACAAAGTGTCCGACACTTCGTGAGGCAACTAAGAATACATGGGGATGTTCCTTTACGGTTGTTAAGACGTAGGGAACAGGGGAAAGAGACGTTGGTTACAGGGGAAAAGTGCCTTTGGAACAGGGAGGAAACCCGTTCCCTTTGAATCAGCAGCGGACGGGGACGTAATCAGCAGCGGCCGCTGCTGATATCGGCAGCGGGCGGGGATTATATCGGCAGCGGGCGCTGCGTACCTTTATTTTGTTTTTTTGCTCACTTATTCGTATCCTTGACCTGCGGTCGAAGATACTCCCGCTCGAAAAAACTCAAATATATTTGGTTTTTTGCTCACTTATTCGTATCTTTGCAGCCGAAAAGCACGCCCTGATAGTTAAATGGATATAACAAGGCTCTCCTAAAGCTTAGTTCCGAGTTCGATTCTCGGTCGGGGTACTGAGTGAGAAACCAGAGATTGTGCGATTCGAATTAAAAATGATAAATGACTGAAAAGACAATGAGAAAAGTATTTTTGATGCTTGCAGCGGGCTTGTTGCTGACGACGAGTTGCAACCAGAGGATAAAAGTGGATGAAGGGATACAAGTGGTTGATTCGGAGGGGAATCCAATCGATGTGGCGTCTGCAACGGAGCCTGGTAAAGTTTGTGTCGATATCGCCCTGCCTGGTCCTCAGGGGCAGACGGTGAGGGTGAGAGACTATGTGGGCCAGAACAAACTGGTGCTTATCGATTTCTGGGCCTCATGGTGCGGACCCTGCATGAGAGAGATGCCCAATGTGGTCAAAGCCTATGATCTTTATCATGGCAAAGGTTTGGAGATCGTGGGCGTATCGCTCGATAAGGACAAGGACAGTTGGGTACAGGCTATCGAATTGACAGGTCAGAAATGGCCGCAGATGAGCGACCTGAAAGGCTGGGACTGCCAGGGAGCCCAATTCTACAATATCCAATCGATTCCTGCCAATGTGCTCATCGACGAGCATGGCATGATCATCGCCCGCGACCTGAGGGGCGAGGACTTGATCAACACCATCGCAGCACAATTGCAATAATTTTTTGGAGACAGGGAGACAAGGAGACAAGGAGTTCAAGACAGATGCTCATTGGCATCAATTATTGTCCTGAACTCCTTGAATTCTTGTGGCGCGGACGAAGTACATTATTAATAATATGTACGCGAGGAGCGAGCAGACCTCCGAGAGTGGATTGGCCAACCACGACTCGCTGACGGGGTTGAAACCGCCAAAGCGCAGCAGCGCACTCACCACACCCATCAAGGCACCACCAGCGATAAAGCCGGAGGCTATCAGCGTTCCCTTTTCACCACGGGCCTCGTTCACCTTCTTATCCTGCGAGCGGGTGGTGACAAACCAGTTGACGGCTCCGCCAATGAGCAGCGGCACATTCAGTTCCAGAGGAATGAACATACCCAGTGCGAAGGCAAGCGCAGGCACCTTGCAAAGCGTGAGGATGATGGCGATAGCCGCACCGATAGCATAAAGTACCCAAGGTGCGCCCACACCGTTCATCAGCGGGTCGATGACTGCCGCCATCGCATTGGCCTGAGGCGCAGCGAGTTGTCCGGAGGCGAAGCCATAGGTCTCGTTGAGCAGCATCATCACACCACCGACGGTAGCCGCCGACACCAGCGTACCCAAGAACTTCCACGACTCCTGTTTTCTTGGGGTCGTACCTAACCAGTAACCGATCTTCAGGTCGGTGATGAAGGCACCAGCCATTGAGAGAGCCGTACACACCACACCACCCATCACCAGGGCTGCCACCATACCACTCGTACCCTGAAGACCTACACCCACCATCACCACAGAGGCGAGGATGAGCGTCATCAGCGTCATACCCGAGACAGGATTCGAACCCACGATGGCAATGGCATTCGCCGCCACCGTCGTAAAGAGGAAGGCGATGACTGCCACCAGTACGATGGCTACCAGCGCCTGGAGCATATTACCATCCATCACCCCAAACCAGAAGAAAAGGAATGTCAGCACAATCGTCACAATCGAGGCAATGGCGATAAAGCGGAAGGGTACATCCCGTTCAGTACGCTGTTGTGCCACAGCAGCCCCCTCTCCACTGCCCTTCATCTCCTTAGCAGCCAGCGAGACAGCCCCCTTGATGATGCCCCACGACTTGATGATGCCGATGATGCCCGCCATCGCGATACCACCGATACCTATCGACTTACCATAGGCCTTGAAGATCTGTTCTGGCGACATGTCACCCACAGCCGTCGTGATGGAGGGATCCCACTGGTTGAGCACCTCCGTGCCAAAGAGCAGCGAGAGACCCGGTACAATCAGCCACCACACTGACAACGAACCCAGCGTGATGATCAGCGCATACTTGAAACCTATGATATAGCCGAGGCCCAAGACGGCAGCACCCGTATTCACCTTGAACACCAGTTTGGCCTGATCAGCCAACGACTGTCCCCACTCCACCACACGCGAAGTGAAGTTCTCGTTCCACCAACCGAAGGTAGCCACGATGAAGTCGTAGAGACCACCCACGATACCAGCCAGTAACAACGGCTTGGCCTGATTGCCGCCTTTCGCACCGCTGACTAGCACCTGAGTAGTGGCTGTCGCCTCTGGGAAGGGGTACTTGCCGTGCATATCCGACACAAAATACTTACGGAACGGTATCAGGAAGAGGATGCCGATGATACCGCCCAACAGCGAGGCAAGGAAAATCTTCAGGAAAGAAGCCGACATCTCCGGATACTTCGCCTGGAGGATATAGATGGCAGGCAAGGTGAAGATGGCACCAGCCACCACAGCACCCGAACAGGCACCTATCGACTGGATAATCACGTTCTCACCCAAGGCCTTCGAACGTTTGGCGGCTGTAGACACACCCACAGCAATGATAGCGATGGGGATAGCAGCCTCGAACACCTGACCCACCTTCAGTCCCAGGTAGGCAGCAGCAGCCGAGAAGAGCACAGCCATCAGCACACCCCACGTCACTGACCACGCATTGACCTCCGGATAATGTCCCTTGGGAGACATCAGCGGTTCATACTGTTCTCCTTCCTGCAGTTCCCGAAACGCATTGTCGGGCAACTGGGTTTTCATTTCCAAATCTTCCATATTGTTACACTTTTTTTCTTTTATGTTGCAAAGGTACGAATTAATTGACAATTGACAATTGATAATTGATATTTTTTTCTATCTTTGCCAAGAAATATCGTTATCAACTAAAAACGTATGTTATGAAAAAGTTCTTGCTATTATTGCCATTCGTGGCATTATTCATGGGCTGCCAGTCGGATAAGACGGGTGGCGAGTGTCCCGTTCTCACCGTCGAGGGTGGTCAGATTTCCGGTCAGAAGATCGACTATACCCTTAATGGCATCACTACCACGTATTATGCCTACAAAGGCATCCCCTATGCAGCAGCACCAATCGGTGACCTGCGCTGGAAGGAGCCCCAGCCCGTGAAGGCATGGGAAGGAGTCCGTCTGTGCGACAAGTTCGGACATCCCGGTTATCAGGCCGTACACTATCCTGGCGGTTATACCACTGAGTGGGGCTATGGCGACGAGGCTCCCTATAGTGAGGACTGTCTCTATCTGAATGTCTTTACCAAGGCTGCCGGTCAGACAGACAAGAAACTGCCCGTAGCCTTGTGGATCCATGGTGGCGGTTATCGTGAGGGCTGGGGTACAGAACCCGAGTTCGACGGACGTGAGTGGGCACTCAAGGATGTGGTGCTCGTCAGCATCAACTACCGTCTGGGCATCTTCGGTTTCATGCCTTACGGAGAACTCTCTGCTGAGAGTCCCAACCACGTTTCTGGCAACTATGGCATCCTCGACCAGATCCAGTCGCTGAAATGGATCAAGGCCAATATCGCCCAGTTTGGTGGCGACCCCGATAATGTGACCATCTTCGGACAGAGTGCAGGTGCGGGTAGTGTGCGCACCCTCTGCGAGTCGCCTTTGGCTCGTGGTCTGTTCCACAAGGCTGTGATTATGAGTGGCGGTGGTCTGAACGTGCCCCCGAAGGAGGGTGAGGCTGCTAAGCCTGCTACTCCGATGAACAAGTTCTTCTCCTACAACCCCACGTTGAAAGAGGCCGAGGCAGAGACGAAGAAGGTGATGGACTGGGCCGGGTTGACCGATCTGGAGAAACTGCGCAAGGCTTCCACCGAGATCCTCTACCCTCTGTGCAATATCTATAACATGGTCAACAAGAGCGACCTCTACGTGATGGAGCGTCCCATCGTGGATGGCTATGTGTCACTGAAGAGTTTCGAAGAGGCCGCCCGTGCCGGTGAGATTGCCGACGTGCCCTATATGATTGGTTACACCCTGAACGATATGGGTAACATGTCGCCAGGTATCGCCGAGTTCTGTAAGGTGCGTCAGGAGAAGGGTGGCAAGGCCTGGGCCTATGAGTTTGCCCGTCCTCTGCCCGACGATGGCAGTCATCCTGAGGTGACCGCCCGTCTGAAAGGTGCCTTCCACTCTTCGGACCTGTGGTTCGTGTTCAAGAGTCTGGAACACTGCTGGCGTCCTTGGACCCAGGGCGACTGGGATCTCTCTGAGAAGATGATCACCGCCTGGACGAATTTCGCCAAGTACAGCGATCCTAATGGTGAGGACGGCAAGGCCCTCGGTTGGGAACCCTGCACGGCAGAGAAGCCGCAGTTCATGCTCTTCAAACTCGACGACAAGGATGCCGAAGCCTCTGAGATGGGCGAGCCCATCCTTCCCGAACCCGCACAATAATAAACCATTATACAAATTATGAAAAGACTTCTTATGTTACCCCTCCTGCTTCTGGCCGTCATGACAGCCAGTGCGCAGAACCCGTATCTCCCGCTCTGGGAGCATGTGCCCGATGGTGAACCCCGTGTATTCGAGGATCCCGACAATCCTGGTAAGTTGCGTGCCTATATCATTGGTTCGCACGACGTGAACTACTCCGCCTACTGTGGCCCTGACATCCGTATGTGGTCGGCACCTGTCGAAGACCTCTCGCAGTGGCGCGACGAAGGTCCTATCTTCACCTGGTATGTCGATGGACAGTGGGACACGATGTATGCTCCTGACCTCGTCTGCACTACCGACCGTGCCACAGGCAAGAAGACCTACTGGCTCTATCCCCACTCCCGTGGTTGGCGTCGTACGCCGATGGTGTGTAAGGGTGACCGTCCCAATGGTCCCTTCACTCCTGTGAACCTCACGGAGGATGGTCGTCAGTGCCTGCCTGGTTCGCTGATCGACTTCGACCCATCAGTATTTATCGAGACCATCACCAACAAGAAGGACAAGGACTACGATATCGGCTACCGTGCCTACGTGTTCTATGGTTTCCAGCATTCTACCGCTGTTGAACTCGACCAGAAGACCATGTACTCGAAGCGCGAGGGTACGGAAACCATCGACCCCTTCATCCCCGCCAGCAGTGCCGACGGTAGGTTGCTCGACAAGGAAGGCAGCGTATATAAGGCCCTCTATGAGGGACAGAACCCGCTCGACTTCAACTTCTTCGAGGCTTCGTCCATCCGTCAGGTGGGCAACAAATACGTGATGGTGTTCTCTGGCTACAGCGGCAAGGAATACGGTCTGGGCAATACCAACTCCGCCCTGCGCTATGCCTTTGGTGACTCACCTCTGGGTCCTTGGCGCTCTGGTGGCGTGCTCGTTGACTCTCGTGGTGTGGTAACAGGTGAGGATGGCAGCAAACTCATCACCACCAACTTCGGCCACAACACCCACGGTTCCATTCAGGAAATCAACGGTCAGTGGTACGTGTTCTATCACCGTCCGCCACGTGGCTTCGGCAATGCCCGTCAGACGATGGTGGCTCCTGTGAAGATCACATGGGACAAGAAACCTGTGGCCAAGGGGGGCGTCGTGAAGATTACAGGCTACGACCCATACGCTAAGGATAATGTGTGGACGGCTAAGGCTACCGACGGCAACGAATATACGGGTGCCGAGGTGACCAGCGAAGGCTTCCAGATCTTCGGTCTGCCTCCCTACGCCTATTACTCTGCAGGTTATGCCTGCTTCGTCTATGGCGGTACCAACGCCAACGACTGGATGCAGGACAACCACGACGTGTGGAACAACTCGATGGACCTCGCAGGCGTCACCAATGGTGGTATCATCGGCTTCAAGTACTTCGGCTTCGGTGGTCTGGCTCAGGACACCAAGGGCTGCAAGGCCTTCGAAGGAGTCAAGACTGGTGATCGTCCGATGCTTTGTCTGAACCTCACCCATAGCGGAAAGGGAGCCTTTAAGATCCACGTGCGTCTCGACGATCCTTGGAAGGGCCAGGAGATTACCGTCTTCAACATCGATGCTACTGGTCCGCAAACGGCTAAGACGTATGTCAATAATGTGCCTGCTGTCGAGGGACTCACAGGCAAGCACGCCATCTACCTCGTAGTAGAAGGTCCTGAGGTACAACAGCCTCAGCAGCCCCAGGGTCAGTGGGGTCGTCGTGGACCTCAGGGTCCGCAGCGTCCGCAGGGTCTCTTCGACCTCCACGGCATCGGTTTCTGCAAGGACGGCAAACTGTCTGAGCCAGAGGATGTGCCACAGGTCACCATCACCTGCGACGGCAAGGCGCTGACGATTCCTTCAACACCCGTACGCTTCACCAACCAGAACGGTTATCCCGACCAGATCCGCTATCAACTCTATGGTCCTGTGGATGCAGGTTCTAAGTTGAAGGCGACGTCTTCCGTCCCGGGTGTCAAGTTTGAGATCAACCCCATCGTAGAAGGCCGCACCACCATCAAGGCCACCTACAAGGGCAAGACAAAGTTATTCCTGATCAACTAATGAAGTAAGGCTATACAATCAATAAAGGATGCGCTTTCAAAGTGCATCCTTTATTCTTTTCAGGGCCTCCATGAGGCGGGTGCGCTGGGTGGCGATGTTGAAGCGGATGTAGCCCTCGCCGGTCTGGGGGCCGTACATTGTGCCTGGGTTTACCCAGACTTTGGCCTCAGCGAGTAATTTATCTGCCAGCGCTTGCGAAGTCATACCCGTAGCCGAGATATCCACCCAAGGGAGGTAGGTGCCTTCAAGGCGACAGACGTGCCACTGGGGAATGTTCTCGGTGATGAAAGCACAGAGGGCCTGGTAGTTACCCCAGATGTACTGGTTCAGTTCATCAATCCAGTCTTCGCTCTCGTTATAGGCCGCTTTCAGAGCCACAGGGCCGAAGGGGTTGAGATCGCAGACCTCGTTGATGTTGATGGCACGATCCAGACGGCGGCGCCATTCAGGTTGCGAACAGATGATATTAGCCGTCTGCAGGCCAGCGATATTAAACGACTTCGAGGGAGAATTGAGGATGACGCTGTTCTGACGGCACGCCTCACTCACAGCAGCGAATGGCTGGAACTTATAGCCAGGCATGATGAGTTCGCAGTGGATCTCGTCACTCACCACCTTCACACCGTGCTTCAGGCAGATGTCGTTCATACGCTCCAACTCTTCTGCTGTCCAGACACGACCACAGGGGTTATGAGGATTACAGAGTAGGAAGACAGTGGTCTTATCATCAGAGCACTTTGTCTCGAAGTCGTCGAAATCCACCTCGAAAGAAAATTGAGAACTGAGAGTGTAGAGTTTAGAGTTTGTTACACTCTTGAGTGGGCTCTCCAGCACCTCGCAGCCGTTGTTGCGGACGGAGGAAAAGAAACAGTTGTAGTCGGGCGAGAGAATCAGAACTTTCTCGCCTGGCATAGTAAGGGCTTTGATGGCAACGGACATCGCTGGCACGACACCCATGGTATAGAGGATCTCCTCACGACGGATGGTCCAGTCATGGCGACGCTGGAACCAGGAGATGACTGCCTCATAATACGTTTCATCTACATGGGTGTAGCCAAACACCCCATGCTCTGCACGCTTCTTGATAGCCTCCTGAATGGCAGGAGCCGCCTTGAAGTCCATGTCGGCTACCCAGAGGGGGATCACATCCTCTGACGGACTTTCATCCCACTTGACGCAGCCCGTGCCGCGTCGTTCTACCAACTCATCAAGAAGACTCTCCCCCAGCCCCTCCCTAGGAGGGAGGGGAGTAGATACATCTTTTAATTGCTTCTTTTTCATATTCTTTTTTTTGAGTCTATTTACTCCCCTCCCTCCTAGGGAGGGGCCGGGGGCGGGTCTCTATCTTACAATCATTCGGTTCTCGGACGTTCTCATCGATGCTGATGCTGCCGATGCTGTCGGCAATGATATGTCCGCTCGTCGGGTTCTTGATATTTTCGATGTGTCCCCTAATATCCGCCTCAACGGTGGAATACTCAAACATACGGTCGCACATCGGGTCGATGGTGCAGTTCTCCAAGACGAGGTTCTCCGTATAACAGAGCAACTGCTCCCCTGCCAGATGGCAGTTCACGAGGCGCACGTTCTTCGAGTGCCAGGCCAGATACTCACCATCGAGCACGGAGTCGTAGATGGTGACATTCTCGCACTCCCAGAAAGAGTCCTTCGTCAGGATGTTGGCATGATGCACCTCCACGTTCTTGCAGTACTGGAACACATATTTCGAGTCGCTCTCCAGTCCGTCGACATAGATATTCTTCGAAAACATAAAGGGATAGGTACCCCCATGCAGTTTCACATTCTTGATTCGGATACCGTCCACCTTCCAGAAAGTCTCGTCGGCATCGGTAATCTCCACGTTCTCCAGCGTCAGGTTCTTCATCTCACGGAAGAACTTCGGCCCGTCGATGCGTGAGTTGGTCATCACCAGGTCGTTGGTGTACCAGATAGCCGAACGGGAGCCCAAGGCGAAATAGCAGTGGTCGATCTTAGCCCCATCGACGTGCCACCAAGGGTACTTGCCATAGAACTTACAGTTGTAGGCCTCCATATTCTGGCACTGTTTGATACCCGACTCACCGTCGGTGATCGTCACATTTTCCAGTCTTAAGTCGTGTGTGGCGAACAGAGGGCGCTCGCCCCCGAATGTCTTGTCTTTGATCAGTTCCATTGCGTTGTTATATTACTGGCTACAAAGATAACGAAAAAATCCGTAATCGGACTACCCCGATTACGGATTCTACTATCTTTTAAGTGTTTTTATTACTTTGTAGGCATCATGACGATAGAAGCGTGGTTGCCTGCAGCGAGGAAGTCAGTGATGAACTTCTGCACCTTTGCTGGAGTCAGGGCCTTCACAGTCTCGGCATAACCCGTCTGGAGGTCTACACCCTCAGCGGTCCATTCTGTCAGGACATCCATCCAGTGACCATTCTCACGGTTAGCATCCTCAGCCTGCTTCAACATGATCTCCTTCACGGGATCCAGGTCATCGGCAGCAATATTGCTCTTAGCCTCATTGATGTACTTCATCATCAGATCCTCGGCAATCTTCTGCTTGTCAGGATTCGTGGGAGCCTGAGCAGTGATGAAGAATATGGGTTTCGGACCCATCGTGCTAATCTGGCCACTGCATCCCACATTGTAGGCAGCACTCTCCTCCTCACGGATGGTACGCAGATAGATACGGGTGAGTACTCTGGTGGCAGCATCGAGCAGCACCTTGTTCTCGAGCGTGTAAGCCATATTGTCGTTCTTCCAGATCTGAGTGGTTGTAGCCTGCGGTGTCTCCATCTGCTTCTCGAAACGGTTGTTCACCCTGCCCTTGAAGAAGGTACGTACCTCCTTGGCTGTGACAGCCTTGCCAGCGGGCATAGAAGCGATATACTGTTCAATGAGAGGACGGATAGCCTGCTCGTCGAAGTTACCGATAATGGTATAGGTGAACTGACCGCCATTCTGATAGAGTTGCTTCAGGATCTGGAGGGTACGGTCGTAGTCAAACTTAGCGATATCCTCATACTCTGGCACTCTGTAGAGCAGATTGCCGCAGTTTCTGGTGCTCTCAAGAGAATCCTGATAAACCAACTGGGGGTTCAGGCTCTTGTTCTTCAGCACCGTCTGCATCTGGTTGATGAATGAAGCCACCGACTTCTCGTCCTTGTTGATGTTGGTCTGTGTGAGGTAGAACAACTGGAAGAGCGTTTCAAGATCCTTCGGTGTAGAGCGTCCACTGATATACTGGCGATCCTCCTTGAGTGACAGTGCCCAACTGACCATCTTACCAGCGAGAGCCTTGTCGAGTTCCGACTTGGAGAAGTTGCCAAGTCCGCTGTATGCCTGTGCCGTCTCAGCGAGTTGGAGGTTCATCACATCGTCCTTGCCGAAGAGCGAATAGCCACCCTTGGCCTCAGCCTGCATCCTCACCTCGTCATCCTTGAAGTCGGTCTTCTTCAGGATCACCTTTGCACCGTTCGAGAGGGTCAGTTCCTTATAGCCAAGTGTCTTGTTCTCGGTTTCCTTCGTGATCTTTCCCTTGGCGGGCATCTGAGCCATCAGCGGCTCTTCCTTCACATTGTCCACCCAAGCGGTGAGGGTCTCTGCACGTACACCTTCCACAGCCTTCTGCATGGCATCAGCAGCCACGTAGGTCTTGCCTTCCTTCTCCTGTTCCATGTTAAAGGCCACGAGGTTCTTGTCGTCGATGCTGATGATCTGCTGGGCATACTGGTTCACCACGTCTACAGGCAGTTGCTGCGACAGAGCGTTCATCGTCTGATAGAGCGTTTCGATAGAGGGGATGGGGTCGCTCTCGAGGAAGTTCTCGATATACTCGTCGGCATACTCCTCGTTCTTACGCTTGTCGCGATTGGTATAGACCTTCTCCAAAGCACTGATATAGTCAGCCTTGGCACGGGCATATTCCGTCGCCGTGAATCCGAAGTCGTGGGCACGTTTTCCTTCACGGGCCACAGCCTGGATGGTCTCAATGTCCTTACCTTCCTTAGCCACACCGATCAACATAAGGGCATCCTTGGTACGGGCCAACTGCAGGAAGTTTCCGTCCTGGGCCTGAGCCTGGATGAAAGGACAGTCGGGCTGCTGGGCAATCTCAGAGAAACGGCTGTTCAGCATGGCGCACACCATATCGTTCAGGTAGTCCTGTACCAGATAGGCCACCGTCTTCTTCATTTCTGCGGGGATGGGGTCACGCTTCATCGAGAACATGAGGATGGAGTACTGCTGCTCCTTGTCTTTCTCTGATACGTAGATGGCCTTCTCATTGTCGGGCACGGGTTCGTCGATCACCTTGGCAGCATCTGCCGGCACTACAATGTCGCCAAAGAGTTTCTTGATGAGACCCTCAGTATAATCGACATCGATGTCGCCCACGATCACGAGGGCCTGGTTGTCTGGACGATACCATTTCTTATAATAGGCCACCAGTTCCTCCGGCTTGAAATTGTCGATGATTTCCATCTTACCGATAGGCATACGGTAACCGTACTTCGAACCCTGGAACAGGGTAGGCAGTGCGCGCTCAATCATACGCTGACTGGGACTGTTGCGCATACGGTACTCGTTGTGGATCACGTCGCGTTCCTTCTCAATCTCTGCAGGCTCAGCCGTGATACCGCTCGACCAGTCGCGGAGTACCAACATACAAGAGTCGAGGGCGCTCTGGCGCTCTGTGCTCACGTCTGCGATATAATACACGGTGCGGTCGATAGAGGTATAGGCATTCAGACTGCGTCCGAACTGAACGCCGATCGTCTGCAGATACTCCAGCATCTTTCCATTGGGGAAGTGCTCGGAACCGTTGAAGGCCATGTGCTCAAGGAAGTGAGCCAGACCCTGCTGCGAGTCATCCTCCTGGATGGAACCCACACGCTGGGCGATGTAGAAGTTGGCCTTCTTCTCAGGATAGTTGTTGTGACGCAGATAATAGGTCAGTCCATTGTCGAGTTTGCCGATACGGACACCTTCATCTGTGGGAATCTCAGGATTCTGCATTTGCTGTGCTGATACGAATCCAGTGGTGAGCAGTGCAACTGCTACGAAAAATTTTCTAAGTTTCATATTGTTAACAATTTGGTTAGAATGATGTTCTTTTCGGGGAAACTGCCACACACGACCTGGCGTGCATGGCAGTGGTAATATATTGCGAGAGAGTTTTGGATCAATTATTTGTTGGCGAGCAGACGACTGTCGAGCGGCTCCATCATTATCATGCTACTCGTGAGGTACATATTGTCCTGCTTATCGTTCATCTTGTAGGTCTTTACCGTAGTCAGGCTGGGAGCCTGCGAACGATAGAGGGTCACCTCCGTAGGCAGATCGTACTGCTGTTTGTCAGCGTTCCAGTAACTTACTTCCACGTTGTAGCCGTTCTTATAATATTTATAGGTGAGGCGACTGCTCTTGGCCCACTCTTTCTTGGCTTCATCCCAGGTCAGCATCTCCTTGTTGGTCAGACGGCCCTGCTCGTCGTACTCGTAGCAGTACTCCATCTTCTGCTCCATCTGCTGGTTGTCATTACGCTCATACACTTCGATCTTGTTGACGATGCCGTCCTCCATATCGCCGTTGTACATATAGTTCACGTCGTTGCTGTTGATAGCGTTGAAGTACATGGTCAGTACTGTTGCTGCTGTGATAATTGATTCCATAACTCTTATTATTTAATTGTTCAACTTTTAATTTTCAATTCTTTTTGTCCTTTAGACGCTGCAAAGGTAGAATAAACTACAAAAACTTTAAGTTATTTGTATGTTATCTTTAGGTTAAATGTGATTTTGACGTTAAAATACCCTAAAAAGTGGTATCAGCCATGCAGTCTTTTCGTACCTTATTACACTATATAAGAAAAAAGATTTAAATTTGCAACTATAACGAATTAATGTGTATGAAAAGACTTAGAATGCTATGGATGCTAACCCTCCTGCTGTCAGGAATGGCAGCACTGACAGGATGTTCATCCAGCGACGAGAATTTGTCGAACCAGGATCCAGACGTTTATGATAGTATGGGACTGACACGCAAAAAGGGAGTGAGTGACAGTTATGGTATTGTCGTCAAACTATTCGAAAGGAATGGCTTGAAACTACAGGTGGTAGATATCACCAACCAGTTTGAGTCTGCTACGTATGAGAACAAGAAGATTCCCGTCAAACATGTTTATGTGGAGCAGTTGCCATCAGCCATTCAGGAGTTAGCCATCAGTGCTGGTGCGGACTTAAGTACCCGAGTATGCCGGATGGAGTATAAGGGAGAATACTATTACGACATCTTGAACTTATTTTCAAGCAGTTCTTTATCAAACATCTTCAACAGCAATGGCGAACGGCGTAGTATCCAAAGTTCCGCAGAATATGAGGCGTTCGTCAGCAAAGCCACGAACATCTGTTGCATCCTTGTGTTGAAAACAGAACGGATCAAGAGCGCTGAGAACGCGCCCAATTATCTCGTAGGTTACTGGCAAAATGACTGGCAACACCTGTTACATGATGTTTACCAACAAGCCACCGTCACCCTCTATCCAGACTTTTCTTTCAGCATCTCCGAGGTAATGTCACTAAACGACGACGGCACTGGCTATCTGCGTACTGTCAAGACCTACAAAGACGGAACCAACGAAGTGGCCCTCGATCCCTTTACCTATGTGTTGACTGACTATCATAAGAATGAGCAGTATGGCGATATAGACTATAGTTTTAGATGTTATTTTGCAGCAGGCGATGCCATTGAGTATTCTGTCCGTTCCTACGACAACATGCAGTCACTCAACAATATGATGAGTTTTGTTAGTTATCCCTGGTTCAAGCAGACAGCAGACGCATTCGAATCACTCAGTGTCAATGCGGGTCAGAAATACGGCAACCCAGGAAGAGACAATAACAGCCCTATTGTGGGCAGATGGACAGGAGAGTTCAAAAGCGACAGGATTACCGCAACAGGAACGATCACCTGGGTGTTCCGTTCTGACAGCACCGGCTACAGGCTCTTAAACGGGGTACTCAATGCACCCTTTGCCTATACCGTCACCTATCAAGGCTCAAGTGCCGAATTGACCACCTACGAATACAACAAAGGATTCATGATAAGCGAAGGATTCTCCAAAGACGGCACTGGTTTGACCTTCGACCCCACCATCTTGCCTCAGGGAGTGACCATCAAGGCCAAGATCAACGGCAACACCCTCGAACTGGAGGGATGGGACTCCTATCAACGGGAAGGCTGACCCCTGATGGACACTCATAAACTGATCAGCAGATGCAAGGCAGGAGACCGACAGGCCTTGCATCTGCTATACGAACAATACCGGCCCCAACTACTCAGCGTCTGCAGAGAATACGCGAAGGGTGACGATGTGGCAGAAGACCTGCTGCACGATGCATTCGTGGTAATCCTGACCTCACTCAACCAACTGCGAGAAGCCGACAAGTTGGAGTCGTGGATGACCTCCATCGTCAGGAATGTGGGGTACCATTATCGTGAACACCTGAATAAAGAGCAGGCTGCCCTCCAACAGATGGTCAGTGAAAACCTCGTCACAGAAGAGACAACCCTGATACCTGACTATGAACAGTTGCAGTCGCTCGTCAAACAGTTGCCAAAAGGCTATCAACAGGTATTCAGGCTCTCTGTGTTCGAAGGGTTGTCGCATCAGGAAATCAGTAAACAACTTGGCATAGCCCCCCACTCCTCTTCCTCGCAACTCTCCCATGCCAAACGGATGCTTCAGATACTGATCAAGCAGTCGTGGGTACTTATCCTGTTACTCATCGCTATCCCAACAGCCATCTGGAAGTTCTTGCGCAAGCCTCAGCCGAAGACCAAGCCAACAGCAACAGCGCCAAAGCCACAAAGGTCTCAGCCTGAGCCTGTCATTGAGACCCCACACGATGAGATCGTCTATGCCTCCGCCAGCAAGCAGCCTGCCCAACATCATCCAATCCGTTATCAGACAGAGGCCGTCATCCAGCTAGACTCCATACCTAATTATATAATAGAGGAGGAAGCCGACACCCTGACCAAGGTGGCACAAGCCCCAAAGGAGATGGAGTCAATACCTGACACAATCATCCATCAGTGGATTCCCCTGCCCTCGGCTGATGACACACGTCTGATGGCAGCCACGAAAACCAAGAAATCATCTTGGGATATCCGTCTGGCATACAACGGACAGACAGGACGATCAGATACCGATATCTCACCAACAGCAATCTATACCTATAGTTTTGCTTCTGCATCAAACTCATTCGTCCCATCAGACTACTCCATCAACAACTGGATAGATTACTCCTGGTCACTGAATAATGCCATCCCCTCAGACGAGATGACTGCAGAGACCCGTTCGCTGAAAGAGATTGCTGCAAAGAACGCTATGATTAATCATGGTGAGATGGTTGCACAGCACACGCATCACCTTCCCCTCACCATACAAATGACCCTGAGTCGCCATCTCACCCCTCGGTTCTCCATCGAAACGGGTCTCAGTTATACGCAGATGAAATCAATAAGTATAACAGGAAGTCCGACAGCATATATTCAGGAAAATCAGCGACTCCACTATCTCGGTATTCCATTCAAGTTTGGCTGGCAATGGTACAATAAGAAACATTTCAGCCTCTACTCGTCAGGTGGCACCATGCTGGAGTTGCCCATTCACAGCACTCTCAACGTAGACCACTTCAACAACGGCCTCAACACCTATAGTCAGGAGTCATCTCTCAGTGTACCTGTTCAATGGTCAGCCTCATTCGGCTTTGGCATCCAATACGACTTTACGCCTCACTTTGGATTCTATATCGAGCCGAGCCTACAATACTTCTTCGACGATGGGAGCGACCTGAAGACCTATCGCACAGAGCATCCGCTTCAGGTCACCTTACCCCTCGGTATCCGTTTCCATTGGTAAATGATCTACGGACTATTTACCACTGCCCACGACTTTCGAGATGTCCATGATCATGCCACCGTTGCCGCTCATGATCTGAGGCATCTTGCCATCCCACTTCTCGATCATGTCCTCCTGGACAATCATCGGTGAAAGCGAGGCTGCAATGGTTCTGTTGTAGTAAGCCTCAGCATCGGCCTTGATCTTCATGGCCTTGGCATTACCTTCTGCCTTGGCGACGGCAATCTTGGCGTTGGCCTCAGCCTCCTTCACCTCGTTCTCAGCCTTCAAGGCACTCTGAATAGCCGTATTCTTGGCATCAATCATCGAGAGCAATGAAGAGGGTGGTGTGATCTTACTGGTAAACTCCTCCACAAGGAATCCCTCTGACATCAGCGATTTCTCCAGACGGGCACGGACATCGCGCTCAAAGTTGGCACGGTTTGACATCAGTGAGTCTGAGGTGTATTGGTTGGCGCAGGTACGATAGGCCTCGTAGATACAAGTGCGGATATATCCCTCTTCCAGTTCCTTCACACCCACACGGTACTTCGTGAAGATGTCACAGGCCTTGTCTGGGTTGATGCGATAGGCGATGGTAGGATCCATCTCGAAGAGCGAGGCATCCTTGGCGTTCACGGAGAACGTCTCGTACTGTTTACGCTGTGTGAACGTGGGATAGGTAAACACGTTGGTAGTGACGGGGTTATAGAACACCCAACCCTTGCAGGTGCCTTCCACACCGCCATAGTCCTGCTCGTTGAGCGACCACTTGTGGAAACGGATACCCACCTCACCAGAGTCTACCACTGTGCAACAGGTTGCAAAAAGGATCAGAATCAAGGCTATGCCTCCTCCGACATAAGCCAGAATGCGATAATACTGTTTCATCATACTCTCAAATCTTAATTAGTTCCTTAATACAGCGACAAAGGTACGAAAAAAACATATAACCGCCTGTTATTTGTATGTTATCTTTAGGTTAAATAATCCAAAGCCCCGTTTTATGCAAAACTATGTTAAATAATTCCGTTTTCATGCAGGATTTCCGTCCCACATGAGTTTATATAATTAAATAAGGTGTAATTTTGCCGTTCAATAGAAACGACTGAAAGAAATGACACTCAAAGAATATCTATCGCAAAACGACCGCTTTGCAGCAAATAGCGGATGTGAACTAAAAGAAGTGCGCGAGGGCTATGCCCGTGCAGAATTGGTGGTGACTCCTAAGCACCTTAATGCTGGCGGTGTATGTCAGGGAGGAGCCTATTTCACACTGGCAGACATTGCACTGGCAGCCGTGATGAACAGTCACGCAGGACTGACCTTCGGCATTGAGAACAACATCATGTTCCTGCACAGTGCCAAGGCTGGCGACACGCTGACAGCAGAGGCAACGGAGGTATATAACCACCACAAAATCCCCTACGTGGATGTGCGCATCACCAACCAACAGGGTGAACTCTGCTGTGTGGTGACAGGACTGGCCTACAGGAAAAAGGTGAAACTGCCCATCGACGGACTGATGTAAAGGTAAAAAAGTAAAAAGTGAAAAAGTATTTGTTGGTTTTTCTCTGTATGATGACAGTCATACAGCCTATTGGAGCCCAGGATTATTTTGCCTCCGCTTCTGATTTTGCCCGCCTGTATGTAGGGGCGGTCGAGCCACAGTACCAGTTATCGTTGTGGTATGACATTCCATATTACAAAGGCAATGCGAATATGTATCAAGGCCGTGTCAGTTATTATGGTGTGGTCTATGATAACGTACAACTACGCTATGACCAACTGGAACAGCGCGTTGTTGTCCTTTCGCCTGTGGGGAATGTCTTTTGTCTGCCTGAGCAAGAACACATTGACTGGTTTGAGATAGACGGTCATAGATATGTACACGATCCAGAGGATAGTGCACGATATGCGGCTATTCTTTGTGATGGAAGCACGAATGGCATTCGTCTCTATCACAGTGAGTGGAAGGTCTATAGTGGTGAAAAGATTTTATTTGGAGAAAAGAAATATCTAAAGACTCTCAGTACCGAAGAGCATTACACCCTCATCACCTCAGACGGAGAAAAGCATCATGTGAAGCGTGCGTCGGATATAGCCAGACTCATTCCTGAACAGAAAAGGCAGATAAAGCAGTTTGTGAAACAGAATCATCTTTCCTTCTCAAAGAATGAGCGTGAGTATAGTCTTATGATAGTGGTGGAGGGCCTCACAGGGCGACCTACCCCCCTACCCCTCCCTAGCAGGGAGGGGAGTAAATTCTCTCAAGAGGTAACCACTCCCCTCCCTGTTAGGGAGGGGTTGGGGGAAGGTCTTCTCCTTCTCTCCGGCATCCCAGTTCTTGACAATGACACGATGACAGCAGGCTCGGCCAAGACAAAGACCTATATTGTGCCGGGGGTGAAGAAAGCCAAAGCAAGTGTTTCCGATAACCAGGAACTTGACGAGATCGTTGTTGTGGGTGGTCGTCAGTCGGCTGTAAAAAACATGATGATGGGTTCTGAGAAGTTCAAGCCCGTGATACTTAAGAATATCCCATCTGCCTTCGGTGAGTCGGATATTATGAAGATCGTGCTCACTCTGCCAGGTGTCACCACCGTTGGAGAGGCTTCAAGCGGATATAATGTACGAGGCGGTGCTACTGACCAGAACCTGATACTCTTCAATGGAGGTACGGTGTATAATCCGTCACACCTGTTCGGACTGTTTACCTCGTTCAATTCCGATGCGGTTGAGGATGTGGAACTGTTCAAGTCAAGTATCCCTGTCGAATACGGAGGCAGGATAAGCAGCGTATTGAGAGTGACCTCGAAGGAAGCCAATATGCAGAAACTGACTGGTTCGGCAAGTATCGGTGCCCTTACCAGCAAGGCGAATATTGAGATACCGATTGCCAAGGATCATGTGTCACTGCTGTTGAATGGTCGTACGACCTATAGCGACTGGATTCTCAAGAAACTGCCAGAGAATAGCGGCTACAAGAACGGTACTGCTAACTTTTTCGACCTTGGTGGCGTACTGACATGGAAACTCAATAATATGCACCGTCTGAAGGTCTATGGATACTGGAGTAAAGACAAGTTCTCGTTCAGTTCAGAGGACAGTTACGGCTATCAAAACCGTAACATCTCCCTGGAGTGGCGCTCTATCCTGAATGAAAGAGTGACAGCCACATTCTCTGCCGGACTTGACCATTATGACTATTTCAATGAGGAAAGCAGCATACCATCAGAAGCAGCCCGACTGAGTTTCGGCATTGACCAGTTATGGGGAAAACTGCATATCCGTCAGCGCTTGTCTGAAAAGCAGACCCTCTCTTATGGTCTCTCCACACAGTATTACGATGTGCAAGCCGGTAAGTATGAGCCTTTGGGTGAGGTATCACGCATCAATACAGATCAATTACAGAAAGAAAATGCCCTGGAGAGTGCTGCATATATTGACTATGAGCATTCGCTCACGGAAAAACTGTCGGTCTCTGCCGGTTTACGTTATTCTATGTTCAATGCGCTTGGTCCTCGTGACGTGAATATTTATACTGACGGAGAACTACCATCAGAGGAAACCCTGTTGGAGACACGTCGCGAAACAGGTGTCATCAAGACCTATCATGCCCCAGAGTTACGTCTGTCCGTTCGCTATGCCCTACAGGAGAACCTTTCGTTGAAGGCAGGTTTCAACACGATGCGCCAATATATCCATAAAGTGTCGAATACATCCATCATGTCGCCTACCGATATCTGGAAACTATCCGACCTGAATATCAAACCGCAGAATGGCTGGCAAGTGGCAGCAGGAATCTATCATGAGACAGCCGGCAAGAAATATGAGTTCTCAGCAGAGGTGTACTACAAGCATATCAGCGATTATCTCAACTATCGCAGTTCTGCTGTCCTGCTGATGAACCACCACCTTGAGACCGACGTCATCTCTACCAAGGGACAGGCCTACGGTATAGAACTTCAGGCAAAGAAACCCATAGGAAAGTTGAATGGCTGGGTAAGTTATACCTTCTCACGCTCTCTGCTCCGTCAGGATGACAAGAGGGTAGCCATGCCTCTGAACGACGGCGACTGGTACCCCTCCGAATATGACAGGCCTCATGAGGTAAAGGCTGTGCTCAACTTCAAGTTTACCGAGAGATATAGCCTCTCCAGCAACTTCAACTATGCGACCGGGCGCCCGACGACCTTACCAGCCGGCAAATACTACAACTCGTATAATCAGAAATACATGCCCTATTATACTGACCGCAACACATACCGTATTCCTGACTATATGCGTCTGGATCTTGCATTTAACATAGAACCGACCCATCGACTGACGAGTTTCCTGCACACATCGTTCTCCATCGGTGTATATAATGCCCTTGCACGCAAAAATGCCTATAACATCTATTATGTTACCGAAGGTGAGGAAATAAAAGGGTATAAGTTATCTGTGTTTGGCACTGCCATTCCTTATGTTTCACTTAATATTCGATTCAACTAAGATGGCGAAACTGAAAGAATTGGAAAAATGTCTATTATGCATTATGCATTGTGCATTGTGCATTATTCTGTCTGGTTGTATTGAAGAGTATGAGGCAGACATTTCCTCGGAGGATTCCGACCTGCTCGTTGTCGAGGGCACGATATGTTCTGAAAAATGGAATAAGTTCATCCTGACACGTACAGAGGCAATCCGCTCTGACGAGCCGCTTAACTCTGATATGACATACTACAGCCCCCGAACGGTAACGGGAGCAAGCGTCTCTGTACGCGGGAGTGACGGTACTGAATACAGGGCACAGGTAATCAATGGCAGTTACATCTGCTGGGTTGACGTCCTTTCACCTGACGTGGAATATTACCTGCATATCGAGGCGGATGGTGAGGTCTATGAGTCTGCCCCCCAGAAGCCTCTCCGTTCCGAGGGAATAGCAGAGGTAAGCGGAGTGCAAAACACACCGGACAGCAATATCGACGTGCTCGTCACCCCAGATGTTCCTTTTGACCCTGATAAAACGAATTACTATTCGTGGACATACGATGAGACATGGGAAGTGCATCCTGACTACACGACCAACATGTATTACGATACTGTATTAAAGAAGGGTATCTTTAAGATGCACCAGTTCCCTGAGCGTGGATGGAAGGATGGCACAAGTTCGATAATCATGGTTGGTGCCAGTTCCAGTTACGAAGGACAGCACATCCTACAACACAAAATCTACGATGTAGACCGCAGCGATAAACGTGTCTATTACAAGTATAGCGGTCTGGTACATCAACGTGCCATTTCAAAGGCGGAGTACGAGTACGAACTGGCAAGGCTACAGGCCGGTACGGAGATGGGTGGTCTGTTCACGCCGCTGCCGTCTGCCCTGCCTTCCAATATCCATTGCCTCACGTCCAACAAGCATGTGATAGGATTCGTGGGCTGCTCTCTGAATACGAGCGATTACCGGTTCTTCCTCGATGCGGATGATTTCTCTATCAACTATCCTCATTGGGTAGACACCCGCGAATGGTACGAAGACCCAAGCGATGCGCTTTGCCGCCGACTGTTAAATGAAGGCCTGTTCCTTTGTGTCTGGAAAGACGAAAGAATGTCTGGCGGTAAGTTTGAGACGGCATGGACAACCGAAGACCATCTTGATGTCAGATATCAAGGTGCGTATATAGAAAAACCTGTTTTTTGGCCAGAAGAAGATAATGATGAAGAATAAAGTAATATTACTGATCGCTACTCTGGTGCTTAGCCTGAGCACCTCTGCTGCAAGTTTTGAAACAGACCGCACATGGTATCTTGCAGGCGAGGCGATGAAGGTCAATGTGACTGCCGACAATGCCTTGATTGCCTACGCTGAACTATGTGACAAGAACAGTCTGGCGGCAGGTGTCGTGATTCGTCTTGATGGAGGAAAGGGTACTGGTACTATCGAACTGCCCTCTGGTCTCCATAGCGGGTACTATCTGCTATCGGTCTATACTCGCGATCAGGCAAGCGTCTCTCATCGACTTGTCGCTGTCATAAATCCTCTTCGCAAGAGCAAGGACGACGATATCGAATGGGTGTCGTCTGACAGTTCCTGGGTGGATCATCGTTCTGATCCCGTTTTCGACGAAAAGCGCATCGCGCAGAGTCCCCATGATCTCGTACGCGAGACAGAAGGCCATATCATCAAGGCGTATGTTAAGAATGTCTCTGATGACCATACTTTCAAAGGCAATCAGATCCACCCCTCCATCAGTATCATTGGGAAGCAGATACATTATTTTGAGGGGAAGATGGTTAATGACTCTATTGCCGTCTTTTACACCTACGGGATTCATGGCAAACAACCGTTAGTACTCTCTGCCCTGTCATCTACAGGCGTGAGTCTGCCGATTGAGATGGCCAGTCCGTTTGCTGCCATCATCCCAAAGGAACTCCCACATCTTGTGTTCCATTACAAGCGCAGTGAGGTGGAAACCCGCTCTCTGGATATGCAACGGCATCAGATCGCCATTGCACCCACGGAAGACATTACGCCGTCTGACTACGACGAAACGGTATTTGGCACCAAACCTGATTTATCCTATAATCTTGACGAATACCGTCAGTTCCACACCATTCGGGAGGTGCTGATTGAATATGTGCTCTGCGTCAGCCACAGAACAGTAAACGGTGTACAAAAACTGATTGTCCGTAGAGAACAGGACTTCTATAATACTTCATTGCCGACATTAGTTCTGATTGATGGCATGCCCGTCTTCGACGTAGAACGGCTTCTGAACTATGATGCCCGCCGTATTCACTATATCAACATCTACGGTGGTCAATACACATTTGGCAATGGTGTATATAACGGCATACTGTCGTTTGTTACGCGCTCAGGTCGACTCACCAATTATCCAACCGAACCCAACATGCAGTATCTGGTGTATGATTTTCCCGAATAAGACCGAAATTCTCCAATAGATTTGGTGTTTAGGTCTCTTTTTCGTAACTTTGCAGCAGTTTATGCATACAGACAGATATAAATATGTGTCGATAGTGAGTGCCATAGCAGTGCTGTTGCTGCTGGGACTCTATATGTGGATGACCTACCGCTCGGTGACAAAGGATATCACGGAACGGGCTGACAACCAGTTGACCTGGGCGATGTTCTACGAGAGTTACAGCCGTGCTGAAAACGTAACGGAGAATGACACACTGAGTCTGCCGGAGGCCCGTGGCAACCTCTCGTTAGCCTCATCGGTAGAAGGCATGAACGATGCGTTGAGTCGCAAGTACCATTCGGAGATCTCGCTCGACACGGTGGCGCTGTTTGTCGACTCGCTATTGAGCGTGGCCCGTATCAGCCGTGATGTGACTGTTCAGGAGATAGATGCCGAAGGACAGGTGCTGCGCCAGAACAATGACCGCAGTTCGTCGTGGTCGTTGCTGACAAAGCCCGTCAGCATCCGTCGCGACCAGTCGAAAGCCATCCGGTTAGCCCTCAACAACCCCTATCCCGAACTGGGTCGGCGACTGAGTCCGCTCTTCCTCATCAGTGCCATCATCCTCGGCTTCTTCGCCATCATCATCATCCAACTGCTGCGATTCATCACCGAACAGGAACAGATAGCGGAACTGCGCAACGATTTCTCGTATGCGATGGTACACGATATGAAGTCGCCCCTCTCGAGCATCATCATGGGAGCCCACTTCCTCCATAGCGGCAAGGTGGACGACAAGCCCCAGATCAAGGAGAAATACTACAGTATCATCGAGGATGAGGCCGAACACCTGTTGGCTCTTGTCAACAAACTGCTGACCATCTCGAAACTCGAAAACAAGAAACTGATCCTGAACAAGTGGGACATCCATATCGAGCCAATCATCAACGACCTCGTGGAGAAGGCCAAGGCGAAAGCCACAAAACCCATCGAGATCACCACCTTTTTAGAGGTAAAAAACGTGTTGGCTGACGAGCAGTATATGACGGAGGCCATCGCCAACCTGATTGACAATGCCATCAAGTACTCAAAGGACGAGATCAAAATAGAGATCAAGACCTTCGATACCGATAAGAACGTATTACTAAAGGTGCGCGACAACGGTATCGGCATGACGAAGGAAGAGCAGCAGGTGATCTTCGACAAGTTCGGACGGGCAGCCATCCATGAGAAAAACCGCAAGGGCGGTGTCTCTGGCTTCGGTCTCGGACTGAACTACGTGGATCAGGTGATGCAGGCCCACGGTGGCAAGGTCACCGTCAGCAGCGAGAAAGACAAATATTCAGAATTCACCCTATATATCCCCAAGAGCGTATGATCAAGTTATTGTTAGTAGAAGACGACGCATCCCTCGCCTATATCGAGAAGACAGGCCTCGAAGACATCATAGGAGGCTACGAAGTGACGACTGCCTGTAACGGCAAGGAAGGCGTGAAGGCCTGGGAGGAGACACACCCCGACGTGATTATCTCCGATATCGACATGCCTGTGATGAACGGCTTCGAGATGGTGGAACGTATCCGTGAGACTGACGGCAACGTGATCATCATTTTTACTTCTGCCCTCACCTCGCCCAACGACGTGAAGGCTGGCTATCGTCTGGGTATCAACAACTACGTGAAGAAGCCCTTCGTGCCAGAAGAACTCGATGCACATATCCAGGCGCTGATGAAGATGCGAGGAGGAGCAAAGACGCAGAAGGAGACCAGTCACTACAAACTGGGTAAATATACCCTCGACGCAGACCATGCCACGCTACGCAACGACGATACAGGCGCTTCGCAGACCATGACCCAGCGCGAGGCACAGATCCTGGCCATCTTAGCCGACAACAAGAATAATGTGGTGCGCCGTGAGGCCATCCTCAGCCGTTTCTGGAATACGGAGGACGACTACTTCGCCTCACGCAGCCTCGATGTGTTTGTCAACAAACTGCGCAAACTCCTTGCCGACGAACCTCGTATCAACCTCAAGACCGTCCGAGGCATCGGCCTGCAGTTGCTGGTGGAATAACCCAGCCTTATTGGAAAATAACCCAGCCTTATTGCGAAATAACCCTGCCTTATTGGATAATAACCTTGCCTTATTGGAAAATAAGGGTACACAATCCCCAAACAAAAATAAATCTCGTTTTATTTGGAACTTACCGAAAAACTCCGTAAATTTGCAAACGATTATAAAACAAGAAGCAAATGAATGCCGTATCATTGAATAATCTTTGGAGTTATCTTCAGGGCCTTTCACTGACAGCCAGCAATCGCAAATGGTTGGCCGAAAAACTCATCGCTCCTGTCGAGGAAGAAGCAGCCACTCCACCCGTGCTACAGACATGGGAGGAAGCAATGTCCGATCTTGATGAGTCGGAACGCGAGTTTGAACGTGGTGATGTACTTACAGGCGAGGAATTTAATGTTCAGTGCCAAGCACTTATTGACAGTTTTGCTAAGTAGTAATGCAATTTACGTCAAGGGCGACGTGTTGCGTGTTGCTGCCTTCTGGGATATGCGCATGCATCCCGACAACCTACGTAAAACTATATAATAATGTAGAACCCTCAACACGCAAATGCCTATGGGCTGAAATATAATTAAAAGGACATAAGACAGAACGTCCACTTTTGATTCTTGCTTTATCGAAATCGGCAAAATTTCACAAGAGCAATCAAGGATAGAAGTAGATAGTTCGCGCCGGATGGCGTGGGCTTTTACTCGTTTAAGATTGCAAGGTATTTGCCGATACCTGATAAAGCGTAGACGAAGTAAATAGTCCACGTTTTCTTTTTGTATCTATACAAATCGATAATAATAACTCAAACAAAATAAAACAATGAAGAAACAATTAATTACCCTTGTCGCGATGCTCCTGCCAATGCTGGCAAGCGCCGATGCCGTGGAGATCGACGGAATTTATTACAACCTTATAACAAAAGGTAAAGTAGCGGAGGTAACATACAATCCGAACGGATATTCAGGTGATATAGTTATACCTGAATCAGTCCCATACAATGGCGTTGATTACAGCGTGACTTCCATTGGCTTTGATGCTTTCGGGGGTTGCAGTGGCCTGACTTCGATTTCCATCCCTGGCAGTGTGACTTCCATCGGCAAAGAGGCTTTCTATAAATGCAGCGGTCTGACTTCGGTTACCATCCCCAACAGCGTAACCTCCATTGGCGAAAGAGCTTTCGGCAAATGCAGCAGCCTGATTTCGGTTACCATCCCTGGCAGTGTGACTTCCATCGGCAACAGTGCTTTCTCGTATTGTTACGATCTGACTTCGGTTCATATATCGGATTTAGATGCATGGTGTAAAATATCTTTTGGTGATTATAGCAATCCACTTTTATATGCGCATCATTTATTCTTAAATGGAGAGGAGATAAAGGATTTGGTGATTCCCAACAGCGTGACCTCCATCAGCAATTGGGCTTTCTATGAGTGCAGCGGCCTGACTTCGGTTACCATCCCTAACAGCGTAACCTCCATCGGCGATGCAGCTTTCTGTGATTGCATCGGCCTGACTTCTATTACTATCCCCAACAGCGTAATCTCCATCGGCGTGAATTCTTTCAGTTATTGCAGCGGCCTGACTTCGGTTACCATCCCCAACAGCGTGACCTCCATCGGCAATGCTGCTTTCCAGGTTTGCATTGGCCTTACTTCGGTTACCATCCCCAACAGCGTGACCTCTATTGGCGATGAAGCTTTCAAGGGCTGCAGCGGCCTGACTTCGGTTATTATCGGTAGTGGAATTAAAAATATCTACTCTCAGGCATTTGCTTCTTGTCCGGAATTGACAGATGTATACTGCTATGCTGAGAAAGTGCCAAGTATGTGGATAGTTCGATATGGGCAACCATGTACCGATGCATTCGATGGCTCCTATATTGAATACGCAACGCTGCATGTGCCTGCTGCTTCTGTGAACGATTATAAGACTACGGCGCCGTGGAGCGGATTCAAGAGCATTGAGGCAATAGATGGCGAAACTCCAGAGACGCAAAAATGTGCTACGCCAGTAATTATCTACGAAAACGGAAAGTTGATGTTCGCTTGTGCAACTGAAGGTGTGGAATATGTGACGGACATCACCTGTGCTGACATCAAGAAGCACTACAGCAGCGCCATTGACTTAACAGGCACCTATACCGTCAGCGTCTATGCCACGAAATCAGGCTACGACAATTCCGATGTAGCTACGAAGGAGATTAATATCTCGTCTGCCAGCGGATCAGGGGAATTAGGCGATCTGAACAACGACGGTAAGACTGACGCTGCCGATGTGGTGAAGTTGGTGAATATTATCTCAGGGCAATAATTCTCTGCCCCCTAAGGCTTCAAGGGCTGAAGGGTTATGGTTCGAGGCCTGAAGCCTTAGGGTTCATGTTTTTAAAATCAGTCGATGGGCTTGTAGGGCTCCATCGTCTTAATGGCAAACAAGGTGCCAGGAATTATCATGGCAGCGGCAATGAGCAAGCACCACCAGGGGAAGGATATTCCCATCAGGCACAACATCACCACCCAAAAGACGCTATCGCAGATAATCACGGGGATGACACTACGGCTATACTCATAGACATAGCCCTCCAACTGAGCCACCATCATACCGGGGATGATTAAAAGAGGATGGCTGAAAAGTCCTGAGAGGAGTCCTATCACAGCCCCAAAGACAGGGATGACGATTTCAGGACGATGCTTCCACTCCAAGATCTCACGCAGCACCCCTCCGAAGATGATCAGGTCGGCAGTAGCCTCTATGATGGCACATAATACCACTGAAATGAGTGGATGCTCCTTCATCCAGGCATAGGAAGCACGCGCAGCCTCGTCAGAATCCGTCAGGGGATTCCACATCATACTGTAGATCAAGGTGAGACCCGATATCGCCAGCACCAGCCAGGCAACCACCTGCCAGCGCTTCTCCTTAGGAATCCTTCCTACGGCATAAGATGCATAGCGAAGACGGAGAAACACAATATTGAGTATCACACACGTCAGAAGCACCAATATCATACCGCTGGAGAGTATCATTGTCTTCGAATCCGTCGAGCCAGGAGATGACTCATTGAAGCCGTCGATGAAGCCTGCGGAGAAACTGATCACAGCCCCACCTACAAACACCACACCAAGCGTTATGCCTAATGCCAAAAGGAGATACATCATTGCTTTCTTCATCTTTCCCTTCTCTTTTCGGATGCAAAGGTACGGTAAAAAAATGAATGTTACAGCAAAAAGTATGTTATCTTTAGGTTAATATATTTGGTATTTCGCTCGATTTGCACTATCTTTGCACCCAAATTAGAATCAGAAATGACAAAGAAACTATATATCGAGACCTACGGTTGCCAGATGAATGTGGCGGACTCGGAAGTGGTGGCATCTGTGATGCAGATGGCTGGCTACGAGACTACCGACAACCTGGAAGAGGCAGATGCCGTGTTCCTGAACACGTGCAGCGTCAGGGACAATGCGGAACAGAAGATATATCACCGTTTGGAAGCGCTCGACGCTGAACGCAGAAGAAGGAGACAAGGAGACAGGGAGACAAGGAGACAGGACAATACCAAGAATCCATTGATTATTGGGGTATTGGGCTGTATGGCGGAGAGGGCACAGCAGGATCTGTTGGACAACCACTTTGCAGACCTAGTGGCTGGGCCTGACGCCTACCTGTCGTTGCCCGACCTGATTGCACAGGCAGAGATGGGACACAAGGCCATGAACACCGAACTCTCCACGACAGAGACCTACAAGGATGTGGTGCCGCAGCGCATTGGCCTAGGGCATAAGATTGGCGGTTTCGTGAGTATCATGCGAGGCTGCAACAACTTCTGTCACTACTGTATCGTACCCTATACCAGAGGACGTGAGCGGAGCCGCGATGTGGAAAGCATCCTAAGAGAGGTACGCGACCTGCGAGATAAGGGATATAAGGAAGTGACGCTGCTGGGGCAGAACGTAAACTCTTATATAATTAGGAATGAGGAATTAGAAATTAGGAATTATGATTTCCCCAGACTGCTGCGGAGGGTTGCTGAGGAGGTGCCAGAGATGAGAGTGAGGTTTACTACGAGTCATCCCAAGGACATGAGCGACGAGACGCTGAAGGTGATTGCCGAGATGCCGAATGTCTGCAAGCATATCCACCTGCCCGTACAGAGCGGTTCTGATAGGATTCTGAAACTGATGAACCGCAAATATACCCGTGAGTGGTATATGGACCGGGTAGCAGCCATCCGTCGTATCATCCCTGACTGTGGACTCTCTACCGATATCTTTGTGGGCTATCATTCGGAGACGGAGGAAGACCACCAGTTATCCCTGAGTCTGATGAGGGAGGTGGGCTACGACTCTGCCTTTATGTTCAAGTACTCAGAGCGTCCAGGCACCTATGCCTCGAAGCATCTGCCCGATGATGTGCCTGAGGAAGAGAAGATCCGTCGTCTGAACGAACTCATCGCCTTGCAGACAGATATCTCTGCCCAGCAAAACAAGAAGGACGAAGGGAAGGAATTCGATGTGCTCGTTGAAGGCTTCTCGAAGCGTTCTCGTGAGCAACTCTGCGGACGGACGGAACAGAACAAGATGGTGGTGTTCGACAAGGCTGGCCATCATATCGGTGAAACGGTGAAAGTGAAGATTACAGGCTCTACGAGCGCAACACTATTGGGAGACATAGCCCCCTAAGAGTATGAAAGAGTTTCTGAATGTACTGAGGCGGTTTGTGCCGCCCTATAAGAAATACCTGATAGCATCGGTGTTCTTCAATATCCTCTCCGTGATATTGAACATCTTCTCCTTTGCAGCCCTCATCCCTATCCTACAGATCATCTTCAAGACAGGCGATGCGGAAGCAGCCACACAACTCATGGCATGGGACTGGACCAATATCCAGGAAGTGCTGATGAACAATATGAACTACTACGTGAACGGGATGATCACCGACTGGGGAGCCACTACGACACTGCTTATCATTGGACTCTTCCTGGCGGCAATGACCTTCCTGAAGACGGGTGCCTATTTCCTGTCATCGGCAACCATCGTTCCCATCCGTACGGGAGTTGTGCGTGACATCCGCAACCAACTCTATCAGAAGATAACCTCTCTACCCCTCGGTTTCTTCTCTGAAGAGCGCAAGGGCGACATTATTGCACGCATGAGTGGTGATGTGCAGGAAATAGAAAACTCCATCATGTCGAGCCTGGAGATGCTCTTCAAAAACCCCATCCTGATTATCGGTTATTTCGCCATGCTGTTGTTTATCTCATGGCAACTGACGCTGTTTACATTAGCAATTGTACCCATCATGGGGTGGTTTATGGGTTGGGTAGGCCGCAAATTGAAGGCGCAGTCCATCAAGGCCCAGGCACTCTGGAGTGACACGATGAGTCAGGTAGAGGAGACCCTTGGCGGACTACGTATCATCAAGGCCTTCAATGCTGAAGACAAGATGAACAAACGCTTCAACAACATCAACTCTGCCTACCGCAACGACATCATGCGGGTGAATATCCGCCAGTCGATGGCACACCCGATGAGTGAGTTCCTGGGTACGGTGATGATTGTCATTGTATTATGGTTTGGCGGTGTGCTGGTACTCAAGAGTCAGACGCTCTCAGGTCCCATCTTCATCTACTATATGGTGATCCTCTACTCCATCATCCAGCCACTGAAAGATTTCTCCAGGGCAGGTTACAACATTCCCAAGGGTCTGGCCTCAATGGAGCGTGTCGATAAGATCCTGATGGCAGAGAACACCATCAAAGAACCTGCCTACCCCAAACGCCTTTCGACCTTCGAGCACCAGATAGAGTTCAGAAATGTATCATTTCGCTATGGAGAGACATGGGTGCTGAAAGACATCAACCTAACCATTCCCAAGGGAAAGACCATCGCCCTCGTGGGACAGAGCGGTTCAGGAAAATCCACACTCGTCGATCTTATTCCCCGCTACTACGACGCACAGGAGGGTGAAGTGCTTATCGACGGCATCAACGTAAAGGACCTGGGCATCCATGACCTCCGCAAACTCATTGGCAACGTCAATCAGGAAGCCATCCTTTTCAATGATTCCTTCAGGAATAACATTGCTTTCGGCATCCAAGAGGACCCTGAACATCCGGATAATCCGATAGAACTGCAAGAGCACATCGAAGAGGCCGCCCGCATTGCCAATGCCTATGACTTTATTATGGCTTCCGAAGCGGAGTTTGATACAAATATCGGTGACAGAGGCGGTAGGCTGAGCGGCGGACAGCGCCAGCGTGTATCCATCGCCCGAGCCATCTTGAAGAACCCGCCCATCTTGATTTTAGACGAAGCGACTTCCGCCCTTGATACAGAGAGTGAGCGACTGGTACAGGATGCCCTCGAACGCCTGATGAAGACCCGTACGACGGTAGCCATCGCCCATCGCCTGAGCACTATCAAGAATGCCGACGAGATCTGCGTGCTGCATGAAGGACGTATCGTTGAACGAGGCACCCATGACGAACTGCTTACCTTTGACGGCTATTACAAGAAACTACACGATATGCAGAAGGTGTGATAGAAAGGATAAGTAAGGGACCATGAGAGAAAAGGTGTTATTTCTAATAAAGACGTATTTATGGACGGTGTTGGTGTTTATCATCGCTAAACTGTCTTTTATGTTCTTCTGTCGTGAGGGACACGTCTTTTCCTTCTCGGATATCTGGCAGGTCATCACGCACGGCTTGACCCTAGACCTCTCCACTGCCCTCTATTTCCTCATCATGCCGTTTCTGGTAACAATGGTCAGTGTCTGGTGGAACAATGGAAAGGTTCTGAAGAGAATCCTCTATACCTATTTTATTATTATATCCATCGCCTTTGCCCTGGCCTTCGTAGCAGACACCAGCCTCTACCCCTTCTGGGGATTCAAACTCGACGCATCGTGCCTGCAATACCTCTCCACGCCTAATGAGGCGGCTGCCAGCGTGTCGGTCCTTTATCTGATCATACGCTTTCTGGCCCTCATCCTGACAGCAGGCATCATCTGTTTCGGTTATATAAAGGCTCTACAGTTTTTCAGAGAGGCTCCGCAGAAACAAATAAAGGCTCCGCGCATCATGCACAAAGCCTCAGAGACGGTATTCTACCTCCTCTGCATTCCGCTGATAGTCATCGGCATCCGGGGAGGCCTCAACGAATCAACCACGAACATCGGACAAGTCTATTATTCGCAGGACCAGTTTCTGAACCATTCGGCAGTTAATCCCGTGTTCAGTTTCCTCGCCTCCTTCGAAAAGACGGCCAGCAACAACACCATCTACCATTTCATGGAAGACGGGCAGTGTGAACAGATCATCAGCGAATACTACAACACACGGAGTGAGGATGTAGATACCCTGCTGAACACTCAGACACCCAATATCATCCTGATTCTTCTGGAAGGATGCGGAGGTACCTTCACGGAAATCGGGGGACGCACGGACATTACGCCCCATCTGAATAAGTTGTCTCAGGAAAGCATCTACTTCACCAACTGTTATGGTAACACCTGGCGCACCGACCGCGGTACCGTCTGCGCATGGAGCGGCTATCCTTCCTTCCCCTCGATGTCGGTGATGAAGATCCCCTCAAAATCGCGCACCCTTCCCAACATCGCAAAGACACTACAGACAGAACGCGGCTACAACACCCGATATCTCTATGGTGGCGACATCAACTTCACCAATATGCGGAGTTATCTGATTGCGGGGGGCTTCCAACAACTTACCAGCCAAGACGATTACACCGCTGCAGAACGCTCCACTGCCAGATGGGGTGTCAAAGACGATATCACCTTTGAGACACTCTACCAAATGGCGACGGAGACCCCTAGCCCATACCTGATTGGTTTCTCCACCTTGAGCAGTCATGCCCCGTGGGATGTCCCCATCAGGAAGTTCGACGACGAGGTCGTCAATGCATTTTACTATTTGGACCAGTGCTTAGGACGCTTCATCCAGAAATTCCGTCAGAGTGAGGTCTGGAAGAACACCCTGGTCATCCTGATCCCAGACCACGGCATACCCCACAAGGATGTTGGCGAGAGCAACCGACTGATGAATCATATCCCGATGATATGGACGGGCGGTGCCATCAAAGAGCCACGACGCATTGAACAAGTGTGCAACCAGACAGACCTGCCTGCCACACTATTGGGACAGTTAGGCCTCAATCATGATGCCTACTCCTTCAGTCGCGATGTGTTGAGTTCCACCTACACCAAACCGTTTGCCATCCATACCTGTACTGAGGGTTTCTCTATGTACGACAGTGTCAGTTTCGTGAACTACGACATGATTAGTGACAGGATTGTCGTAGAAGAAGGCCCCAAGAACCCAGAACTGCTACAACGTGCCAGAGCCATCCTTCAGGCAGCGTCAAACGACTTGAACGAACGATGAAGCAACTGCTCAACAAAATATATTCACCACTGCTGGCAGTCGTTTGGAACCTGCTGCTCGTCTATCTCGTCTATCAGATAGCCCGTCTGACGTACTATGCAGAGAATGTCAGTTATCTTCACTACACCTCCGATGTGTTCCGTGGTGGTTTGCTCTTCGACACCTCTGCCATTGTATATACCAATGCACTTTATATCCTGCTGATGTTCCTGCCTTGGCACAAGAAAGAACGCCAAGGCTACCAGTTGTTTTGCAAATGGCTATACCTTATTGTCAATAGCATAGCCCTTGCCGTCAACCTTGCAGACTCCGTCTATTTCCAATACACGATGCGCCGTACTACGACGACAGTGTTCAGCGAGTTTTCCCACGAAGGAAATCTGGGCAGCATCATCGGCACGGAGTTTCTGAACCACTGGTATCTTGTCTTGCTGTTCATCATCATTGTTGCAGCCCTATGGATGCTCTACGCCATGCCTCGTCTCGACTATCGCAAGATTCTGCGATGGGGGCTGTACGACATCATCTGCCTGCTCTCACTCCTTCTGGCTGCCCCGCTCTGTGTAGCAGGCATACGTGGCGGCTTCACTACTGCCGTCCGTCCCATCACCATCTCGAATGCCAACCAGTATGCGCAACGGCCTACGGATGCGGCATTGGTGCTAAACACTCCCTTCTCACTCATCCGCACCATCGGGAAGAATGTCTTCAGCGTGCCTACTTATTTCAGCAGCGAGGAGGAATTGGAGGCGATCTATAGTCCTTTACACTCCAGGTATTCCGGAGAATCCGGATTACCCAAAAAGAATGTCGTCGTCCTGATCGTAGAGAGTTTCGGGAGGGAATATATCGGGGCATTGAATAAAGATCTCGAAGGCGGGAAGTACAAAGGATATACCCCTTGCGTCGATTCGCTCATCAACCACAGCACCACCTTCCGCTACAGTTTCTGCAATGGCAGGAAGAGCATCGACGGCATGCCCTCCATTCTTTCCAGCATCCCAATGTTCGTGGAGCCTTTCTTCCTTACCCCTGCCTCGATGAACGACTACACAGGACTGGCTGGAATCCTTGCTACAGAAGGCTATGAGACTGCCTTCTTCCATGGTGCCCAGAATGGATCGATGGGCTTCCAAGCCTTCGCCCAAAAGACTGGTTTTCAGAAATACTACGGACGCACTGAATACGAGGCAGCACACGGCACCAACGATTTTGACGGCACCTGGGCCATCTGGGACGAACCCTTCATGCAATACTTTGCCGAAGAGATGTCAAAGATGAAACAGCCCTTTATGACGGCCCTCTTCACGGCATCCAGCCATCATCCCTTCGTTATCCCAGAACAGTATCAACAACAGTTCCCTGAAGGGAAGTTGGAGATTCACAAGTGCATCCGCTATACGGATATGGCCATTGGAAAGTTCTTTGAGACAGCCCAGAAGCAACCTTGGTTCTCCAACACCATCTTCGTGCTGACCAGTGACCACACGAATATGAGTGATCATCCAGAATATCAGACAGACTTAGGCGGTTTCTGCTCACCTATTATTATATATGATCCCAGTCATCCCACTGGTGAGATACAGGATAAAGTTGCCCAGCAAATTGATATCCTCCCTACAGTCCTAGGGCTCCTAGGATATCCTAGGGAATATCTAGGTTTTGGCATCGACGTGCTCAATACTCCCAAGGAGGAAACATGGGCTGTCAATTATCTGAATGGCATCTACCAATATGTAAAGTATGGCTATGTGCTCCAGTTCGACGGCACACAGACCAAAGCCATATACAGCCTCAGCGATCGTCTGATGAAGAATAACCTAAAGGGAAAAACAGAAAAACAGCCCCAGATGGAAAAAGAACTCAAAGCCATCATCCAGCAATACATGGAACGGATGACGCAAAACCGTCTGTTGCCATAGGTCTTATTTCACCAGTCCACAGAGACGGTTAATCTCAGTATCTTTGGGTATCACCTTCCCGTTGACCACTTCAAAACGTTCATCAAACTCCTTACGGGTGCGTGACCATCTGTCGTGGCTCCACAACCAGAACTCCGGAGCCTGACGTATATTCTTCTCCAACATCTCGAAATAGATGTCGGTAATCTCATAGTCTTTCATCTTCTGAGGCTCACGGGTGACCAACTTGAAATCGGCCTCGTAGTACCCACGCCTTACCCTACGGATATCAAGAAAGAAAACAGCATGATTCATCTTCTTGGCAATTCGTTCTGTACCAGTCAACACTGGCGTGTCATGATGCAGGAAATCCACCCAGTGATGGATATTCACCCAATGGGGTTTCTGGTCGGAAATATATCCAATAATCACTGGCTGTCCGATACGACGATAATCAACCATCTTACGCAGGGTATCCTGCATGGCAATACTCTCCGCCCCCATACGTTGACGACTACGAAGGAAGAGTCTGTCAAAAGCCTTATTCTCTATCGGATGATAGATCTGACCACAATGAACCTTCGGAGAAAGCCAAAGCGGTAGGGAAGACACCCATTCCCAATTACAGAGATGTCCCAGATAGAGAGCGCACGATTGTCCGTTATCTATTGACTCCTCTATCAACTCCGTACCCTTAAATACCATACGCCTCTTGAGTTCTTCACGACTGATTGTCATCAACTTCACTGTTTCCACCAGATAGTCACAGAAGAAATGATAGAATCCTCGTTCAATCTTCCGTAGTTCTTCTTCCGATTTCTCAGGGAATGACTCAGTCAGATTCTCATAGACCACCTTCCTACGGTAACCCACCAATCCATAAAGCATCCAAAACATGATGTCACTCAAAACATAATGCACTCTAAGTGGCAACAACGAAAAGACATACCACACGGCCAGAACGATGTAATAGAGAATCTTCATAACTCACTCAGCACTGATAGGTTTTATACGAATGCTCCAAATCAAGATAATGAAAATTATGTTGACGCTGATGATTTCCATCTGGAATCTTCATATAGTCACCATATTTATTAGAGAGGTAAGTGTCGTAATGCTCAACCCCCTTCACACAGACACCCTCAAACTCAAATGATGTGGGAGTGCCCAACACAGACTTATCCATCACGCCCTTCGAACCGTCATCATAGTCAGCCACATATTTAGACTGATTATAGTCATATTTCGTCAGAATTCTGCGGATCTTAACCTGGGTTTCCTCCAAGGAATAGAGTTTTCGACATAGTAACGGTATCCAACAACTTGGTCCATACCCATGCTTGTAAGGGTCGCGGAACAGCAGATAGAGCACACGCTTATAATACTCATAACGTCCGAAATGCCACTTTTGCTTCAACCATCCCTCTGGCACCCCGTCAATGGGGAAAACATCCAAATAGATACCACCCAGATACTTGAGATGCATGCGCTCTATCAGCGTCGTGCTACTATCCTGGATCTTAGCGAATGGCAACGGATAGACGGCATCATTCTCTGCACAAACCATCTCAAACGGTTCCGGCAGCCACTCACGGGCATGTGCTATCAGACGATCATAATCAGGACGCGGCATGGCGATATCCAAATCATCATCCCAAGGGATAAAACCCTTGTGACGAATAGCGCCAATCATCGATCCTGCCCATAAATAATAATGTAGGCCATGCTCTCTGCAAGTGACATCAACAGCCTGCATAATCTTCAGGATTCGCAGTTGTAGCGGACGTATATCGTATAGTGCCATCTTCTTTTTTTGCTGCAAAGATAACGAAAATAAAATTAAATATGTAACTTTGCACCCAAAATATGCAGTAAACATGAATAAAAGAAAGATTTACTACCTGCTGCACAACGGAAAGAACAGCAACCTGAAATATTTCATCAGGAACTATCTGAGAGAATACACTCCCAAAATCTTCTCACAGATGAATCTGGAAAGAGAACTCAGGAAACTGGACACCCGACCTGACAAGGATTACATCCTGCAGCGTGTTAACTACTATTGCAAACTCACTCCCCAGAGTTTCACGAACAGGGAAGAATGGGACAAAAAAGCCGTCTGTCTGAAAGACCAGCAGATGACCCGCCAGAAGGTATATTACTTCGATGCTATGGAATTTGCCCGCTATTTCGACCAGAGTCTGCGATGGATTCTTGATTCGGGTGATAAGCCATACGTAGCCCCGGAGCCTGCCATCGTGAAGAACCGTCCGCTAGTGGACAACAACGACTACTCTGTGATCCTGAAACTGGAAAAGGTGCGCCATTTCCTGTTTGTCGATGACAAAAAACCTTGGCGGGAGAAAAAGAATATGACAATCTTCCGTGGCGACCTCGGACCACGTAAGGAGAATCGCGATGTATTTATGAATCTTTTCGCTGACGGACAGAGCAAGATGGTGGATGCCGCTTCCACAAATCGTAGTGAGGCACATCCGGAATGGCAGAAGGGCAAGATGACCATCGGTGAGCATCTGGACTATAAGTTCATTATGTCGCTCGAAGGCAATGATGTGGCCTCAAACCTCAAATGGGTGATGTCGTCCAACTGTATTGCCGTCACCCCACGACACACTCAGGAGACATGGTTTATGGAAGGCACCCTCATCCCCAACTACCATTATATAGAGGTAAAGGAAGACTTCTCAGACTTAGAGGAACGCCTTCAATATTACATTGACCACCCTGAAGAGGCTGAGGCTATTATCCAACATGCCCATGAGTATATCGACCAGTTCCGAGACAAAGAGCGGGAAAAACTCATCTCGCTCCTGGTTCTGAAAAAATACTTTGAAATAACAAACGGACGGAGCAGCAAGAGCCACTAAGTTTACTTAGATGGCCGAGTCGTGACGGACGAAGACGAAGTCAACGGCCGCTACAAGAAGTAGCAGCCGTTTTTCTTATCTCAGCCAATAAAGCAATCGTTTGTAGTTCTTCTTGAACCACCAACGTATCTCTATCATACGGTCTTTCTTCGACGAGAGCGAAGAACGGAAAGCACCCGTAAAAGACCCCTGTGTAGCCAAGGCGGGCTGACACCACAGATACTCAATGACACCCCGTTTCAACAAGTCGTAGTGGTAAGTGTCGGCATCAGTCGTAGGACATTTGTTCGCTTTCAAGTCAGCCAAGATAGCCTCAGCACAAGTACGACTCATATAGTAGGCTCCCGCCATACGGTCCTTCTTACCCGGATACAGCAGTTGTCCTTTCTTACGCTGACTACGAGGTACGAACTGTAGGGAACTGTCCTCATACGAGATCATGGCTGGACGCCCTGCGTAACGACTGTGCAGTTCCTGAATACTCTGGCTGAAATAGCGGGTGAAGTCTGCGTGCAGTACAATATCATCCTCCAGCACCAGTGCCCCCTCCAGATGATCAGTCACGATACGCTCTAAGGCAAGAAAATGCTTCGTTGCACAACTGTAGCGAGGCAACGGATGATCTGCCATCTTTTCGCCTTGCGTGAAATACTGACAGAGCAGTTCACGGCTGAGATCATCCAAGTCAGCCTCACGAATAAACTCATAGTCCATCCCTATGTTGCGGAGCATCCGATCCACATGTTCTCCCCGTTCCTTCAGTTTGGCTGCATGAATCACTAACGTTTTCATCTTCGCTTATTTTTGCTGCAAAAATATAAAATAATTATGAATTATTTACTATCTTTGCAACCAAAAATATGATTTCTTATGATATTTGCCCGTGATAAGAGTCAGATGTGCAATAATCTGTTGCAGTATGCCCACGTCTATGCCTGGGGAAGGGAACATGGTCGTAAGGTGATCTCCATGCGTTTCAGTTATAAATATCAGTATTTCCATATCTGCCATACCAATCTCACCAGTTTCCCACTCTACCTGTTGGCCAAATACTCAGCAGCACTGCATCTGTTACCGACAGCCAGTTTCAAACATGTGGAAAATGATTGTGAGGCACTGGAACGTAAGATGCTTCGTCACCGTAACATTGTGGTCAGTGGCTGGTATGTCAGATTCTACGACCTGTTTTTGAAGTATCGCCATGAGATTTGTGATCTTTTCAGGATTGACGAACGTTTCACGACACCCGTCAAACAGAAAATGGGAGATCACGGAGACTGCGTCCGATTAGGCGTACATATCCGTCGTGGCGACTATGCACAGTGGAATGATGGCATTTACTGCTATGATGACGAGACCTATGCGCGCTATATCAACAGATTTGCAGACATGCACAAGGACAAAGAGATAGATGTCTATCTGTCAACGAATGACTCATCTGTGACAGAGGAGCGCTATCAACAACTCTGTCCCAACACACACATCCATGCCTTTCAGGGCAATGCGCCCGAGGATCTGTTTATGCTTTCCGAATGCGACTATCTGATTGGCCCACCCAGCACCTTCTCGCTGGTGGCTGCCATGTACCGGGATATTCCACTCTATCGGATGGACAGTGCTGATGAAAACGGGATGACGACTGAGAGTTTCCGTCTGTTTGACTATTGGTTCCGGAGAATTATCTGACAACTTGATACCCAGCAACACTGAGCAACAAATCTGGTAAGTCTTCCGTGTTGAACGGACGCTGGGACATCTGTTGCAGTTGTGACATGACTGCAGGATGAGTAGAACGGTAACTCTCCGTCGTGTAGATTACAAAGGGGATCTTCAGGGCTGCCTCGACTGAAGCCTGCTTGCTGGTATTGGCATGGGAGCAATAGTCTGGCGAGGATTCATAGAAGTCCAAGCCATGATCGGGGAAATAGACCGCAATGGCGTTTTTCCCCTTAAGCGTTTCGAAGATACCGGCAACGATATGGTCGTTGTACAACGTTGCATTGTCGTAGGTGGCAAAGTCTTCCCGCTGTGACTCTTGACAGGAGGCATAGTGTTTTTCCTTGAAACGGGCAAAGTTGGCTGGATACCGTTGTTGGAAGTTGACGTGCTGTCCCATCAGATGAACAAACACGGCTTGTCGTCTTTCCTGACCAACTGACTGCATATAATTCTTTAGACACTTCAACACAATGCCATCGGGTCTGGAATCTTGTTCACCCTCTCCTGTCACCGACGTGAAATGTACGGTATCGCAGAGATTGGCAAAGGAGGTCGTTACGTTGTCATACCAGCCTGTCTTGGCCTGATTAGAGAACCAGGCCGTATGATAGCCGGAGGCATGCAATGCCTCAGGCAGTGTCAGGTATCTGAACCAGTCTTCATCGGGCGAGTCATGTCGGAAAGTAGTCATAAAGTGTTTGAAAGCCTCTGATGTATGGGTGTCAGCAGCCGTGACCTTTTGGAAAGTTATCAATTGCCCACTGTCCCTCAGTAATGACAATCTGGGATTTGTTGGCTTGTCATATCCATAGAGTGAACTATGACTCCTACTGAAACTTTCTCCGATGACGATCATGATAATGTCGGGATGTGAGTCGCGGATTTCCTTCATCTCAGGATGATGCAGATAGTCTGACAAATCCTTCTGTTCCGTGCGGAGAAGTCCTTCGATACGTCCCGGCAGCGTATAGAACGAGAAACCCAGACAACAACATCCCACCAGCACACAAAGTCCGAGCCCCTTCAACAATCTCCCTGTAGGCTTTCTGTACTGACGTGAGGTCAGCCAGATAAACAATCCGAAGACAAGGAGAACCGTCAGACAATACAACACCAGTAATGAGGGGGTGATATAAGTCTGGAAAAATTCATGGGTCTCTTCTTTGTTTGTACCCGCTATCAAGGCGATTATCACTTTGTCCATCGGATTGCCGAAACAATACCAGCAGAAGACAAGCGTGGAAAAATAAAAGGAGATGACAAGTCCGAAGAACCATTTTATGACTCGTCCAAGGTGTGCAAGGTCAGCAAGGCGCAGCAACAGATACATGCCCAAAGCCATCATATAGTTGGCACCGAGTATCAGGAAACTTTTGACGCAGTCCCCGTCATGAATAGCATAATAAAGCACATCGACAATCGCAGTCAACAGTGTTGCCGATAAGACGAAGGCCACATCCTGTCCTTTTATCCTCTCCACAAAGTTAAGCACATTCTTCCCCATGCTACTGAATAGAGGTAAACATTGATGTAGAGTGTATTGTTCAAGAAATGATGAACATCTATAGGAACGAAGAGATCGACAGGGATAATGCCGAAGAAGACAATCATGGCCCAGAATAGGATCTTGTCAAACAGCGTATGGTGCTCCAGAAGGACATACCAGAGCATATAACCGGCAAGGGCTATCAGGTAGGTATGCGTCTCCGAGGAATCACCGAACAATATGATCCATCCCATCAACACACCCAGTACCGTTGCACGGAACCGGAAGTCATTCCACTTCTTATACCGACAGAAGAATGTTACAACCACAAGACCTATCGTCAGCAATTGCACAATCCTATAATGAGAAAGGATCAAACGTAACGGCCAGGCATAAAGCAACGATGTATAATAGGTGTCGCTCTGATGTTGAGTCAGCATATTCCACCAGTTCTCATAACACGGTATCAAACCTCCCAGACCTGTCTTCAAGGCCGGCAACAAAGCCAGAACCACTCCAATAGCCAATGCATACAACAGATGCCGCCACGGTTTCTGATAGGCGAACAGCAGCAACAGTTCCACTATCCCATACACCTTGGTCATGGTGGATATCATAATCAGGCATACGGCCCAAAAGCCGTGTCCCCGCTCCAACAACGAGTAGGCAAAGAGGAAACAGTAGGCCACCACGATATTAAACTGAAATGGGAAGATGCTCTGTTCAAGGATCAGGAGCAACGAGAGAAAAATCTTCAGTTTATAGTCGTCAAAAGGTTTTGGCAGAGTAAATACGGATAGAGCAAAGAGTGAATAGTTTCCCAAATTCCACACAAAGGGTCCCAACCACTTGGGTAGGATTGCTATTGGCAGGAATAGAATGGAAAAGACCGGGGTATAGAGGAAATAGCGCCCATGAGCATCCACGAAGTCCTGCGTATAGGGGTTGATGCCATTCCTGAAATCCAACGTAGAGTCAGCATATACCAGATAATTGGCATATCTCAGGCGAAACGTCTCCAAGGCTGTTGCGACGATAGCAACCACGAGCCCCAATATAAATGCCGAGGTTTTAGGATGCTGGCGTATGCTGCTGGGAATTGTCAGTTTCATTCCGTCTGCCGTTATAAGAATTGATGAAATAGCCTGGACGCCCCTTGACCTCATTGAACACCCGTCCCAGATACTCTCCAAGAATACCCAGACTGAGCAGTTGGACACCACCAAGGAACAAGATTGTCACCATGATTGTGGGATAACCCTGTACCGGTTCGCCATAGAGGTTTGTCATGAGGATAATATAGATCAGATAGATAAATGCCACAGCAGAGACGATGATTCCCATAATTGATGCCAAACGGAGTGGAGCAGTCGTAAACGACGTGATACCATTCACCGCCAGATTCATCAACGACAATGCGCCCCACTTACTCTTACCCTCCTGACGCACCTGCTGCTGATAGAAGATTCCCTTCTTATGAAAACCTATCCATGAATACATTCCTTTCGTATTGCGCTCACTCTCACGCATCTGTCTGAGGGCAACGACACATGAACGGTCCAGCAGGCGGAAGTCGCCAGTATCTTTCTGGATGGGTACTCTGGTCAACGACTGCAACAGTTTGTAATACCAGTGAGAGGACTTACGCTTCAGCCAGGACTCCTTACTCCCCTGTCGCATCGCATAGACATCATCATAGCCTTCCTCCCAATATTTCAGCATCTCAGGGATGACGCTCACAGGGTGCTGCATATCTGCGTCCATGATAATCAGGGCATCACCTAAAGCATAATCAAAGCCTGCCATCATCGCCACCTCCTTGCCATAGTTTCTGGAGAGGTCAAGGTAGTTGTAGTGTGGGTCTGTATCATGAAGACGGATCATCTGCTGGAGCGTATGGTCTGTGCTACCGTCATTGACCAACAAGAACTCCCAATCATAGTCAGGATTGTCTTCGATGACCTTACTCATACACTGTGTGATAAGAGGAAACGAGGCTTCCTCATTATAGGCAGGCAAAAGGATGGTGACTTTCTTTTTCATCGGCTATTGACAAATTCGTTGAAGGTATTAAATTCGTACTGACGCTTTTTAAGCATTTTGATAAGACTGTCCAAGCGCTGTACCATCTGACGTCCGCTATGGTTTTTGATGATAAAGGGCATCTTAAACTCAGGATGCTCCTTCAGGTCAAAAAACTCCCAAGGATGGAAATAGGTAACAAAATAACCATCATGTTTCAATGTACGACGCACGAGCCAATGGTAAAGCGTCTCTGGCAGATTATGCAAAGCGAGCCAGAAGAGAGGAATACGTAACCAGGGGGTGACAGACGCAGGGATCTGCATCACTCCACCTTTCATAAACCAAGTTCGTGGAGCCGTCAGATGCATATAACGGCCAGGAATAAATGCTGGATTCAGCGATGAGTTATAACGATAGCCTGCTTTCTCTATCTCTTCATCGCTGACGGGGAACATTCTGGGTTGGCGATAACCATAGACCGTTATCCCCGTTACACGCTCTACAATCTGTTTCGATACAAGAAAGTCAGTGGATTTGGGTTGCCAGTGGTCAACCCCATGACAGGCCACCTCATGTCCCTCTTGCATGATACGTTGCATCACCTCTGGGGCATTCTCTGCAAAGTTACCTGTACAGAAGAATGTGGCTTTTACATCGTTTTCTTTCAGTATGTCGAGAATACGGTTGGTCCCCTCGATACTTACCTTCATGCCTTCCGCCAAAGAGAAATCGACCCCATGTTCACGAGGCACGTCAAACTCTTCGGTGTCAAAACTCAGGAGTATCATATCAGATTCCGGGGCATTGATGCTGTTGCTTTCTGAAAATCCTCGGGGGTGTCAAGTTCGTAGGAGAAGAGGTCAGTGGTATCCACCACCTTGAAGGTATGTCCCTGAGGAATCAGTCGTTCGAAGGCCCGTTCATAGAAGATGTCGATAAGTCCCTCGTCAAGAATCATCTGACGCAGTTCCTGATAAATGGCCTCTGTATATTCTGAAGTCATCTTCTCAATACCCACCGACTCGCCTACAGCATCCTCCACACGACAGGTCTTGCTGATCTCCGTGATATTGAAGTCGGCATCCACCACAATCTTCATCTCCTCCTCGCCCAACTCATGTCGTTGCATAGCGAGGGCAGAACACTCCTGACGGGCCACACGGCGCACAGCCTCCGGGTCACAGAGGATATCGCTGTCCATCAGCAGCACCTCCTGTCCATGCAACTTCTGCATCGCCAGCCAGAGGGAGAAGATATTATTATTGTGCTCGTAATCGGGATTATCGATATAGGATATCCTAGGGCTCCTAGGATTACCTAGGATATCTAGGAGGCCTAGGTTATCCAGGAAATCTCGGATCATATTGGCGCGATAGCCAGTGACTACGAGGAACTCGCTGATACCTGCAGAGGCCATCGCATCGACTGTACGCTGAAGCAGGGTCTTACCCCCCACCTCAAGCAGACACTTCGGTTTCGTGTCCGTCAACGGCCTTAGCCGCTTGGCCATCCCTGCGGCCAGAATCACACCTATCATCCCAATACCTTCAATATCGTGTCCACAACCGTCTGGGTCTGTTCCTTGCGCCCAAGTGTGATACGCAGACAGGACTCCAGACCCTTGTCGCTCATAAACTTAATCTTGTAATCCTGAATCTTCAGAGCCTCCATCAGAGCCTCCTTGATTTCGATGGGATACTTGATCAGGATGAAGTTGGCCACCGACTTATACACCTTGAAACCAGGCTTGTCGCCTAAGGCCTTCTTATAGAGTTGACGTCCCCACTCCATATCATCTGCCACACGACGATAGTGGTCATCACTCTCGAGGGCAGCCAGCGCCACAGCCTCAGAGAAGCGGTTGTAGCCTAAGTACTTGTTGATATAACTGATGAAATGGGTATGTCCCTGACCAATGAATCCAAATCCGCAGCGCAGACCTGGGAGGCCATAGAACTTCGACAAAGTACGGGAGATAATCAGGTTACGGTACTTGTTCACCAGGGGAGCGATATAATCCGTATCGCTGGTGATGAAACTGGCGTAGGCCTCATCGATCAGCACCATTGTATCCTCAGGGATATGCTCCATGATACGACCAATCTCCTCACTGGTCAGGCTGTTGCCCGTAGGATTGTTAGGAGAGGCCAACAGCAGCATGCGCGGATGGATGCGGTTGGTATACTCGATCACCTCGTCGACATCATAGGCGAAGGTATCATCCTGCTCATGCAGGGGGTACATCTCGAAAGTACCGTAGCACTCACTGGCCACCTTGTTATAGTACCACCATGAGAACTCCGGAATCAGGATCTTCTTGTTGTCGCCCTTCATCAGATAGTAATGAATGGCATTCTTCAGGATATCCTCACCGCCATAAGCCAGCAGCACCTGTTCCTCAGGCACTCCGTAGATTTCACTCAACCTTACACTGATCACACTCTTCTTACCCTGATCGTAGATACGTGTATAGAAGCACAGTGTCTTCGGGTCAAAGTTCTTGATGGCTTCCACCACCTTGTCACTCGGTTCAAAATTAAACTCGTTTCTATCAAGGAAATTCATTATCTGTTCTATTATTTACGTTATTTGGGTGCAAAGGTACTAATTTTTTGTGAATTGTAACTGAATATGCAGATTTTATTTATATCTTTGCAGCATAATTTGGCACAGACAGTGAAAAAAGAGACATTTGGAGAACTGATACGCTTCGGAATTGTGGGCACTACAGCCGCTGCCATCCACTACGGCATCTACTGGGTGCTGCAGCACTGGATGAACGTCAACGTGGCCTACACAATAGGCTATATAATCAGTTTCCTGTTGAACTACTACCTCTCCGCCCACTTCACTTTCAAGGAAAAGACATCCGCCAAGAACGGCTTGGGATTCGGAGGGGCCCATCTGACCAACTATCTGCTGCACATCGTGCTGCTCAATTTCTTCCTCTGGATAGGTCTCAGTCGTGAACTGGCTCCCATCGCCGTACTGGCTATCGCCGTTCCCACGAACTTCATACTCGTCAGATTCGCCTTCAAACACTTCAAGAGCAGATGAACCACCCACTCATCATAGGATACGATGCCAAGCGGATTGTACGCAACGGGACAGGACTTGGCAACTACGGACGAACCCTCGTCAACGACATCGCCCGCTGTAGTGAAACTGGGAATCATGGGGACTGTCCCCGGAATCATGGGGACTGTCCCCGTGATAGCAGCGAAGCGAAGATCATGGGGACTGTCCCCGTGATTCTGCGCCTCTACGCCCCAGACAAAGGCAGGGATGACCTTCGCAGACAAATCATAACACGCGATAACCTCTCCTTCTGCTACCCCCAGCGCACTCACCTGCCCTTTGGCAAATCCCTCTGGCGCAGTCATGGGATCGTCAGCGACTTAAAGCGCGACGGTGTGCAACTCTATCACGGACTCTCAGGCGAACTTCCCATCGGCATCCGCAAGAGTGGTATCAAGAGCATCGTCACCATCCACGACCTCATCTTCCTGCGCCATCCGGAGTTCTACAATTGGATAGACACGAAGATCTACGCCTGGAAATTCCACCAGACCCTCCGTGAGGCCGACCATATCATCGCCGTCAGCGAATGCACCAAACGTGACATCATCGCCTACGGTGATTTCGACGAAAGCCGTATCTCCGTCATCTACCAGAGTTACGCCCCAAGATTTAGTGTCCCAAATCATGGGGACTGTCCCCGTGATAGCAGCGCAGCGAAGATCATGGGGACTGTCCCCGTGATTCCTTCCCGCTATATTTTGAGTGTGGGCAGCATCGAGGCCCGCAAAAACATCCTCCTGGCAGTCAAAGCCCTACCCTATCTGCCAGACGACATCAGCCTTGTGATTGTAGGTCGTCACACGAAATACACCGACGAGGTGTCCGCCTATGCCAAAGCGAATCGTCTGGAGCACCGTATCCGCATCCTTCATGGTGTCAGCGATGAGGAGTTGCCTGCCCTTTATGCAGGCGCAGAAGTGTTCGTCTACCCCTCTCGTTACGAGGGCTTTGGCATTCCCATCATCGAAGCCATCGGTAGTGGTTTGCCCGTGGTTGCCTGCACAGGATCCTGCTTAGAGGAAGCAGGCGGCCCAGACTCCCTCTATGTAGATCCCGACGATGCTGAAGGCATGGCCCAGGCCATCCGTCAGAGTCTCAAGGGCTCCGAAGGTCGCGAACAGCGCATCCTCCGCAGTCGCGAATACATCCGTCGCTTCGAAGGCCTCGACGTCGCCTCCCAGGTCATCGACCTCTACCGCCAACTACTCTAATCAACAGTTATTCAGTCACCACATTCATGAGGTTGTTCAGCCAACCCTTCCACTTTTCCAGGATGGTTGGCTCTCCATTATCAGGCTCAGGATCAGGCTCTGGTTCCGGATCAGGGACGACGGCAGGTTCTGGTTCTTTGGCTGGCTCCACCTCAAACTGTAGTTCCTGCTGTGTAATCACCGTCGCCATCGTCGTTTTCTTCGCAGGTCTGTAAAGTTTAGGTATCAGATCCTCATAGTAATCATCCTCATTACTATGCACATTCGCCTTTACCTCCGTTTCCAGATGATCCTCCATACCAGTTGCCAGAATCGTCACCTTGGCATCCTCGCCCAACGAATCATCCGTAGCCGTACCCCAAATCACATCGATATTCGGATCCAACTGGTCGAAGAAATCATCAATCTCCTGCAACTCCCTCACGAAGATAGGATGCTCATCGCTCGCATAGATATTAAAGAGGATACGCTTGGCCTTTCCGATATCGTTGCCATACAGCAGCGGTGAGTCGAGGGCATTCAGGATAGCCCTCTCCACACGATGGTCACCACTGGCACGTCCCATCGCCATGATGGCTCCCCCCCCATCCTTCATCGTCGTCTCCACATCACGGAAGTCACTCTTGATACCTCCGTCGCTGGGCAGGGTGATCAGTTCCGAAATGCCCTTCACAGCATCCATCAGGATATTGTCAGCCCTGATGAAAGCCTCTTTCATGGAGATTTCAGAGTCAGCATATACATCGCAGAGCCGCTCATTGTTCACAATCAGCAGTGCATCCACATTCTTGCGCAGTTCCTCCACACCCTTCAGTGCCTTGATAATCTTGCGCTTCTTCTCGAAGTAGAAGGGAATAGTCACCACACCAACCGTCAACAGACCCATATCCTTCGCCACACCAGCCACCACAGGCGCAGCACCAGTACCAGTGCCACCACCCATACCAGCCGTCACAAACACCATCTTCGTACCGTCGGAGAGCAGTTTTATGATGTCGTTGACATTGGTCTCAGCCTCAGAGCGCCCCAGATCCGGATTGCCTCCAGCACCCAGACCCGACTTACCCAACAGGATTTTCACAGGCACAGGCGAACGAGACAGCGACTGACTATCTGTATTACAAACCGCATACGTCACGCCTCCCACGCCCTCGTTATACATATTCCTCACAGCGTTGCAGCCTCCGCCTCCAACGCCTACCACCTTGATGATGCCCTGCATCTTGTCCGTTACCGGCCCAAAATCTATAATATCGTTCTCACCCATATACTCTTTTTACTTTTTTACCTTTCAACGACAATCAACTCTCTGGGCAGCGTGATCAGTTTCAACCGCTCATACCAGATGCGCCCAGCAATATGTTTCTGTGTATGACTGCTGATGATGTAGTAACTCGCCCTGTATTCATCCATCAGTTCGAGAAACACCTTCTTGATACGCGAACACTTCTCATTGATGGCATTATCGAGTGGATTCACCAGGTGCTCCACACCCTCTATGATCTTCTCCTTGTCCATCATCTTAGCCGTCTGCATATAGTAGTCTGTCAACTCCTTCCGATAGTCACCCAGACGCTTGAACTCTATACCCTCCGGATGCGCCAGGAAGAGCAGATAGACAGCCTTGTGAACAGGCTGCAACTCCACCTCCTGCTGATAGTCTGCCAGTATAAAACGATAGTCTCTCGTTATCACCAGCCTCGACAGTTTCCCCTTCGCAGCCTCAATGCGCAGTTCCTCCAACAGCGGCACACCAATGGCTCGCAGCAACAGGTCCTTCCTGTCTGCTGCCACCAGTCGCTCTGCCAGTCGTCTCACCTCCAGAGCCATTTCCTCAGGTGTCATCTGCTGTTCCGTCATTTCGCACACCAACTGAAAAAGAATATCGTTTGCAAAGTTAGCAAACATTTCCCAAATCTCCAAACGTTCACAAGCCTTGCGAGCGAAATCTTATTTTTTTGAACACTCGTATTGCTATCAGGATGACATACGGTATTGCAAAAAAGAAAAAGACAATCTTTATCTCATTCCATAATTCCCTGATACCATCAATCGTAGGATATAACTTACAATCATTCAGAGCATATTCCTCATCAGTATAATAAGTGATGGAGCGGAACCACTCCATTTCATAGATTGCGCAATAGACAATACCGCCAATGATCTCCCCTATTGATGCGACAAGCAATAAATAAAGCGGTTTGATGCCTGTCAAAATCGCTCTTCTTGTTTTCCCACGCAATACGAAAGATGAATAGAAAAACCAAAATACCAGGAACAATAGTATGCCTAGTATCCACAGCCAGTCACAAGCAATTACAATATAGGGTGAGAGAGCAAATGACGAAAGCCCCCACGCTGCCAAAAACCTTAACCGCCCATCACTATGTAACTTCTTGGCAAACAGAAGCAGCCTCATCCTGACGCGTTTTATCGCTTTGAACCAGTTACTCCTTACCAGAAGAAAACAAACAATCTGTACCACAGCAATCGTTAGGACAACAGCATCCAAACTCACCATTTTTTCCAGATACTCATCAAACATCCCTGCATGTGCAAAGCACATCAAAGAACATGAGAACAAGAATAATACAACCAACAACTTATTAACCATAAATTCAAAAAATCACTCTTCATGGCGTCGTGCCATTATTTCCACGATGTTTTCTTCCATTGGTATTTATTACCAGAATCCCCATACTGCTCTTTGCGGACTTGCGACTTCACCCATTGCTGATCCATTTTGATGGAGGCATTAAAGGCTGTGGCGATCTTGCTCCTGTCGTAGCCTTTATTCGCCTTATAGCGTTCACGCATTTCCTTGCGAATCAACGCCACGTTGCCACTCTTCTTGTCCTTGAACTCCTCTATCAGCGCATCCGTATCCAAGTTCTTGATACGCTCTTCCCGCTTCCCCACCTTGTCAGCAAACAAGGTGTCAAACACAACCTCCCTGAACTTCCTGTCATTCTTCACCCACTTGCTGTAATAGAGCGATGTCAACTCCTGCCTCGAAAGGTTAGGCAACATATCCACGCACTTCCTTAATACCCCGTCTTCCCATCCCTTGAAATGGAACAACTTCACCTGCTGTAAAATGTACTCGTAATCCGTCATAACTATATTTCTTATGCGTTAAAATGGTAATTCTTCTTCAAGATCGAAAGTGTCAATCAGTTTTATTATAGCTTTGCTAGCCGTACCAAATTCTTCAAGACTTACAGGCTTTGAAGCGCTTCTATCATATATTTCACTAACAATACCAGTATCTTGATTATACTCCAACAAGAAACTACCCAATGGCTTTAGAGCATTCTTTTTCACTATGATTTCTATCCGTCCATGTAAGTCTCGACCTAATTCATCTTGATAGATATGGTAATACTCAGGACGATGCACCATCATTATAACGTCTGCAAGCCCCTCAATAAAACTTGAATTTGCCAAATCCATCAACTGTGGCTGCTTACCTTCGATGCCTTCTCGATACTCTACACCTCTGCCCAACATTGAGCCAATGACAATTGGTACATCTATTTGGCGGGCAAGTTGTTTCAGCGCATGCATCACCTTAGCTATTCTCTCTGAAGCATTCTCGTCTTCTTTGGTGAAGTTTATCATTTGCAGACAGTCTATGAAGATAATCCTTAATCCCTCTCCTCTGCTACATTTTTTTGCTGTTTCTACTAACTCATCGAAAGGTAAATCCAAACTGTCGTGCAAAAACAGTGGCGCATCCCCCAAAGGTCCAACCTTTTTATCCATTCTTTCCCAATCATGCAATTCCAGGAGTCCTTGTTGCAAGTGCAAAATAGGGATATCACAGTGGATCGTCAGAAATCTTTGTATATAGTCGGACTTCATATTATTTGTTGAAAATAGCAACACAGGTAGTTTGCTCTCTATAATGATGTTTAATATTATAGACAGCATAAATTCTTCTTTCCCCATACAAGGTCTGCCACCAATAACGTAAACCTTTCCTTTCTCAAAACCACCTATCATGTAATCTAAATCTTGAAATCCAGAAGAAATATCAGGTGCGTTGTCATTTTTAACCGTTGTCTGTATCTGGGTCATACAATCCTTCAGCATTTCTCGCATGTTTGTGTAACTATTATCACTCTTCATATCATTATTATTTAATTCAGTGGCAAAGATACGAACTTGCATCTTTGCCACCAAACAATTTCGCCCCACAAGGCTTGTGGAAATGCGTTTTTATTCCCAGACCACCAGATCACGCGGCAGAGTGACTTTCTTTACCTCGCCTCGTTCTCCTGTTACAAAATAATTCTTAGCAAGCCCCTCATCGAACTCCTTCACAAATGCAGAACGAATACGGGCACATTTTTCATTGATAGAATTGAGAAGCGGATTTGTAACATCTTCAATACTTTGAATCGTTCTGTTACTCAGTCCCATAGGTTTCAAACCCTTATAGATGCTTAGTAACTCATCCCTGTAATCAGCAAGTTCTTTAAACACGATACCATCAGGATGCTTTAAGAACAAGAAGTACACCGCTTTTATCAGAGGTTCCATCTTAATCTCAATATCATTATAGTCAGGAAGTAAAATCCGATTGTCTTTCGTGACAACAAGACGGCTCAACTGTGCTTTGGTTTTGAACAATCCTCTAAAAGTCCATTCGTTCAAACCCTTAGCCCTTATTTTCTGCACACGAACGTCCAAATCCTCCAGTAAAGTCAGACTTACAAATTGTTGGTCTTCGTCAAGAGCCAGAATACAAGGGATATGATCATTCTCTTTGCATCCAGCAATAAGGTTGTTATACTCTGAATACATTACAAAGCGGCATTTCTTATCATCAAAACTATGTATCTCCACCAAAATATCATAAGACACACCATCACAAGAAAACGACAGTTGACAATGTGAATTCTTCAGTTCGTATGGAGTCGCCCACGTGATAGATTTGTTGCCCAGTTCTGTCTTAACATATTGTTCTATTGCAGCAACAGCAGCAGCCTGTTCATGAAAATTGGTCTGACTCACAACACCAAAAGGAGAATGACCACGAATCTGCTTATTCCACCACTCTGCAGATGGCGTTACCCAAATCTCTTTTATTAATCCATCCTCTATTGTCAAACGATGGGCCAGATCCTCATACTCGCCATCAACAGTGATTCGTGCACAGGAATGTCCATTCATCATGACAATATCAGCCTTATAGTTTTTTTTCGAGTATTGGAGAGAATCAAAAACCTGACTCATCAGTTTTATGTAATTCTCTTTGCCATGAATTTCTTTATTTGGCGCTCCTCCGCTCCATTTGATGTTCTTATCCAGATAAGGCTCATGAAACTCATATCAAGTTTGTTCCAGCACATACATATCAGTTCTGCAGCCTGTCTGTAAGAAGAAAGCCTACCTGGATTCTCTTTCTGAGAAACATTCCTGTTGAAAATATAATCGAAGAAGTTCATTAATGCACCTCCTTATCTTTACGCCATATCACTTCTATCTTTTACTTCCCATCCTTCTCTTTGTCAATCAATTCCCTGATAGCCCTGTCGTAGTCGCTCTCGTACTGCAACATCTCCATTTTGCGGTATTTCTCGAATTCAACGATGGCCTTTTGTTTTGCCTCCTCATGACTGATGGTTCCTTTACCCACCAGCAGTTGCCTGCCAGAGAGTTTCATCAGTTCGTCCAGTTTCTCTATCCATTCCACCATCCTCATTGGCATCTGCTGGAGTGCCTGGATTTCTGCAAAGTCCAGATACTGTGACACCAGCAAGTTCAGATAAGTCAGTTCCTCCTCCGTCAGGTAGTTCTTGGCTATCTGCACATCCTCTTTCGTGATATAGTTGCCCTTGAAGTTCGTCATTCCCACCATTGGTTTGTCGGCATCCACTCTGTCGTATATCAACTCAGCAGCCGTATGCTGATGAGCCGCATAGTGCAATTTGTTCTGCACCGTAGCGAAGAACTGACGAGTCAGATTGGCATTGGAATCATAGTCGATGCTCGTGATAAAGATGTCCGTCACCTGCTGATACAGGTTACGCTCACTGCTACGGATGTCGCGGATGCGCTGCAACAGTTCCCTGAAGTAGCGGCTTCGATTCCCCTTCAATCGTTCATCATCCAGCACAAAGCCTTTCTGAATGAACTCACGCAGATGATCCGTAGCCCACTGACGGAAACGAGTTGCCACTTGCGACTTCACGCGATAACCCACAGCGATAATCATTTTCAGATTATAGTGGCTTATCTGTCGCCTGACGCTTCGGTTGCCCTCTTGTCGAACTAACAAAAATTTTTTGTGAGTTCGTTCCGGGTCCTGCTCACCCTCTTCGTATATCTGTCCGATATGATAACTCACATCCTGTTGTGACGCATCGAACAAATCCATCATCTGCTCTTGCGTCAACCACACATCCTCGCCCTCGAATCTCACATTCACCCGAGCGATTCCGTTATCGTCTTGATAAATCAGGAACGCTTGATTCCTGTTCACCAATTCGTTATTCTCTTTCTTTGCCATATAATCTTTTAACGTTTTTATTCCGTTCAATATTATCGTATCATCCATCAGGCCTCATGCATCAGCCATCTATCACTCTCGCTCTTCCCTTATTCTATGCATACTCGTGAGTAAGGCATAGAAGCAACATAGAGTAAAGGTTACACTAAGTATTCAACTTTTGTAATAATTACTCTACATCTAATGATTGTTTTAAGAAATATGCCTTGGGGGAGACTTCGACGTCAAAGACCCTCACAATATAATGCAAGGATCCTTGATTTTGAATGTTATCAATCCATTCCCATTCTTTTGTTTCAAAAATCAAAGGGAAGTCCTTACTACTTTTTATGGTTCCAACCGTCGTTTTTACTTCAATATAGATGGTTTTGCCATTATACGAGACAATGAAGTCAAAATCATGAGAAGTAGTCATCAATCGATAATCTCTACCATTAAATTTCACTATTCTTGCATTTTCATCTGTGGGCGCATAATTTGACCATTTGATATTAGAGCTACCAAAGCGACTACAAAGCATTTCGTAAACGAAGCATTCTCCTTTGTCGCCAATTTCCCTTTTGCGTTCATCAGAGATATTTTGCCGAAAACGTTCTGTACTAAATTCTCCTTGCTCCTGTTTTAATTTTCTCAAAATGCCATTGAAATCCAATGAAGGAAAATCTTTCAAGATTTCTTGTATGGCAGCCAGTTGAGTTTTGTCACATTGAGCAAGTTCCAATATTTGTAGAGAAGTTATTTCGTCCATGTTGCCTAGTTTCTCAACTATATTTTTTACATTGTCATCAGTGATAATTTTGTTAAGCTCGTTTAACTCCTCTATACTATTCTTTTCTAATATTTCTTTCACCATTTTTAGTTTTTCATCACCTTGTTGGATAATACTTGCGACCATATTCATTGTATCTCCTTCACCTAATGAACCTACTATAAGTTTTTCCTTATTAGCTTTATAGTACTTCATTTGTTCAGAAATGTGCAAGCGTTTGTCCAATTCCATAATCCCGAAAATCAAGGACCTAAACTCAGGATTCTGCCTATTCAATTCATAAGCCTCTAATGAATCATCAATTTTTGTAAGTACCGCATTTTGAGTAATAACCTTATTGCAATCTATCGCACTACTCATAATTGAATCATTATGAATTAGTATATCTCTATAGTTAAAATTAACTACCGGATTATTTGCAGACAAATCCTTTAATGGTTCGGCTATGCCACCATCTCTTGATAAAGCAGAATACATACAAAAGTCCTCTGATTGGTTTATCCAAACACCATGATTGTTGAGTTCAGTAACTTTGGTTTTGTATCTACCTCCACGGTAATTAAGTGCAAATGTGAGGAACCTATCGACCCAATCAATACATTCTTTTGTGTTATAATTGTGCGTTTCTGTAGAAAGTAAGCTACATAAAGTTTTTACATTAACTTTAGCGGCAATTTCACCAGAAACGCCCACAATTGCACAAGCAATAAATTTTTCCCAATCAAATCCTTCTGCATTATTAATTTCCTTAGCAGTCGGCATACCAACATATATTTTATTCATTACTGAATATATGTATGATACGTCAGGATTATTTTTGTAGTTTAATGCTATGGCATGTTTTGTAATTAATAACTGCTGAGTAGATTTATCAAATGAGTCAGATATGCTGCGATATATATCAGAAGTGCTTTTAGGAGAATGTAATGAATAACCTTCAATGCGTCTATCAAGCAAAGATGAACGCCATTTGATTTCTGTATTTGCGATTTCAGACAAATCTTTTATTTCCTCTGGAATATTATTGTCGTATGACAATTCTCCAATCTTTTTAAGAATTCCTTTTTGGTTAGGGAATATAGCATAATTAGCAAGTTGTGAAGTACATTGAACCTCGGTGCAGATTTTAAGATATAAGTTTAACCAATCTATTATCTTTGATTCATCTATATTTTCAAAATATTTGAGTAATGCTGTGCCTATCATGGATAGTGAAGTACATTTTTCTGACTCTGCTATCCAATGCGGTATCTGACATAACAGAAAACGGTCACTCTCCGACCATAAATCATCGGATACATTATTAAGTTGAGTGAAAGTAGACACTTTAGGCGTAAACCCAGAACATATGTAATTCATTGCTTTACGACGTTGCTTTAGATTCTCGCCAGAGTAGAACTGAGTTAAAGCATAAGACGCATCTCTACGATTATCATATTGTTTATTAACATCTTTAATAAAGCCGTTTAAATCAGCTATAATACTTGTCATATTATATTCCTTGATTGATGTTACATATGTAACATCTACAGATGAGCTCAAAAGTCTGTCTTCTACATTTTGTTGAAAAGCAATATGATAAACATTCTTAATCTCTGAAGGGATTGGCAATGTGTTATCTCTTCTTAATTCACTAGCTTTCTTTAAAAAACCATTTTGATTTGGTAGAATTGAATAATTTTCAAAAGCATCACTGCCAAGCTCTTCAAATGTGAATTTAATCACTTCATTGAGCCATGCAAAAGCAGCATTCTCGTCATCATTAAACTTCTCAAAAATCCATGATATGTTTTTCTTGCCAGCAATCTCTTCAAGGAAATTTTCAACAGAATATTTTATTGAACAATTCCAAGAATCATATTCAACCATGATTTCTCGCCATTCGTGGATGTGCTCCTTCTTTGGCAACATTCGCTTTACAACAGGACGTAATATTTCCCAAAATTTTTCTCTGCTTTCTTTTTTTGCACAATCAGGCAAAAGCATTTCAGACATAACGAAGTTGCCATTATCACACTCTAAGAGCGTCTGATTTAGCAATTCTGCACGCCATTTTTTTTGAAGTTCTTTAATCCATGGTTCTGAAGTTTCTTCATCCCAAGATTCTGTAGACTTTGGAATTCTAGATGAAGCAAGAAGATAGCGGTTGTGTAAATTGTGTTCAATAAGCCATTGGTTGAAAACTAATGCACTCTTGACAGCTTTTTCAATAATGCCTCTATTTATTATAGATGGCTTGTCATCCGAATCACCATGAATTTGAATGTCATCACGAGGCTCCGTAGGGATAAACCTAAAGCCATTCAAGAAATATGGGAAATAGAATTGATGCGAACCAATAAGAGGGAAATCACGTAATAATACAGGTAATTTGTCATCTCGCTTTACCGCATACCACTGTCCATTTTCTTCTTCAATTTCGATTGACAAGGACACATCGTCCGTAGTATATGTTAGATATTTCTTTGATAATTCTCCGTTTGCGATAGTTGATAAAACGACATTCTCATCTTTTTCTTCACGTGAACAAATATATCGAACATCGGTACCTTCAAGACGATTTATAACTCTTACTGATTTTACCTTTGGCAAGTTTATCATTGTTACAGGCAATGTGTTCACAAGGTCGTTAATACCTAAAAGAGCTAATTGAAGCTGTGACTCTGATTCTATTCTATAAGTAAATGAGGTATCAAAATCGTTTTCAGTATGTCGTTCATAATCTTGTACAAATGGGAATAATAAACCATCAGGGTCGTTGTCCAATTTTGCAAATTCTGTCATTGCCTCCTTAATACGAGGTGCTAGTTCTTCCTTTGAGGAACCTGATCGATCCAGTTTGAGGTTAAAATGGCGGAATCTGTCATTGAAATCCTGCAATACACCTTTTACATCAATGACATCGGCGATAAGGTGTGTCGTGATAAATCCCGTACCAAACATTCCTGTAACATTCTCATCCTCGTTAGTCGAACTTTTTGAACTAACTTGTTGAATAAGACATGTTACGTCTTTGAGCCTAAAATATAATCCGTTGTGACGGAATACAAAGGTGTGTTTATCAATAACTTCAAATTCTATTGAGACACCTCCAAACTTTGGATTATAGACATCTTTCGCATTTTGCATCATTTCCCAGATGCAACGCTTTGCCGACGCCTTGCGTTTATTACGTACGGTATTCAGTTTCTCTCTAATTTTCCCAGCTGTATTGTCAATACTGTTGTCCATATACAGCTCTAAAATAGACATACTCATGATTGCAGATTATTGTATTTCACTTATTTTGTACTTACACAAATCTTATAACTACTATAGAAGTTTCTTATATGATTAAATCCATAGTTGATTCATTATCTCTGTTTCCTTTGGATGTATATAACCATCTGCCTCAGCCATTGAAACAAAGAGAGACTGGGCATATTGCTTTTTATCGTCCAACATCTCATTGATAACAGACCTTGCCTGAATATCATCCATATTAGTAATATCTTCCATATCACTTATTTTTATACCAAGTTCTGCAAATACCTTATCCATATATTCCTCCTCCTTGGGATGGATAATTCCATCTGCCTTCATTATCTGCGAGAGGATAGTAACTATTGCGAATTTTTCTATTATTGTAAATTGTGTCATATTGTTTGTTCTTTGAAGAATTTATCGTATGTTTCGTTGCCTATATTAATGATGTACAGACTTTCGCGGGCACGTGTTATTGCAGTATACATCATTTCTGGTTCCATTGGCCTACGGCAAGCAGCTTTGGAATTATACTCGTCATCTAAGATGATTATCACAGAAGGCGACTCCCATCCTTTAAAACTTTTGATAGTAGAAAGTTTCAGGCATCGTTTATCTGTCGTGAACAGTTGTTTCCTAGTGCGACCTAATGCTTCGTAATCTCTATTAAACTTCCAACTGGCAGGATGATCATCGCTAACGTTATGCAATTTCTTCAGTCGTTCATATTGTTCTGTAGAAACAAAAGTAATCTCTGTTTCTTCTCCTGTAGTTTCCCTATATTTAGAATCTATTGTTTGCAATAACTTTGAATATGAAGCCAATACAACAAAATCCTTTGTATCGTTATTACTATTCTTTATAATCTCTTTAAGCTTAGATACAAGATTGTCCATCGTGAATGTACCTCTCATATTATAATAAGTAACAATCTGGAAATTAAGTGTATTATCAAAGCCTGTCGCTGTGTTGATAGTATCTACGGGCTGATTGGATAAAAACTTCGTCTGGAATGTTGTTGCTAAAGTTGCAAGACGCGGATTTGTAAAGCGCCGTCCTGTACTCAATTGCCTATTCCATTCGCTACGAATAACACCTAGACGAATATCACCATTACTGTCTATAGGTCTGTGATAAACATTTTGTTTGGGGTCACCAAATACGACAAACTCACCATTTGGAAGTAAGAAGTTTTGCATCACGATCCTTAACCATTCGGTTGTATAGTCCTGTACTTCATCTACAAAGATGGCAGAATAGCGTTTGTGAATAGTTGCATCCTCAAAAAAAGATAGTCGATCATACGCGCCAAAATCTACATGCAGTTGACATTCTGAAGCCCGTATCCTAAAGAACTGATGATAGGGATAGATGTCTATTCTCTCCCATGAGAAATCCTCACGTAATTCAGAAAGCCTAAACTTCAAATAATTGGCCAAAGTTATATTGAATGTTAAAACAAGCACATCACCACCAGTACGTTTCATGGCATTTACCGCACGAGCGGCGAGAACATGAGTTTTGCCTGATCCAGCAACACCACTGATTTTTTGTTGCGTACTTCTGCTTATTACAAGTTCTCTTTGTGCGCCTTTTGGTTCTATTCCTGTTTTACCTTCTTGATACGAATGCCATGATGGAGACAAAATCTTAGCTATCTTACGTTTCACAGCATCATCAAAATATGAAGAAGTATTAATAAGTCCTATTTGGGTATATAGTCCCTGAGAGACGCTTTTCTTGGAGATAAACTCATTTCCAAACAAAAATGTGTAGTTAATCTGCTCACTTGAAATTCCAAAGAAATCTCTAACCTTATTGCTGTCATTGGCTGTAAATACAACGACTTTTTTGATTAACCCGAAGTTCCTGCTACTCTCAATAGTGCTCATCAGTAATTCTTCTATGCCATCCTTAATACTGATTTGACACAAATTGATGAGTTCAATAGGGGACTGAAATGTTTTAACAACTACTCCGTTCTCATCTAATACAGAAATGTCTTTTCCGTCCTTACTTAATTGGCAATCTTCAAGATTCTCCTCAAATACATTTAATAGAAGTAAGCCTCTGTTGGGACGAACTATTATGAAATCTACAGCCACTTCGTTGATAACAGGATCAATATACATATTGTCATCCACAGACAATATATTCTGAAGACGATAGGCAACTCTTGCCTTCTCACGAGACATCACCTTATTTTGCCATTGTAACTGTATATCGTAATCATTGAATACTTGTTCACCACTATCATGATATGATAACAGTCTGCTTAAGTCTAATGGTACTCCATTATACATAAAGCATCGTGTCATACAAGTATATGGATGACCTGTCCTCTGAGTTCGCCCATATCTGACACTGTCAATTTGACTAAAATATGGTTGTTCGCCAAATACAGAACAAAACTGTTCAATCCTATAGGCAGCACTGTTCTTGGGCCCCATACACAGAATGAAATGATTACCATGAGAAGAAGCAACCATACGTGCCACTTCTGCCAAATCTATAGCCTTAACATCAAGAATATTTGAGAATACGTGAATGACATTACTATATCTATAGCCTATTGATTTTAGTATTTCTCCTGGAGCACTCTCTTTAGTGGGCATAAATTTGTTAATGGCATCTATTTCAATATTGTTGTTGACAATCTTGGAAATATTGCATACTGCTCTATGAAGAGCATTTGGCGAAGGTTCGACAAGAGTAATCTTTTTTACCCAGTTTAATAATTCACGCTGTTGTAATGCTTCTATTAATGTGGCAGAACCAATACCTTGTCCGCATCCCCAATCCACGATTTCAATAGAACCTGTTAATTTGTCGAATGGGAAATTCATAATAGCAGCACGGCACTTGCCAACATGCATTTCCCCATATGCAGACATGTAACAGTTAAGAGCTTCTTCGCTGGCTAATAAGCCTATGCCATGAATCAGTTCAGGATGTCTCCAAGGGCATGCCTTCCATTGTTCAGGAAGCATTTCGTGGCAGAAGTCTATTATTTCATTAATACACCTGAATGAAGAGCGATTAATATATTCTGCGTATTTTGACATCTTTATTTCCCTGTTATCGTTTCGCTCCACAGATTATCTTTATGGCAATTGTAATTATGCACAGCCATCTGCTTACTCGTATTTGCATAGCAGTACTCGCACAGATGAGGACAGGTATTATACTCACCTATGTCTTTGCTCCTCATGCAACCGCAGAACTCACGTTGACCTCCATCCTTTATTACATATCTGTCATCAGACAAGAGTATTGCACTTGCAGGTATAGGCTCTGGTTCACCAAACAAATCATATTTCCTTGTCTTTATCGTGGCTCCAATAAAATCCATCAATTTCTTATCATCGTATGCAAATCTCACAATAAGATCATAATCAATACAATGATTAGGTTCTATTCCAAACTGTTTCAAGTAAATCTTTTCGCCACAGGTAGCAAGAGTATACCTCCATTTCTTATTCAGTTTGGCAAGTTGCTCTGCAAACTCCAACATTTGTGGCTCCGTCCATTCATGATAGGGGATGTTACACTTTTCCAAATTTGCTTTTACCTTTCGATAACTATGAATATCGGCATAGCTAAACACAAGTTTCTCTGTATAGCCATACAACTGTTCTCCGATATGCTCTATCTTGGAAAGCAATGCATCAATAGAAATAACATCCGTCAATAACAGTGGGTCAAAGCGCCATATAACTCGTCCCTTTCCCAATTTATCTATTAGTTGCTTGAACGTGTCAATACGTTCTGATAGTTTGGGGACCCCTCGCTCAAGACCTTCTTTTTCGTAATCATTGAGTGTATATTGGATATAGCACCCAATATTCCGTTCTTTCAGATAATCAAGATGATTTAACAATGGGCGAGGATTCTTTGACCAAAAAACAATGAAGCGAGTATCCTGATATGACACATAACTCTTAACCCCATTAAAAGGATTCGTCCAAGCGGAATAGCCGACTTTTAACCGATGAAAAAACCAATCAGCATAGAAGGCAGGAATATCTGTACTCCTGCTTGCAGAAACAATATTTGGAGCCTGCGCATCAACAGTTTCCCCATTCTCTCGCTTAATCTGCGTCTTCTGCCATTGTGCCATATTTCTGGTTTTTAGGTGTTCCTATTTTGATTTATCTGATTCTGACTACAAAGATACGAATTATTTTTGATAACTAATTCTATTTATTTAAAAAAACGCTTCCACAAGCCTTGTGAACACACTTTTCCTTGGTTCTTTAATGAAAATGTGCTACTTTTGCCACAAAATAGAGGAAGATATGGCTACACAGGAACAGATTGAAGCATTAAAGATTGACGAGAACGTCTTTGAACTGACTGAAGACACAGAACTGGAGTACTTGGTCCATTTTGCGGCTCCATTTACTGGTGGGGATAAGTGTTTGGTTCCAAAGAGGACAGCCTTCGCACCTCATTCGCCTATGCGAGGCGATGCCCTGTATATGCATCTGGTAGATGAATACAAAGAAGAATTATTAGAAAGAATGAGAGCGCAGGTAAAAGTCAACTACGAAAACCTCTATACACGTCTGCAAGGCTTCTCATTCTTCATCACCGAAGAGCAACTCAAAACACTACCACTCAAATTCCGTAGCGGTAGTGCTGAGAGGGTTTTGGATATCATGCGCCAATTGCGATCACCAGTTTATCCAATTTTTTCATAAGTCACTATTCATCTGTCGCCTCTGAAGCATTAAAAAGGCACAATTTTATCATCCAACTCCAATTCAAAAGTATCCATCAGACTTTTAATTGCTGGATAATATGGACACCAGCATAACCCTGTGTCCTTTTAAGTTTTACTTTCTCTCATTTTTATAGGGTAATCCGAATATCAAATATAGAATCATCTACCAAGAAACAGAGAAAACCATTCCAAAGTCGGTTTTTTATGCCTGAGATTCGGTTTATAGTTTTGCAAGGGTGGCAAGAACGTTCCCGTGATTCGGTTTGCATTTTTGCCAGGTCGGAATTTTATGCCCTGAATTCAGGAGAGAGTTTTGCAAGGGTGGCAAAACCTTTCCCGTGATTCAGTTTGCGTTTTTGCCAGATCGGAATTTCTTCCCCGAGATTCGGTTCATAATTTTGCAAGGTATGCAAAAACATGCTAGAATTCAGGGCATATTTTTGCTGGGGTTGCAATGAAGATTTTGCCATTCGTTTGCGTGATGCCAATACGTAACTGGCGCACTCGAGTGCGCCTAGGGACGAACTGGAGTGCGCTAGTATGCGTACTGGAAAAGAGTAGAGTGGATTGTTAGTCGAACCAGTTCAACTGCTTCACGTATTCATCGAACTCAAGATCGGGCAGTTTCAGTTCCTGAAGGACGGCACGGATTTTCTCCATTTCGGCAGGCGTGCAAAGTCGTTGTCCTCGACGGCGCTCATAATAGCCCGTGCGCCCGAAATGACATTTATATCCAATCAGGCGGACCATGAATTCATCGTACTGACCAGGCAGCATGTTCCGTTGCATCTTGGTAAAGCCTTTGGCATAGGTGGCCAGTTCGTCAGTCCTGAAATACTCACATTCACCGTTCGGCACCACTCGCAAGGGATTGACGTGACTGATCGCCCATTGTTTCTCTGTCACTACATCCCGATAAGCCATGTGGCGCAGGCAGTGGTCGCACACTTTGCAGTCGTCTCGTGTACACATGGCGAAACCGCCAGGTACATCTTCCATCGTAAATTTCTTCTTTGTTTCCATAACTTTTATAAGTTTTTCGTTTTTAATCAAACATATACCTCAACCCTCCGCAAAGCCTTTGTACATCGGGGTTTGGGACAAGGTATATGTTAGGCAAACATGTACCTGTCATGTACCTAACATATACCTCAACATATACCTCATGCAGCATTCTTGGCGATTGGGACAACCTTGTAGAAAGGACGGTTGCCTCGCTTCGTCAATTCGTAGCCAAACTCCTTCATCGCCAATCCGATATGGATCTTCGTGCTTCGGGTGTTCGTCACCAGAGGATACTCCTTCTGCACCAGTTCCAGCAACTGCTTACAATCCATTGGCAGTGCCGCCTCACCCTCCTCAGGCTTACGGATACAGGCATTCAGGATCTCAGCAATGTCCTTCTCCTCCATGTAGTTCTGGTTCAATTGCTGGATGCGCTGCACCTCAAGGTTGTTGAACCAATAGGGCGCCTTTACCTCACGGAGTTCATAAAGTACCTGTGCATAGAGTTGCTGGTAGTCGATGGTGCCGTCATTGTCAATCATCTGCCCCTCAGGGATGGTGAGGCAGATATAGCGACGGGAACCCGTTGGATCCGTCAGCGGATGCGGATTGTTGGTCGTTGCCACAAACGAGGCGAAACGAGGTCGGTCCTCCTGGGCTCGTCCGAAAATCGGACGTCCGTTGACCTTGCTCTTCGAAAGCGTCTGCTTCAGGGCAGCATGCTGACTGGGTCGGATGGCATCCAGTTCGTCGAGGTTGACCAGCAGATTGTTCGTCAGCGCCATCTCCTTATCGAACTTGTTCGACAGGTTCAGGTGGTCGAGATAGTACTCTCGCAACTGGGGAGGCAGCAATCGTCGCACAAAGGTGGTCTTTCCACAACCCTGCGAGCCAATCAACGTAGGTACGCACTCGTTGCCGTGAAGGGTGTCCATCTGCAGCCAATGAGCCACCACCGAACGAATCCAGACAGCCAAGAAATTGTGCTGTTCCGTGCTGATGCCTGGCAGACGACTGAACACTGAGGCCACATGGTTCCTGCCGTCCCATTGGGGCAGGCCATTCAGGAACTCTGCGACGGGATTGAAGACTGGCACCTCTTCCGACTGCACATACATCTTGATCTGTGCAGCAGGGCTACCTTTTTCCAAGACCTGTTCTCGCTCAGCCTTGAGGATAATGCTGTTCACAGCCTCTTGGGTCAGCGGACGCCAGTTGGTGCCCTCATCATCAGGCAAGGTTAGAAGTTCCACCTTTCCGTTGAGTACGTTGCGACGGAAACGGTAATTCTCGTTGAGGAAGAGCTCAATCACAAGGGCTCCCTCTTGAGAGGCCGCAACAGCCTCTCCGTTAATCAAAAGATTTTTTTGCATGTTGTTAAAGTTTAAAAATGTTAATAAATTAGTAGTCACAGGCACGCTTTTCATAGCGTTTGTGTTTCTGGCTGCAAAGATACAAAATATTCTTTGCGCCTCCAATATTTTGAATGTTAATATCTGTAAATTAGCATGCTTGCAAAAATTGAAGACCCATTATATATATAATTAAGGTATATGTTGAGGTATATGTTAGGTACATGACAGGTACATGTTTGCCTGACATATACCTTACCTCAAACCCCGATGTACAAAGGCTTTGTGAAGGGTTGAGGTATATGTTGGCATATTATTCAGAATTTCCAGCGGAGTTGCAGGTCGAGGTCGGTCTGGGAGGAGCGGTTGATCTGCTGGTAGCTGCTGCCGAAGGTGGAGCGGTCGAAATAGTTGGTGGTGCCGAGTTTGGCCGTCAGCATCAGGCGTTTGCCAATGTTGGCTCGTGCCATCAGCCAGTAGCGGATACCCTCGCCACTGAACTGTGCGAAGGCATAGGTATAGAGAGGACACAGTTCATAGAGATAGACACGACTGTCGTAACTGTCGGTATGAAACCAACCCAGACCTCCGTTCAGGCGCAGCCAACGATGGGTGAAGCCCAATGTCTCGCTGAGCATCAGGCCCCTCTCATGACCTTCAGAAGCGAGCAGGCCGAAGTCCACCTGTGTCTTGCTGCTCCATGCAGAACTGTACTCGGCACTCAGCCGGCCCCGATGTTCTGTCCTGTTGATGAGTGCCGTCTTGTCGTCATTGTCTCGCTGTCGGAGGCGAAGACGGTAGCGCCCTCCAAAGGTCCAGCGCTTGTGGGTATAGGAGAGTTGCAGGAGATTGTCCCACGCATGAGAGGCCTGCGAGATCTGATACTTGGCCCAAGGGGAATAGGCGATATCCGTATAGGCCATCAGTTTCCACGAGGGTGAGGGTTGCCAGGTGGCTCCAAGATAGAGACCACTCTCGTTCTGCACACTCCCCCCGTCGCTGTAACTGTTGGCATAGAGCGAGGTATAGCGGTAGGAGTAGAAACGATAGAGCGCCATCAGGCTCCACTCGCTGCCCAGTTGGAGGCTCAGGCTATTGATGGTGGCCAGCGCCCCGTCGCTATTAAGGGCTGTCTCGCCATTCACGGAGAAACGGTGGTGCACATAACCATAGTCGGCACTCACGTTCAGGAAATCATAGCCCTGCGCATAGTACTGACGATAGAGTACGGCCGTATTGGGTTGCAGTTCACGGTTCAGGTGGGTTGTCACCAAATTCACACCCAGATGGTAGCCGTTGGCCTGGTAGCGCACGTTTCCGCCAAAGGTCGTATTCTTCAGGTTGTTTTTCTTCTCGAGTTCCGTTTCCGTACGATGATAGCCAGAGGTAAGGATAGTCGAGACGGACCCGTCCTTGTTGAGTGTCGCATCCATCGCCCGATAGGAGAAGAAGCCCGTTGCCGTCAGTCCTCTGGCGATTCTGACAGTAGCGCCAGCCCCTTGCAGATAGCCGTCGGAGGAACGGGAGGAGTGGGCACGGAGGGTACTCGTGGAGCGACCCATGTTTTGCAGCATCGACACCTTGCCAAGACCGAAACTGTTGTTGAGGATGAGTCCCATCCCCATCGACACACGGTAATTGCCCAGCACCAGCGTCTCTATCCTACCCCACTGGTTCAGTTGCAGCCAGAGGGAATAATAGTCGTAGCCAAGACGGTTCTTGCCAGCGAAGAACGGTTCTCCTGCATCCTGCGAACCCACGATACCCGCCTTCAACTGGTCGCCATAGGTCAACTGGTATTTCACCCAGTGGCGATACGGATAACCCTGGTAGGCATCTGCATCGCCCTTCCGTTCGTAGAAGGGAATGCGCCCCGTCGCCATCAGTTCGTGGTGAAGATAATCGTGTTGTCGGGAATCTGCCATTCCCGACTCATCCACATATACGAAACAGGTCAGCAACCTCCTCCGACTATCGTCGAGCGAACGGATCATCCGCAGTTCCGCTAACGACTTCATCGGGCCATAGCGATAGAGATACTCCATAATTTCCTCCACCTGCTGAGCCGAGAGGAAAGGCAACTGTTCCAGTTGTTCACGACTGGCCTGATTGATGTCGATTGGATGCTGCTCCAGTTCGCAGAGCAGGTCATAGGTGTCTTCCCACGCTTCAGTTCCGACATCCTCTGCCGTCATCACCTCATTCAGATACGCTTCCCAAGCATGCCCTGACTGTGCCTGTACGCAACAGGACATCCACACGAATAAACATACGATTAGTGTTCTCATAATCCCAAAATTTAAGATCTACCATTAAAAACTATGCAAAGTTACTCTTTTTTTCTGAAATAAACACAAAAAGCCGTGCTTTTTTATCATCTATTCGGAAAAATGGCGTACTTTTGCAACGCAAATGACAAAGACAAGCCCATATCTGAGAGTGATAGCGATACTTTTCGCTATGTGCTGTGCACTATGCCCTGCATCCGCCCAGGATGCACCGTTGACAGCCGAGCAGGTGCTGGCAGAGATGGACTCACCCTCGTTCGTACCCACGGTGAAGGTGGGCAAGGTGCTCCACGAAGGCGACAGCATCCAGTATATGGAGATGAACAATGTCTACGTCTATCCCCAACTCACCTTCAAGAACAAAAAACAGGCACAGGCCTATATGCGACTCGTGACCAATGTGAAGAAGGTGCTGCCGCTGGCGAAGGAAGCCAAGCAACTGCTTTATGAGACCACGGAGGTGCTGGAGGCCATCCCCACCAAGGAAGGCAAGGATGAGCACATGAAGAAGGTGGAGAGCGAGATTATCAAGACCTACAAACCGAAAATGAAGAAACTCACCTATTCGCAAGGCAAACTTCTTATAAAACTCGTTGATCGTGAGTGTCACTCTTCTACCTTCGAGATTGTACAGGCCTTTATGGGGCCCTTCCGTGCCGGTTTCTGGCAGACCTTCGCCTGGGCCTTCGGCGCCAGCCTGAAGAAAGGCTATGACCCTGAAGGCGTAGACCGACTCACCGAACGGGTCGTCCTCATGGTCGAATCCGGCCAAATCTGATTGTTACTATCTCTCGATGGTCTGGAGTTTCGTATCGCCAGGCTTGAAGAGCAGACCCGTACACTTCTTGGCATTGGCTTTGTAGGCTTTCCACTCGATCTTGTTCCAGTTGATCTGGTCTGTACGCTGTGCCAAGGGTGCGTGGGGGATGAGACTACCGTCGCGCACCAGGATGACGGCAGGAATCTTGCCAGCCTTGATGGTCTGATAGCCACCCTCGTAGACCTTGCCCGTCTGATAGTCAATCCATTTACCCTTCGGCAGATAGACCATACGTTCGTTGCCTGACTCCATCAGGGGAGCCACCAGCATCTGCGAGCCAAACATATACTCATCCTCCACGAGCCAGGCACCTGGATCCTGTGGGAACTCGACCAACAGGGCACGTACCATCGGCAGGCCTCGTTCTGAACAGTCCTTCGCCTGCGCATAGACGTAGGGCATCAACTTGTATTTCATCTCAGCACACGCACGGAAAGCATCCGTAAACGACTCAGAGATGAGCCAAGGTTCTGTAGGAGGCGCACCATGAGCCCTCGTATGACTTGACAGGAAACCGAAGGGCAGCCATCTGCGATAGATATCCTCTGGCGAGGCCGTTACGAAACCACCCATATCGTGGCTCCAGAACGAGAAACCGCTCAAACCGAAACTCAGGCCACCACGCAGGTCGCCCAACATACCGATATTATTCGTGGCAGCATCACCGCCCCAGTGGAGGGCATAACGCTGCGAACCAGCCCAGGCACTTCGGGCCCAGATGATACCCTCACCAGGATGATTACGCTCCACCACTTCCCACAGGGCTTTGTTATAGCGCAGGGGATAGAGGTTGTGCTCATAGAGACCACCCTTGCCACTATGGTAGAAACCGTTATAAGGGGCCGCCTCGCCAAAGTCGCACTTGATCGTGGAGACACCCTGTTTCATCAGACCCTCAATCTTACTCTGATACCAACTGACGGTCTCAGGATTCGAGAAGTCGAGGATGGCATCCTCCACAGGCATCCCACCCGTCGCATTCACCACGTGCAGGCCCTTCTCGATAATCTCTGGGAAGAAACGGTTCTTGGGGGTGAAATAAGGCAACTGCCACAGACAGGTGTGGAAACCATCATTCGAGAGTTGTTTCAGCATCCCCACGGGGTCTTTGAAACGGTCCTTCGCAAACTCATAGTCGCACTGCCAGTCGACACCAAACCAACCCGTATCGAAATGAATGACATCCGACGGAATCATATGGGCACGAAGTTGCTTGGCAATCTCCAGACCTTCCTCCTGCGAGAAGTAGGTGATACGACTCATCCAGGTGCCGAAACTCCAGAGGGGGAGCATGGGCGACTTACCCGTGATGTCTGTATATTCATCCAGAATATCCTTCGGTTCTCCGAAGAACACAAAGAAGTCCATCTGCTCATCTGCCATAAACAGACGGTCAGCACCGATATACGAGTTACCGAAGTCGCAGGTCACTGGTGCTGAGGTATGCATAAAGATACCATAACCACGATTCGAGAAGAAGAACGGCACAGGCTTATACTGACCATCGCTCTCAGGTCCCTGGGGGTCTGTCACGCTGAGGTGTACCTTCTGTCCCACCTTGTTCAGCGAGGTAAACGACTCGCCACAGCCATAGATGCGTTCGCCAGGAGCCAACGCAAAGACGGGGTTGATGCTACGGGAGTTGTCCGAACCACGTTTGATAAACGAGAACGGCAACAGTTTGATCTGCGTCGAGTCGTTGTCGATGATATGGCGTGTCTGCGTCAGGATCTTGCCCTTTGCGTCCTTAATCACGATGCGCCAAGGATATTTCTGGATTTCAATCGTACCATAGTCAGTACTATAGGAAATCTTCCGAGTATCTTCTCCCCTCCTATAGGAGGGGTTGGGGGAGGTCTTCTTAAACGCCTCACAGAACATCACATCGTCCTGATCCGTGTCCTTCGGCTCCACAGGCGTTGTCAACATACGGATTCGGGCCGTCCTTGGCGAAATCCACTCAATCTTAATCTTGAGATTCGGATCGTTCTCATACGCTGCATCAGGGAAGTCGAGCATCTGCATACGCACAGGCCAGTAGCCATTAAGGTTGAACGCCTGACGAGGCGACATCCTATAGCGTTTCCACTGCACGAGTCCCTCACCCTTCGCCACGTCGAACGATACCAGCGAGTCGGCCAGGAAATAGGTATTCGACAGGTCATAGAAGTCCATCGACATATCCTTCTGCATACACTGCAGATACTGGATACCCGCATTCGTCTGAATCTGGGCACTAACCGTCATCGAACCCAACAAGGCACTGATGACACAGAGCAAAATCTTCTTCATCGTATCTCTTATTTACTTACTGTAAACTCTATCCATGTCGGTTCCAATGTGGCAGACTTGGCGGTGATGGAGCCATTACCTGTCACAGCCACCATGCACTTGCCAAAGAAGGCCTTGCGCTGGGGCGCCTTGAAGTTCTCCATAGAGGTCTGACAACCATTGTCTGTTCCGATAATCTGGCCATCACCCTCATAGTCGAAATAAATCTGGTCCTCAGCCAACGGACAGAGGTTGCCGTCCTTATCCACCACCTCAGCGGTGATGAAGGTGGTGTTCTTACCCTGATAGTCCTTCGAGAGACGGATCTTGACAGGAGGTCCGGCCGTCTTGATGGTCTGAGAACCCACCTCCTTACCGTCCTTACGTGCCACCACTTTCACCTCACCCGGGTCGAAGGTGACACGCCAACCGACGTGGTATTCGCTGTTTAACCTGGTCTTCGTGTTGTGCATATTAAAACGACCCTCAGGATTCTCAGCGGTCTTACGACGCACACCCTGACTCTTGCCGTTGATGAAGAGTTCCACCTCGTCGGCATTGTTGTAGTAGCACCACATATCAATTTCCTCGCCAGGCACCCAGTTCCAGTGGGGGAACAGATGCAACACGGGGGTGTCTGTCCACTCACTCTGGTACATATAATAGGTATCCTTGGGGAAGCCCGCCAGGTCGATGATGCCAAAGTAACTGGAGCGTGCAGGGAAGCCGTAGGGCGTGGGTTCACCGATATAGTCCCAACCCGTCCAGATATACTGTCCACCAACATAGGGGGTATGTTTCACCACATCCCACGTCTCCTCGTGCGTAGAACTCCACGAGGCGTGGAAATTATCATACGAGGAGCACATATAAGAGGGATCCGTATAGGGTAGCCACCACTCCTGAGGAGCCCATGTAATCTCGTCGGAAGGCATCTTATAGTAGCCTCTTGTCTGCAGGGCCGACACACTCTCCGAGAAGATGAAGGGTTTATTGGGGAAGTTCTTGGGCACATCCTTCACCCACTGGTGGTGATAGTTGAAACCGATGATATCGATGGCACCACTCTTGAAGAGGTGATTGTTGGGCGAAGGCTCATTGCAACCTGCGAGGATGGGACGACCAGAGGGATCGTTGCGCTTGATGATGTCAGCCAAGTGGATGGTCAGTATGGAGTTAGCACTGAGTTCACCATCCTTGGCAAGTGTCGAAGCATCACGAGCCGCATTCAGCAGGAGGTTGGCCTGTTCGAGCGTCAATTGGTCGTTGTCGTTACTCGACCACTGCTCGAGCACCTCGTTACCAATCGACCACATCAGGATACAAGGGTGGTTACGGTCACGCACCACGAGGTCAGTCAGGTCACGCTCGTGCCACTCGTCAAAGAAACGGGCGTAGTCGTTTTGTGTTTTCTTCCTGCGCCACATATCAAAACTCTCGTCCATGACGATGAGACCCATCGTGTCGCACATGTTCAGCAATTCTGGAGCGGGGGGATTATGCGACGAACGGATGGAGTTCACACCCATCGCCTTCAGTTTCGAGAGTTTGCGATGCAGGGCATCCTCATTGAGGGCTGCACCCAGACATCCGAAGTCGTGGTGCTCACAGACACCGTTGAGTTTGAAGTTCTTGCCGTTGAGCCAGAAGCCTGTCTGCGGATCGAACTTATATGAGCGGAAACCCGTGGTGGTCTCATAGGTATCCACCACCTTACCGCCCATCTTAACAGTCGTGCGTACCTTATATATATTAGGCTGCTCACACGACCAGAGCATCGGTTTATTGACGGTAATGGCAGATTTCAAGCCCTTTGACTTGCCTACGACCTTACCATTGGGATCGAGCAAGGTGTTTTCTACCGTACCCTGACCTTCGAGTGTAACCTCAATGTCAAGACGACCCTTACCCTTCACCATACTGCTATTAGCATAGACACCCCAATGAGCCACATGTACGGGACTGGTCTTGGTGAACCACACATGACGGTAGATGCCACAGCCGCTATACCAACGGGAGTTAGGCTGGTCGGAATTGTCCACCCGTACTGCCACCACGTTTTCGCCCTCCCGGACATACGGCGTGATGTCGTACTCGAAACTTGAATAGCCGTAGGGTCTGTAGCCCACTTTCTGGCCATTCACATAGACGGTGGAATTCATATACACTCCGTCGAACTCGATGAAGAACTTCGTATCTTTCATCGGTGTCTCGCAATCACCTAACGTGAAGTGCTTCCTGTACCAGCCGATACCGCCAGGCAAGGCACCACCACCTGCCCCACTGGGATTACCGACATAGAAGTCGCCTTCTATGGCCCAGTCATGGGGTACGTCAAGCCGACGCCACTTACTGTCGTCGAAATCCGTCCCAGCCATGATGGCAGAGTCGCCTAATATAAACCGCCAGTCCTTATCGAAGCACTGTCTGTCTCTCGCTGATGCCGTCAGTACCGTCAGGACTGCTACGACTAAAAGAATCCATCTGTTTCTCATAAATCACACATGTAAATCAAGTATGAAACGGGTACCTCTGGTAAACTGAGGATCAATATCGAGGTCACCATTCATCTTCAGGGCCATCTGCTTACAGATAGGCAATCCGAGTCCGTCACCCGTCGTCAGGTCGTGGATCTCAAGGAACGGTTTGAATACATCCTCACGCTTTTCTTCAGGGATGCCGGCACCCGTGTCGGACACCAGGAACTGGTGCGTGTGCGGACCACGCTTCTTGAACTCCAGACAGATGGTACCACCTTCCGGTGTATACTCTGCTGCATTGTTCAACAGGTGCAACAGGATGTGGGAGACATATTCCTTGTGAATCATCGCACTCATCTTCTGGGCATTCACCGTCAGCGTGACATTGCTCTTCACCTTGTCGCGTATCTGCTCCATCAGTCCTTCGCAGAACGGGTGTATCGGTGTGTCCTCCAATGTGGCAGGATCATAAACCGTGTTCTCCAACTCCGACAGGGTCTGAACATGACTGGAGAAATCCAACAAGGCCTTTACCTCGGGTACACGACTGTCGAGTTTCTGTAAGGTCGGTTCCAGTTGGGCAGAGATATTGCTGATGAACTTGGCCTTCAGGGCGTTGCTTTCATTGGCCAGTTTGATGACCTTCTTCTGTTTGCGGGTCAGGAGGATAAAGCGCAGCAGCACGATAGCGCCTATAATCAGGGCAGCAGCCAACGCAGCAGCCAGCACACAGAGTCCGATGATAATCACCTGACGGGTTGTCAACGAACTGTCCTTCTCGGAGATGGCAGCCTCATTATCGGCAATCTGTTTCTTCAGCGCATTGATCTCGTCAGCATGCTTCATAGCATCCGTTGAGTCTTTCCAGGCGATATAGTTGCTGTACGACTGAGCCACCAGATTGGCGTTGTTACTCTTACGGCCATTGGCGATAAGGGTCTGGTATACCTCATCCACCTTGTCGTAGTTCTTTGATGCCGTCAGTTTGTCGGCCATCTCCTTGAAGACGGCATTGCCCTGGGCGTTCATCCCGAAGGTGTAGTAATAGATGGCCTTCGTATAGAGCAGGTCATTCTTGACACTCTCGTCGTTGGCCTGATTGGCCAGACTCTCCAAGATATTCAACTGATCCTTGGCACTCTCGCTCTTACGCAGTTTGATATACATCTGCACACGCTCCTTGGTGCACAGATAGTGCGAGGCAGCCTTCTCAGCAGCCGACTGTTTCCCTGCGTTGATGGTTTCATCAGCACGACGCAACAGGTCGAAAGCCTCCTTCCAGAAGTTCTCCTTGTAATAGAGTGTCGCAGCCTTGACGGCACACTCCACACCCTGATGGATCTGGCCTTTGTTGTAATAATCGTTGAAAGCATGGATATACAAGGAACGGGCCGAGGCGATATTCTTGCCAGGGTCTACGGCTTCCGCACGTTTCTGTAGTTCACTCTTCTCCTGGGCTTCAACGACACCACAGCAGAAGAGCAGGCTCAAAAGAAAGATAAATACCTTTTTCATTTTCTATTTCGTTATTTATTGTTTACAGATTACAGGTTACGGCCTTGCCGTTGTAATTCACCATCACTCCCTCTGGATTGTCGAGGTTCAGGGGCTTTGGAGCGTCCTTTGTGATCAGCACCACGTTGAAACGACGATTCTTCAACATACCATTGAACTGTCCCTTGCGGGCAGAGAAACTGACGGTCTTGGCTTCGTCGTCGTAGGTGATATCGATGGTGGCATACTTTCCCTTCTCGTAGTTGTAGTTCGTACCTTCGTCCTCGTAGAGTTGGAAGGTGCCGTTCTGACCAGCATAGATATAGAGGTTGATGAGTTCCGCTGGTTTCTCGTCGCTCCACTCCATCTCAGGACCGAAGGGGATAATGGCACCCTCACGGACGAAGACGGGAATCTGCTCATAAGGTGCATCGACAATCAGGCGCTGACCTCCCTTGATGTATTCGTTAGTATAAAGATTATACCAACCGCATTGTTCTGGGAAATAGACAGAGCGGTTGCGAGCCTTGTAGTAGCCTACAGGACAGGCCATCAGCGAAGGACCGAACATCCACTGGTTGCCGATATCCTCTACTTCCTTGTCGCCATTGAAGTCCATCACCAGCGCACGCATTAGGGTGTAGTCCTTGAAATGAGCCCAACCAGCCATCGAATAGAGATATGGCATCAGGCGATAGCGTAATTTGTCGTAATAGACAAACGACTTATAAGCAGGATGCTCATCAGGCGCAATGTTCCAGATTTCGCGAAGCGGCCACTGACCATGCGAGCGGAACAGAGGGATAAAGGTACCAAACTGGTTCCAACGGGTCTGTAACTCACGCCACTCTTTCAGGTCTTCGTTCTCTTGACCAGTACGGTCAAAGAGTTGCTGGGCAGCCACATAGCGGTTCTCTACACAGAAACCGCCCTGGTCCATACCCCAGAAGGGAATACCTGAAATAGAGTAGTTCAAACCGGCTGTCATCTGGGCACGCATATCCTCCCAACGGGTACCTATATCACCACTCCAGGTAGCAGTGGAGAAACGCTGCTCTCCTGCAAAACCACTACGGGTCAACAGGAACACACGAGGTTCGTTCTGCTTACCCTTCCATACACTGCGCTGACCATTATAGATAGCATCCGCATTAACTGTACTATAGGCATTGAAATACTCTGTAGAAGTACCGAGGGCTGTTGGGCCTGAAAGGGCCTTGCGATACCACATCGGGGTACAGTCACGGACATTGGGCTCTGAGGCATCCATCCACCAGGCATCGACACCTGCAATTCCATCGTGATTGAACTTCGTATAGAGTTTCTCGTCCATCTGTCGCCAGAACATCTTTCGTGCACCTGCATCGTAGGCATCATAGAAGCCATTTGTGTAACCAGGTCCCACCCAGTCGTGGATATCATCCGTAGGACTCTGGATATACATCCAACCCTTCGCATCCAGTTCCTTGTAGTTGTCCGTATTGCAATAGAACTTAGGCCATACGGAGATCATAAAACGTCCATGCATCTGATGCACATTGTCGAGCATCTGCTGGGGATTGGGATAGCGCGAAGCCTCGAACTCATGACTACCCCACTGATCCTCGGGCCAGTAGTTCCAGTCTTGTACGATATTGTCGATGGGGATATGACGCTTGCGGAATTCAGCAAGGGTACTCTCCAACTCCTCAGAAGTCTTATAGCGCTCGCGACTCTGCCAGAAACCTAACACCCATTTGGGATAGAGCGAGGCCTTACCAGTCAACGTGCGATAGCCGGAAATTACCTGATCGAGATTCTCACCTGCAATAAAGTAATAGTCCATATCCTTCGCCATCTCGCTCCATACAGAGAGTTTGCCCCGTTCCTCAGCGCTGCGAGGCTCAGCCACACGCAGGCCACAGTAAGCCTCACCACCATCTGGCTGCCACTCGATGCGCAGTTGGACGCGCTTTTTCTTCTCCATCGTCACCTCAAACTTATAGGCATTGGGGTTCCAGGATGTGCGCCAACGCTCTGGCACCACCTCCTTACCGTCGATATAGACCTTGATATAGCCGCTGTAATACAGAATGAACTGGTACAATTCCTTCATACCCTTACACTGGCAGTTGCCTTTGCAATCGCAACGGCCACCGTCGCAGCATTTGGGTTCAATAAAGCCCTCATAGATCACATTGGCACCAGCCAACTGGAAACCCTTGGGGAAGTTCTTGATGCCACCATTATCCGTCTTGAGAGCGATCTCAGACTTCTCAGGCGTTCCATATTCATAATAGATAGAATCCTCACCGCGCACCAGTTTCCTACCAGTACGATCAATATATGTTCCTGTGAGATGTCCCTTATTACCCTGCTTGTCGTAGAGGCGGAAGGCACGATTCAACTGGAGGTAGTCGTTGGGATTTCCAAAACGACAGTAACTGTAAGAGTCCCACAGCAGACCATAGTTCTTATTAGACAACACAAAAGGAATCGACACCTTAGTATTATACTGGAACAGATCTTCGTTCTTGCCCTTCATATTAAACTCCTCGCTCTGGTGCTGACCCAAGCCGTAGAAAGCCTCATCGTCAGGACTATCAAACTTCATCTGCCAAGTGAGACCGTGCTTGGCTTCCTCTGGCACGGTGAAGCCCGTCTTTATACCCAGTTCACGCTCAGGCACTGTGAAGTCCCAGAACTGCTTACCATCCTTGGCCTCCTTTAGCAACTGATTGCCATCGCCATCGAAGAACGTCACCTCGCCAGTGGCTTTCGACACCACAGCCTTTACGTTCTGAGCCTTCACGACCACATTGTCGCCTTCCTCTATTACTGAGTAAGTACCTTTTGCAGGTGCCACTTGCGGTACAATCATCAACGAGGCCGGTTTTTCCGGCAGTGCCTCCTTCGAGGTGGCCCGCACACGGATGATGTTACTATTCATTACTTCCAGACGGATTACTTTTGCCTGACCTTCGTCAGGACGGATAGTCACCGTGTTCCCACTGGTCTGCACCTCAGCCGCGAAAGAGATTCCTGTCAGCAACAGGGCAGACACCACACATAGTAGTTTCTTCATTTTTCTTATGTTTTAGTCTTTTTCTATTTATTATTCTATAATCACAGCATCCTCAACCTCTGGATCCTCTACGGGAAGGCTGATGGTAAATACCGATCCACCACCAGGGTTATCGGTCACAGAAATAGTGCCATGATGAGCCTCCACCACAGCCTTTACCCTATCAAGACCTATACCCTCATCATCAACAAACGGGTCGAAAAGGTGCTCCTTCAATTCTTCTTTGATACCAATTCCCGTGTCAGCCACAAGGATAGCGGCACGCTCCGCTGACGGCTTCAAAGCAGTCACCTGCACCTTACTGCCTGAAAGCGAGAACTTCACGGCATTGTTAAGCAACGTCTCAATAACGTTCTTCATATTATCAGCATCAAAGTAGAGATCAATCTTCTCGAAGGAAGAATTGAAGAGGAATTTCATCCGCTTCTCGGCAGGTGCCTTGTAATTGTCGCAGATATCTTTCAAGAATGTCACAAGATCCTGTACACTCCTGTGAAGTTCTACTTTGGGCATCTCTGGAACTCTCGACTTCGGGTCTATTCCCGTATCATCCACAAGTTCACTCTCATGGAACACCTCTATCTTTTCCTCTTCTGCCTGAGACGGTGCCCCATCCTTCGACTTCAACGTATAGCCTTCCTTCAGCATCTGGGTACGCATCTCACTCATCCACTGACGTTTCTCCTGTTCACGGGCCAGCGCATAGACCTCTTCCTTCTCAGCATGTTTCTTCAGGAACCACTTGCGCCACAACCATGCACCACCGGCAATAATCAGCATATAGAGCAGAATCATCCAACGGGTCCGATAAAGTGGCGGAAGGATGGTTATCTCCAACTGACTTTCCTCCTCGCCCAGCGTACCGTCTCCATTGAGGATTCTTACACAAAGCGTATAGGAACCAGCACGCAACGAGTTGTAAGTGATGTTGGGGTTCAGTGACGATGTTCTTACCCAATTATCGTTGAAGCCCGCCAGTTTATAGGCAAAACGCTTACGGTTATTGACTGCCACCTTATTTGTAGCCAGTTGAATCGTAAACTGATCGTTGTATTTCAAGGTTATACTACGGCACACATCAAGGGCCTCGTCGAGAATGACACGTCCCTTAAACTCACGCCCCACCTGAACATCCTGGTCGAAAATCTGGAGTCCGCTGAATATAGGACGTTCATCACTCCTTTTATCCTGCAACAAAGAAGGATCGATGATATCGAGTCCGCCCTGTCCACCCACGAGCACCTTACCATCGCGGGTCAACCACATGCTGCGCTGATTATAAGTTGCCTTTTGCAGGCCATCGGCACTGCCATAACTACGGATAGAGAAATGCCACGTACCGTCCTCCTGCTGCTGTGGGACGATTCTCGAAATACCATGATCCGTCACTGCCCAGATATTATGCTTTTTATCCTCTAAGATAGAATTGACACTAGACCCCATCAGGCCATCAGTCATATCAAGGAGTGCCTGGAACTTGGTCTTCTGGTCATAGACGATAATGCCAATGTTGGAACCATGCCAAATCAACCCCCTACTGTCTTCTATGACATAGTTTGTCGAGCCAGGACTTACAGGCACTTCGGGATTCTCAGGAATCGCCTGGTTGATGAGTTTGCGGCTCACAGGGTTCACCAGCGAATAATAATAACTTGAACCCACCATCAGCCAACCTTTCTTGTTCCAACTCAGGGAGTTCAAATAGTCGCCTGGAATAACGGTATTCTTTGAGTTCCACGTCGTGAATTTCTTGGTCTTGGGATCAAACATCTGCAAGCCACCGCCAAGGGTACTCAGCCACAAGCGTCCCCACTTGTCCTCATTCAAGGCCCACACACTGTTGTTTGCCAACTCACCAGGCTTTCCTGTTGCCTGAATGTTGTAAATCGTGGCCTGTGTGTGGTCTGAGGGAGATAGTACGGCATGCGACAATCCGCCGTTATACGAGCCGAACCAGATCGTACCATCCTTGGCAGGCCATGAACCCACGATGATATTATTGGCCAAGCCACTGTTATCCTTCGTAAAATGGTTCACCACCTCGTTGGTCTTAGGATTATAGACGAGAATACCGACATCGTTGGTACCCAACCAGTAATTACCATACTTATCCTCACATGCAGTGGTGATATCGCCGAGTTCGACACTCTTCAGACTGGAAACACCGGGAATATATTGGTTGACACCGTTCTTATACGTTCCAATCCATACCGTGTTCCTATTGTCCAGATAGAGAGTACGCAACGTATTATCACTGAGAGAGGCCTCGTCATGCTTGTTGTTCAAGAACTGTTTCCATTGTTTGTTCTTCATGTCAACCACCACGAGTCCGTCATGGTCACACCCCAGCCAGAGACAATCGTCCTTATCGACGATCATGCTCCATACCTGCAGCCCAGCAGGTACGCCTTCAACACCTTTGGCGGCCAAATAGTCTAACATCGTATACCATTTCTTGGTCTTATGCTCTTGGACAAACACCAAAGCCAGTACGTTACACCATATATTCATGTCTTTGTCGACATAGAGTCGGTACTCCTGACTATCGATTCCACTCGTTTCATACATCCAACGGTCCACCCATTCCACCTCACCTTTTTCGCCATTCAGGCACACAAGTTCACCGTTGTTGGTAACCACCAGCAATTTGTCGCCATATTCCGCCACCGTGGAGATGCCAAAATTGGGAGAAAATTCGGTCGTGCCGTAACCCATCTTGATAGTGGTGATCTTGTTCTTCTTGGCTTGGGGATGATAGCAATAGATGGCCTTCTCGAAATCCTTCACCCAGATATTCTTCTTCGAGTCGATATACAGCCACTCTACATTACAGTTCATTCCAAGTTTGGCCAACACCCTGGAGGCCTTGCGCTCAAAGGTTTCCGTCACAGGGTCATATACGCAATAGCCCATACCCTGTCTCATCCACAACTTCCCGTCGTCAGCCTCATAGACACGATCACAATAGTTATCGCGCATCGTGGTGGTGTCGCGCAGGTTCGAATAGAAGGTTTTTACACGATAGCCATCATACCGATTCAGGCCATAAGGTGTACTGATCCACACATATCCACGGGAGTCCCTGAATATATTATTGATTTGTGAACTCGACAATCCTTCCGGGGTATCCAGACGACGGAATTTCATATCGGGAATCAAAGAAGTCTGGGCCGTCGCATTTAAGCCAACGGCAAACAGACACAGGGTTATCAGTTTCTTCATACCAGTCATAGGTTTCCAATATCGGGACAAAAGTACACAAAAAAGCCCGAACTTCCAAATAGTTCAGGCAAAAAATGCTCTAAAACAACCAAAGAATCACTCATCCTCGTCCATTAACACCGCTTCTTCGATGTTTTCCTCCTCTGACGGGGTCTCTTCCAAAGGTGTTTCTTGGGTTTCACGATGACTACGACACGACCTCAAATAAGCCATTACCCTGGCTGCATACTTCCAGATGAAGACAAACAGAATTGTCAGCAAGCCATAGAGCGTCCATGCCCACCACGAAGAGTACCATGGAGAGTCAATAACAATGTCAAGTTGACTCTCCTGTTCACCCATCGTTCCATCATCCTTCAGCATACGCACACAAAGGGTATAACTACCAGGAGGTAACGACATATAGGTAATATCTGGATTGACAGTCGTTGTCTTAATCCATTTGTCATTGAATCCCTTCAACTGATAGATAAAGCGTGTGGCATTATTCACACCGCCATTGTCTGAGGCCATGTGTATCGTAAACTGATTCTCACTGTAATGCAGCCTTATTCTGCGCTGCATATCGAGCGCTTCATCAAGAATCACCCTGCCATCATAACGCACACCGACCTCCACTTCTTGATCAAAAAGCACCAGACCACTGAATATCGGCTTTTCCTGATCGTCGCCATTGCCCAGTTTCAGGGTACTAATGATATCCAGTCCATCCTGACCTCCCAGAAGCAACTCTCCACTACGGGAACAGAAGATGGCACGCTGGTTGAATGGTCCCGGTTGGAGTCCGTCTCTGTCGTTGAAGTTACGGACGGTGAACGTCCAGACGCCGTCATCCTGTTTCTGAGGGGTAATATTAGAGAGACCATGATCAGTGGCCACCCACATTGTATGACGGGTATCTTCTGTGACAGAAACGGCATTAGAGCCATAAAGACCTGACTTCATGTCAAGCAGTGTCTTCTGTCCTGTCTTGCGGTCATAGATAACCACGCCCGAGGGAGAGCACTGCCAGAGCAGGCCACGACTATCCCATACTGCCTGTGTTGTGGCTGTCGAGACCGTGATGGCCTTCAAAGAATTGTCCTGTGGAAAGGTTCCGTTGATGACCTTAAAATTACCTGGATGAATCAAAGCATAATATTCTGAGTTACCCAATAAAATCCAGCCATTACTGGCAGTAGAGATACTATTGGTCCAGACGGTGTTCAATACAGAATTCTCTGTCGTGAAAGAGCGTTGCTTTCCCGTATTCTTGTCTATTCGCACAGCACCGCCTCCAAGAACACCCACCCAGATATTCCCCCACAAATCTTCGGTAATGCCCCATATATTATTTGTCATAAAGGCACTGCCGGGATCCGAGGCACGATAATTTTTCCAAACACCGTTCTTATAGTGTAGCAGTCCTCCTTCGTAAGTACCGAACCACAGGCTACCGTCGCGCGAAGCAAAACTGCCTACAATGATATCGCTGGGCACGCCAAGACTCTGTTTTGTAAAGGTCTCCACAGGCTCCAACGTCTTCGGATCCATCTTAATGATTCCACCGTCATTACGTCCCAGCCAGTAGTAGCCTTGTCGGTCTTCGGTCATCGTATTGATATCGCCTACGGCCAGACTCTTGAAGTTAGACAAGGCTTCAGCACACATGGCCACACCGTTCTTGTAACTGGCGAGCCACATGCGCCCCAACTGATCCAAATAGAGATGTTTGATGGTAATATCTGGCAGTGAAGTGTCATCCCCCTTGATGTTGGTGAACTGGCGCCACTCCTTGTTTTCAAAATCAAGCACAAGCACGCCAAGGTGGTCTGTAGCCACCCAGAGCAGTCCCTTTGCATCGTAGCAGACTTCCCATACCAGGATATCATCAGGCACATTCTCAAAGCCTCGAGCCAACATCAGTTCGGTAAGCGAGGTGTACCAACGGTTCTCTTTCTTGATATAGATATAAGTACCTGTAGAGTGTGTGATAACCCATATATTGTCCTCCTTGTCAACGGTCACCCAATAGTCGTTGTATGAATCTAAAGCGCGTTTCACATGGTCATTCCGCCAAAGGACCTTTCCTTTGGGGCCGTCGATACACAACAATTCGCCATAGGTAGAAACGAGAATCATCCCCTCCTTACTCTCAGTATAGGCCGAGACACCAAACTCCTTGGGGAACTCGTCATCACCATAACCAAACTTCAAATGCTTGAGATTCTTGGAAACGGGGTCGAAATAATAAAAACCATCTTCATAGGTCTTGACCCAATAGTTTTTCTTTGAGTCAAGGTGAATACTCTCAATACTTCCTACTATCCCTTGTTCATTCAGCCAGCGGGAAGGTGTACGGTCTACCTTTTCCGTCACCGGATCATACACGGAGTAATTCATGCCCTGTTTCAGCCAGAGTCTCCCGCCATAGCCCTCCTGGATCTCGTCGACACGATTGTTCCGCAGTGAAGTGGTGTCTTTATCGTATGAGAAATAAGTACGAACCCGATAGCCGTCATATCGGTTTAGTCCATAACCAGTTCCCAGCCACACATAACCTCTCGAATCACGCAAGATACTGCTTACCATCGAGTTCGACAATCCCTCACGAGTGTCAAGTCGTCGGAACTTCATATCAGGAATGATGCCGGCACTGGCAATAGCCAATATGGAACACGTCATCAGCAGGGCGAATAGTCGTTTCATTTTAGAGTCTCATTTAGAATTTGCCACAAAAGTAGAAAAAAAAAGCGACATAGACAAACATCCTGCAAAAAAAATACGCATATTACGAAAAATATTTGGTGTTTTCACAGAAAAACCGTATTTTTGCACAGATTTTCCAAAAACCAGAGATATAGATGCAAATTATTATTCAACAACAATAACATTATGAATCAACAATCAGAACAAGGTAGCAAAGCCTACCTCATCAGTATCGTGATGGTCGCCGTGCTCGGTGGCCTGCTCTTCGGGTATGACACCGCAGTAATCTCAGGAGCCGAGAAGGGACTCCAGGCATTTTTCATGGAAGCCAAAGACTTTGCCTATACCGACGGCTGGCACGGCTTCACCTCTGCCTCTGCCCTCATCGGCTGTATCATCGGTTCGGCCCTCTCTGGTTTCCTCGCCACGAACCTCGGTCGTAAGAAGTCGCTTATCATCGCAGGTATCCTCTTCTTTATCTCAGCCCTTGGCTCGATGGATCCTGAGTTCCTGTTCTTCAACTATGGCGAACCCACCTACTCGCTGCTCATCATGTTTAACATCTACCGTGTCATCGGTGGTATCGGCGTAGGTTTGGCCTCTGCCATCTGCCCAATGTATATCGGTGAGGTGGCTCCCTCTAACATCCGAGGTATGCTCGTCAGTTGGAACCAGTTTGCCATTATCTTCGGTCAGTTGGTGGTCTATTTCGTCAACTTCTTCATCCTGGGCGACCACATTCAGCCGCTGGTTGAAGATATGGGTAAGGGTCTCGCCGCTCTTGATCCGAGAGCAGTGTGGACGGTGGAAACCGGTTGGCGCTACATGTTCGGAAGTGAGGCTGTGCCCGCAGGTCTCTTCGCCCTGCTGATCTGCTTCGTACCCGAGACCCCGCGTTACCTTGTTTCTGTCGGTCAGGACCAGAAAGCCCTCGGTATCCTGTCGAAGATTAACGGCTCCAGCAAGGCTGCCCAGATTCTTCAGGACATCAAGGACACCATGGTGGTGAAGACCGAGAAACTGCTCACCTATGGTGCCATGTGTATCTTCATCGGCATCATGCTCAGCGTGTTCCAGCAGGCTGTGGGTATCAACGCCGTGCTCTACTACGCTCCGCGTATCTTCGGTGACATGGGTATGGACGACCCAATGATGCTGACCGTCTTCATGGGTATCATCAACATCTCATTCACGCTGGTGGCCATCTTCACCGTCGAGAAGTGGGGTCGTAAGCCGCTGCTCATCTGGGGTTCGTTAGGTATGGCCCTGGGTGCCTTCGGTGTCGCCATCACTTTCGGTAACGACAGCCTTGCACTCGTCACCGCTGCCTCACTGCTCCTCTATTCTGCTTGCTTCATGTTCTCATGGGGTCCCATCTGCTGGGTGCTTATCGCCGAGATCTTCCCCAACACCATCCGTGGTGCAGCGGTGGCTATCGCTGTGGCAGCACAGTGGATCAGCAACTTCATCGTTTCGTCAACCTTCGTGCCCATGTTCAACATGCACCTGACAGAGGGTGACGACTTCGGCCACTGGTTTACCTACGGTCTTTATGGCATCATCTGTGTCATCGCTGCCCTCTTCGTCTGGAAACTCGTTCCCGAGACCAAGGGCAAGACCCTCGAGGATATGACCAAACTCTGGAAGAGCCGCATGTAATCAAGACATATATCATGAAATAAGCCCGCTAATTGGCGGGCTTATTTCATTTTCCTATCACTAACTCATCCGTATCAATATCGCCAGAACCGATTTTGTGTTTGTTCATCTGTTCAACCTCTCCCTCCAAATAGATGTCGCCTGAGCCGTTTAACTGACAGTCCACCGTCTTACATCCTTCTCTGAAATGAACGGTGATGTCGCCACTGCCTCGCAGGGAGATATCCGTATCGCGGACATTCCACTGTGACACTTCCACATCGCCAGAACCAATTAGTGAAATTTCTGACGATAGGGCATCCAGTCGTTTGAGCATGATATCGCCAGAGCCGACAAGTTCTGTGACACAATCATCACAGATGATTTTATCGAAGGTCATATCACCTGAGCCACGGAGGGAAATCCGCATATGATCAGTATCCAGATTGCCCGTGCAGACAAAGTCACCGGAACCGTTCAGACTGACGCTCGTCAGATCTGGTGAACCGACATGCACGGAAATGCCACCCATATCTCCAAATGACACATTGAACATACCTATCTTGCCCTTGTTACGGATGATAAGGGTGCCGTCTTCCACCGTTGTGATAATCTTATCCACCTTGTCTTCCGGACCCTTGACGTTAACGGAAAAAACATCGGCTTGGAAGAAATAGACCGAAGGGGAACCATATACCTCAATCTTGTCGAATCCCTTCAATTGACGAGACTGTACCACTCTCGGACCGTTCTCCCAAGAGCCGCTCTTATACACACATGATACGATTCCTTGTGATACAACCAGCAACAGCAGGCTGCGTAATACGAACTGTTTTGCTTTCATCGTTTTTTTGTTTTTGTTTCACTTCTTTCTGTTTGACGCACTTAACTTCAGAAAAGTTGCACAGTTCCTGCTTATTTTTCAAAATGCTGATAATCCTTCATGGTGCGCCAGTTGCCACCCCATCGGAAACCATGTTGGATAAAGAGTCTGTAGAGCAAGTCGCCCTTGACAATCTTGTACAGATACGGCTTGCGACGGTCTGCATAAGGACGTCCGTTGTCAGGAGAAACCAGTTGATGCCCATCGCTTGCCTTCCGCACCCAGGGATTATAGCGTGTATTGATATCAACAGCCAACCCCAAGGCATGTTTGGAGAGTTTCTTCGTGCCAGAGACGGTACGATAGCAGAAACTGGAAGTATTGTTGTCTCTCATCGACTGCTCATCGTCGGCCTCATAGTCGTCAATCAGCCTTATCTTCTCTATCGGATACCGCGCCAGATAGAGTTGTCGAAAGATATCCACAAGATCCTGGGCAATAGCCTTGTTGCAGACAAGTTCTCCCTTGTGTACCACCCCTTGGGCATCCACATGGAGCACCTTTACATGACGCAAATCACTACGAGGCACTCTACACCCTTCAGGATAGGATCGTCCTTGCATCCTTGCAAACAGGGAGTCGCTGAGCGGAACCGACGTAAAGTCTTGCGCCTGCATCACCACAGACGGCACAAATAACAGAAAAAACAGATAGATAAGATGTCTCATAAGGAGCATCACGAGATGGGTAGCAAGGCCCAGAAGCGGGAGCCTTTACCCGGTTCTGACTCTACACCCACCGTACCACCGAGTTGCTGCACATGGGATTTGACCACAGGAAGACCAAGACCGGTGCCAGGCACATATTCGTCAATCTTGACAAAGCGTTCAAAGATACGCTCCTGATCCTCCTTTGCAATACCTTTTCCAGTATCACTTACCCAGAGACGCACATGGTTTTCTTCAACATCATAGCCCAGAGTGATGGAACCCGACGATGTAAACTTGATGGCGTTCAGCAGGAAATGCTCCATGATGCCCTTCAGTTTCTCCATATCGGAATGGATCAGCATCTCGCTTTGTGGCAAGTGTAAAATAATCGGCACTTCCGTACCCACCTGATAACGCTCCTGCAACTCCATAAGCAGGGGATTCAGATCAACGGCATTAAGTGCCAAACTGCTGGCACCAGCCTCTATCTCAGACATTCTAACCAATCCGTCAATAATCTGAAGCAATTTCTGGTTGTTGTTCTGGATTTCCTGAATCAATTGGTTGCGGTCTTCCTCGCTCTGAACCACAGGCAGAAGATCGGCGAAACCGACAATGGCGTTAAGAGGCGTTCGTATCTCATGTCCCATGTTTGCTAAGAAAGCCGTCTTCAGACGATCACTCTCCTCTGCCTTATTACGGGCCTGAATCAGGGCGTTCTCCATATCCTTACGATTGTCGATACGCATGGAGGCACCTACAATCTTCAAGGGATTCCCATCAGCATCACGCTCTCCAACTGTCGCATAACTCTCCTCCCAATAAGACTTGCCCGGAATAACCGATTTGACCTGATACTGCTGGTAAAAGACCTCCGTCTCTCCCAGACAAATCTCATCGAGTGACTTGCCTACCCTCGACCGATCGTTGGGAAAAAGTTGAAGGACCCAATCATCGATGTTAGTACCTGCTTCAGGAATAAAGTTGCCAGTATCTTCACGGTAGTCATTATCGAAAGTTATAGTACGCATCTTTGGATCAACATGCCAAGTGGCCAAATGCATAGCCTTCAGCACAAATTCGTACTCCACATTGCTCTGCATCATGCTTTCAATCTCAACTAATTCCTTTTTCAGTTGTCGTCTTTGGACATTCTGCCGGTAAATCAAGAAGACAAGAATCAGAAAGAGGATGGCACCCGATATCCATAGAATATGGAAAGACGAGATGTTACGCAAAGAGAAATATAGACAGATTTCCATCATACTCGTGATTGTTAATGTGGCAAAATTAAGAAAAAAAATGGAATAACAAGAAATATAAGGTGTTTTTTTGCATTTTATTTGTTTTTTTGCTTAACTTGCATTAACTTTGCACTCGAAAAGCCGGCATATGTCAGTTTTTACATGATAGTATTCCACATTCACATAAAATGGAGCAAGAATTTGAATTGATCGCCAAAACGTTCATGGGACTGGAACCTGTGCTGGCGAAAGAACTGGTCCAGTTAGGGGCCAACAATGTACAGATTGGTAGACGGATGGTTTCGTTTACGGGTAACAAGGAGATGATGTACCGTGCCAACTTTCAGTTACACACCGCCATCAGGATTCTGAAACCTATCCGGCACTTCAAGGCCAAGAGTGCCGATGATGTCTACGAAGAAATCAAGAAAATAGACTGGCTTAATTACCTGGAACCGGAAAAGACCTTTGCCGTCGACGCTGTGGTCTTCTCAGAAGAGTTCCGGCATTCCAAATTCGTTTCTTACAAGGTCAAGGATGCCATCGTGGACCAGTTCCGCGAGAAGACGGGCAAACGCCCCAATATCTCCGTGGCAAATCCCGATATCCGCCTGAACATTCATATCGCAGAGGACAACTGCACCCTCAGCCTCGACTCCAGCGGTGAGTCGCTCCATCGTCGTGGCTACCGTCAGGAGAGCGTGGAGGCACCACTCAATGAGGTGTTGGCAGCAGGCATGATCCTAATGTCGGGCTGGCAGGGCGATACAGACTTTATCGATCCCATGTGCGGCTCCGGCACCATCCTTATCGAAGCAGCCCTCATTGCCATGAACATGGCACCAGGTCTCTTCCGCAAGGAATATGCTTTCGAGAAATGGTCAGACTTCGATGCAGACCTCTTTGACGAGATATACAATGACGATAGTCAGGAACGGGAATTCAAGCACCATATCTATGGCTACGATATCGATATGAAAGCCGTCAATACAGCCCGAATGAATGTCAAGGCTGCCGGACTGACCAGCACCATCACTATCGAGCAACAGGATTTCAAGGACTTCGTACAGCCTAAGAACAAGAGCATCATCATCACCAACCCACCTTATGGAGAACGAATCTCCACTCCCGACCTGCTCGGAACCTATAAGATGATCGGTGAGCGCCTGAAGCACCAGTTCCTCAATAATGATGCGTGGATCCTCTCTTATCGTGAGGAGTGTTTCGAACAGATTGGTCTGAAGCCCAGCATCAAGATTCCGCTCTTCAACGGTTCGCTGGAATGTGAGTTCCGCAAATACCAGATCTTTGACGGTAAATTGAAGGATTTCCGTCATGAGGGTGGTATCGTGAAGACCGAAGAGGAGAAGCGACAGATGGCTGAGAAGCACCGTTTCAAGAAAGAGCGCGAGTTTAAGAAGCGCTTAGAGGAAACAGAGCAGAACGAGGAAGCCGATATCCGCACCTTCACCTTCCACCGCCACGACCTCGAGAAGCCTGAGCGCAAGCCCCGCAGGGAGGACCGGCAGGAAAGGAAAGAAGACGGCAGGCGCTTCGACCGCAAAGACCGCAAAGACGGCAAGGGGCGTTTTGACCGCAAAGACGGGAAACGTTTCGACCGCAACGACAGGAAGACGGACAAAGCCGTCAAGAAGTTTGAGAGAAAAAAAAGGAGATTTGACGATGATGACGAAGATTAAGAATCTGCTTGTAGCACTGACGCTGATAATCCTTCCTATTCCCATGACAGCGCAAGATAAACTCTTCACCCTTGAAGACCTGAACTTCGGCGGTACCAACTACCACAACATGCAGCCCAAGAACATGTGGCTCACCTGGTGGGGCGACCAACTGATACAGACCGACGTGGAGGAGTGTCATACCATCGATGCCAAGACCGGCAAGAAGACCTTGCTCTTCACCCTCGACGACATCAATAAATGGGCCGACAGCGATGAAGAGGACAACCGCTACGTGCGCCACCTCATGAATGCCACCTTCCCCTACCCCGACAAGCCTCTCGTGCAACTCGGCAACAGAAAGGCCGTCATCCTCGTCGACTTCAAGCAGAAGAAAGTCGTGTGGCAAGACAGTATCTCAGGACAGACGGCCAACGACTGGAATGCCCAGTCGCGCGCCACGGCCTATGTGGAAGACCATCAACTATTTGTGGTCGATGGCGAGGGCAAGAAGCACAAACTTTCTACCGACGGCAGCCGCGAGATTGTCTATGGCCAGAGCGTTCACCGCAACGAGTTCGGCATCGAGAAGGGCACCTTCTGGAGTCCCGATGGCCAGCGGCTGGCCTTCTACCGCATGGATCAGAGCATGGTGGCCGACTACCCCCAGGTAGATATCTTCCCCCGCGAGGCCACCTACGAACCAGACAAATACCCGATGGCAGGCATGACCTCGCACAAGGTGACGGTGGGTGTCTACGACCTGACAACCAACAAGACCATCTACTTGCAGGCAGGCGACCCCACCGACCGCTACTTCACCAACATCGCATGGAGCCCCGACAGCAAGACCGTCTATATGTTTGAACTCAACCGCGACCAAAACGACTGCCGTCTGGTGTCTTACAATGCTGAGACAGGCGAGCGCATCGCCGAATTATACCGCGAAACGAGTCCGAAATACGTTGAGCCGCTGAACCCCATCCTGTTCCTGCCCTGGGACGATACCAAGTTCCTGATGCAGAGCCAGCGCGACGGCTACAACCACCTTTATTTATATAATAAGGACGGCGAGTGCCTTCGCCAACTCACCAGCGGTCCCTGGGTGGTAATGGAGGTCATCGGCTTCAACAAGCACCAGAAGAGCGTTATCATCAAAGCCAACCGCGAGCACCCTCTGTACCACGGCCTCTACAGCGTCAACATGACCGGAAAGATGCAGCGACTCGACACCACCGACGGCGTACACTCGGCCACCCTGTCGCCCTCAGGCAACTACCTCATCGACCGTTTCTCCACCCCGACGAAGCCCCGCATGATCGACGTCGTAGACCTCACGAAAAAAGTGCAGCACACCAATCTGTTGGAAGCCGATGACCCCTGGCAGGGCTACCAGCAGCCTATCTTCGAGAGTGGCACCATCAAAGCCGCCGACGGCCAGACCGACCTCTACTACCGCCTCGTGAAACCCCACGACTTCGACCCGTCGAAGAAATACCCCACAGTAGTCTACGTCTACGGTGGCCCGCACGCCAACAATGTGCAGGCCTCGTGGCATTGGGCCAGCCGCACGTGGGAGACCTACATGGCACAGAAAGGCTACATCCTCTTTATCCTCGACAACCGCGGCAGCCAGTACCGCGGGCGAGATTTTGAGCAGGCCACCTTCCGACAACTCGGACAGATTGAGATGCAGGATCAGATGAAAGGTGTCAACTATCTGCGCAGCCTGCCTTATGTCGATATGAATCGTCTGGGTGTTCATGGATGGAGTTTCGGCGGTTTCATGACCATCTCCCTGATGACCAACTATCCCAATGTCTTCAAGGTGGGCGTCGCCGGTGGCCCTGTCATCGACTGGAAATGGTACGAAGTGATGTATGGTGAGCGTTATATGGACACGCCCCAGACGAACCCCGATGGCTACGAGAAGACGAGCCTCATCAACAAAGCAGACCGTCTGAAGGGCAAACTGCAGATCATCACAGGCTACAACGACAACACCGTCGTACCCCAGCACTGTCTGTCGTTCCTCGATGCCTGTATCAAGGCCGGTACACAGCCCGACTTCTTCGCCTATCCTGGCGAGGAGCACAACATGCGCGGCCATGCCAGTGTGCATCTACACGAACGCATCACCCAATATTTCGAAGATTACCTGAAATAATATTGTCTTATACTGATATAGGTTGACACATTTAGGAACTTAATAAATGTGTTAAACTTATGAAAAGAATGTATCAAAGGACTCCGAAGGAGAAAAGAGACGAGATTGTCGCAGTATTTTTAAGTGGCGACAACAGCGTA
>JAFZUS010000102.1 GCA_017618275.1 Prevotella sp.
GGGAATCAGTGTTCCCGCATCTTTCTCCGGAGTGCTCTGCATCGACTTCCAGGGCTATGAGTACTGGTTCAGCTCCAAGGAAGAACAGTTCTTCAACATCGAGGGCGGTGACCGTGTTGATATCATCAACGGTAAGACCATAATCCCCGAAACTACACGCTCCGACACCAAGGCCGTCAAGGTAAACGTCAATGTCGTAACGATTGATGACCATCTGGTCGACGACAGAAGAGCCAACCCGCAGGCCGTAGAAGTCGGTCCCAGCGGCGTGCTGGTCATCAAGTCCACTTCCGACAACCGCACCGAAGGCTCTCTCGGCGGAGCTTTCGACATCCAGGCCGGCGGAGCACTGAAGATCGATGGCGGTGTCGTGAGAATCGAATCAATCGACAATCCTACCGATAGCATGGCATTCGAAATCAGCGGCGGTAACATTTCCAGCCCCCACGAGATTGCCAATTACGTCGAAGCTGCAATCGAGGCAGGCGGAAACGCCGACAACGTCCAGACCGATATCATCCACGACATCAACGATGTCTGGATCTCCATTGATCCCGAGAAGCACTACAAGACATGTAACGGCTGTGACAACCATTTCGAGGAAAGCGAGCACGACTTTACCGAGTGGATTTATGACCCTGTCACGCTTGCCACCAACAGACAGTGTCGGGTGTGCGGAAGAGTGGAAAGCAAGGCACATCAGCACGTTATTGAATTCCACGCAGCCAAGGAGCCCACATGTACCGAGCCCGGTAACATTGCATACTACGGCTGTGACATCTGCGGCCTGAAGTTCCTTGACGCAGACGGAAAAGAACCCGTTGAAGACGTCGTGCTGACAAAGCCGCACACACTGACCCACACCGTAGCAGTTGCAGCAACATGCACCGAAGCCGGTAACATCGAGTACTGGACGTGTGAAGAGTGCCACCAGCACTTCGCAGACGCAGCCTGCACCGCTGTGGTGACCAATGTCGAGCTTCCCGCAACAGGCCATGCCTGGGGCGAGTGGACGGTAATAACTCCCGCAACATGCACGGAAGCAGGACTTGAGAGAAGAGTCTGCGCCAACGATGAAACCCATCACGAAGAACAGCCGATTGCGGCTCTCGGTCATGAGCTGACAGCCCACGAGGCAAAAGCCGCCACCTGCACCGAAGCCGGCAACACCGCCTACTGGGAGTGCACCAGATGCGGCAAGTATTTCTCCGACGCCGAGGCTATTAATATTATAGAGAAGGATTCATGGGTCATCGCCGCTCTCGGCCACGCCTGGAGCGAGGAATGGACAACCGATATAACTGACCACTGGCACGTGTGTACCACATGCGGCGAAATCAAGGACAAGGCAGAGCATACTCTTGGCGAATGGGTCTACAATCCCGAGACAGGCAAAATGGACAACGAGTGTACCGTCTGTCACAAGGACTTCCATCAGGATCATATCCACAACGAGTTCAACCTGACCTACCATCCTGCAGTTCCCCATACCTGCACCACTGACGGTACCGAGGAGTATTACAGCTGCAACGACTGCAACAAGAAGTTCGTTTCAGTAGGCATTACATTTGCAGAAGCTACCGATGAGAGCCTCAGAGATCCTGCTGCACATGCTTTGGTCAAAGTTGAGGCCAAGGATGCAACCTGTGAAACTGCAGGCAACATCGAATACTGGAAGTGCGATGTCTGCGGAAAGCTCTTCAATAATTCAGTTGCAACAACAGAACTCACAGTTGAAGATGTAGCCATCGCGGCACTCGGACATGATTGGGGCGAGTGGGTCGTAATCACTCCTGCCACATGTCTGGTACCGGGAACTGAGAGAAGAACCTGTGCCAACGATCCTACGCACACCCAAGACAGATCGATTGCTGCAACCGGACATGACTTCGGTGAATGGGAGACCATAAAAGAAGCAACATGCACGACTGCAGGTCTGAAGCAGAAAGTCTGTTCTCACGATGCAACCCACATCGTTCAGGAGGTTATTCCCGCAACAGGCCATAATCTGGTCAAGATTGACAGAGTCGAAGCCACATGTGAGACAGACGGCCATGAAGAGTATTGGATCTGCGATAACTGTGACCAGAAGTTCGCTGATGAAGATGGCGAGACTCCGATTGTCAATCCCGCAGTCATTGAGAAACTCGGCCATGACTGGGGCGAGTGGATTGTCGATGTTGAGGCAACCTGCACAACAGCGGGTAGTCAGCACAGAATCTGTGCCAATGATGAAGAACACGTCGACGAGGCAGTCATTGATGCTCTCGGCCATGACCTGAAACTGGTCGCAGAAGTTCCTGCCACATGTACAGAAACAGGTGTTGCGGCACACTACCATTGCGAAAGATGCGGACTGGATTTCGAGGATAGAGAAGGAACCACAGTAGTAACAGACGAAGATCTTATAATTCCTGCAACAGACCATGACTGGGGCGAGTGGACGGTAGTCGTACCTGCTACCTGTACCACAGACGGACTTGAAAGAAGAACCTGTCTGAATGATGCCAAGCATACTGAAGAAAGACCCATCGAAGCTCTCGGACATGATTACGGTGACTGGGTGACCATCATTGAGCCAACATGCACGACTACAGGTCTGAAACAGAAGGTGTGTTCTCACGATGGTGAGCACATCCTGCAGGAAGTGATTCCGACCTTACCTCATACTAAGATAGCACATGAAGCTATTCCCGCAACATGTACAGAAGATGGTCAGGAAGCCTACTGGGAATGCTCAGTCTGCCACAAGTACTTTGCAGATGAAGACTGCACAGAAGAACTTGAGGAAGGCGACTGGATTATCGAGGCCACAGGCCACGAGCATCTGACAAAGACAGATGCCATTGCCCCCACATGCACCACACCGGGTCAGGAAGCCTACTGGACATGTGACGAATGCGGACAGAAGTTCTCGGATGAAGCAGGGGAGAACCCGATTGCCAATCCCGTAGTAGTTCCCGCACTCGGACACGATGATCCTCTGACACATGTTGAGGTAAAGGCTGCCACATGTACAGAAACCGGTAATAACGAATACTGGTACTGCTCGAGATGTAACAAGTACTTCGCAGATGAAGACTGCACGGAAGAACTTGATTATGAAACAGAAATTGTTCTCCCGACAAACGGATCACACACACTGACAGCCCATGAAGCAGTTGAACCCACATGTACCACAGACGGCAACACTGCTTATTGGGAGTGCACCGTTTGCCATAAGTATTTCTCAGATGAAGCATGCGAGCATGAGATAGAGGCAAACTCCTGGATTCTTCCCAAGCATGTCGTCAACCACATTGAACCCACTGAGGCTACAGAAGAAACTCACGGCAACATCGAGTACTGGTACTGCACAGAGTGCGAGAAGTTCTACGCAGATGCTGATTGCGAAGAAGAAAAAGACGAGGAAGATACGATCATCCACAACTGGAGCGAGGAGTGGACCTCCGGAACAATTGATAATGCCCATTATCACTGGCACGTCTGTACGGTCTGCGGAGCCGTGGATGAGGAAACCAAAGCCCTCTGCACACCGATTTACCAGCACGATGCCGAAGGTCACTGGCAGATCTGTGAAGTCTGTGAAGCAGTCCTGACAGATAAGGAAGAACACGACTGGTCAGGAGATATCGAGTTCGATGAGGAAAAGCAACTCCAATACATCGAATGTGTCTGCGGTGCAAGATTCTACGACGAACTGGTTGAAGTCATCATAGGAGAAGTCACTGCCACAATCGGTGAGAACGCTCCTTCCGGAAACATGCTGGTAACAGGTCCCGAGAACGGAAAGTACACAATCAGATACACAGAGACAGATGACGATCTCACCATGAGATGCCGCGTCTATGTCGATGGTGTCTGGGACGGGCAATACTTGGAAGACGAAAACCAGGATGGAATCTATGAAATAACACCTGATGAGGGGAGTACATATAAGGTTGTGCTTGAGGTAGCAAATGCCACAGGCATGTCGATATTCGAGAAGATCATTGGACTGTGAGTCCGCTGATTATAAAAAGGAATTCTATTTATTAGAAAGTTTTAAAACTTTTAGGAAAGGAGAGAAAAAGAATGAAACGTTCATTGTTTATCGCAATCGTTGTTCTTCTCATGGCTGCTCTGTTCGTATCTTGTAATGCAGAAAAGTCCATGGAAGATCAGCTCGTGGAAGTCACCATTGATGGTGGTGCAAGAGCTTTGAGTGCCGTTGGTGCTTATGATGCTACTACGTATGACGTGGATGAGCTTGATTGGTACTATACAGCAACCAAAACATCTGGATACTTCAGAACAGGAGAGCATACAACCCTTACGGCAATTATAAAGAACTCAAATGGGGAGCTTAGTGGTGCAAAACTTGGAAATGAAGAAGGAAAGATGTCCGCTGGAGGATGGAACTTCTGTTTCTATGCTTATATTGCAGGAGTAGCACCAGATGTAGCAGATCCTAAGGCAAATGCAGTCTATTATCAGGAAGATCTTCGCAAAACAATTACTGGCAACATCGCACTTGAAGTCTCTCTCACTAGGGGAAACGGTGGTCAGATTGATCCTGTTGCTGTATTTGAGAATGGTCTGTTCTGGGTTGATGCTCTTGGTGGTAATACCAATGATATGATTCTGAGGATTTCGAAAGATTCACAGCTTTTAATTGAGTACCATACAACCGTTTCTGAAGGCAAAGCAACGTTCTCTCAGATTAGTCCAATCGATCTTGCTGTTGGCAATAACGAGCTTTTGTTTGAGGTTTTCAACAAGTTTGAAGATAATGGTATTTCTTTTGAAGAAAAACTCGGATCATCTCCTCTTACAATAGCTGCTGCCGCGGGTATGACATACACAATCTCCAGCGATAATAATGGTATTACTTTCGTTGCAGAAGAACCTGTTGCTGTATCTGTCGGACCTGTCGAGGTACCTGTCGTCACAACAGCTAATGTCGTTGATTCATCCACAACTGGTATGGTTTCAAAGATTGAATCAGCAAATACTCCTGCAGTTGGAGCAGATACTGACAAGACAACAGTTGAGTTCCCGGTTGATCTTACTGGAAAACAGGTTAGAGTTGAGACGTCGTCTGCTGAAGTTGCTTCAACAAAGGCATTCACTGTTTCTGCTGATTCTGCTGTTGTTGGTTCAATTAGCCTTTCTGTCTCTGATGGAACAACAACATTCGGAGAGAATGGAAAGGCAACTGTTTCAACATTTATTGGCAAAGGCCTTACTGGTGTAGAAGTTCATTATAACGGAGCTGCATCCTTAGACATCGACCAGGATGATGTTGATTATGATCCCGCAACTGGATACGTTACATTTGCTACACCTCACTTCAGTGAGTTCTATGTAACAGCTAAGGGCGAAGCAAAGATTGGTTCGAAGGTTTACAACACTCTTGTCGAAGCTATCGCTGACGCTCAGAGTGGTGCTACCATCACCCTTCTTAAGAATGCAAGTGGTGCTGGTATTTTCCTTGGTGCAAATGATCATAAGAATATCACAGTTGATCTTGGTGGATTCACATATACATGTTCTGGTCCTGCGGTTGGTTCAACAGGAACACAGACTCAGGCATGGCATCTTGAGAAAGACAACATCGTTACAATCAAGAACGGAACCATAACATCAACAGCAGATGCTGGTGTTCTTATGCTTGTACAGAATTACTGTGAGCTGACACTTAAGGATGTAACCGTTGATGGATCCAATCTTGAAAATGGACGATATACTCTCTCAAACAACTTTGGCTCATTAACTGTTGATGGAAACACAACAATTCTAGTTTCTGAGAATGGAAAAGCTTTTGATGTTTGGTATGGAATGGCTGCCACTTATGCTGATGGTGTGAGAGTAGTTTTCCCAAGCACCTTTACTGGAACCGTAAATGGTATTATCGAGTATGGAGCTAGTAACAACTACGGAAAGAACGTTGCAAACTGGACTGAAAAAGCTTCGTTAGAGATTAATGCAGGTACGTTCAACGTAACATTTGCCGATGGCAACAGCAATGATGGAGTAGCTCTTGTTGATTCTAACATTGTCATCAATGGCGGTACATTTAACGGTAATGCTCCTGTAGCTTTTGTTAATGGACACATTTATGGAAGCCTCATGGCTGCAATTGACTCCGTTGCAGACAATGCTACAGCTACGATTAAGCTGTTGAGAGATGTCACAGACGGAACTGGTCTTGCAACAGATTCAAACAATGCTGATACCCACAAGAAGAACCTCACAATTGACTTCAATGGAAAGACCTACACCATGAAGGATCCTGCAGTTGGTTCAACTGGAACCGCAACTCAGGCAATGCACTGGGCAGCTGGATCAACAATTATCCTTAAGAATGGTACATTCGCAGTTCAGGCTGATGCTGTAAATGTTAAGATGGGAATGCAGAACTATGCAGCCCTTACCATTGAGGATATGGTAATTGACACAAGAGCTGTTGCTGCTCGTTTCTATGGAGATTACACTGGCGACACAGCTAATGAACCATATAGCTTCAAGCAGATACCTGTGTTCAATAACAATAGTGCAACAGCAACTCTGAACATTAAGGATTCGTCAATCATCTCTAATCCGCAGGCTCACTTTGCTCTCTATACGATGGGTGCACTCACAATCGAGAACTGTGAATTCATCAATAACAACGTTGTTTGCTACGATGGCTCTGGTGCTTCGATTACCAATGTGGATGATTGCAATATCGTCGTTAAGGATTATTTCGCAGACTGAGTTTAGATTTAAGTTACAATCCTCAATTACGAACGATGCCGGAAGCCAATCGACTTCCGGCATCATTGTTAATTGGATTGTTCAATTCTTATTAATTTGCAGAAACAGTCCATGTTCCGTTGTCTTCTGTTGCAGAGAAGCCAGTAGCAAGATAAGCAGTCGGATCGATGTTGAACGTTCCACCCTTGACAATCGGCTTGAGGCCAGAAGAAAGGTAGAAAGCACCATCGTTTGCAGTATCAACAGTGAAAGAGCCACTTTCAATTGTAATTGATGACGCATCATATGTACCAGACGGATTTTCGGATGTTGCTAAATCCGAGTCAGAACCAGCCTTATCAATCCAGAACATTGACTTGTTGGCAACTGTGTTATCGGTATTCTTAGTATAGGTCGTCCCCTTAATTGTAACATTTGATCCACACTGAGCACAGACGGTGTAATACTTTGTACCATTGATATTGCAATCGATGATTTCAACATCCTGTGATGCTGTGTAAACATTGATTCCACCCAAAGTGGTGACGTTTTCTACCTTTGCTCCATCTGCACCAGCAATAGCCAGAGCATAGCTGTTCGTTACTCCATCTGTCTTTCCTGCAGACAAAGTTCCGTTCTTAATAGTAACGTTTTCAATGCGACCATCTGCTGCAAGGAGGTGACCAAAGCAAATTGCAACATTTCCCATGTTGGAGATAGTATGTCCACCAAGGTCGAGGGTTACATTGCTCTTTGTGATTTCAAGCGGATTATATGTTGATCCGGCCCATTTGTATGCTGAATACTCTGCTGTGCTGAAATCAAGATCTTTCAACAAAACAATTGTTTCACCATCATTCAGGGCTCCAACTGCGGTAGCAAAATTGGAATATGCTGTGTTTGTTGTGGTGTTGATAGCTACAGCACTAGTTGATACTACAACGAACTCACTGAAGTGACTTGTCTTGAATACAAGAGTACCATGATCGTTATCATAGCTCACCAAGTACTTCTCACCATCAGTTCCATTGATGTATTCACTTCCTTCATACTCAACAGTTACAGTTCCAAGTCCTGCTCCAACATTTGTTGTAACTGTGACATAGCCATTGGTTGTATCAAACTGTGTCACCTCTGTTGTTCCAGCAGAAAGGCCAAGGTTGATTCCCGCAACTGCAGTTCCGCTTGTAACTGTGAAACTGCTGGCGGTTGCGGCAGGAGTAACCTCAAGATCAAGTGTGTAACTGGTATCTGCGGTCAATGCGCCTTCCGGGAATGTGACGGTGGTTGTTGCAGTTTCGGTTGCTGATGTAGTTGATGCGGGAGCAATTGTTGCTGTAATTGTGTTTTCTCCTGCTGTTGCTATTACGCTACCAACTGCTGTTGCACTTCCGGTATCAGCGTTGTAGCTTCCAGAAATGACAACTTCCCCAGTTTCATCAAGCGTCTCAATTCCAGCTGATGTTGCGCTCAAATCAGTGATAGTGTACTTGAATCCATTCTTTGTAATCAATTCAACGGGGGCTGTCTCTCCAACAAGCTGGGTTCCGTAATAGACCTTAAAGCTGAGAGTGTGAGCTCCTGCTGCTGTAAAAACGTAATCATTCTGTGTGCTAAAGGTTGCGATTCCTTCGTTTGAAGCAACAGCTTCAATTTCTACAATAGCTGTTGTTGAATCACCATCAAAGACTCTCAAGACAAGGGTCTCGCCGCCAGCATTAGCATAACTCCATGTTGCCTCATTGATAGCAAGAGTAGGTGCTGCCAAACCCTCTCCCTGAGAAAGAGTCACCGTCAGATAAGCAGTTGTGTTCTTCGCAACAGTAACTGCTAAACCTTCCTGATAGTAAACCGGTTTCTGAGTGGTATTTGCGGGATCATACTCGTTCTCATAACCATAGAAGCAGAATGTCCATGCACCTGTCGAGAACTTTGATGCAAGCTTTGCACCTGACAGACCTGCTCCTGCCTTGACTGCAGTCTTTTCAGCTGTAGCTCCAGTAGTAAACAGACTCTCATCTGCCTTTGCAGCAGTGTAGTACCAGTACAGATTCTCGACATCGACTGTCAATTCCGCTGAAGCACTCAGTGTTCTTGACGTACCTGAAATCGAAACCATTCCGAGCTCGTCCCTGTCGGCGATCTCAGCTTTACAGCCTACGAACAAAGCCATGACGATCAGGACGGCAATTGCGATAAACAATGAACGTTTCATTCTTTTCTCTCCTTTCCTAAAAGTTTTTAAACTTTCTAATAAATAGAATTCCTTTTTATAATCAGCGGACTCACAGTCCGATGATCTTCTCGAATATCGACATGCCTGTGGCATTTGCTACCTCAAGCACAACCTTATATGTACTCCCCTCGTCAGGTGTTATTTCATAGATTCCCTGTTCGTTATCTACCAGATAAGTCCCATCCCATTCGCCGTTGATGTAGACACGGCATCTGAGAGTGAGATCTTCCATTTCTTCTTCATTTGCCTTGGAATAACTGACCTTGTAGGAATCCTCGTCCTTGACAATCTGAAGGCTTCCGGTAGGAGCATTCTCACCGATTGTGGCAGTGACTTCTCCTATGATGACTTCAACCAGTTCGTCGTAGAATCTTGCACCGCAGACACATTCGACATAAAGGAGGCCTTTATTCGGAGAATCTGCATCGTTATCGGTGTAGATGTGTTCCCAATCCCAGACGTGGTCGGTCCAGTCGGTGATAACTGCAGAGCAGGTCTCGCAGACCTGGCGGTGCTGGCCCTCATGACCTTCGGCATCATGCTCGTAGACAGGTGTACACTCTGCCTTGTCTTTTATTTCCTCGCAGTCTTCAACGGTACAGACATGCCAGTGATAATGGGCATTATCGGGTAATGAAAAATGAGAATAGAGTATAGTTTATTTAGCGGAGCAATAATTGTTTATCTGTCCGTAGGGAGTTCTATATCAGACATATCCATTTCATAGATGAGGTTTTCAGGAACTTCAGTTTTTTTCAGGAATGAAAGCATATAAATCGGAAGGTATGTAATTGCTCCATCTGTGCTGATGTTGCAGTGGGCAAGCACGAAAGCTTCTTTAATGTTGAACTCGGCGTTTGATACCAGATTCGACAACGCATTATGACGCATATAATCCTTACCTGATTTGATTTCCAAGGGAACAATAGAGCCATCATATTCAATAAGGAAGTCGACTTCACCGTTTTTCTTGCTGTTGTAGTAGAAAAGCGGGAAGCTGTGGGCTTTGAGTTCCTGTGCGGCAGCATTCTCGAAAATGGCACCACTATTGATATTCAGTTCTCCGTTGAGAATCTTCAGTTGAATTCCATCTTTCTCATACATTGAGGCCAACAGTCCGACATCGTTTAGGAACAGCTTGAACAGATTTGTTTTTTCAGACAGTTCCAGAGGAACCTTGGGGTCTTCAGCAATATGGACTGGTAGAGCCACTCCTGCGTTTTTCAGCCAGATGAAGGTGTTTCTGTATTTCTCGAATCGTCCTTTCTGATTCAGTTCCTTCAGGATGAAGCGCTTGTTCTTTGCATTCAGTTCAGCTGGAATCTTATCAAAGAC
>JAFZUS010000103.1 GCA_017618275.1 Prevotella sp.
AAAACGGGCACCCCTGGCACCCTTCAGGCATACAGACGGGCACACGTCCAGAACTGGCACCCCTGGCACATCTGGCACCCGTCCGGACACATGGAGGCACACGGGCACCCCTTCAGGCCGTCAGATCTGGCACCCTGGCACCCGTCCGGCCTCCAGATCAGACACACACGGGCACCCCTGGCACCCTTCAGGGCACCGGCGGCATATTTGCACCCGATCCAGGGGGACGGGGGAGGGGAGGCGCAACCACTGTGGCGGCGAGTCTCGCGTGAGATAGGGGTGTTTTTTTTCGTATGGTTCCTCTGATTATCAGAAAGTTACACACAATTTTCGGCAGGGTGCCGCAAAAGAACCTCGCGGAAAGAGCGGAATTTCCTTGATATAAATCAAATTTAAAACGGAGAAAAGAAAAAATTAATTTTTTCAAAGAACCGATAGGGTGGTAGTTACGGCGAGTAACGGGCAGTTACGGCTAAATGGTTACGTCGAGTAACGGGTAAGTTGTCACATGGTACGGGGGCAAAATGCGTAACTTTGTAGCGACAATAAAAGATAGAATTATGGCAGTACAGTTAGACAAACCTCGCAGACCGATAAACGTAGTGCTAAGGTCGTTTGCTCGGCAGGCAGTGCAGCAGCTGGAGAGTGACTTCAGGACGCAGCACATCTACCCCTACGAGATTTACCCAGGCTATAAGCAAGTGAATGAGCGTCGCAGAATGAAAGCGATGGCAGGATCAGGCGACTGGTACGCTACGGGACAGGGTATCAACTCGTTTCAGTATGAGGTGATGTCGGCTGCTGAAGGCAACGAGACCATCCGCATCGAGTTTTTGGATCACCTGCGTTTCGTGGATATGGGTACTGCGGGTGGTAAGAAGATTGAGACCATCCAGCGCCAACGTAAGGCGAAGCATAACAAACGCTACGTGGCCATCTGGGACTCTCGCGGTGGCGACCAGCACCGTCCATCGATTATGCGTGAGGCTCGGCACATCGAGGCACGTATGACCAACTATCTCCAGGACTTCTATGGCCGTGAGGTGCAGGCAGTGGTCTATAAGACCTTCGCAGGCATGAAGGCCATCGACCTAAACGTATAAGCGTATGCCAACGAAACAGCCATCTACATCGTATCAGCATATCAGGAACTACACCGAGAAGTTCCAATGGCGCGATAAGACTACGGGCCTGCTGACCACGGGCTACAATCCTCCGCTGTGGGCGAAGGAGTTGCAGCGGGTGCCATTCCATATTGTGTATGTCACCAAGAGCGGACGTTTGGAGCGTGGTAACTGTGTGTGTCTGAAGGTTGATCGTCGCAAGGGCATGCGCATGGTGCAATTCGTAGAGTCGCGCCAATTCCGATGGGTATATGATATCCTCGTAATCGAGATCGACGGCATGCGATTCTTTGCACACTAAAAAAAAAGAGGGTCAATCGGCCCTCTTTAATTCATAAGTATTGAACTGCATCGTCTTTTTGTCTGACGATAGCCATTCAATAGTCCAAGTGTACCAGGTATCGGCATCACGTTTGGGGAAGCAAACGGCAATCTCTCTGGGGTTGGTAGAGTTGGCTGCCTTATACTTACCATAATTGTACTCATTACCACGTCCAAGACTGCCTGAGAAAGTTCCATCGGCTGTAAAGTCGATGTAGTAACTGCTGATGCCATCGAGGGCTACCCAATGGCCCTTCAAGTCGTTGGCGCTCCAATAGGATGTGCCACCACTTGTAGTATCATCACCATCATCCTTTGAACAGGATGCAAACAACATGGCAATAGCCATTACGGAGAATAAAAATAATCGTTTCATAATTTTATGAATTTATGAGTTAATGAATTAATCATCGGGTAGTTGTGTGACTTTGAGTTTTGCGCCACAGTCAGGACAATGGAAGGTAATGTTTCCATCATCGGAAATCACGGGGGCCTTTGAACCATCATTGAGACTGTCGCCATGGTTCGTACTGCTTTGCTTCATCAGTTCGAGATCGAAGAAGTCAGTGAAGGGGATGCCAGTAGCGACAGAGAGCTGATAGACACGATAGACGTTGGGCGTATAGTTGACCATATCGTGAATAGAGGTAACGGAGCACTCCAGCAGCTCTGCCAGGCGCTCGTAACTGAAACCATAGGCACGGAGCACACGCTTTGCAATGTACCAGGCAGGTGTAAACTCCTTATCCTTTGTTGATAACTTTGTCTTTGCCATAATCGGGAATAAATAAATATTTGAATTTCGGGGGCAAAGATAAGAATAATTTGCTATATTTGCAAGAAAAAGCGAAAGAATTTTAGTAAAAGGCGAAAAATTTAATAAAAAAAAGGGGATAAAAACCCCGCTCAGGAACGTTGGGGGTTCGAGAGCGGGGTTGGTGTCAATCCGCATATAGTTGTGAACAACAACTATGGGTTTCCGGCATCGGTGCCGGTATTGGGGTCGGTACCAGAGCCAGAGGGCTGCTGTGGGGTGGCAGGCTCGGCGGTTGGTACGGTGTATTGGTCGGTATTGATACAGTTGAGATTGCGGGGCTGGTTCTGTTCGATGGCGAGTGCCAGGACATTCCAACCGCTGTACTTCGTGGCGAGACTGAGCCAGTTGGCCTTATCCAACTGGAGGCCAGCGAGGGCCTGCATGGTGGCAGCATCGTAGGTCTGACCCGTGATGGGACATTTGCCGGTATGCTTCAGTCGGGCGAGGTAGGCGAGAAGATCCTGCACGAACTCATCCATCGCCATCTGCACATTCATAAACTGTTCGTCATCCTGACGGGCGCTCTTGGCGAGGGAGGTCTGCTTGGAGCGCATCAGGAAATAGATGGTGTGCTCGTAATTGACCACGAGATTGTTGGTACCTTCGGCATCAATCAGGATGCTGTAAGCGATGCAGGGCGACTTGGCGGTGTTCTGGTTGCGCACAAACTCATTGTCCTCATTGATGGCACGAATGAGGTAGAAGGCTTTCTCCTTCTTACCGTCCTTTGACTTGCGATTGTGACCGATGGCATCGTAGAGCTCGGCCCATCGTTCGAGAATTACACTCAGGTTTGCTTTCATATCTGATGCGGTTTGGGTTACTGAGGCATTGGGGCCTTCGGCTTGCGGGGATGGCGAGGCTTCTTTTCAGCCTCCTTGCCCTTCAGGATCTCTTCAAGTTCGCCTGGTCGCATATCGATGTGGCGCTCTACCTTGGAGCATACGATTTTCTGTACGACACGCGCCCATGTGGATGAGTTGCACGATGACTCGTTTTCGAGAATCGAGACGAAGGTACAGAGCACAAAGATAGCTGCTATGTACTGACCAAGGTGTAGCCCTCCGAAATGGCCTAAGAGGTGGTTATCGACACCTTCTGCCAACAGAATACAGAGCCAGACTATCGCCAGGTCGGAAATCATCTTAAACATGTTGGCACTTTTCAGTTTACCATCAGCGCCACCTTCGGGCACCGTGCGACGGATGCGACGGTTTAAGCGCCATGCCGTGAGGCAATCGACGATGACGGCGAACACACACAGAAGGGCGTAGGGGAGCGTCGGTTCCATCCACGCCCAGACTATCCCCAATCCCATGGCAATCCAGCGAGGGATGGAACTGAAGAAGTTCTGGAAGAAAGTAACGATACTGTTCATTGTTTCATTATTTCATTAAATCATTAATTCATTGAGGGGCGCTGTGGCACAGCGACATGCTAAACCGCTAACGAGGACAGTGGCGAGCCGTTGATGTCGAGACGGACGGAAAACTCGATGTCGATGAGCGAGGCATTGGTACGGTCGGGGCCTTTGACCGTATCTTCGGGTACGATGTGGCAGGGGATCCAGTGACCGGCAATCATTATCCAGGCGAACTTCGCCATCAGGAACTCGTGCATGAACCACGCAGCCCACGCTTCATCGAGCGGGCCGGAGGTGAGTTTCCACGTCTCATAGTCATTCTTCTTAGTGACCAGACCACGCGAGAACTGACCAAAGGTTTCCTGAATGGAACGGATATACTGCTCCTGGGTGACGTTCATTTCGGTTTCGCGCATAGAGCGCACACTGACGCTTTCGAGACAGCCCAAGCCGTTGACAAAGCGGAACTGATAGCGGTCGGGCTGTCCGGCTGCCACGGCATAGACCTGACGACCATTGACGGTCTGGAGTCCGGCGGTGGTTATATTGACTACTTGTGAGGTCGGCCCGACAGTGACGTTGCCGCTGCTGACGGGTGAAGCGAATGACAGCGGGCAAACCATAGATTCACCCACCATCACCACTTCGGGTTGTGTAGAAGGCTTGCGAGAGAAGTGCTGGGCGAGTTTACTGCCAGAGCTGAGAAGTCGCTCCAGGTCGGTATAAGCGCCCATGATGCAATACTGCGTCGTAGAGAGCGTGACCACACCCACATTGTCGTGTACCTCGCCATTCTGCATGTATTCGTCGCAGGCAGAGAGGGTGTAACCGATGCGGGGGTAGGAGGCAGGAGGCGTGACGGTGTACTCATACTTATCTGCCACGGCACGGAGGGCGCTGCTGATGTCGAAGTACAGGATTTCGCCACTCTCAGCGGGTGAAGCGAGCGTGAGCGCCTGACTTGCGAGGTCAACACCTTCGAGGAAGCACGTCACCGTGAGTTTTACACGGTGGAAAGCACAGTCGCCACTGATGACAGCGGCCTGCACCTTATAGGTGATGGGTGAGCCTACGAGCGGCGATGCGCCTTGTATGAGTAAACCTTGTGCCATTCTAATTGATAATTGAGAATTGAAAATTGAAAATTAACTCTTTTGCTCGTTGGGATTGTCCGTTGTGACACCGGTCTTAGAGCGGTCGAGGGTGGTCATCGCCTCGCGCTGCACCTGCCAAACGAGGTGACGATCCCACTGGTTGAAGCGGGAGAGCACTTCGAGAGGTTTGAGCATGATATTCAACTGCGGCGATTTGAGTATCTGGCGCAGCAGAAAGCGTTCGCGGATGTCGGTACCACCATTGGAGCCTACCAGTGAGAGAGGCGACGAACCAAGCAGACGGGCATCGAGGCCGAGGGCCATGAATACCACGCTGGAGAGCTCGGCAGTCTCTTTCTCGTTGGCTGCTACGGCATCCTTCGAGTTGGCTTCAATCTCCACAATCTCAAAGCTCTTATGCTCCTTCTGGTCGTTGCCCGTGAAGGTGAAGGCCAACAGCGACTGTCCGGCATTGTTGCGATTGGCGAGCCACTGGTTGATCTGCGTATAGAGTTTGTCGCGGATTTCAGACTGTTTCTTGGGGTCGCTCTGAGCCTTGGCCTGGATAAACAACTGCTGCATGTAATCGTTATTCAGGTAGATCACGCGCCCGATGACATTGCTGTTACGCTTGCGCGAGAGGCGGTCGGAGAATATCGTAGTGATATACTCGTAGATGTCGCCACCAAAGATGGAGTACCAGGCTGGAGTCGGGTAATAGGGACGGCCAGCGGTGGGATAGACAGTAGGTAGTACGAAACGAGTGGGGCGTTTGTTGACGCTGACATTCTTCAGACGGGCCTCGCGTACCTTATCCTCCAGGTCGGCCAATGGTGACGGCACATAGAGCGACGGCACAGCATTGACGGGGGCATTATTCTCGGCACCCTGTTCGATGAAGTACTTGTCGAGCCAGCGGTTTGAGCAATACACGAAGTTAATCTTACCATAGTCATCCATGCGCTCCATGCGGGTAGTGTGACAGGAGCGGTGGGCGATACCCGTCACCTTGGGTTGCCAAACCTTTGTAGATACCTCCTTGCCGTCTTTGTCGAGCTCGTGCTGATTCAGCAGCAACTCAGGGAAGGAAATGCCAAATAATTCCTGGTCGAGGACTAAGGAGAGCCACGTCTGAGCGAGGTTGTTACGGTCTAAAAACTCCTGTACCTGCGGATCGGTCTTTTTCCATTCGTCGAGGGCGGTGGTCAGCTCATCAATCTGTTCCTGGATGGAGGCTTTGAGATTCTTAATAGCAGCAGTACCACTGCTGCCTACAGAACCACCGAGAGCGGCATTCAGGGCTTCGCCTGTGCCGTCGCCTTCGTCTTGATTCTGAGCGTCGAGCTTTACGAGCTGTGCCTGGAGGTCGATAATTCGACCGCGAAGCCACTGACCTGCATCTTTGTAGCGGATGAACTTCTGGGTGATGTTACCACCGACGTATTGGGTAGTGTCGTACATCGGCTGTGGCCCAAGACCGGCGCAGAGGTCGGCATTGAACTTGATACCGGCAGCCGTGTAGGGCAGCATGTGAGTAAGGAGTGCCACGAGGTTAGGCAGATTGTTGCCGAAACCCCACTCAATCCATCCCAGGCCCTCAGTGCCTTTACCGTCAGCACCTTGCATCGACTCGTTGCCGCTGCTGAAATAGAGCGTCGGTATCTGCTTGCGCTGCATCTTACCGTTCTGCTGGGTACCAGCACGCAGTTGTGCGCCGATGAAGTCGGCCCATGTGATGTCGCCAGGGCCATCCATATTATAATACGAACGGTCGCCAGGCATCAGGACAGAATAGCCTTTGCCGTGCAGTTCGGCAGCCTTACGGATGAAGTCGCCTGCCTTTACGCGGGTGATGACTTTGGGTGTTTGATTCTTCTTTGCCATAATAACAGCTTTTATTTTTGGCAAAGTTAGTCAAAAGGGATTTTGAGGTCGTGACAAATGAGTTTTGGGGTCGCTATGACATAGCGACATACGGAACTACTTTTTGCGGGACTTCAATTTGGCGTTGAGCTTTTCGGTCTCTTCGTTGCGGCGGGTGATATCTTCGAGCTGCTGAAGGATGGTGGTGTAGGGCTCGCGGTCAATGTCGGAAGCCGTCGCATGGAGATACTTTTCGAGGGTAGCCGTCGTGCGGGTATAAAGTTCGAGGGGGTTGACACGCTTTTTCTTCTTATCCTTGGCCACGGGCTGCATCTTAAACACCTTCGGGTAGGTCTTGGCGAGGTAGTGCATCATGCCCTGCCACCAGAGCGTGACTATCTGCCAGTCGCGGTCGGGGAAGTTGCGGAAGTACTGCACATTGTCGCTATGCTGGTTGGACTGGTAGCGGAAATCGCGCTTGGTCTTACCGGTGGTCTCATCGACGAAGGCAATCTTACGGCAGAAAATGGTAGCGAGAAACATCGCCTTGGCGAGATCCACGGCCTTGTATGCCTTCAGGAGGTCGCGAGGGAGTACCTTTTTGCCCAGCTGCTGCATCTGCAAGAGGTGATTGGACTGGTTAGAATACATTTCCATGTAGTCCTGGGCAAAACGAAAACGTTTCCACGAGAAACCGTCCATGAGTGGCGACGGGCCTTCGAAGGTGACAGAGCGAAGGCGATACCTACGACGGCGGGAAATGCGCTCGAAGGGGAACAGCAGGAGGTTATCTTTCGACTCCGGAGAGAGCCAGTCGAGCATGCCAGGAATGGTTGCACCATTGACAGGATTCTTTCGCGGCGAGAGCCAGGAATGGATCTGCCAGAGGTAGAGAGCAAAAGGCTCAGACTGAGTTGAAAATTGATAATTGAAAATTGAAAATTTAGGGGTACGGATGCGGACGGTGTAGTACTGATCTTCGACGGCAGCAACGGGATTGAGACCTTGCACGATTTCGAGGTTGGTGAGGGCAAAGAACACGCCCACCTTCACCTCCAGCATGTCGAAGGGGTGATACTTATCGGAACGCATGGCACAGTCCTGTAGCACTTCGGAAATGGCACGGAGTTGGTGGAGCGTGCAACGGTTCCAACTGGTAGGGAGGGAGAGATTGATATTCATAGACTGAGGATTTTAGGGTTGCTGTGGCACAGCAACAGACACTATAAGACATAGAACTCCACTTCGAGGTTGTTGAGACCATCTTTGGCAGAGACGTTATAGGATAGTTTATTGATGAAACCCACGAGGCCGTTGATGCGGAAGCGGCGCGTCCAGTGGTTTGGTACGTCGGCCACCTGAGCGGCAGAGCACTCAATGCGGATGCGGTACTTACGACGCTTCAGGACGAAGTTCATCAGTTCGGACATGAAGGTGTCGCAGAGACCACGCGACTTGATTTTCTTCTCTATCTTTCCCGTCGTAGGATTGACCACATCCGGATTGATGAGCGGTGCATTGGCCCACTCAGGCTGTTTCCATGAACGGATCTTCAGACTGAAACGTTCGCCATCGCCAATACCTTCGTGTGTACCGTTATAGTCGAACTCATTACCCCACATGTCGAGCGAGTCGGAAGCGAGGGCATAGAGACCGGCAACCGTGCGCCATTTGGAATTGCAACCGAAACCGTCGTAGTTAAAATCGTAGGTCTGAAGGGTAGCGTTGGTACCACCACCACGCATGAGGGCGATAGCCAGTCCCCAATCCATTTCTTGCAACGGAGAGTTACCATCCTCTGTATCGCTGGGGTCGTAGTTCTCTATCAGTTTCAGTATTTCGTCGGCATAGCACTCCACGAACTCAGAGCCGATGGACTGGCGTATCTTCTGCTCGATAAACTCATGTTCCATATCTTCATCGATGAAGGCCGCGAGGATGGGCTGCTGCTTCTGCTGCTGATTGAGCGTCACAGTATTGCCGCTGGAATCGGTATGCGTACCACTGGCCTGCTCGATCTCCACCTGGTAGTTGACATCGTTGAAAGTGACGGGCTGGAAGTCGCTGACATATTCCTCTACAAAGTCATCGTTAAGCTCAGAGCAATCACCCATTTCCACACCCTTATACTGACCCACCTCGAAGAGTGCCGGTTTCCAATCGCTGCTATTGGTAGCATCGCCATTCACCTTGATACGATAGGCATTGCCAGTGGTGAGGTCGATGTAGCACGTCTTATCGCGGTCGCCACCATACGCTTTCGGCGCACGGAAGATCTGCTCGTAGGTCTTGGAGGTATCGGTTGACTTCTGAGGATAGTCGATATAGTCATAGTCCGTATCGTAATCCTTTACACCATTCTTCACGTTGGCACGCTGTTCTTTGGCATCAGATTCAGCCGAGTACTTCATACGGACACCCGTAATCTTCTCGGCCACCTTGTGCATGCTGATGACCTTACCTGGGAAGTCAATGGGTGCCTCGTTGGAACGGAATACCTCACGAACGAAGTAAGCCGTGACATGGCGCTTCTCGTAGTCGTAGTGGAAGCGGATGCCGAAAGAAGCCCAGAGCGAGTCGAGCACCGTCTGTACCGATTCATCAGGGAAGTTGTCGCTGTTGGCATACATCAGCATGATATCAGCCTTCATCGATTCGCCGGTCTTGGTACCTTCTACGGTGATAGAAGTGACACCATTCTGACCGACAGAAGCATGACCATCATACGTCTGGCGCGTCCAAGGGTCGTAGTAATGGTAATCGCAATCGTCGAGCTGCTTACCCTTCACGTCAGATATCTCAAACTGACCACCACAACCACGAGAATCGAGCCATTCATTGATCTGCTGCTTGGTGGTAAAGAAACTATCGATGTTGGGGTATTTCTTCTCTTCATCGTACTTACAATGGGTGGTGAAGAAACACAGGTGGCGCATGTCCTCAATCTTCAACAGTTCGGAGTTATCCCACGATACATCGAGGTAGTCAAAGAGACAGTCAAGGAAATAGAGGACATAAAAGCAGATGCCCGATTGCTGACGGTCGGCCTCCAGTACCCAATAGGGCCAGTGATCGTTTGGGCCTAACTTCTGTGCCTTTGGTGAGACGGTGGTAGTGGTTTTACCATCATCATCGATACCATGGTGCGTATAGGCAATGCGGGCATTACAATACTTCGCGTTGGGATATGGTTCTGACACATTGATATACGACTGAGCCACACGCGGCTTCTTTACCACGTTGCCGTTACCATACGACACCTCTTCCTTCAGGGCGGCCTTCTCTTTGCTATTAGTAGTCTCACAGCGTCCAGGGAACGAGAAACCGAGTGCCTGGGGCGTAAATTCAGCCTCGCTGGTGCGGTTGGAGGTGATGGAATGGTTTTCGTCTGGCTTTTTACCGTCGTAGGTGATTTTAATGTTGAAATCGTAGTTGACCGTACACTTCACATTACCAATCTTCTCGCCGATGAGTATCTTATCCTTCACAGGGATGTCGCGGCAGTTTAGCTGACCGATGAGATCCTGCATGGAGTGCTCAGAGGCAGAGATATTCATCGTAAGAGCGTTGTCAATCTCTTCATCCTCAGAGGTCACGAGCGTACCGGAACGGAAGGGTTGGTTATCCACGACGATACGCATCTTCGTATGCTCCAGATTTACGGGACGGTCGATATTCGTCGGGTCGTCGATATTACCCAACAGGAAACGATTGCCCTCCATCGGCATTCGACAGGGGTAAGAAAACATTTCGTTGTCGTTAAACAACGGATTCTGGTCGTCGATATCTATCGAGAAATCGTCGGGGAGGTTCAGCGGGCGCTGCTTTCCATCCTTCAGGGCGGTAATGGCAATGTGGCTGTTCATACTTACTGCTGTTTATAGTACAACTTAGCATTGGCTTGCACGGTAATGCGACGGTTGGTGAAGGAATAGACCATAGCATCGCCGGAAGCGACAATCTCCATGTGGCCATGGTCATCGAGACGGCCACCATTGACGTAGAGGGTAGCGGCATCGTAGCAGGTGATGTTTCCCTTACCAGAGACAAAGGCAAAGTCGCGGGCGGTGAGTTTACCCTGTTCGATGACGGCACGGGCATGGCCTTTGACAATAACATCGGCACGGTCGGCAGCGACGTGTACGGAACAGTTATCATCGACGGTCACGGGCATATCGCCGAGGACATAGATACGATGACGGCCCGTGATGACCACCGGATTGATAGCCACGCCTTCGGGCTTATCGCCCACAAGCACCATACCACCGGAATTGGTGATAGGCGACTCGTTATAATAGACACCGGCACGGATAATATCGGAGCGATAGACGGGATATAGTTTCGAAAAGGCCGTGATGACCTGCTCAGGCACCTCATGGAGCACACCAGCCCAGAAGCGTTGCCAGGCAGCCACCAGTTCGGGGACTGACTTAGCCTCGCGGAACATATTTTGGCTTTCCTGACAGTTATCGCTCTGCGAGAGAATATCTATACACAATTCTTGAAATCGAATGAAATATTGCTTATCCATATATATCGAATTGAAAATTAGAATGACACTATATTAGGGATTTCGAGACCGTCGTAGGTGGCGGTGACGATGAAGTTCACCTTGGCACACATAGGCCAGGTAGGAGGCATATCGGCGTTGCGAATGCGGATGGTGCGCGTCATAGGCTGCTCAGGCCAGTGGGCATTGCGCCATCCCTGGTCACTCTGTTTGTCGGCAGCCGTGCGGGTGTCGGTTTCTTCGCCATAGTTGCCGGTATAACGCTCCCACGCCCAATCGGAGTCGGTGAGTTGCGAAGTGATGTCGAAGTTACCACAGAACAGACGCGGATCGAGATAGAGGTCAACCTGTCCTGGTATCTGTGCGGAGGTGGTGATGAGTTGGGCATTGGCATCGTAGAAACGGATGGTAAGGTCGGCCACACCATAGAGCATCTTCCAGACAGATGAGCCAGGATAAGGTTCATCGTTAGTACTGGAATTGGCATTGAGATACCACTTGCAACCGCCATAGGTAATCGTAGGATAGGCGCGAGAGGTGCGGGTGTACGTGACCGTCGGATCCCATTCGCCCATGAATACCTCATGGATGACTGCACGGGTCAACAGGAACGAGGCAGAGGTGGTATATACCTGGTCGCCATCCTCAGTATGGATGGTGCGCGAGGCAGCCACCACGAATACGGCACCCAGCTCAGGCACATCGGAGTAACTGAAGTAGAGCGCCGACGGAATACCATCGGGATATTGCTGGGCAATGGCAGCGTCCCATGCGGCATCAGCAGCAGAGTTACCAGACTGACGGGTGATGGTCATCTGATAGCCAGACTGAATGACCTGACCACTGACATCCTTCAGCACGAAGTCGGCACGTATCTGTTCGTCGGAGGCAATGGTACCATCAGGATTAGACAGTACAATCTCCACCTTATCAGAGAAACGGGTGAGCTGTTCGATGACACCATAGATATAAGCATCCTTGGTAACAAACGACTCGCCATTGAACTCCTTGCGGTGGATGGTCTGACCTTCATCATCGGTCACAAGCATGGTGAAGCCGGTGAGGTCGCCCCAACCTCCCATAAAGCAATGATCCTCCCATTCCCAAGTGTTGACACCTTGGAAGCGGGCCATGTAAGTAGTGGTATAGACGAAGAATGCCTGACGCTCCGGATGATTGTTGTCGAACGAACCAGAGACACTGAGCACGCTCCACTGTTCGGGTGCGGGCGACCATACTTCAGGTTCGCCTTCCTCGGTGTCGAACTTACGCATCACAACGGTAACGAGACCGTTCTGATAGATCTTATCACCCTCCATAGGAGAGTAGCGGGCATCCTTAGCGATGTAATAGGTTGTATCATCGATGACGCGCTCCACCACGTCGCCTACGGCCTGCACACGGCAATAGATAGACATGAAACCCGCACGCTGGATGTTACCGTGATGGTCGTCGCTGTTGGCTGTAGCATTCTTCGAACCGTCCATATTCGACCAGAAACCACGCAGGATATCGCCAATGATAAACTCACCTGGTTCACCATCGTTCAGATCGAGCACGAACTGGCAGGTGTGGTTGGCCTGATTGACATCGATAATCTCCTTCACACGGCCCTTACCGGCAGAGTCCCAACGGGTACCAGAGAGCACTTCAATCTGGTTATACTTGATGGTGGGAACAGATAGCGACTGCGACAGTTCGAGCGAACGGGCGATAATGGTGCCATCTGGCAGGATGCGGGCACCATCACGCGAACCGATGCCCACCTGGATATCTTTCTCGAAGTTGCCGACGGTAACGGCCTTCAGAATGGTAATGGCACCCTGAGCGATATCATCGTGAGTGCGCGAGAGGTAACGCTGGCCCAACCACTTCGGCGTAACCACGCTATCCTCGGCATCCTCGGCGGTGTCATCGCCTGCCACGAACTTCAGCGTCTTACCACCAAGTACGAGAGTAGTGATAGAAGCCCACGATGCGGTCAGTTTCTCAAAGACAGCCTCGGAGATTGTTTTGAGGAACTTCACCATATTGGTGGTGGCGTTGTACTCCCACCAGGTGCCTTCACCTCCGGATGCAATGGCTTCGTCGGAAGCCAGCGAACCATTGTTGAACTGCTGTTCCCAGGTGCGGTCTCTGAGTACACCACCATCTGATGAAGCAGAGATAATACCCTGCGTATAGATGTAATAGAAATCAGCGGGGCCTATCTGTGTACCTTCTTCGTTCTGTCCGTAAAGGTCGATTTCCTGTGGCGAGAATACCACCTGAGCCTGAGCATCGGCAGCCGTGCTCTTAGGAATGGCGATATAGACCCAGCGCTTATTGTTATCGTGGAACACCGTCGGCGAGGCAATGAGCGGCCAACGGCGGTAGTTGTGGGCATTATCATACTCCAAGCCAGTGATACCCTTCATGTAGCACATCACCATGGAACCGCTGGCGCAGTTGGCATGGATGTAGTTACGATCACCGGCAGCATTGAGCTGGATGAAAAGGGCGCTGGGCGACACCCAATAGTTAGTGGGCTGGGCTTGGGTCATTTTTCAAATTGATAATTGAAAATTGAAAATTGAAAATTAAGACAATGCAGGGGTGACGAACATCACGGAACCTTCGGCGTTGTTTTGGAACTCAGGTTCGTAGTCATCGCCTGCTGACGCTTCGGGAGTAGCGGGGGCCACGTAGAGAGGAGAATCTTTGAAGGCTTCCAGGGCCTTTTCACCGAGGTCGGGCTGATGCGTCTGAAGATACTCTGAGAGGTCGGTCACACAGCGCACAGCCTCGTTGTGTGCAGCCGTGCGACGGGCATCATCGACCTTGATAACCTTTGTACGCTCTTCGAGGTGACGGGCCACACATTTGCGCAATTTATGAATTAATCGATTCATCAATTTATCATCGGTGCCCTTAGTAGCCACCTCTATGAGATAGTCGATGAAGTCCTCACCAAAGATGGGGCCTAAGACATCCTCCTGAATAGTACGAAGGTCAGGGAGCATCTGAATGAACTTCTCGCGGGAGTCATAGATATCGAGATATTCCTGAAGCACGGTAGCAGAGGGAATGGCGAGACCGGCTGCGAGGTAGAAGAAACGGCTCTCCTTCCACTTCTCGGCTATCTCTTTCTTCTCGGCAGCGGCAACGGCTTCGGGTGAGTCGGCATCATCGGGTGACGGGTCTGGCATGGCAGCAACATCCTTCGTCCACTGTTCCAGGAGCACCAACAAACGATTAACGGCAGCATGGGCCTCCGTGATGCAAGTGGTTTTATAGTCGCGCACGGCTTCGCGGTCGGCCTTACCATAGTCATCAGCAGTAGCCATATTCACGCCAGATCCATTAACGCTGACAGCCTGGATATTTACGCTTCGGCCCAAAGCATCAAAAGTGACGACACGCTGGGCAACAGTCAGCAGACGGGCGTAGGGTGGAAGTGTAGCGCCGTCGGTCACTTGCTTAATGAACTCAGAGATACCATCCTCGCCACTGCGAAGCGTCTGGTAATACTCCACGAGGGAGTCGTAGAGTGGCTGACCCAACTTCTCTAAGAGGAAGTCCTGTTCGCTACTATCGAGGAAACCCATAATGGACTCGATGTGATCAATAGCATTTGCCGGAGAATAGAGACGGAGCTCTTCGGTGGTAGATATTAACATGATATAAAACGTTTTATTTGCCACAAAATTAAAAAGTCACGGCCATAAGGTCGTGACAATTTCAAATGCGAAAGCCCGATATTTTACTTCTGGAGGTACTTCAGGATGCCTTCGACATGGAGGCGTTCGATGGCATGCTTACCGGCATCGGACAATAGAAACTCCACATCGCGCTTGTTATCCTGGAAGAGATTTTCCGTCAGGACTGCGGGACAGTTGGTGTGAGTAAGCACGTAGAGGTTAGCTTCGTAGTCGCGATCGCCATCGCTCTTATCCATACGAATAGGAGTCTGGTTCTGTCCGTACTCACCACGCAGTTTACCATTGCTGACAATCTGCACATACTCTCGAAGGTTGGTGATGGCAGCATCATAGAGACATTCAGCGAGGTTGTCGGCCTTCGTCTTACCAGGCGACGTATAGGCAGCCCAGCCACCGGCATCATGCCACTTACCATCAGCACCAGCGGCATTGAGGTGGACGCTCACATAGATGCAATCATACTGCTTACAAAGGTCGTTGACCAGACGGCAGCGCAGGGAGAGCTCACGCGACTGTTCGAGTTTGACATCCTTCGTCTGAAGGTTCTGAGGCAGGTAGCCGTCCTCGTAGTCGATGGCGACATTGTAACCATAACTGCGTAACTTAGCTGCTATGCCTTGGATCCTCTCACGGCAATAGACTGCCTCACGGATGGAACCATCAGGCGCACACTTACCAGGTGTACTGAGCAAGTGCGGCGTACCGAGAATAATCATTGTTTGTTTCATAGATTGATGAATTTATGAAGTTATGAATTAATTATGAATTATCGGGGAGAATTATCATGCCTGTAACGTAGGCGTATTGTTAGCATTCTGGATGTAATACAACATGTTATGGCTGGTGCTACAGCTCAGTGGGTTGCCTTCGAGATCGGCCAGTTTTGTATCGTTGACATGTTCACCCTTCAGGTAACACAATTCACCAAGCAATACTGGAACAGCACCCTCAGAACCAACATCATAAACGCGACGACTATACAGGCTAACAGTATCACCAATCTCCTGAGCAGCCATCGGGCGCATCAGTTCCTTACCAAGGTAATAACCAGATGCTATCTTCGTACCCGTAGGATAACCAGACGTGCCAGTAGTCATATTCTTGCTGTTATAGACCTTGTTGTTATAAGAGCTCGGTGTTGACGTGCCTGAGACATGGTATTTCTTCACATTACCGGTCTTAGTCCAACCTTCAGAGAAACGATAGTAAGGCGACGTAGAAACATTCGGCAAAGCACGCTCACGGGCATACGACCAACTCTGTGTCATGTCATAGGCTCCCAATTCACCAACAGAAACCATTGAACTGGCCAACGAGTCCATGTTATCCATGATACCATCAGGGCCGAGGTCATATTTGAAATTACCATCCTTATCGTAGAACTTCAATACTGCACAACCATTTGAGTCGATACCCAGGACAATGTTCGGGAAACCGAGACGGCCAAAGAAATCAATCTCTCCATCGTGCATGTCGATGTATGAGTCATCACCCGTCGTTTTCAGTTTAGTAACAGTCAGTTTGTCAGTGAAGATCTCCTCGGCAAACATCGTATCGACGATGGTAAACTTCAACTTGTTACCCTTTTCCCAATGCTCAGTGTCAAGAAATGGGAAGGTGTTAGAAGTATAACCGGCAGAAGAGGTGCGCTTCTTCATACGAAACCAGGTCATACCACCACCAAGACCCTCTAAGGCACGAACTACGTCGCGCTGACCATTGCAATAGTAATAGGTGACACCAGGAGCCCATGTACCACATGGATTATGGCTGCACTCCGTAGAGACATCATGTTCATTCTCACACCACTCAGTAGCCATTGCATTCTGCTCCAGTTTAATCATGCAAATTTCCACATAGGTCTTATACATACGGAACAATACCTTTTGTATAGCCTCTGTGATAGATGACTTCGTTTGAAAGGTCACAGAGTGGCGCGTCCAACCGAGATTGTCGCAATCATCAGCATCTTCATCCAACTGCCAACAAACATTACAATCAGCAGCCAGACTACTCTTTACAACACCATCCACAAAATAGGTAGAACCATTCTTAACGGCAGAGGGATAGAGGAAAGTGTAAATCTGAGAATTATCGCTAACACTGATAATACGCCACCAGTTGACAGTTACATTTTCACCAGCATCACCACCTACCAATGCAGATTTATAGGCATAGAAACCTATTTTATACGTGTCAGCTGTCGTAACGGTTAGTGTGCCTGTTGTGATCGTTGTATCAATCTTAGACGTTATTGAAGCCTGAACTTGCTTACTCCAGTCCGCATTGAACAAATAGCCATTCAACTGTACCGGTTGCGAGGCGGCACGGGCAGCAGAAGAGCAATGACCATTGAACTGGAGTTTATAAGTACCGGCCTTTAGATAGATATCCTGAAAATAGAAACCATAGGTATTATTGGTTTGATTGATGTAACGACGGGTGCGAGCATAGAAAGAAAGCGTGTACCATTCGTTACTCTTAATCTTCGCCAAAACACCAGGATCAAAAACCACCTGCTGAAGGAAGTTCTTTTCGGATGCAGAAGTCGGGAAAGCGCCAAAAGCATTCATACCGCCACGCGCCTGTGGAATAACTTCACCAACATTTTCAATACTACCAAGATTGTGCATCCACTTATCCATAGAGTCCTCAGAGTCGAATGCCGTTTGCTCTAAAAGATTTGGTTTCACCTCCGTATCACGCATCAGTACCAGACGCAGGATTTTCTTATTCTGCGAAGTATCGACAGAGTATTGAATATAACGACACTCCCAAAGATAGTTATTCTTTCCAGTTGGTGCCGTCGGACAATTAGCCGAACCACGTAAATACCAACCGTAAGTTTCCGTCAAATATGTAGTCTGCGGTGGTTCTACTGTAGTTGTCTGACAATAATAGAACTCATCAGAAGAAATACCGTTACCAGTAGGGCCACCATCACCCTTCTTACCATCAGAAATGACAGGGACAGTTTCTTTGTCAACAAGGGTATAGTTATCTATATTCGAAACAAAGAAAGAAGTAGAGGATGCAGTACAAATAATAAACTCTACGGCATCGTAGGTAGTAACATCGAGGGCCGTCAGAGAATGGCTACTATCAGAGCGATAGTAATCATAGCGGTAATAAGTACCCTCCCACGTCTGATTGCTACGGGTGCGACGACGATAATAAATGTAGTACTTACTATCAATACGCGAAGTTGCGTTTTCAACAGAGGTAATCGTACCTCCGTTATTCTTCTTATAGCCACACGTCAGTTCGAAAGTAGTAGGGCTATACCCACCGGCATCTGTACGCCCGATATTAATCTCACTGACGCTGGGCATCAAGTTATAAAGGATGGCATTTTCACCCTTCCCACCAGGACGGATGCCATTCATGGTCAGTACCAAGTCAGCAGTACGGTCGGCACCATCGATGGTAGATTTAACCGTAATAGTGATATTCGTAGAAGTAATAGACGTACCGGACTTGATATAGATCTTCACGTTTGCATTCGTGGTACCAAGACCTGTAACAACAGCCTTATAGGTAGTTGCTGGAGTAGGGGAGCCTTCGGCGGCATAATCAGACCCCAATTCATAACTACCAATCTTACAGACAATGCCTCCAGAACTCTTGATAGTCTGCTTGGTATTGCCCTTATAGAAACATACATTAGTCTCAATATACTGCTCACTGGTAGTCTTACCATCAGCATCACAGGCTACTGAATCCATTCCATTGTCAAGATCGGCCACATAAGGAGAAGTTCCGTCCTCTACGAGTTTACGCTGTTCACTCCATTCAGAGGCGGAAATCTTATCTGTCGTACCCGTGCCAACAGCTGTTGCCTGAATAACCCAGCAAGGATGACCATCGGTAGAAGGAATGTTCTGCGACCAACCAGCCAAAGGATTGGTACCAGAACCAGTCAAAGCACCCGTAGAGAAAGTATAAGTCAACTCTGCCGTCGGCTTATCAGGAGCCGTTGCACCACGCTTATAGAGGAATACGGGTGCAATGTGCATACCATCCTTATTATACAAGACAGGCGAGCTCCATTCGTTAGCCGCAATGGTATCAGTATCGCTGCTGCTATAAGCCGTGGCCACAATAATATATAGCGGATTGCCATCATTGGCTGGTACGGTCTGAGACCAACTGTTAAAACCATCACCCGTGAGTTTTCCTGTTGAGAAGGTATAGGTCAGCGCACCGGTAGGTTTATCGCTTGCTGTCAGGGCCGTAGCACTGCGACGAAAAAGTTGTACGGTAGCGGTGTTATCGCCAGCCTTACTAACCTGATGAGCAATACAGATACCTGAAAGGTTGCCAGAGGCATTGGTACAACGATAGGTAGCCGTATGGCCATTGTGTGTATCAGTAGCCGTACCAACGACCGTAAAGAGGTCGCCCTTACGGGCTCCGTTACGAATGCTGCTGGTGTCAGTGAAAGTGTCACTATGACCTATCACACCATAACCAGGATCAGTATTCCACTGAGCTTCTGTGAAATTATTACGCTGCACAGAGCAAACAATACCATAGCCACGTTCATTCTGACGGACTACAGGCACATCCTCGATATCGATGATATTAGCATCCGAAATACCACCAACGGTAGTTGCAGACGACATCACAAACTCTATGGCTGCATAGGTATCAGAGTTCTTAACCTGAATACCACTCTTGGTCATCTGGGTATAACTGCCATAGGTGCCATCGGCATTCTTTATACGATAGTAGATGTAATAGCGACTATCAATGTTGGTATGCTGATTGTCGCCCTTACCATTAACGGTAGTAACCGTGCCATCCTGATTCTTAACATAACCGCAATAGACATACATCGAAGAAGGGATGAGCACATTACTATCATCGCGGACGAAGGGTATCTCAGAGAGCGAAGGCAGCAGATTATAGGTGGCTCCGGATTTATCGGTCACAAGGGTAAAGTCGGCGCTGTAAGAGTGTCCGTTATAGGTAAGCGTGATTTTCTTCACATAACGGGCATCACTGACTGTAGTACCTTTTGCAAAAGACCATGTGTAGGTGACTTCACCATCAGCAATGTTGACGGTTGGCGTGACACCCGCAATGACCATAGAGGCAGCAGGTGTCGGCGTGATACCCGACGGAATGATACCTGCACCTTTGATAATGCGGGCCGTCGTGCTCACATCAGTCTTTGACGTAACTTTACCATTGGCATCGACGGGAACAGCGTCCATCTGATTGGTGAGGTCGCAAACAAATGCGTCCTCACCTTGCTTCAGGGCCGTCAATGCGAAATTATTCGATATAACCGGATTCATCTTCGAAAATTGAGAATTGAGAATTGAGAATTGAGAATTAGGGCAGCGCCTTGTTATTGCGCTGTCACAATACCCATAATCTTATAGCCGTTCTGGGCCACGAAATCATAACCGATGGTGACAGATCCCTTATGGTTGGTAACTGTCATCGACGGGCCTCCGGATATCTCACCCTGATTACCGTTATACAACTTCAGACCGAAGGTATTGTAGGCCGTATTGATAGCCGTAGAATCCTCCATCGTAGCTACCCATGCCGTCACGATGACGCTCTCACCAGGCGACAGCTGACCACTGAAATCACTGTTGCTACCATTCATCGAGATATAGAGATATTCTGGATCCTGCGTATCATCGATAGAGGCAAAAGCAGAAGTCACCTTATTGGTATGAGCCGAGTCGGTGAAGAAATCAACACGAATCACCAAGTTATCCGTTACGTCGGACTCCGTGAAGGTCAACTGCTTCTTATCAGCAGAGTTGGAAATCTCAGTGCCAGTACCGGCATCGTACCACTTACAGAACCACGAGGCGGGCGCACGTCCACTGTCATCATAGAGCGAAGCCTTGATGGTGACACTACTACCGGCACCCGTTTTTGCGGAGATAATGGCAGACTCAGGCGACAGCAGACCGAGATAGCCCTGCGTACTCATTTCAGCAATCTTCACGTCAACCGAACACATCGGGAACTGAAGCTGCTTACCATTGAGTTCGACAGAACCCTGATAGCTGATACTGTCAAGGTCGGTGTTACCCTCAGAAGCGAGGTTGGATATAATAGTCAGTTCCTCTACCAGGACATCGACACCACCCAATTCTACGGTCGTCGTACCCAAATGGAAAAGCGGATCGTTGGCTGCATCCTTGAAGTTGGTGGACTTGCCATCAGCACCAAACTGAATCTGGATATCGTTATAGTACCACTTAGCCTGGAATATCTGATTTTTACTCATATATACCGAGCCACGACGGATGACCGGATAAAGCGACGGACGGGTAGAGGCATCACCCTTCCAGTCGGGAACAGCTGTGCCACTACGGGGATTGAAATTCTGCGAGAGCGATCCGTTGATACGAAGAGAACCCTGTACGGTAATACCCTCCTGAAGTGCCGTAATCGCAAAATGGTTGGATATTGAATTTGGCATAATAGACAAAATTTAGGAATTACAAAAGAATGATCAGGATAGCACCTATCACTGTGATAAAACAGCAAAGCTCTGAGAGGAGTACATTTTTACCATCGACCGTGCGACCCATCCATCCTTCAGGCTGAATGTAACTGCTGCCAGCAAGGAACAGGAAAAATCCCCAGAAGGCTATCCAGTCGAGATACATAATGGCCACACACACCTGCGAAAAAACACCAGCAGCGATACCGAGAATATTGTGGAGTGTATTGCGCTCGTTCTTTACAAGCGGCATAGCACCGACGAACAGCAGACAGGCGATAGTAAGGAATGCCAGGAAGCGGAAATTGTCGGGCATGGCCTCTATGAAGGCAGGAGCCATCGTAAAGGTAACGGCCCACATCCATACAATCCACACCCACTGCCAGGGCTTCGGGAGGTTATACACCAGCGAAGAAATACTCTCCGGCAGCTGCTTATGCCTCCAAATGGTCACACCCACGTAGAGTATGACCAGGAGGCATGAGATTAGCAGACTGTAAATCATATCCTTTGAATAAGGTTAGGATTATTCCTCGCCGACGAAATCCAACTGTGTTGGATAGCCCTGTGTGAAGTCGTAGGCCAGCACATCAGCCACATTGTCGAGGGCCAGCACAGCAGCCTTGTGGCGGGCCGTCTGGTCGTAGCACTGACGGGCATAACGCTCCAGATCCTTAATCAGGCCAATAGCCAGGTCGATAGGCAGGGTGATGACCAATTCGCCATACACAAGGTTGGTCTCGTTCAATCCCTCTTCCTTCTCATCGTTGAAACGCTGGCGAAGGGTCTGACGCAGTTCACGGTCGAGCCACATGTCAATAGCATCGAAGGTGAAGTTGTTGACGGCATCGCTGATGTCGTACTGACTGATGCGGGCAATGACGGCCTTCTTTGCATAAGCCAGGATGCCAGACTCATTGCCGTAGCCTTCCATCACACTCTTCATTACCAATGCAGCCACTTCGTCGGCCTTGAACTCAGGGAATCCGGCTGCCATGACAGCCTCCTTTACGCGCTCCTCGTTGAGCGGATTATCCATACGCACAACGTAAGCCAGATAGATGGTACGAGGCTCCTGCTCGCCACCCTCTGCACCATTGTTAGACACTGCCGTACCAGTCTCTACGTCGAAATTGATACGAACCTGAGCACCCTCGTACTCGATGAGAGCGGGCTGCTCGTTAAACTCGATTTTCTTAATCTCTGTCATAATAGCTATTATTTAAAAGTGAATACTATTCTATCGTATAGTCAGGAAAGCCAGCTCCCTGATTCAGATTCTTCAAAGTCCCTCTAAAAGGAAATTCGTTATTATCCTTGATGTACTCCATCACCTTCTTCAGGCGAGGATTATCAGAAAAGAACTTGAAGAGTTGCCCGTGATCCTCCACTTGAACCACCATAGAGCGGCGTTCCTTGCCATTCTTCTGATACTTCGAACGTACTTCAAAAACAACATCGCGGAAAATCACTTCACGCCCCACGAAGATAGAGGCACTGACACGCGAGCCTTTCAGCATCGGCCTGCCTTCACCGTCCACCTCTTCGAACTTGGGCATCATTATGTCTTTGAAACTTTTTATACCCATCACACGACACCAGAAATTAAAACCATCACAATGCTTCAGCCAACCTTTGTAAGAAGTTGCCACCTGATAACGGAGCATTGGATTTTTCAAATTGTGCATACGACGCATAAACTTTTCCTTCATGCTCTTGCGAAGAAGCACACGATTGAAATAGAAACGATAACCAACAAAATCACAAAAATGCCTGTCATCAATAATCTGCATACCCACCTCTTCGTGAAGCGGCTGCTCCATCACGTTCTTAGCATACCATTCGATATAATTATTGGCCTTCCATACCTCTTTTTTATCTCTACCGATAATCAGAGTATCATCACAATACATGAAGATTCTGACATCAAAGAAGCGCATCACCTCACGGCACATATCACAAGTGTAAAGATTTGCAATAGGCTGGATAGGAAACAGACCAATACCTAACCCGTGATAGCATACCGTAATAGCCTCACGAAACAGGTAACGTATGCCGTCATCATTGAATAAACGACACAATAGATTGTAAGCCTTCTGCTGATCGATGTTATGATAGAACTTTTTGAAATCGCGCTTAATCCAATATAACCGGCCTGCATCCTTATTCTCATCAATATAACGCCTTACTCGCTTTGCAGCGAAGTGCATACCTTTACCCTCAATACTTGCGTATGAATCGTAGTAGTAATAGCGTTTCATAATGTTGTAAGTAACAAGCATCAGCGCATGGTGGATAATGTGGTCAGGCATATAAGGTAACTTCGTCAACAGACGAACCTTGTTGTCACAGCGTTGTTCGGCAATGACGGGCGCACTGGTATGGTATTCCCTATTCTTCAGGATATCATGGATGTGCTGGAAGTTTTTATCAGGATTGATGTCAAACTGACGAACACCTTTATGATATTTCTTAGGAGAGGTCTTACCTTTACGTGCATCCTTATCAGCAACACGAAGATTATTCATGTTGAACACCATCGGGAATGTAACCTTACGGTTCTTACCACAACGATGATACTCCTGCAATTCTATGCACTGTGCCTGCTGTCCCATCTATATCGTTTCATTTGTTACCTATCGTACTCACACAATGAGCTCACATCAACAATAGCTATCCAAATGGCCTTCTATTTTTCTTGGCTCTACAGTTTTCTACCAACTAAGGGTTACTCACAATAGGGGACTCTGTTGCAACCTTGCGGCCACTCATACCCTACGCCTTTTAATTTGCTCTGTCGGGATTATTTTATATGCCCTCCATCGAGACAGGCTCACATGCGTGCTCTGTTGCTTTACCTTGGCCAACACGTAACCGTTGTAAAGATGCGAACATTGCATTAATCTTTTCAAAATAGAATGTGAGGCGAGCGCCGATGTTCGTGTTCGAATTACCGAATTCGTTATTCGAATTCGCGTACGAAACACCGCAGTTAGCGCCATTATTGGCGTTACTGCCAACAATCAGCAGCTCCACATGGTATCGCCCTTCGCCTGGAGAAATCTCTTTCTCCACACTTCGTACATGTTACTCCTCCGAAGTAATAGAAGGTAGTGAAACCTAACTCCAGCGGACACATACGCTAATTCTATACAGAAAACATAAAAACACCATAAGGATGTCTGCGTTGCTGTTAGTCCATCATGTCAAAGAACGAATCTCCGTATGAAGATTTTATGTTAGATCTTACTCTCTGGAATTTTATTTAATCGTTAATACTAAACTAAAACAGTGAAGCACGGGGCGCTTCGCGCCTAATTCCGTTCAGGCTGCTACGCAGCCCCGTGCATTCGAAAGCGCAAACGAGCATTGGTCGGCTGTTGGCCGCTTACGCAGCCAAAGCCACCAATTCTGCACCGCTAACGATTTCGGGTTCACCATAGAAGGCGAGGCGAGCGCCGAAGTTCGAGCTCGAAGAACCGAATGCGTAATGCGACGCCGCGCACGAAACACCGCAGAGAGCGCCATTATAGGCGCGACCGCCAACAATCAGCAGCTCACCTGTCGTAGCAGCATAGTAGTAGTCACAATAGTACGTTGCAGCACTACCACCACTAACATTGTTGCAGATCATATCCCAGAATTCGCCACACGTCATGCCGCGAGCCCATCCAGAAGTAGTAACGGGGCATTCAAACTCATGGTCGAAGGCTGCATCACCATTGCTTACGGTGTTGCTTACGATGTTGCCATTATAGACAACAGCCTTACGAGTCTGACCATCCATATAGAAGCGGATGCCAGGACGGAACTCCCACAACTTACCCCAAAGATCCTCGAAGCCGAAGAGCTTCACAGGGTACTGGTCGCCCAGGGTAGAGTCATTGTAGAGAACAGAACCGGAACCATCGCCCAAGTGTTTCAGCAAGCCAGTAGGCACGTCACGACATGCCTCCCAATTCGAATGCTGGAAACCGGCACCGATGGTAGCCTGTGAATTAAGGTTGCCATAGCGAGCCTGGTAAAGGGCATTGATCAGGCAGAAGAAGCCGTAGTTAGCAAGACCCCATTCCGAACCGAGGTTAGCCTGCACGCGATCCCAGAAGGTCTGCATCGTCTTACTGTGAGCGGGCTTGTAACCAGGGCGAGAGTGCCAGTCGTTCGTGCCATTGCTACCATTGGCAGGATAGCCCATCAGATAGGCACCTACCCAATGAGGCGAGCCGAACGTCTTACCACCATCGATAGGAGTAAGGCCACCGAAATCCATGTGCTTACCCTGACCCTTGAAATGGCAGTCAGGAACCTTTACCATACACTCGAAGAGTTCAGGGTTAGTAACTGGCGTACCATCAGCAAAACGATCCCAATTTGAACCATTTAGCTTGGCAGCATAGACCTTACCATTCTTAATTAAAAACATGTGACCACCCATCTGAGCCTGGTAAAGTTCAGCGGCACCACGATTAGAGAGATTGATAGCAGGGCTACTGGACTCCTCCAAGGTGTACTGCGTAGCAATGGCACCTACTGCGGGGGAAGGAGTAGCACCCTCCATGACTTCTGAGGGCGTTGCCTCATAGACATTGTTCTGATTGGTGATAGTAAGAACCTTCGAGATTCCTTCACCAGAAGCGAGAGTTGTCTTTGATTTAATCATAATAAATAATGTATTAAAGAGTTATTTTTAAGAGCGTATTGCGAAGGTCTGTCCGAAAGAGAGTTCTATCTCATCACCACCAGAGAGACCTACGATGTCATAGACACCCCGCATACCCAGGTTAGGGTCGAGGATGAACTTTTCGAGATTCTGACCGAAGAGATATGACTGTGGCACATCTACTTCCAGGTCATGCTTGTTAAGGAACACCGGCGAAGCACTGCTGCCCTGCTTGCGGATGACCCATGAAGTCAAAAGCCAGTGCTTCTTTTCCGCTATTGTCAGGTCGTTGTGCTTCTGACAATGTACGATCAGACCGAAACGCATGCTGGCATTCTCAGCAAAGATGCGGTCGCCTCCATAGGAGAACACCTGTGCATTGAGCTTGGGCCATCGCCATGCGATACTTGCCGTAGCCTCATTGTTGACATCAGGAGCAGCAGTCTGAGCTCCGTTGGTCACACCGATGCGACAGCGAACCATCAGCGACTCGATATAATCCATGTCAACTCTCAGTTTCTTAGTATTCTTACCACTGACATACCAGAGACACGAGGCATCGATGGTTTTCCACGTCTGGCCCATATTGTCGGAATAATCCCAGAACCACGCCACACGGTCATCATAGAGAATGGCACCCTTGCGGCATTCAGCCTCTATATCGTAGATGGGCGAGGCAGCATGAAGCGGATAATGCTTCAGCGTCTTATCGCACAGGAGCGATATAGCATACTGTTCCTTCGCCTTCAGTACGGCATTGAGCTGCAACGTATCGGAGAGGACTATCGGCTGTGAGTTTCGGGGGTCGGTAACACGTACCTCACAATAGACCTTCGCGCCTGCCAGGTGAGTAAAGTTCTTACGGACGTAGAGATCACGGCCAACGATATAGAAATCCTTCGTCGGGTCGGTATCTGTCACCTGTCCGCTTTCGGCATCATCAATATACCAGAACACCTGCGGAGAGAGGTCGGCCATATCAATCAGACCATCTTCATCCTGGATGAAGTAGTTGGCATGCAGGCGCAATGTCCCGTCCGTCTGATGACCGTTCTCATCGAACACAGGAGTCTTGGTATGATCCGGAAACCACTCCAGCGCTGCCTGGCTGTAGAACTGCGTCGTTGACAGATTGCCCAATGGCTCTATGCGAAGCACAGTAGTCAAGGGGCGATAGGTCATCGTCACCGACAACGGTTGGGAGTTATTGAGCCTTTTCATACCTTAGCTACTAACTGTTAGAGGGTTTCGGACGTGCGATGACATCGTAGTCAACCAGCGTTTCCATTACATACTTAATGAGTGTCAGCGGCGTAATGGCGTGCGGCTGTCCGTCAGTACCAATACACATGATACGACGAATCAGCGTCGGATCCTCCGTCGTAGGCATATTGACACTGGTAGCGGCAGCGATGGCCTCGGAGAGGTCATAGTGAAGGTTCCACCATTCCGTATCAGTAACCGCATGACCGATATTATTCGGTTTCTTCGACTCATAGAGGGCCGCGCCCTGCTGTACGATATCAAGGATATCATACTGCTGGGAAGCACTGTAGGCACCCTTGCTTTTCTGTAAGATTCTTGCGATGTTTAAAGACATATCATTATCATTTTAAGAGTTTCCACTTGCAGGTGCGGGCGTGAAGGTCAAGTAACCTGTCTCGTAATCCACACCGAATGTACCATTAACAGAGCCGGTCTGCACGAGCATGCCGGTATCATAGTCAACAGACAACATGAAGCTACCGTCGTCGGCCTCCAGTTGGGTCACGCGGTCGCTCAATGCTGCATGTGCGACATTAGTAGCGAACTTGGCCACGGCCAGTACTGACATCTTCTTCAGCAACAGACCAAGTGGACTTAATTTCTTCTTTGCCATAGTTTCTTTCTTTTTGCATTACAGCAAACGACTTTCGGTGGGCGAGGGTGCCAGGATAACAAGGAACACCCTCGCCACCGTCAGTCATTCGTCACGGATTACTCGTCCTCGATGGAGTCGTCGCTTACAGCAGGCAGAGTGGTAGTAACCATAGTGCTGTTAGAAGCGTAACCGAACCAGCTACCGATCTCAGCGTCAGAGCAGAGAGCGATGTTCAGCTTGTTCAGGTTCTCCTTGTCCTGAGCGGACATAGCACCGTTAGTACCACCGACACCAGCGGTAGAAGGAGTAGCCAGAGCGAGCTTCAGACCAGCAGAGGTCAGAGCCAGACCGTTAGCATTGCTGCTGTCGATCTTGATGGCCAGCTTCTTAGCGCCATCGGTAGAACCAGTGAACTCCAGACCGCCGTTAGCGTCGAGGTCGATGGTGATGACGTTGTTGGAAACGTTGATACCATTACCACCGGTGTAAACGTCGATGAGCTCGCTCAGGTTCACGCTCAGGTACTCGTTGTCGGCAGAGCCAGACTTCACGTTGATGGTGAACAGAGCCCAGATACCAGCAGCGTTGATAGAAGAAGGAGCCTCGTATGGAGTAACGGCAGTACCGTTCTCAGATACGATCACCCACTTGCCTTCAAGGGCACCAGTACCGGCTTCGACGGTCACGCGCTTCACAGCTGTTACCAGGAAGTCCTTCGGGATGTTGACCTTACCGATCAGGTTGTCCTGAGTAACATCAGACTCCGACGTTACACCCTTTGCGAAGATGTAAGTTTTCAGATAGCCCGTCTCGGCAGTGCCCTGCTCGATGATGTGAACGGCGTTAGCAGCAACCTGCTCATCCGTGTACGTCTTGGCGACAAAACCAAGTTTCTTGAGGATCAACTCAAGTTCAGATAACTTTTTCTTTGCCATAATGCTTGAAAAATTTGGGGTTAATAAAAATGTGAACTATTCTGATGGTGCAAGCACCGTTTCAGACTTGATTAGGGTTGCTCCGGACTTTCGGGTGTTTCCGGTGTCTCAGGAGTTTCGGGATTCTCTGGGGTCTCAGGATTTTCCGGTGTCTCAGGGTTCTCAGGCGTTTCGGCGTTTTGGTTCTGATTGTCATCACCACCTTCATCGTCATCGCCCGTATCAGGAGCATCACCATCAGGGAAGAAGATATCCTCAATGTCCTGCTCGGTCAGTCCGATGTTATTCATTTCGTCAAGACCAGCCAGGACTTCCTCAGAAAGATCTTCGCGCTTGATACTGCCATCCTGAATAGAGTCGCTATTTACGGTGTCCTTTGGAATGGGTACGCCTGGTGTGATGTCAGAACCACCACCACCGCTACTCTTGATGGGCTCCACTTCACATGTTACGGGACGCGCATCACAACGTAGGCGATACTGCTGACCACTGGCAGAGCCAGTCAGAGAAAACTCGTTCTTAGTACCAATGGTGAAAGAACGCAGTTTGCGCCAAACATCGTTCTCATCCGCACGGGTATCTACATGAACCAAATTCAGGGCCTCACGGTCGAAGGCCATACTCACTTTGCTGTCGCCTTCGAACACCGTCGAGACGAAGCTGGGATAATCGTAAGAGAAATCAAGACTTGTCATATCTTTCCGTTTTAAAATTTCTGCAAGCAAAGTTAGCAAATGCCTTCTTCGACTACGTGACAAACTGATTATCGGGGTACGGAAATAATTAGCCAGGAATAGGCAGGCACATACCCGACATGGCCGTAAGATGATAGCGGCAACCGATATAAAGCGAGTCGAAAGCATCGGTGCCGTCTGTACGGTATTCCAGTCGTACTGCATCGTCAGCGTCCTCACTCAGTTTCTCACCACTCTTACGTTTGCGGAAACCCTTATAGCCGATTTCCACCTCTGCTGTCTGCATGGCCACTATCAGCGCCTCGTTATTCTCGCGGTTAATACGGATGGCGGGATAACTCACACCAGCCAGCGACTCATTGATATCGGCATACTTTTTTTCGTGGCCCAACGGCGAGCCCATATCCACAGGTCGTACATTCCAACCATAACGGGTCAATTCATTTATCACCACATCCTTAAAATCCTCCATGCCTTCGATGGCATAGCCTTTGAACTTTGCCGTAGCATCATAGAAATACACCACCTCCTTACATTTCGACATCTTAGGCTTATAGTAGTGGTTCCAGTCGGCCATCAGCTCACGCAATTTGCGCTCGTGTTTGACATACATAGAGGAAAGCACATTGAGGCATTCCTGTTTGTCGCGTTTATAGAGTTGGCCCGTAACGACCCAGTTAATATTGGCGTTGTAGTCCATACTGATATACAGAGGGGCAGCATCCACCACGTCACCATCGAGCGTACAATCCTTAATGGTCTGGAGGTCGCCAAAGTTAGGTGTCTCGTATTCCTCCTGTTCCATCGTACCACCCACGATGCCCGTCGCCATGCGCTTGGTAAACGAGTTGTCGATAGCCGGACAGTCATCAGGAATATAGCCGTGAATGTTTTCAATATCGAGGTTTGAATAAAAGCCGTCGTTGCTCTTAGCCACCTTCTTATTCAGAATCGATATGGCGAATACGACCGGCGGCAGGTCACGCGCCATGCGAGCTATGTACGACTCGCCAACAATATCAAGGTTGTCGAGGGTAGAGACACGCCAAAAGGCAAAGGCATTGCACTGTAACTCACGGATCTTCTTTGCATACGACTTCGACTGGTAAATCATCTGCATGTCGAAGTCCTGTTCTGGGGTAATGAGATACTTATGACAGAAAATCAATTCCGCTTCTTCAGGCGTGATGAGTTTGTAGTTTACGGCCATGTCGAGCATCGCTTTGTTAATGCGCTTGCCGTAGTTAGGAAGAATCTTAAACGGCCCTTCGTGGTTCATCATGGCTTCGGCCTTGATGCGGATAGCCTCTATATCCTCCGGACGCTGTACGATAGGCACACACTTATCTTTCTCGGCTGCATCCATCAGATCGTTGTAGTAGATGACGCGCTCGGCATACGCCTGCAATTCATCCTGGATTTCGCGATAGGTCTTATCCACCAACGGGCCTGTGTCCGGATGTGCGTCGAGCTTATCCTCTTCCTTTTCGAGCCAGTTGCCCTTGCTGGTCAATGAGGCATCAGAGGCAAAAAAGGTGCTCTTGAACATCGGGTTATCCTCGGTGTAGCCCAGATTGCCGTAGGGATCAACAATACCCGACAGGGCAGGCATAACCTCACCATCGAGTTTCGATTTCGACATGAACTTACACTCATCAGCCACGATGGAGTTAGCCGTGACAGAGTTGGCAGATCCGGTAACGGCGAGTGAAATGAGTTGCCAAAGTGTACCATTTGCAAACCAGATGCAGTTATCCCAGGTCTTTGGTTTGATGATCGGCGACTTCACCCAGCGAGGCGGTTTGCCCCATCCGAAATGACGGCCCTCCTTTAGTCCGAAGAAACGCTCAATAGCTGCTATCGTACCTGGCACGGTACGGGTGTATAGCTGCTTGCGCGAGTTACCAAGCCAGATGTTCGTGGCACGGGGCATGGACTTCGACACCCGATAGATGCGAGGGCCTAACGTGCCATCAGTCTTACCGAAACGACGGGCACCAAGTAAGCGTCCGTCGCGCACGTTCATTAAATATATAAGGTATTGCTTATAATTTAAATAGACCTTCCTCATGGCAATGGATCTTCGTCAAACACATCCTTTTCAGGTTCTTTGTCGCCCTCTTCGTCGGGCATTTCCCAGGTGCCGTCGCTGTTCTGAATCATGTCAATCACCTGTTTGTCGGTCAGACCATAGCGACGGGCCAGTTTCTTGCGCTCTTCGTCGGTGTAGTTCACACGGTCACGTTTCACGACAGAGACATCATGCGTCAGCACAATATCCGAGTCAGGCATCTGCTCCTCCGCATCATCCTTTTCCTTGAAGCCGTTATAGAGATCCATCTTCAGGTCGGCACCTGACTTCACACTACGCGGATCGCCCATTTTCATGCCCTCGCGGATTAGCCAGTCGGAGGCATCCTGTACCTTTGCACGTTCAATGTTATCCATCGGCACCTCAAAGCGTCCGATGATATGATTGAAGAGTGCGAGGTCGTTAGATATCTCGGTTGGTGTACGCGGAATGCCAGGGCGCACATTCATGGCATCTACATACTCCTGGGCCTTTGCGTCACCCTCGGCAGCACGACGGAGTAGGATAGGGTACTCACGGGCCGCAATGTTACGGAGCACATCAGAGGCACGGAGCTGCTTATCCTGAAGCCATCGCTGATAGACCTCATAGGCGAGCATGGCACGAAAACGCTGGTCGGGCGACATCACCATCTTTTCGATGGAAATGCCACCTAACAGCCAACGTTCGACCTTATCAAAGTATTTCTCTGAGGGCTTCGACATTACGCAATACCTTTGGCAATATGCTTACGTTTGCGCTTATTATACTTATCCTTACCCGTGCGCATCAAGTACTCGCCATATTCCTTGGGCGACATGCCGTAGTTACCGGCGATACGCAGACCACCGCCACCAGGGATGGTAGGATTCTGAAGATATTGCTGCACCGTCTGACCAGGATTGGCACGCTGTGCCTGCTGGCCCTGCTGATTGAGATAACGCTGCGGAGCCTGTTGTGTGACTTGCTGGCCTTTGACCTGCTGCATAGACTGTTCAGCCAACTGCTGACCTGATGGTGATGATACCAAACCCAAAGCACCGGCAGCCATAGCGCCGAGCACTGTCATAACTTTACTCTTCTTCATTGTTCTTTGATTTTTTGTTATTAATAGTATAATTTTCCGCATCCTTACGGGCTGCTTCCAAAACGGGATAGTAGTGCTTTGCCTCTTCCTCACCAGCCAGTTCCACCAGCTGCTGATAACGCTCCTCCATCGTCTTTACACGGCGAGGGGTGTTGAGCTTATCCTTACGGGTGAGATACTTAATGAGGTCGGCGATTTCCTTCTTCTTCTTTTCCTCGGCCTCGCGGATCTTTGCCTGCTCAGGGTCGTTACGCTTGATGTCGTCGATGACCTGCTGTTTGATGGTAGCCTTCTGCTGGTCATCAAACTTATCCCAATACACGCGGAGCTTGGTGCGCCATTCCTGCGGGTCGGCCTTCGCTGCCTGGATCTTCGCGATATAGGTGGTATCTTCCTTCAGACGTACATAGACATGAGCCAGTTCGCTATCCACATGCTCGTAGATATTCTCGTACTGTTTCTTACACTCTATGGCCTGCTCTGCAAAAAATGCCACCTCAGACTCAGGCTTACCCTGCTCGGCCAATAATTTGGCAGATGTGGCATTCACACTCTCCTGATTACGCAAATCACGCACAGTCTCTACGGCCTCCTGAAGGGCAGGGGAGAGCAACCACTTGATTTCATCCAGACGAAGCAGCGTGCCACCACCCATCGAGCCAGAGACCGATTCCGTGTCGGGTGTCTCTACAACGGGGATATCACTCTTCTTACCAAACAGCGTCTGTTCCTTTTCCTCCTGTTCCTGACGCTCCTTCTCGGCCTGCAACTGACGGGCAGCCTGTTCATCCTTCGTAGGACGGCCCACATGGGGAGTCAGAAGATTGGGGTCGTTAAGATCCACGGTTTTCATCATACCTATCATACCCTGTACCTCCGTGGCCACCTTATCGGCATAGCGACGGAGCAACTTACGACGGGCTCCATAATCCTTAAACCTGAGAGATTCCTGTACGAACGCACGGCAGTAGGCAAACGGCTCCATCATGTGAAGGCCACGCTCAAACTCCGCAAACAGTTCGCCGGTCACGCCCTTCTGCTCAATCTGCGGCAGAATGGCGGCATACCATTGCTGAAAGTCGGACAGCCAGGAAGTACGCTCCTGCTGCGACATCTGATTGAATAATTTTTGTTCCATACTTTTACTTTCGATGTTCGATATTCAAATTCACGTAAGCAAAGGTAGGAAACCTATCGGGGAAGTACGTGACAAAAATCGGGGATAGAAAAACCCGCATCGGGGATAGTCCTCGGTGCGGGCCTTATGATTGTAAACGAAACGCGCTTACTGTGCAGAAGCCAGCAGTGAATCCCAGCCGTCTGCTGGAGCGGTCACGTACAGGTTCTGATACAGAACACCGTTCAGGTGGAACTCCAGTGTGGTCTGGCGGTCGTCAGAAGTGGCAGCGCCGGTGTCAGAAGCGATACCGCCCTGCTCTACCTTCACACGATGGTTGGGGTCGTACATGATCTGGCTGTCGCCGGTCTGACCATCAGGAACGATGATACAGATGTCGAGGTTGTTCAATGCACGGCTCAACTCAGCGATACGTTTGTTGACGCTCTCAATGGTAGCATTGTAGGTGAGGTTGAAACCACCGTTGTTACCCTGGCTCTCACCCTTGATCTGCTGTGTCTCATCCTTCAGGTCGAACTTAAACAAGCCCTTACCGCTCTTGAAGGTAGGAGTAGAGTAGATGCAACCGCTAAGAGTCATAGGAGCAGCGAGGTCGCCCTTCACGAAGTAATATGCTACAGCCGATGTACCACCGATGTTTTCGAGACAGTTCTCTTCGTTCAGGTAGTCGGCCAGCTCAGGACAATTAATATTTGCCATATTCTTACTCTTTTTTAATAGTGATTACTTAATGCAGAAAATTAAAAAGCGGAAGGGCCGGAGCCCTCCCAGACTTTTTTACTGATAGAAGGCGGTGATAGCCATTGGCATACCGGTAGCGGTGATGGTGATCTCCTTCTCGGTCTTGCCGTTGCTCCACTGCTTGAACACCTTGTGGCCTTCGGCAGAGCCTTCAACAGCCTTCAGGGTAATCAGCGCGTTAGGAGCGAACTCCAGGGCCTTCGGATAATCCTGACCGTTCACCTGTACCTTAGCACCCGCATCGGCACCGTCGAGGGTTACAACCAACTTAGAGTTGGTGTAGTCACCATTGATGACGTTCTCAGCAATAGAGCCATCGCTCATCACGAATGCGCTGGGGAGCGGATTCATAATGCGAGTGCCCTGGATTGACTGGATCTGGAAGATCACATCCTGAGCGTCCTCATCCGAACCGAACTGAGTCTTAACAAAAGACTGGTTGTTTTCAGAATCCACGCCATACTGGAGGTTTCCAGGAATAGTAGCCATCATACGAGTACCAACACCCCAAGCGTCAGAGGGACAGAACTCTACGCGAGGCATTTCAGGCACGGTGAAGTTGCCGTTAGGCAGGTAGTTCACCTTAGCATTGCCGTGATACTTGTTGGCATAACCCTGAGCGATGTAGAGACCACGCAGGATGTCAACATGCAGCTTCACGAGCTTCTGCTGACGGAGGCGACCATCCCACTTGGTGTACCACTCCAGAGCGGTGTCGAACGGAGTAGAGTCGTGGGCATCGGTAGGAGCAGAGATAGCGTCGCAAGGAATCAGGTTCTTATTCTGTACGCTGATAATGCCGTCGGCAATATCATGGGCCATGTCAGTATGGAAACCATCGTACAGAGAGAGCTTCTGCTTGTCCTCATCGAGGCTGTCCTCATTCTCCATGTCACCGAAGAAGAGGTTGCTCTTCAAATCCTCTGCGTAGCTCTTCAGGATTGCCTCTACTGCTACGGTTGACATGGGGTAATCACCACCAGGCTTGCCGTCTGTACCAAAGACAGTCTCAACGTAGTTGTCGATGTTGTCCTTGTAACGGTTCCATGTCAGCTTCGCAATCAGGGTGCGCTCCTTCAGGAAGCCAATCTTGTTTTCTACAGGTGTACCTACCTTCTTACGGCGAGTGGTACCACCCTTACGAACCAACAGGTGATCAGTCTTTTTGAACTGTACGCCTGAAATCACACTAATACCAAGACGGTCGAGCAGTTCGGGATCCTCGTAAGCGGGGCCCATAATGATCTGCTTACCAACTTGCTCGGCTACGTGGGTCAGTGCCTCACGTCCGATGAACTCTGGAGCTTTGTTGTCAGCCATAATTCTAATGTTTTTAAAGGGTTAATAATTGGAAATGCTTAAACTTGGTGAGCCTTCTTCCATGCCTCACGAATCTCCTTATTCTCCTTTGGAGACTTAGAGTGGTCGTAGGCAGGCATACCACCTTCCTCAGCAGCGGGAGCTTCTGCACCCTGGCCATTGTTGGCTGGAGAGCCACCCTTCTCAGCAGCGGGAGCGGCAGTCATAGCCTCGATCTGGCCCTTCTGGTCGGCGATAATCTGATTGGCTTCGTCGAGCTTTGCCTGGAGGTCTTTTGCTTCACCCTCGGCTTTCTCGCGTGCATCCTTCTCCGTCTGGAGAGCTTCAGTGTGCTCAGTGTTGAGCTTTTCGATGGCCTGGTTGTGCTCCTCATTGAGGTTAGCAATGGCCTGCTCATGAGCTTCGTTCAGTTCCTTCTCACGGTTAGCGACAGCTTCCTCACGCTCAGTCTGGGCGTTGTCAACCTGTCCCTGAAGGGTCTGAATCTTTTCCTCAGCAGCAGCCTTTTCAGTGGCATGCTGTTCAAGAGTCTGGTCGAGTGCGTCGAGCATTTCGGGTACGAAATGTGCGCCTTCCTCGGTCTGTACCAGTTCCTCTACACCGCAAGCGGTGGCAATGTTCTTGTACTCTTTCATACTGTTGTTATTATTTGGGGTTAAAGAATTAGCATTTGCGGCTGGTGCGGGGTCATCCTCTGGCACGTCATCCTCCGGAGCCACCGGCTTTACACGAGTGATAGGCTCGGCAGAACCGTTAGCCACCTCAAAGGCACGGGTAATCACCTCACCCAGCGTCTTTTGTCCGTCACACAGGATGCCAGTCACCTTATCAGCCTCGAACAGCTTACCATGGATGTGCTCTTCCTTAGCAGCAGGGAAGGCAGCCTGAATATCCTTACGGAACTGTACGCCATCCTCCTTCAACTCTTCGATGAGCACCTTATCATTCTTCGGGTCATCGGCGAGGTCACGATACCATTTGTTTTTGTCATAGGATTCAGGATCGTAGAGCTCATGGAAGGTCTCATTGGTGTACTTGTTTGTAGTACCATTCTTCTCGGTGTAGAACACAGCCATCACACCGATAGAGCCAAACAAATCTTTGGGGTGCATGTAGTACACTTCATCACAGACAGAAGCGAGATACATAGCTGCTGATGCACAAAGGCCGTCAACGAAGGCATACACCTTCTGACCACGCTCATGCGCATACTCGATAGCCTGTTTGAAATCATTGATAGCCCAAGCGGAACCACCAGGAGAGTTGATGACAAAGACATGTGCCTTGCAGAACTCGTTATTAGCAGCCTCCATGAGCCAGTCGCGCAGATCCATAGAGCCATAAGAACAGGCACCACCTTCGCGAGTGATAGGGCCAGCCACCGGCATTACATTGACAAAAGGCGCATCCATGTCCTCCATCCACCAGCGCGACTCTACCTTGCCTTGCTCCGTAACCTGATACTCCTTGATTTCAGGAGCGGCATCCTCGGCAGACTTGATGAGTTGCATGGCGTATGGCTTTTTCTTTTTGTCAAACTCCAAACCGATATGACCATTCAGGTTCTGTTCCCACATCGTGCGAGAACCATGAACATACTCAGGCATGATCATCCACTTCTTCGTTGACAATATTTCCAGTAATCCGTTCATACTTTTTCGCTTTTAGTTTAAAAATTCTATCGCAAAAGTAATGAAACGTGCGGGCGAGGTCGTGATGTGGTTTTCCTTAGTATATTAGGGTTTTAGGACGTTTTAGGGCATAAAAAAGCCCCGACAGCGTTTCACAACGACATCGGGGATGGAACAATTACTGTTATTTACGTGGTTAGATTCAATATACCTTATTATATATATAGGCCGGTTTAATTGGTTGGTGATGCCAGACGGATGAGGGCCGACATGGACTGTAACTTGATTTTCAGAGTGGTCACACTGTTATTACTCTGCGTCTCATCGATAGTGGCCATCGACGCATTAGGCAGGGCGTAGGACAAATCCTTAGCGCCATTATTGCGGGTATAGACCACATTAAAATCCTTGCCGTTCAATGCTTCAATAGCCGATTCTACCTGCTGTCGAGCCAGTTGCACAGCGGCCTGCAAGTCATGTGTATAGACGTTTCCAGAGGCTTGGCGGGCATTCTGTACCTTCAACGTCGGCACATCCTGCATCGGCACGTCATCACCCAGCGGCAAAGTCAGCGTCAGTACCGGATCGCCCGTAAAGAGATTGCTGTTAATGAATTGCACGCTGTTCACTTGGGCAGGTACAGGCATGCTGCACTGCGAGGCCAGATAGACATCCACGCGCACGATGTCATCCTGGCGAAGTTCCAAACATAAATTCTCGTTCATAATCTTATCTTTTTTGATGGTTATTACTCTAACGTTAGGGGTGTGACAGGGGTGTGACAAAAAAACATAGAAAACACCTCATTATTTAACATCTTTTCGCAGTCGATTTTGACCTTTTTTACAATTTACTCGTATTTCGGTAATCCACCCCTTAATTCGTACTCATCAACTCGCGTAATCTCAGCGTCACCTATCACGTCGGCTTCATTAGCCATACGCTTACCTTCCTTGCGCCAGCGGAATATCTGACGACGCAGGTGTTCACGCTCTTTGTTATCATGCGACACTGGAATATCCCACTTCATAAAGAAACGCTCCAGGATCTCTACATCCGTGCGATCGATGCGCTGCTCACGACACCAGTCACGCTGTCGCTCTTCAAAGTAAAGGTATTCTCGGATGAACCTATGCCTAAAAATTCTACGAAGCTGGTTGGCAGCCGACGTATCAAGGGTGTGCGAACTGCTGACCAGTTCTATACGACCATCCACATATATCTCCCTGGGCAGGGCGATGCACAGAAACTCGTAAGCCTCGCGACGGGTCTTGTTAGGCAGACGCTCCAACGTACACACCTCGGCGTAGGTCAGGTAATCCTTCGGGTCGCGCTGAATGATCGGTTTGCCACCTTCAGGCAGACGACCACGCAACATGTTATTCCAGGCAGACTGAGAATAGCAGCAGGCACGACGCTGTTGTGTCTCAGGCACGATGCGAAGGCTATGCACCATCACAGCATATTCATCAGAACATTGCGACAGTTGGATAGGAGTCTGTTTTGAGATTGAGTTTCCATTACCATCGGCACGCATAAAGCTACCGACATACTTAGATACACGCAGATAGATCTTAGGCATAGTGATTTTCTTACTTACTATAGTCTTTATTCAGGTTTTCAATTTTCCAAAATTCAGCAAAGGCACTTTCGAGCTTTGCACCACGAGAGTAGTCCCACATGGGGAGTTTCAGGATAGCATCACAACCATACAGCTTACAGATATCAATAAGCATCTGGAGTTGGTAGGGCAGGCGACGAAAGAGCCAGTTCCACCATCCCCACATCTTCAACGGATTAACGGGACGGTGGCCCAAGCCTATCAGATTCTTCTCAGCCCTCGCAAACTGCGATTCTACCCATTCAGGATCACAGCCGGTTATCGGCCCAGAGATATACACTTTCTTCGATGTCATTACTTCACACCAGTATGTCCGTAACCACCTTCACCACGTTCTGTCTCATCGAGGACATCAACGGGAATAAACTCTGCATGCTCATGGCGGGCAATGACCATCTGGGCAATACGCTCACCATCCTCAACGGTAAACGGCTCATCACTGAGGTTAATCAGTATCACGCCCACGTCACCACGATAATCGGCATCCACAGTACCAGGTGCATTCAGCACCGTTATACCCTTCTTCAGGGCCAGTCCACTACGCGGACGTACCTGTGCCTCGTAACCGACAGGCAAAGCAATATGCAATCCCGTTGGTACCAAACGACGCTCCATAGGTTTGAGAACTATCGGCTCATCGATGTTTGCACGAAGATCCATACCGGCTGACAGTTCAGTGGCATAAGCGGGTAGGGGATGGTGCGACTTGTTTACAATCTTAATCTTCATATATTCAATTCGTTTGAGTCCTGTTCAGCGATTTGTTCTTTCGCCTTCTTAAATTCCTTCATCATATCAATCACCATAGCATTCAGAGCTGCTTCTACGCCCGTCATCATATAGGAGATAGAGCCAACCATTGTTATCAAGTGATTCAGCCGTTCGTACTCAGGTTCAGTTTCCTTATACTTCTGCTGACACACCTGCATATTCTTCAATGTCTGTGCGATAATGCTCTGCGTCATCGGCAACTCTTTTGCTGCCATCGAGAGCGACACGCCCCAAAGCGATTCTTCTACCATACTATTCTTTTCCTTCCATTTTGTTACGCATCAGGATTTGAAGGGCTTCGTCACCTCGGCCCATCTTATTCATCAACAGTGCCACGTTCGTATCGAAGTCGCGACTCTGCACTATCAGGAGGGCAATCAATGCCAGGTGCTTCAACTGATTCGACTGGATAGCCGTAATCTCGATCACCTTATCCAACATACCCTTCTCAGTCCAACCACGTTCACGAAGCTGTGGAAGGTTCTGCATGAACTTATCCGATGCCATAATCATATTCACCAGATACTCCAGGAGTCCACGCTTATCCTTCAACAAATTCGCTATGTCAACATTCATATTTGCCATACTATAATTGCTCTACAAAATGATCAATATTTGCTATTTCAGACTCCACCAGCTTATACATAAGGGCATTGAAAGTTTCCTCATGGATGCTTGCGGTCTTTTTAGTGGTACCCATATTCACAACCACATGCACCTCTGCCTGCGTCACATACGAAGAAAGCAGTTCCTGTATTGCTACCAACTTCTTACGCTTCTCAGCAAATCGCGCTGCTGTGTCTAAATTCTCTACCTTCATCAGTCTATCTTCTGTAAACGTTCATCAATAAATTCGAGATCATCGTCATGGTAGGTGATTCCACTCTCCGTGTTATGCCACATATTATAATACGATGTGCCAAAATCCTCTATGGGAAAATCATCCACCATCACCTCTTCGCCAGAATCTATCACCCTTGCACGAATCATCGGCCTATCCTTTTTATAGTAGTTCTTACGATGCAGAAACTCTTCATGTTTCTGGCGAATAGACTCCTGACTACGATACTTGCATTCATCACACAGATAATGTCCCATGCCGTCACAACGACCTTCTGGCGTTCCTTTCTCGAAATCATCACAATCGAGATCAGAATCAGGCTTCTGTTTGTTTTGAGCACTACTTACGGCATCCATAAAGCGCGTAAAGATTGGCAGAGGCACATTCTCAGCTTGAAATTTCTCAACCATCACGCGGTCGATTGTCTCATTGTCAGAACACTCCAGCACAACAGTCAATGATATTGGATATTTCTTTATTTCAGCCATTATTTTTCTTGATCTAACTGTTCACGAATAGCCTGCTGGAGTACCGGCAGGATGAACTTAGCATGGCGACGTGCGGCCATTTCAACCTTCTTAGCCGACGTAAACCACTCCACTTCGCAGAGCTTACCACCAAAATAATCTGGCGAGATACCTACCATAAACTTACGAATGCCATCCTTACCAGGAGCGTTAAAGACATGATAGAAATTGCCATATTCGGAATAGGCCATATAAAGCCCATCAGAAGTCAGGATGACACGAGCCAACCATTCACCACGTTCATCTTTCAGGTCATACATGAACACCTGCACACCAGGTTTATTTGACAGACAGCATGTATTACCAATAAGTTCACGCTGACCATGGAAATTTTCTTCGGCACCAGGTTCAAGTAAATCTCTATTGTCATAAACATTTCCGACAATCTCCATACGATTATAGTCTGGCACCTCGCCTATAACCGATGGTAACAGACAATTCTTTCCCCAAGTAAAGCACCATCCGCTAATCTCCACCGGATTGCCATCAGGAACAAAATCCTTCAATGCAGCCAGATGCCTTACCTGGCGTTGCCACTCTACGATAAAAAGTCGAGTAGTGCCATCAGGAATAGTCAATGCAAGAATATCATCCTCAAAGATTGGCTTACCCTTCTTATCAAACCAACCCGTAAACCTTCCAATGGTGTTAGGATTAACTCTAACAGATTCCAACGGAGAAATATGAATATGCGGAGTTGAGCACATAGTATGTGGCTCACCTACCACCCAACGGCCATCATCTACGGCCTTTGCACGAAATATAATATTATTACTACTCATAACTCTACTAATTTGTATTCTGAGGGTTTTCGTTCTGTGCCTGCTTTTCCTGTCTGCGAAGTTGTGCTGCACGACTATTACGGGTCTTAAACAACACTTCCTTTGCACGCTCTTTCAATTTCTTAAAGAAGGGGAATACATAATGCTCCATCTTCTCATCAGTCATCCACTGCATACCAACAAAGATCTGCATCAGCATTTCTGCCAGAATTTCTATCGAGAGGTTTGGATCGCAATTATGCTTCTTAAACACCTCAGACATTTCAGCCAGGATTGCCGATTTCTCTTTCATGTACTCCTGTTCAGGAGTCAAATGTTCTTTCTTTTCTTCAGCCATAATCTTATTTTAATATCAGTTGCAAAGCGAATCTGGCATTACCGGCATCGCCTACGCGAACTACTTCATTATATACTTGTTCAAGACTACGAGGATTCACCTCTTTAAACTTATTCATTTCTGGAATAGTCAGTTTGTGACCTGCCAGCATCGCTATCTTAAACAACATGGCAGTACGACTCAGACCGTTTCCTCTGAAGGGCGATTTTACCCCCCCTGTTTTACTCCAACATTAGACCTATTCATTGTGTCATTCCTTTATAGTTCAACATCGGATTATACAACACATCACAAAACCAGACATCGCCATTGGCACGAACACACATTCTACAGTTTTCCAAATACGGCTCACTCTCAATAGTAAACTCACCACCATACTTATTAGTGACTTTCACGCCAGGCTTCAGGAAATCCAAGAAATCCTTAAAATCATAAGAGGTAAAGATACTGAGTAGGTCACGCTCACCATTCCAATCATAACAGATCAGACCGGTGCCCATACTTTCTGCTACGACCTTCGCTTTAGTAGCTATAGCCGAACAATTCCTGAGCGTAATTTTCTGTACGCACACATCAGGAACATGCTTTTTTACTTCATTCTTTGTCATACGTTCAATTCTCTAAAACTATATTCATATATTACACATTCAACACCACATATTTACCTTCTATCTTAGACTGGCGCAAGCGACGGTCACACTCATGGCCAAAGGCAACGAGTACAGAGCCAAAGAACGGCGAACCAGTAGATCCTTCTGGCGTAATGAATTTGATGCGATGACGCATAAAGAGCATCGAGGCAGCCTTAGTAAAGATGACCTCCTGGAACAGCAAATTATCCACCTGATTCTTCAGCAGCGCAATACCATTGCCATGCTTGGCCAGTTTCTCCACAAACGGACGAAGCAAAGGACGGCTATAAGGTGGGTTCATAAACACAACAGCAGTATCGGGCCACGTCTGACTCAATCCATCCGACTCCTGATTGAACGACAACGGCGCAATCTCGTATGGAGGTTGCATAGGCGCACACGGATCGAGGTCAAACGGGCCAAGTTCATCAATCACCCAACGAGGGGTGTACCACTCATCGGAACTGACTACTGGATTCTGCTGTGTTCTATTTGCCATGATTATACCTTCTCAGGATCAACCAGTACCCAATCGTCGGCCAACATATCGGTCTGCGATGCCAACCAACCATTCACGATAGAACCATCAGCAGCCTTCATACAGATATACTGAGTGAAGAAACGCTCCTTACGCTCATTAGGATGGTTCTTAACCCACTGCTTGAAATTATAGGGCAACGACTTCACAGTATCGATGATAAAGTCATCCTTCAACACGTCAAACGGACGCATGAAAAGGAACATGCCCTTACCATTCCAACCTTCACGGGCCACCAGAAAACCATGCTTCAGCGAACCGATAGCCTGGCCAAAGCTACCACTCTGACCAACCTGTAATACCTGCGATTCCGAGGCACCCGTCACATAACATGTTTCCATGTCGCCACGAGTAAACTTGCCGTCAAAATCTTTGTTTTCAGTCTTTTTCTGAGTCTCTACTGCGCCAAGATATTTCTCGGCCATTTCGTCTAAATTCATCATAATAATACCGTGTTTAAATAAATATTTCGATAACAGTTTTCCTAACCAGTCAGTCCAATCTAATACCACGAATAACGCCCAGAAATAGTTGTATGCTGGAACAAACATCATCAGCTGCTTCTTCAAAGCACTACTGCAATAGCGTTTACCAGTCCAGGCATTACGGCATGTCACCACCAGGAAGTCAATAAACAAGATGACTACCGGCACCAAGTAACCGTATATGATTGTGGCATCAATGAGCTTATCCATACTATTCTAAAAATTTGGGATAAAGGTCGATCAGTTTGAAGGCGTAGGCATAGACTTCGGGATTAGAGTCCCAGGTGCCTTTGCCACATACATGGTCGATCATGTCGATAAAGCACTCACGCAGATTGCTATGGATGTTATGGCGAATGCTGACATGATACTGTCCGTTAGGGAGTTTCTTACGCTTGATGTCGAGCCAGGTAAAGTCACCCGTTTCCTTCGTCTTGATGTCCGTCGCGCTCATAATACCATGGAAAATACCCTCACGCAACATGTCGGCCTCAGAGATATCCTGAAGGTGCTCACGACGTTTCTCGGTAATCTCTATCTGGTACTGCATCAGCTCCGGACGGACAAAGAGTTTGTTTTCCCACGCGGGCAACTGCATAGGATGCTCCACACCCAACTCACGCTGCAAGCGACGGATAAACCTGATCTTATCGCCAGGAGTGGGCAGACTACGCCAGATAAAGCCATAACCTTCGGCGATGGCCACCCGTTCGCCCACCTCATACTGTCGGCGGTCGGTGGTCAACCGGCGGGTCATATCCTTCTTACCCTCTGTAACCAGCGTAGTAAGCCCCTGCGTAAAGCGGATGATCTGCAACTTATCCATCACTTTTTTGGTTTCTCTACCTTCAGCGTAGCCTTCTTTGCAGTATTCACAGTAGCCCTTACTGCTGGCTTCTTTTTCTTACGGGAATGCTTGGCTTCCTCGGCTGCTTTCGCCATACGCTGCACGAGCACGGCATCCTGCATGGGTTTATACACGGGCAACAGTTCGTTGAAGGCATCGAGGGGAGTAATACCCTTCATGTCGCCCAACTGCTCAACCATAAAGAGGATATCGCACGTACTGATGCAGGCTGCCATCAGCAGGGCCATCGAGGTATGCTTCTGGAGCAAGTCGCTCTGAATGATATAACCTCCAACGAGTGCGGTCAGTTGTGTTTCCAGACCCTCTACCTCTTTTTCCAGAGCCTTCAACTCCTGAAGTTCCTCTTTGGTCTTAGGCTCATGCTGTTTCATCATCACTTCCATTGCAATGCGGACTAAATCACCCTTCTTCAATGGACGCTGCTTAGTTTCTTTCTTTTCTGCCATAATTTTTTCTATTTAATACTTTTAACTATAACGTTATTCAGACGGTTTTCCTTCTCGATAAAATTTTTGAATACTTTCCTTCCAGATGAACTCAAATCCCCACTGACCAGCGAGACGTACAACGGTACGCATGAAACGGTCGCATTCATCCCAACAGTAGCGCGTCTTAGAGTATGGCGAGAGCAAGCCAATACGAAACTCCTCACAATAGCCAGCACTATCCATAATCATTTCGAGCGATGATCTGAAATCGATAACCGGCTCAATAGATGCCCACGTATGGAAACCATACTCATGCAAATGACGCATGGCATCCATGCGCATGATATTGCTGGGTGCATTCGGCTCCAGTTCGTTATGTCCGGTCAATGTGAATCCCAGATGCAACAGGTCACGATATGGATGCCACGAGCCCAGCACATAGTCCAAAGCCACCCAATGCACATCTTTCGTCAGGATAAACACCGGAACACCATGCTCTAAGGCATAGAGCGAACAGCGGAATGTCAGTTCCAAAGTCTCAGGAAGGCATGGGTCAGTACTGAAAGAGAAGAAAATGCCACCGTCAGTCTTAAACTGCTCCTGGTAGGAATCCACTTCTTTACAGAAGCGTCGGTAAGCCTTCTCTTCAGTACCACCCACTTTCTTCTCAATCTCAGGCACGGCACCACCGAGCTGCTTTCCCATCGGGCCACGACGCAGGTAGCAATAAGTACACTGATGACGGCAACCTTTATACAGATTGCAACCCCATACGGCATACTCCGCTGCGGGGCCTTCCGGCTTATAAATGGCACGATGGGCGAGAGGTCGTTTCATACCTATTTATCATAATTATTATTATAGTAACGTCGAGCTTTCACCGCCATAGACCCGCATCTGGGGTAAAATGACATCGTGGATCTGCTGTGCAGCGATGTGCGCATTGGGGTGCGGTTTACCGGTTTCACCCGTCAGACGCAGACGCATGATATTGCGCCACTCAAACACGTTGTAAGTGTAAGCCACACGGGTAGCGGCATCGAGACAGAGGAACCCACGCGCATCCTGTGCGGGCAGTCCCAGACGGAGGCCCAGCATATAGCACCATTCCGACATCTTCCAACCGACACGCGCCAGCAGCTTCTTCGACCAGTGCGCACACTCATACCAATGCGGCAGACAGATGGTGATGCCACCACGCTTGCCAAAGTTGACATATCGTGTCGATTGCTCGGCGATATTGTTGGGCGAAGTGCGGTTCAGCTCTCTCGAAGTAGATATCTGTGTAGTCACACAGACGGTATAACGAATGAGTGCGAAGGCCGTCGGGAAATTCAACTCCTTAGCCTTGGCCACAAAGTCCTGGAGCGTCACCTCGTATGGTTTCAGTTCCTTGGCGATGGCCTTTGCATCCATCAGGAAATGACGGTTTGTAGAGACAAAGAAGGTACGCTCCTTTTTTCTTCTTATCCTTATGGTAGCGGATGCACACATAAGGGGTGTTATTGAGGGCCGTAATGAGCCACAAGGGAAACACGCTGTTGTCTGGTTCACCTTCACAGCAAAGACGAAATAGGCGCTGCCATGTCGGAACATCGACAGGTGCTTACGCTTCAGCAACATGTCGCAGAAGTCCTCTGCGCTTTTCTGGCCACCCTCGGAGGCGTAGCACAGACGGGCAGCACGAGCCACCTGTTCCTGCCAAACCTCCGGAGAGGGCCAAAGTTCAACTGTAGGTTTTATTAATTGCATATCAATCGTTGAAAAGTTAATATCCTCTGAGAGTTATTCCCGCATCCTTACAGCGGGCAAAGAAATACGCTATCGAGATCTTATCCGGACTGGAATTGTACTTGAACTTTTCTTCCACATCCTTTGCATTATACTTTGACACATTGATACGGCTCACGCGGTCAAAGAACTCGAATCCGTAGGGTGCCGGAAGGTTGGCCAACGACAGGCCCACACGAAACCACACATCGTAGTCATTCACGATGTCGGTATTGGTACGCTCCAGCAGCTCTACCATCCGGCGCACACGCTCAACCAACTGGTCGTCACTCTCGCCACTGCTGCTATACACCGCTGCCTTCGGAGCCAACACCTGTTCGCTGGTCTCTAAGCACACACCGGCATAAGCCAGGGCATGTTCATTGATATAGGGATCGGAGTCATACGAAGCAAAGCGTATGCGAGTCACGTCACCACACTTACGGTCTATCTGGATGCCCAGCGCCGAGTACTCGCGCAGCAGGGCCTTGAACTGTTCCTTATGGTATTGCGGATAGAGCAACGGAATGAGAGCGAAGTAGCCGGTACCGCTGCACGACTTCATCAGCAGCGCCACTTCAGGACGGTGGCGAAGGGTACGCAGAATGCTCTTCATATCGCCCAGGCTCTCGTTATCCTGATGATCGATGTCTATGCAGAGGAATCCCGTATGCTGTGCCAGATGCGACCCACGACGCGACACCATTTCCTTCACTATGAACTTCTCACCCGTCCGGCGGTTGGTCTTTTCCACCTCCACCTCTCGCGGCTCAAAGAGTCCGGAGAGCGTAGCGCCTGGAAGGAACTGCTTGGTCTCGCGGTATTCGTCAGATGCCTTCGCAGCCTTCTCGCCCATCGTCTCTACCATGCCACGCAACTTCTCAACCACAGGCTGCCAGCGATCCGTCATACAGAACTCGCGGATGGTCATCGACTGGATGATCTCACCCGTTTCCATATCTACGAAGCGCCCGACGTTATCCTTCGCGTCAGTATAGACAGAACACATGCGGTCGAAAATGGAGTCCATTACCTATTTATTATTATAATAGTTGTAATAGTTATGCCACTTAGCCCAGGCCCATTCCACCAGAATATTGATGAGCCATGCCAGACAGAAACCGAGACCCATCAGCCAGAAGCCACGCCAGAACCAATACGACATAACAAAACACAGGGTACCAAGAAACAGGTGTACCAATGTCTCTACGGGGTAATCCTTATGGAAGTAGCCCTTGCGCCATTTCCAGTCTTTGTCTGGCGACTCATCCTTACTGTACTGATAGGATATCAGACCTGCGGTAGCCATCGAACCAATGAACATGCCGACAGGTAACGTCCAACCACCACCGAGGATACCCAGCGCGATCACCGTCAACAGCGACATCAACAATACCCAATTCAGGATAACGAGATAGATTTTCATAAGCGTTTCACCTTATATGATATTTGTTATTCGCGGACAAAGTTAAACATAATATTTGAATAGACAAAATAAAAATCTATTTAATTTCTTATATCGTGTAAGTTTTAACATTTGAACACAATCGGAGCCACCAAATAATCCGTTTTCGAGGTCGAGGAAATTTTCTCCCTGACCAGGGATATTTTCTCCTTTTAAACCTCAAAACTACTTTTTGCAGCCCGAATCCCCAATTTCTGTAAAGTCAAAAACGGGGAAAAAAGTTATCGAAAGTTCTGAAAAGATTTCAAAAGGAGATTTTGAAATCGCTTTAACTCGCTGAAAATCAGACATAAACATTGGTAAAAAGTTATTTTTTCCTTTTTTCTAAAAAACTTAGTACACACGGGAAGAAAAATAGAAAACGGAATTTATGACAAAAATTCCATGAAAACCGCTCGCTTTATGCCACCTCCCCTCGCCCCCAAGTATCTGATAATCAAAGGAGAAAGTGGAACTTTCGCTTTGTTGCTCAATTTCTTTTAGGGTACGGGATTTCTATCTCTATCAGAGAGAAATTTTTTCTCAAAATATATATGAGGTATGCGAAAAACCATCATTTTCTCCTTTTGGCCCTCTGGAAATGCCCAGGAATGCCCTAAATAGAGGGAAAGGAGAAAAATATTAATTCATCCTTGAAATTTCCTTGAATATCTTTTGGTAGTTTCAGGGATTTTTCGTACCTTTGTACCCAGTATTAAATTGGGGTATTATGCCCTAATTACATTAGTTCAGAGAGGTGGCGGTGCCACCATTTTGATTACTACCGTAGGTGCGGAGTAAGATTACTACCGTAGGTGCGGGAAAGCGCGAGATTTAGATTACCTTGGTGGCGGGAAAGCCGCGAGAGGGATATATGATAAGCGAGGGCCACGTCTCACGACGTAGGCCCTCGAACGATTACTATACATAAACAGATGTATGTAATACAAGATTTTACTAATACTTAACCTAAAACTAATCTACTAACTACTAACTAAAAAATTCAAATATCATAATGAAGAATGCCCATCCGCTGATGGTGCATTAAGGTTTAGAGATAATGATAGAACTGTTGGTTCCACCGAATCCGAAGGCGTTGCACAGCACATAGTCAATGTTGGTCACGGTCGGCTTGGTAGGAATATTCAGACGTGCGGCTGCTGGTTCCGGCTGTTCCAGATTGATATGCGGAGCCACAAAACCACCCTGCATCTGAATAAGTGCATAGACCACCTGTGATACACCCGACATCCAGCACTCATGGCCTGTCAAACACTTCGTAGAGACCACGAAGGGATTGCCGATAGGTTTCCCTACCCCACATGTATATTTCGGCAGCCAGAGCGACAACGACAGCAGCGCATCGGCTTCAGCATGGTCGCCATCCTGTGTAGAGGTGGCATGTGACATAATCATCGATAACTGCTCCGGATTGATGTCGGCATCCTGAATGGCGTTGCTCATGCAGCGAAAGATACTCTCTGCTGAAGGCGTAACAATGTCAGGCGACGTACAGAAGCCATAACCGCGAACCGTGGCCATGGGTTTACGATTACCCATAGCGGCATGCTCGGCGCTCTCCAGGATAACACAGGCAGCGCCACCGCTCGGCACCAGACCATCGCGGGCTGCATCGAATGGACGGCTTGCATTCTCAGGATCATCGGCACGCTGTGAGAAGATACCAAGCGCATCAAACGACGTATAAGCATGCAGCCCTACCTCCTGAGCACCCACCACGATACACGCATCCACCTGTCCGCTACGGATGAGCGACAGCGCCAGTCCGACGGCATGACCACCACCGGCACAAGCGGCAGAGACCGTCAGCGAGATACCACCGATGCCGAAGACAGAGGCCAGCGCCATTGACACCGTTGAGTTCAGCGAACGGAACACCGCGCCAGCACCCAGACGGCGCGAGTCGTGATGCAAGCGCATGATATCCTCCACCTCTGCCAGTTCACAGGCCGTCGAATCGTTGCTGACTATCAGCCCTACCCGATGGCGGTCAGTGATGGGCGCTTGCTCCAGGGCCTGTTTCACGGCCATATACGCATAGCGGCCTGCCTCCGACAGACACATACGCTGCGAACGGCGCAAGCCTTCATGCGACAGATCCGGCACAGGCACGATACCCGTCAATGGCGACTGGTAGCCGTACTCCGTGCGTCGTGGGTCAGCACCGATACCAGAACGTCCCAGGCGTAGCGACTGCTCCACAGCCTTCACATCCTCGCCGATACAGCTCCAGATGCCCATGCCGGTGATGACTACTCTCTGTTGCATGCGTCAGGGTTTAAGGTGATGACAGCCTGCACCAGGTCTCTCAGGGTGCGGGTATTCTTGGCATTGTTCATGTCGAGCTTCACGCCAAACTGTGTTTCCACAGCCAGGATGAAGTCAAGAGTGTCGAGAGAGTCGAGATTCAAATCCTCCTGCAAGCGCGTATCGAGGGTTATCTCCTCCTGGGGAGGCATCGTGTCGAATAGTTTGATTAGCAGATCGACAATGTAAGGGAAAAGTTTTTCTTCCATAAATTCATCAATTCATTAAAACATTAATTCATTACTTTTTCTTATTCCACAAACGGGAGCCAGAGTAGCGACCCATAAACTGAGCACCGTCCTCGGCTTCCTCGGCAATACCGCCACGTCCGTACTTATTCACATGCAAGCCATTCTTCTGCAACAGCAACATCATAGCCGTAAACTCAGTGATGGCTCCGCGCAACTGCTGCACATCCTCCTGGGAGAGCGAGGGAGCGGCGGCGGCATCAGTACCGGCCATGCCCTCAGCAAAGTCGGCGAGGTTGCCCTCATCATACATTCGATAGTGCATACCTGAGCGGTTCTTATCGAACTTCACGATCTCGTTCATCAGGTCGGGTCTGTTCATCATCATCGCCTGAGTGGTCTCACGTCCGATGACCATTTCAGGGCCTTTTTCACCCACGACGGCGGGCTGTCCGTTTACCATGGTCGATATAGGCTTAGTCAACAGACCCGTCGAGAGTTTATCCACATGCTGCGTCTGATACACGTTACCATCGTTACCTACCACCGTCTGCGTCTGTCCCTGCTGACCGCCATTCTGACCGCCACCAAACGACTGTACGTTACCGCTGTCATAGGTCAACATACCCGTCGCGAGTTTCACGTTCTGACCGGATGCTTCAGCACCACTATCGCTACCACCAAGGGCAGCAGAGATAGCCCACGAGAGCAATCCCATCAGCAAGGCACTGATGACGGCAATCAGAGGAATACCCCAGAAACCGAGAGTACCAATGATCTTAGCGGCACCACCGGCGATACCGAGGCTCACCTTACCCGTCGTAGCAGCTGCTTCCTCCGAGAGTTCAGTAGCGTTGGCCGTCTGATGTTGTGCCAGTCGGGTAGCATCGCTCGTAGCCTGTACCGTCTGCATAATCGTGGCGAAAGCCTGCTGGATTTGCAGCATGGTAGCCTGGTGCTGGGTCTCATCGGCTTCCTCCTGACGATAGTACAACTGGCGCTTCACACGGCGGGTCAAGTCCTCGGCAATCATCTGAATGGTCATCTTCGCGTAGGCTTTCAGCATATCCTTCGCAAGGTCACGCAGTTTGATGTTCGAGTCCTCAGTCTCGGCAATCATGTTACCCAACTTCTCGCCTACCCCTTCGGCAAAGGTAGCCAACGGCTCAGAGAATGACTGCAACAGTCCGATGCGCTCCTGGAACTTCGCGGCCACCTTATCAGCCATCGCATTCTGAGCGTCCATCATCTGACGTTTAGCCTCCGTCAGCTGCTGCTCTGATATCTTATCCTGCTGACGCAGGCGATCCATTTCCTCATAGTAGAGTTTCGCACGCTCTGCCAACAGACGATAGCGCATCACCTCTGGGTCACTCTCCATATTCCATGTGAGGCCCATCTGCTGTGCCACGCTCTTATCCGTCTCAAATCGCTGCACATAACTGCTCTCATCAGAGAGTGTCGTTGTGGTCTGGTCGATTTGCTGCACATCGGAGCGGTTATTAAATACGAAGTCGGCACGGCGCTTTGCTTCGTCGTAGGCTTTCTTTTGAGCATCGGTATAGGCATCCGACATTTCAATGAGCTTCTGATAGAACACCTGCCACTGCTGCAAGTCCATATTCAGGATGCCAGCCAACCACGAGCCACCAACATTTTTCTCATAGTCTGGGCCAAAGAGCAATGTAAGCATAGCCTTCTGACCTTCCTCGGTCGAAACATCGGTAGCAAACACATCAACGATATGCTCACGGGCATTCAAGAATGCCTCCTGCCACATCTTACTACGCTCGGCCACGGCAGTCTGAATATCAGCCTTATTGCCATTCTTCGAGAACTGCATCAAGTTCTGCGTCTGTCCGGCAGTCAGTTCAGCCAATCCCAGCTGCTCCATCTGACCCTCATAGTCCTTATTCACCTTGCCGGTATAGTTCTTTTCCAGCAAGAGTTTCTGGCGCTCCTGATAGGCTTGGTTTTCCTTCTTCGCATTCTGGAGTTCATTCTCGGTAGCCTTACGCCATATCTGATCGAGCAACACCGAACCGTTCTGGCCCAACTCCTTCGAGAGGGTCGTAATCATTTCCTTCAGTTTGTCGATGTCGTTATGGATTATATCATCCAGCAGCTGTGTGCTCTGGTTGGTACCATCATCGCCCAACGGCTCGTAGAGATCCTGAATCATCGTCTCACGGAATTGCTGCCACTCGTTTTCAGTACCGGCAATAGCCTGACGCACATTAGCCAGGGCCGAGTTCATGCGGATGGTCATGCCGTCCACAAGTTTCTTCTGCAACTGCGGATCCATACCACCCTCAGTAGCCATTTCCGTAATAGCGGTGATTTGGCGCTCATAGTAATTCTTTACATTATCTATAATCGCCTTGGCCTTACCCTGTTCCTCCTTCATTTCAGCACGAAGGGCCTTGCGACGCTCTGCCTCTTCACGCTTACGACGGGCTGCCTCTTCCTTATCAGGTGCCTCATTGTCAAGTGTACCAGGTGACTCATCAACAGCATTGGCAATATCCTCTTGGAATGGTTCCCACTTTTTATTGACCTTATCGAGAGCATTGGCAGTAGAATAAACCTGTGCGGCATAGCGGGTAGCAGCATAGAGCATCTTTTCCTGCTGTGTCAACTGACGGGTATTGTTCCTTACAGCACCAGCATCCGGCTCCATACCGAAACCTATCTGTGATTGGGCCGTCTTAGCATCGAAATAGGTCGTGGGCGATTTCTGGCTACGCTTGTTATACGCATCCTGGGCAATCGTACTATTGACACCAAGTTTCTTGGCGAGTTCGCGATTGATTTCCTCTACAGACTTACCAGCCTCGCGCATATCATCGACATACGCTTTCAGCCATGTACCATTGTAAGCCGTACCACCTGCCTGCTGGTCGTATTCAGTCAGTCGGTCGGCCTGCCAACCGATACGCGGTGCCACCTGCTTCTCAATGTCCTTTTCCTTCATCTGGAGGGCGATCTTCGCACGCATCTGCTTCACTACCTCCTTATAGGCGTTGGCCACATCTTCGGCTGTCGATTTTTCAGTCAACATCTTCGAGAGATACTGACCATATTCCTTATTGAAGTTACGAATGGCAGCATGACGCTGACGGGTGCCCTCCCCTGCTTCATCAATGGCTTTCCTGAAGCGGTCGAGACGGGCATTGGCAATGGCAGACTCGCGATTGAAGTCCGACATCGTAGTATTGAAGCCCTCCATCCACTTCGTAGCCTTCTGTGTCTTACCGATAACATCGGCAATGACCATGGCCAGGGAGGTAAGCAAGGTGATTACAACACCGATAACATTAGCCTTCTGTGCCACATTCAGGGCCTTCCATGCAGCTGCGAGTCCATTGGTGCGAAGTGTGGCAATTACAGCGTTCTGTCCCATTAGACCTATCGAACTTGCCACACCCGTAATAGCTGCTGCAACACCCTTGAACATCAGACCGGCGAGGATGGCAGGCAGCATGTAGAGCAATATCTTCAGTTCGCCGATTATCAGGGCCAACACACCCTTCATCACGCCCATGGTAACGACATTGTTCGTCATCGTCTGGCTCAGGTCATACCATGCCTTTGCCAGCTGCTTCACGCTGTCAACACCATCAGGATTGACGAATGCCTTTTCCCAGATGTTACCTGCACGCTCCATGAGAGCGTTTGCCGTTTCCTGCTGGATAGCGTACTCTTTAGAAACAGCCGTAGCCTCCTGGAAGGCTTCTTCTGAGGTTGCCAGGTGCTCCTTCAGCATATCCACATTCTTCGACATCGTGACCATCACGTTCACCAGTCGGGCACCCTCAGAACCGAGATCCTTGAACACGCTTTGCAGGGCATTCATATTACCCTTCTCACGCATCTTCTCAAATACCAATACCATCGCATCCACAATCTTACCGGCAGAATACAGACGGTTGATGGTACCAGGTTCAATGCTCAATTCCTTCTCAATCAGGTTGTGCTTTGTCTGGAGGCTTGTGATGAACTTGTTGAATGCCGTAGAAGCCACTTCAGGCATCAAAAACATCGAGTCAGCTGCGGATCCCAAACCTAAGAGCTGGTCAGTTGTGATACCTGCTGTGCGGGCCATACCGGTGAGTCGTTTCGAAAACTCAACGATATTGCCAGCGGTGGCGGTAGAGGTAGCAGCCAACTGGAACATGGCAGAACCAGTGGCCAACATCGATTGCTCCACACCCATCTTAGGTATTAGACCCATCACCTCGGTAATCTTCGAGAGAGCTGTCAGTGCATCAGCTCCCAGATCTTCTTTCAGGGCTACGTTTACCTGGTTGGCAGCACGAGTGAAACCTTCAAGTCCCTCGATACCATATTTTGCCATACCGAGTTTTGCACCGGCATAGGCGATTTGGTTCAATTCCTGAATGGTGGTGCGCGTATCAAGTTTTGCCAAACGGACAGCCAACTCATCAATAGACTTCATGGCTAATCCTGACACCTTACGAATGTCTGCCAACTGGTCACTGAAGGCGAAATTATCCTTAAACACCTTCGTCACCTTACGGATGGCGATAGAAAACATCTGGAAGGCACCAAAGTAGGCGGTCATATTCTTCAGCGTCGTACCCCAAGCGGATGACTGTTGCTGTACGGCACCCGTCGTTTTGTTAATCTCAGCACGAAGAGCGGCCAACTGCTTCTGCTTGCTGGTAAACTCACCCGTGCGACGGGTCATGGTAGCAATCTCCTGCTCCAACTGTTTAGCAGCCTGCTTCAATTTCTCCAAGGGTGTGGTTTTTAGGTTGGCCATAACCTTGTTGATATCGATAGCTTTCTTATCCACGTTGGAGAGAGCCGTTTCCAGTTGCTTGGCCCACTGTACCCATGCCTTACGACGAGGATCGCCCGTACCCATCTTATCCAACTGAGCACGACAGGCTTCCAAGCCCTTACGCAGTTGCTCCGGAGTGGCGGCATTCAGATTCTTTGTAAGAGCATTCACACTCTTAGCCACCTCCTTCGTTGTGGGAATGGCTTCTTTCTCCTTACCGGCTATCTTATCCAGTTCTAACTCCGTCTGCTTCAACAGCGCATTGATCTGTTCAATCTCTTTTTTCTTAGCCTCTGTAGTAGGACTGATAGTGTCACGCTTGGCCAACAGAGCACTACGGGCATCACGCAGTTGGGCAGCACTTGCACCACCGGCAGTCATCGTCTGTACGGCGGTGGCATAGTTAGCATTGATGGTATTCATCGACTTTGCAGCCGTGCGTTTTGCCTCTTCTGCCTCCAACTTTTTCAGTATGCCCATCTGCACCTGGTACTCATGGTTTTGTTTGTCGATCGAGGCGATATGCGTCTTTTGCTGACTGATGGCTTTGGAAAGCCATGAGTCAGTGCGCGACGACAAATCATTGATATGCTTACCGATATTGACGTATGTACCCTCCAGCACCTTTATCTGGTCGTTGATGGCCTTATACTTCTGACGCAGGGAGTCCAGACGCTTCGAGTTCTCGCTGGTCGAGCTCATTTCCTTCTTCACCTGAGCCAGGGCCAACTTCAACTGACGCAATGACGAATCAGCAAGGTTCTGTGTCACCTTGCTTACCTTGGTCATATCTGCCTCGGTATTCTTGATGGCTGCTCGCAGATCTTTGATGTCCTGGAGCATATTCTTTGCCTTGGCGGTTCCAGCCTTACCAGCGTTATTCAGTTGCTCGTAAGACTTCGTGAGCTTATCCAACTCCACTTTCATGGCCCTTACAGCAGCCTTCGGTTGGGCGCTGTTACAGGTAATGACGATCTCAGCTTTCTTATTCGATGGCATACTTCACCTATTATATTATTATTACTGCCACAAAATTACGAAATCCGGAGGCTGACCTTGTGACAAAGGGGTATGCAGAAAAAGTCCGGAGCGGGTCATCGCGACAGGCTCCGGACTATCTGATTTATTCAGAAGTTGTTTGTCAATTAGAAAAAGACCATATTCATTACTTTTATTTCACGTTATCGATAGCCAGTTTCACATCATCCCAGGCAGCCATGACAAAGTTCTCGGTGTCGGGATTATATTCACCCACGTAGGTAATGGCAGCTTTTGCGTCACCCTCGGCATGGTCGTTGATGACGAAAAACTCGAAGGGTTCAATCTTCGGCGGCTGCACAGCGTCGGACTCTATCTGTTCACGCACGGCGCGACGGATGCGATCCAGTTCGCCAGGGTTCACCTTCACGCCCTGCTCAATCCTTGCATTCACGGCCTTGCGCTGTTCATCACGCACATGTTTATCCCACGCTTCGGCCATCAGCTTATTCATCAGATAGAGGTAGGTGTTATTCAGGAAACGTTGCCAGTGGTCGGCACCACGTCCCAGCATGACAATGGCCAACGGCTCGGCCACGTACAGACGGCGCTCCTGCTGGTTCCATGCCAACAGGCCCTTCGTCATCAGTGTTTCCAGCGAACCGAAAACCGATGCCGTCTGATGCAGATCTTTCAGGTCAGCCTTACGCTTCCTGTGTTCCCTCCACGCTTTCAGCGGGTTCTTCAGTCGTATCTTCATGCTCAACGGGTTTTTCGTTATTATCTTCGGGCTGTTCGGCAACGGCCTCCGATGGCTTCTCATCCGTTTCCTCGGTGGCTTCCTTGCCCTTCTTTCCACCTTTTCGACCTGCCAGACGGAACAGCGACCATGCCGACGATACCAGCATGTCGATGCGCTCCTGGTCGGTGCCTACATAGGTAGTATAATGATATTGTCCTGGTGTGACCACACTCAGTAAGGCACCCTGCACGATGACAGTTGCTTTCTCGCCCTCTATCACCAGCAGCGACTCCACCACCGAGTCATGGTGTCTCGCGGTCAGCGGGAAGTCCATGCCCAACTGTGAGCGCATCAAGGCCGTCTGGTCGTCTTTAGTCAGGATGGCCACCTCTTTCAGCCACTCGCGCTGGCGATACCAGAGCAACAGTCTTAGCATCGGAATATCTATCGTCGGGATGACGATCTTCACGGTCAGAGAGTTGCCTGCCAGACAACTGATGGCTTTCATCAGTTTATCGAAGGTCACATCACCATTCGACTGCCACGTAGCAAGCGGGTACTTTTTCAGCAGCTGCGGCAACTGGTGCCCTATGCAGCACGGCTCCATAATTGAGAAAGTTTCCATACTATATACCTTTTTAAATATTAATACGCCACAAAGTTAGGGGTAAAACAACGTAACCATGTGACAAATTCAGTAGGGTAAATGTAATTGATTAAAAAAGAAGTATCAGTATCATCAATATTAGCAACAATAGCTGCTGAAGAAGGGATAGATGGAAGCGGATGTCGGCACGGATGTAGGATCTGCTGTGCCAGGGATGACCGTCGTACACTTTATTATAAATATCGTTGGGGTCAACACTCAAAATCCGCATAATGTTATGCCCAATATCGGACGGATGGATAGGATGCCACCAACCACCAGCATCACCCGCTCCGATACATACATTCCGGATAACACGGTGTAGCCTGGGCGAGTTATGACACAGGCCATTATGCCGGTTATGGCGCTGGAGTATGAGGTTAGCTTTCATCGGAATGGTTCGACTGTTTATCACTCCACTGGAGGTTGGTCACGTCGTTGTTTTCCTTATTACCATCGATATGCAACACGTAGGGATAATCACATGGATTAGGGATGAAGTGGGTAGCCACAAGGCGATGCACCTTATACGTCTTACCTTCAATCCGGACACGGCGATAACCCTTACCATTATACGATGCTATCACACGCCACGTCTTAGGATCTGACAGTACGTTACGTGTCGAGCGTACAGTACCGTCATCGAATATGAAGTAGAAAGTGTGGCCCGCTGTCTGATAGAAGCAGGCACACTCTCTACAGATATTCATATCATCAATTATGGCATTCTTCGTTTCACTCATACTAATTCAACTGCATGGGCATGGTGAGCTCAGTAAGTACGGAATTGTCGGCATCCTCTTTGAACAGGATGGGCTTCGAGTTAGAAGTGAGTTCCAGGCGCACATTGTCGGTACTGATGTTACCTAACAATTCGATGATATGCGCACACTTACAACCGATATTGAAGCCGTCGGGGATATTCATGGCATCCTCCACCTCGGCGAGTACCAGGTTCTCGTTGGCAGCCTTAGAAAAATCGTTATCCTCGGCAGAGAGATTCAGGAACATGCCTTCCTTAGTCAGTCGTACCATATTCGACGACTCCGAGGCCATCAGCGACACACGACGGGCAGCACCTATCAGGTTCGAAACGGGCAGGATAGCATGATAGGGACATTCCGACGGGATAACTGAATTGTAGTTGGGATATTTACCTTCGATATCGCGGATGGTAAAGGCGATGTCACCAGACTCTATACACATGTGCTTACCATCGTGGGTCACAGTAACGGTTTCCAGACCGGCGAACGGTGCGGAGAGGGTGCCGATGAGCGAGTTGTGTATCAGGATGACACGCTTCTCACCCGTCAGGAACGGAAGGCCATGCTGGTAGGCATACTTATAGAGTTTATGACCATTGGTAGCCACGAAGATAACACCCTCATCCTGCACGTCGAGACATACGGCACTGAATACGGGACGCAAAGGATCGTCGGGCGTACAGCACGAAGTGGCAGCCTTCATCGCGGGGAACAGGATTTTTGTCTCTATCTCGAAACTGGTGGTCGGGGTGGTCATCTTTGCCACAGCGGGATATTCATCGGCACGCTCTACGGGAACGCTCACCATACCAGTGGAATACTTGAACTTCGCCACCAATGCCTGCATATCCACATCGATCTCCACAGGCTGCTCAGGCAGTGAGCCCAACAGTCCGATGATATCATTACACTGGAGGCAGAACTTCTCAAAGTCCGTCTCGCTGTCGAGCGTCAGATTGATAGGCATGCACAACGAGTTTTCCTGTGATGAACCAGTGATAAAGAATTTACCATCACGCTCAGTAAAGAGGTGGTCGAGCAATATCGGCAGCGAACACTTCTTCTGCATCACGGCTCCAGTGGCCTTCAGCACACGGAGCAATTCTTTTGCGGAAACATTAAACTTCATAATTTCATTCGTTTAATTCGTTAGAATGGCAGATCGTCGGGTGCTTCTTCGCCTCCGAAGGGGTCTGCATAGTCTGTTGGTGCCTGGGTAGAGTAGCCGGTCACGCCCTGAGCGACGGGTGCGCTGCTGTTACGTGGCTGCTGCTGGGTGTTCTGTTCCTCGATGAGATACGAGTCACCCATCTGGAAGGGCATCAGCGTAGAGATAGCCTTCGCCAGGTCGGTGCCCTGCGTGTCGGTCTGGTTGGCCAATTCCGGATGCTCGGCAATCACACGTTTGGCGAGGACGGCACGGATCTTGGCACGCTTCTCTTCGGGCAACGTGTAGCATACCGAATAGGCAGGCACATTATAGGCGGTAATCTGTTCACCCTCACGGGTCAGACGGTCGCGGATGGTCTGGATATACTTACCACTCAGTCCACGATGTACGAAGGTAAGGAAGGCACGGAACCCGCTGGCATTACGCTTGCCTTCATCGCGGGTGTCGGCCTTGATGTCGATGCCGTTGATACCGGTGGGAATGAAAATACCAGGAATCTTCACCTTACCTTTGCCGTCGGCGGTGGGAAACTCCGGCTCAATGTAACGGGCTCCAGTGAAAATGCCCGCGTCAATAGAAAATCTGTACTTACTCATAATTGTTTATCTTTTAAAATGGTAAATCTTCCTCTTGTGGCTGCTGTGTGGCAGCGGTCTCTACGGTTCCCGTCGCTTGGGGTGCGGGGTTGGTGGCGGTGCGCTTGCGCTGCTTGGCATCGAGGTATGAACGCCAGCGGTTCTGTTCCTCTTCGGTCAGTCTCACCTCATTGCCATTGTCATCACAGATAGGTGCGGGGTCAGGGGCATTCAGGAACGAGGTATATACCTTCATCAGTTCGTCATTGTTGGCGGGGATGCTGTCTTTGCCCTGACGGTAGAAATACACGGCATGCTCGGTACGCACGAGTTCACGTATCTGCTTCGGTGCGATGGTCGCATCATCCTCCCACTCACGGCCCTCGAAGTAACGGCGCGTACACCATGCCTGGTGCGCGAAGTAGTTGGTCTGCTCGGCCTTCTTCAGCACCTTACCATCAGCACGCCTGAAGAGTTGTGGCGGGTTCATCACAATACCGGCTGTCTCGCAGTAGTCCAGAATACGACGCTTGAAGGCTTTGGGCGAGAACGAGTCGGTCTTGTTTTTCGAGGCTTCGGCGAAGTCGCTCTTGTATTCCTCCAACATCGAGTCGAGATCCACGGGGACACCATAGACATGCTCCTGGGCAAAGAACACACGGGCGAAACGCAGGAAGGCTTCGCCCAACGACTGCGTGAGGGTACGCTGCTCCATGTATTTCTTCTGGGCATCGACCTTCTCATCATAGCGCATCACGAACTGCACGGCCAGCGCACAGATCATCGCTATCTGATTGCGCGAGGTGGCCGACAATTTATCAGGACTGACAGCGTTGAAGTCGGGCATGATATCCGAGATATAGCGGGCTGCCTTATTCTTCATAATGTTCTGACCACAGAAGCGGTGCGAAAAGCCTCCCATGCAGACACGACGCATGGTGGAGTCGTCGAGGTCATGCAGCGGATAGTTCGACGTGACCACATGCCCAGGGCCTTCGCTCAATGGGATGGTGATACGATCCTTATACATATAGCGCACGCTGAAATCACCGGTGGTCAGGTTGTAGAGCTTACCGAAGTCGAGCGAGGCATCCACATCCTCCCAATGCACCACGCGGTGCTTATGGTGCTGGTACTCGGCGAGGTTGGCCGAAAACTCTTTATTCGAAATCAGGTCGCGTCCGTTGATGTTCAGAATATGGGCCGCACAACCGGCAAAGATACGCACGAAGGTACTCTTTCCTGAACCACCTTCTGCACGGTTGGCTGCTGATACCACATTCTCGATGAGATAACTGATGCAGTTCGATTTGGAGTCACGATAGCGCCAGAGCATACGGCCCAGACAGAAGATGAGATTGGCAAAGCGACAGTCGAGTTCCATCTGTTCCTCGCTGCTGAATTGCTTACCATCGTGAAGCAGCTGCTGTTCCTGTTCCCATTCCTCATTGGCAAAGCCACGGATGACGCGCAGGGTGGGCCACATTTCATCTTCGTGCTTACCCTTCCAGTCAACAATCCATCTATGCGATTGCGCCCAAAGCGCCAGTTCGTTCTTTTCCTGCTCCAACTGCACCAGCGTATAGAGCGGTTTGCCCAAGTCATCCTTTTCGTTCTGCTTACGGGCAATGGCGCTCAAACGCTCCTGGTACTCCGGATTCTCTGAGATAGAGAACGGCAATTCTTTCAATGGCTGGATGTTCCAATGCAACTTCTCGGCACGCTCCACATTGAAGTCTATCTGGTCGTAAGGCAACAGGGTTATCTCATTGTCGGTAATCCTGAGTGCGCCATTCTCATAGAAGAAATGCTCTACGTGTCGGCCATAGCCTTCGTTATAGTTCAGCTTCACGCTGGGCAGCGAGGCAATGGTTTTTTCGTTGATCTCCTTATTGGCTCTCAACACGGCCTGCACCATCAACTCGTATTCGTCGGGCATACCAGGACGGCTATCGTTCAACTGACGGGCATACGCCTTCAACTGTTCGATGGTGGCCTGCACCATAGAGGATGGTTCCAGTTCGTCGGCAAACGGGCCGTCAATATGCACAAAGCGGCCTATCTTATCCGCTTCGTCTGGACGCACGTCACGGGCATAGCCAGCCGATGCCATAAACTCCCAGAGCGTCGCGGGATTGATGGTATAGTACACCTCTTTCACCATGCCGTTCTTATCCCTTTTCTCTTTTCGCTCGAAGGGGTCGCTGGATAATGCCGACGTGATACAGCTGCTGAAGAGGCGGTTGATATCCTCATCGTTCTGGAAGGCTTCTCGCGGCAACATACGGTATGCCAGGAAGAAATCTCTCACTGTCTGTACGGGATGACAGAACAATCGGGGAAAATACAGATGGATGCGGTCACTGATACCTTCGGGCAGTTCGGCACGCAGGATGTCACGATAGCGACAGCTGATGTCGCGGGCCTTCAGGGTGGTCTTGGTGGCCGACGGGTAGAGGGTGTAGATGCTCTCGGCAAAGCGGTGCATCTTATTATAGTGTACGCTGCTGAAGGGGACGTTTCCGTAGGGGAAACACACATGGTACCAACGATTGCCGAATGCCTTCGGATAGGTACAGCGCAAAGCCTTCAGATGGTAGTAGGTGGCAATGGCATCCTGAGCGGTGGTGCAATAGATGACGGCACGGGCCTTCATGTCTTTGGTCTCGATAGGCACATCCACCTGTTCCAGTACGGTATTACCCTTGCTGTTCACGGTGGGCTGCCATTCCTTCGTGGTCTTACTGATATTGCCATCTTCGAGCTCTTCCTCTTCCAGTTCCTTGATAGCGGCAGCCACACCGGTACGGTCACTATTGCGGAGTTCTACGGCACGAAGGAAAACCTTATCGCCAGCCAACCAACGGCTGACCTTCGCGGGCGTATGTTCCTCGGTGGTACTGAATACCATCGGCGGCTGCTCTTCGATGGCCGGTCGGAAGATGCTACCGCAATCCTCCTTTTCGTCATCACAAAGGGCGATAAAGATCGGGTTCCATGGGGTACTAATCAGTACCTCCGATTGCGGTTCACCCTGACGCGAAACGGCAGGCAGCGTCACCTTACCGACGGCCCACACCTTGAAGTCCTTCTGAATGTCCGACGGATGGAAATGCCAGGCTGATTCTTTATTCTGGGTGTCGAAGCCATACTGTTCGATGCCGTCGCGACTGAGCCAGGTCGTACAACCGAGGGCTGCCAGGTCTTGTGGCGTGAAGTCAGTCTTAGGCTCGAAGGTAAGAACCTCCTGCGGACGGACGGCCACCTGTCGGAAGTCCCTATAACAGAGCGAGGGCCATTTCTCCTCCAGTTCCTCACGGGTATGGCCCGCATGCTCGGCGAGTTCCATACAAGTGTGTCGCAGATCCTCACCCACACAGATAAACGTCTGGGGCGAGTGGGAATCCTTCTGCCACCAATAGCCATAACCCTTCATGGCGGCATAGAGTTCGATGGCACCATAGCCACCACGTTTGGTCTTGGTACAGAACCAGTGTTCTACGGGCTTTCCATAGAGACCGCCACGCTTGCGCTGGTAAATAATGAAGTGGGGTGTGGACTTCTGCTGCTGACCCGACGACTGGCTACCTGGGGCCGTCTTACAGAACGGACACCAACAGGCCAACTGACCTTCCTCGGTCTGTTGGTCGGCGGGTGTCACAAGCATCTGCAAAGGCAGCGCTGCCAATTCATCAATCAGTGGGTCGTAGATCATACGCCTTAATCCGCGTCAGGTAACATCGAGAAACACTGCCATAAGGCCCATGAGGTACGGCGACAGTCATAGGTGGCACTATGCACGTTGCCTTGCTCCGGATAGGGAGGCATGGCATCATATACTTTCTTATGGTCTGCCAGACCGTCGTGATACAACTGACAATAGCGGTCGCCAATCTCGGCAATGAAGGTACGGGCATCACGGCAGTTATGGAAGTGGACGGGGAAAACTTTCTCCATATCGTAGCGGCGCAGGATGGTACGCAGGATGCTCACGTCAAAGTCGGAGCCTTGCGCCCAGAGAATAAGCACGTCGGTCTCGGTAAAGTTCTTAACCTCACACAGCCAGTCAATGAAATTCGTCATCACCTCGCTCAGGGGATAGCAGTCGCCGGTCAGCACCTCACGCTTCACATCTTCGGGCTTCTCACTCCACCATTTGACAGTAGAGGGGTTGAAGTCGAAGCCGTCGGCCACACACGAACGGATATCCACCTTCGCCTCGAAGGGAGCAATCGCCTTGGGGAACAGCTCTTGGTCATCGACGGCATAGCGGTTAAATACTACGGCGGCCAACTGCAACACAGCGGCATTGCTCGCCAGGGATAATGTTTCGAAATCAAAGGTAATGTCAACGATCTTCGTCATAATTGTCAATTTTCAATTAGAAATTAAAGAATTTCGTCAGGTTCAACCATTGGAAGTGGCAGGGATGCAGACGTTTCAGGGTGGCTTCTATCAGCAGCTTCATGTCAGACAGCGAGGCGAAGCGGAAATTGGGCTCATGCAGCGTGACCTCTATTCGCTGAAGGTTCTTACCAATGCGCCTGATGACATCGTGGGCCTCGCGGACGGTGACGCGCTGGGCAATGCCGTGACCACATCCTATCAGATAGTCGAAAGTGCGCGTGAGCAACTGACGGTTGGCTCCGCGAAACTGGAAGCACACCTCACCGTCCTGTGCGTCTCTGTCATCGACCACTGCCACGACATGCAGCGGTCGGTAACTATCCTTCTGCGGCCTTCCCCTGCGACATAGTTTCTTCACCAGAGCCTCCCTTCTCTATCTCACGCTCAAACTCTTCGATACATGCCTTCACACCGATGCGCTCGTAGTCGCTCCAGTCGTCGGTCGAGAACTTATTCAGCACAGAATTGCTACCCATGCCCATCTGGTTCATGTGTTCTGTGAACACCTTCTTCAGACCAAACGACATACCCAGCACCCGATAGAACACACCCTTGCCATTCACCATTTCGTCGATGGTGGGCAACAGGTGGGTATCTACCCCGTCAGGGAAGATCTCGGCACGGTGGGCATCGATGAAGTCGCGCTTGATCTGATTGATACCCTTCAGTTCCCACTCGTGAAAGCCCTCCTTGAAGAAACGGTCGTAGGCAAAGTACTGCAAAGCGCCATACTTAGCCATCACCGCAAAGAGCACCTTCTTCTGAGATGGTGTAAGGTCGTTACACTCCAAGTGAGTTTTCGGCTCTGTTATTTTTTCAATAATCATATTGTATATTTGAATTTTTTTATTTAATTTTGCGCAAAGGTAAACATTTTATTTTGTCAAACCAAATATTATCTAAGTTTTCTTTCAAATTTAACATTTAGCGACAAATATCATATTTGAGTTTCAGTACATATCATATAATATATAAGTAGGCATTCCGACGAATTGTTACAGATAGGTTTAGTTAAATAACATTAAAACAAAAAAGATTATGGATTACTCGTACAATTACAGGTTTCTCAGCGAGTTTCGCGAAGAGAACAAACTGTCGAAGCGTGACCTCCTGGAGGCATTAGGCAGTTCAGACTACACAGGCATCAACCGCTGGCTGGATGGTAAGACTCCCATCCACCTCACAGCCATGCTACGTTTGTGCAACTACTACAACATTCCCATGAGCCGTTTCTTCTTCGATGCCGACGGCGAGAGCACCCTGCACATCCTACCACCGGACGCAGACAGCCAGACCACACCCACCGACGACTACGGCATCAACAACACGGCGGGCAAATCGATCATCGAGACCCACATCACCACACGCCTCATTTCCTCCCAATCCCAGGAGCGCATGGTAACGAAGGGCCTCTTAGAAAAGGATCGTTACTACGTGGGTGGCGCAGCGGTGAATCATGGGGACACAATGGGGACTGTCCCTGCTGTGAGTAGCGATAGCGGATTACAGAGGGACTGTCCCCAATGTGTCCCTGGCTCCTCAGAGCCAATGCCTGAATCCGAAGCCATTCTCCGTCTCAAACTCGAACACGCCAACGAGCTCCGTCAGTTGGAGCGCGACAGCCACGAGCGCGAAGATCGCATCCGTCGCGACTGTCAGGCACAGTTCGATGCAGAGCGCAACCGGCTCATGGATATCATCGAACGCCAGAACGCAGAACTGGCCAAACTCTATAACGAGGGCAAAGAGGGCGTGAAGTAACCGCCACCTTATTATTATATATACGCGCACAAATAGTAATCCCCGCCTGGCAAACATGAGCGGGGATTACAGTTTAATTCCTAAAACAAATACAAAACGAAAGTCATTCAGCGTATCGTGAAAGAAAAGAAATTTTATTAGTTCGATATGTCATATTCTCTGTTTGAAACATTGTAGTTATAGATGAATTTCTCTTTGTTCGAGTCGTGCAAGCCTTCCACCAGACACGGACACTGACTGCCAATATAGAACTTATCGCGATGCACAAAGAAGATGGGCGTAACCATATTGTATAGGAAGGCGCTACGCTCAGGATCTTCCTTCGGCACGTCACACTCCAACAGCGCAAACACCTCTTCCACCGTAATCACCGGCAGGGCTACCCTATCCTTCTCGGCCTTAATCGCCTTGCGCAACCATTGAGGAGCATCGGCCTTCGACTTGCACGGTTCGGCACCGTAGTACTCTAAGAAGGCTACGAAGGTCTTGTTATGCAGGGTCAGTTCTACGGCTGCTGCATCCTGCTCCTTATCATCGGTCAGACGGTAGCCGATAATGGCAGCCCACTGAGCCAACGACTTCTGACCCTTCACCATCGGCCATGTCAGATGGTCTTTGCCGTAGGTCTTATTCCAGGTGTCGGAGGGATGGAAACGGTCATCAGGCAATACCAGGATGTCAGAGCGAACCATGCAGTTGGGCTCGTAGATGCCGTTACCCTCTGCATCATCCAGACGCTTGCGCCATACACGAGGATCGGGCGTAGCGTCACCAAACAGCAGATAGTCGATGCCACCGTCATAGAACTGCACGGGTGGCTCATACTCTGTGGCACCGTACTTCTTTGCGTAGTCGTCGGCACGCTCACACACACGGATCTGGCGCTGCATCAACTTCTTCAGTCGCTTGCCAGCCTTGCTCTCTACATCACACCAATAGAAGTGTTTGCATTTGTCAATAACCAGTTTTTCAGCCATATCGGGGAAAGATTATATTATTGCACCGAATTAATTTCGGTGCAAAGATACAAATTATTTTTTAATATCGAGTCATTTTCCCCGATATTATATATGTTAAATTTTACATCATATTAGAAAATAATAACAATTTTATTTCGTCAATTCAAATATTATGTTTATCTTTGCCGACAAATTCAAATATTATATAAGATGACCAGGAAGAAAAAGAACCAAGACATCCTCGAAGATGCGAAAGAGGCGGGAACCTCACTCTACGACTTCGTGATTACCCAGAAGGTCGATGCGTTTGTGGCTGCCTACCAACCGGTAGATCGCGAGTCGTTAGCCACTCAACGTTTCGACGAAACGCGCCTGCGTACCTTCTTCAAGGCATACCCCTGCACCCTGGGCGATCCGCTGACCATCTATCTCTCCCTGCTCGAAGGCGAAGGCTTCTTTATGAAGGTCTCTACGATGAACGAGCCCGTCATCCTCGCCACCGAACGCGCCACCGAGTCCGAAATGCTCAAACTGGATGTACTATAACGAATGAAACTAATATGATTAACTATCAAGAATTTCTAAACTACTTGCGCGAACTGATACTCCTCTACAAAAGACAGGGGAGCCTTCGCCGAAAGAAAGATTTGGCTGAGAAGTTCCACTGTGTCGATATCAGTAAGGATTTGTTCTACCAAAAGGGCCTACACATGATGGATCCAGACTCACTGACATTGGAGTTTGCCAAGCAGCTGCGCGACGAAATGAGCGAGGCCAAGAAAAAGGCCAACCCAAGTAAGAAAACAACCAAGCAAGAGGCATCCGTAGAAGAGAAACCTGCGAAGTTCAGAGCTGGTCAGGTTATCACCAACGGCAAAGACATTTTCTTGATAGATTATATCGTAGGCGACCGCCTCTATATTTTCTTCGTTCTGATGCTGGAGCCTACCAGCAAGGAGTATATCTTCCAGACACCTGACATAGATCTATGGGCAGGCAATGAACATCTGAAACCTGCATCAGGGCCACAAGTAGCAAGAATGTTGGGTGAACTGCGTAAGAATGATTATCCCTATGAGATAGACCAGGCAAACGGACTTTTCTTTGCCAAACGTAAAGTGGTCGATCTATTCTCTGGCGGCCTGCCTGAAGGCTACCAACCTATCAAGGCAATCCCACAGTCTAATCCATCGCCTTATCGCTTTGCTCTCCAAAACCTCTATGAGGTGCGCAATGCTCCGGAAGAAATGCTGGAGTGCAAAGAGAAAGAATCTATGATGCTCAGAGCCATCTATAATCAAATCAGGTTTATCAATCACGATGCAAAAAGCATTCAGACCTATTGCGAGTTCAAACTACCTCGCCTATGCTGCTCTGGTTCCTGGATTACCTGCAACCATATCGGTTTTGTGAAAGATGATAAGAACCGCTGCTATTGGCTGGCACCACAGGGCGACACGCTACGCCTGCTGGCTTGGTTGGCATATATCTAAGATACGGCTATGAGAGTAAACTACCGAAATTGGGCTGCCTTGCAGATCTGCGACATTAAGAAATGCCAGGAGTATATTGCCAACGACAAAGAGCACTTCTTCTGTGCCTTCAATGCTCAGGGCAATTTGACAGAAGATGAAGCCAATATTTTGATAGAAAGAACCACCTTCGAAATATGGGGTGGCTTCTATACCACCATCAAGAATATCTACTTTATCTCTCACACATTTTTCGAGGCCCTGAATAAGAGTGCTCACGCTTTCCTGAAGATGCTGGCATCGAAAGAGGATGTAGAAAAAGTGCATGAAGATTGCGCTTTCCTATACGAAGATATCCTCTGGGTGGTCAAAACCATGCCCAACGGTTTCATCCGTTTCATGCGTATCAAGAATGAAGGATGCCTGTTTACATCGTTCTGCTATAAGTTTGTGGCCGACGATAGATTTGAGACCTACGAATCAACCTGCGATCAGAATATGGAACGACGCTGTGTCGCCATCTATTATCTGCTGATGTTCCTCAAACGCTATGGTAAGGCAGAGGTGGAGATTGTAGCCCATGAGCAAAGAATACGTTCGCAGATCCTCAAAGACAAAACACTCAACGAAACGGGATTGGATGTAAAGATACTCGACAGCCGTTGGTTTACCACCATTTGCCGTAACGAAGGATTTATGGTGTCCGGCCATTTCCGCTTACAGCCCAAGAAAGATGAAAACGGGGAATGGACTCGCGAACTGATATATATTGAACCATACGCCAAAAAAGGTTATCATCGCCTGGCTAAGGTTATCAATGTTGACGACAACAAATAATTCACATTATAAAACATACGATTATGGATAAAGAATCAATCATCAATGATTTCACAGTGAAAAACCTTCAAGATGCTTCGTGTGAGGCCATCGAGAAAGAAGGTTGGGTTATCGCTATCCTGGCTAACATGGCACAGGCTGCCACTGAGGGCCACATGGATGGTGTCATCTTTGCTAAAGACCATGCCGAACTTGCTGACATGAAGAATGTCCGTAAACTCTGTTACTATCTGCGTCACAAGGGCCTGTTTGCCATGCCAGACCGTAACAAAGACGACGAACTTCAGATTAACGTATCATGGGACTGGAACTGTGATAAGCAAAAGGCTATCGATTTCGCTGAAGCATTGGGCGATCAGCTAATAGTGGCCATGGAAGGTCTCACCTCCGACGTAGAGGACATCAAGGAAGTTATGGGCCACTACTTCATGGCGAAGCTGAAAGGCAATCATAGCGATTTCCGTAAGGCTATCGATGTAGTTCAGAGTCATCTATCCGAAGAAATCCCAGAGGAATGATCGTACATCGTTTTATGTCAGCGGAGGAATATCGGCGGTTGGTGAATGGGCAGCTGCTGGTGAACGAGAGCAAGCATAAGGGCTTTCGCTCTGAAAGTCGCGGCTTCTGCTTCACCACCGACGATCCGAAGGAAGCCATTCGTTACCTCAGTGGCAACGTAGATACGGCCTACTGCGTAACGATGGATATTCCGGAATCGATGCTGCATAAGTCGAAGGCACTATATCGCGACTGGCAGAACGATGACGTGATGAGTTACACCTCACTGCCTACCAATGCCAACGATGTGCCAACAGTGGAAAAGACAGAATACTGCCTGACACGCTACTCCGTGGCCAAGGTGCGTATCATCGCTACCACCACCGAGTTCAACAACATACCAGGGATTAAGATGACACAACAACTGATGCAAGTGCTCGGCTATCGCAGAGCGAAGTAAATCACACAAATATGACAATACAGGAAGCATACGATAAATGGAGCGAAGAGAAGGATGTAAAGACCTTCGCCATCAAGTCACGTCAGTTCTGGAACCGTGCCTGGAAGAAGCTCGACATGAATATTCCATGCAGCGAGGCAAAGATGCCGGTACTGCTCATGGCTCTGCAAGCCGTGTCGCTCGACAAAGAAACCGTTGTAAAGGCATCGTCTGTAATGGTGTACGTGCTGAAATATGCACATGCCCAAGACTACAAGGTTAATCCCCTACCCACTTTCGAGTACTCCGACATCCTACATCAGTGGGAGGGTAGCCCGACAGAAGATGAGTCAAAAGTTAAAGCGGGAACAAAATTACGCAAAGAGGCTCTGAAAGTACAAAAATCGGCGATAAAAGTACAAAATACCACCGATTTGGAACGAAAAGAGTTAAAATTAGAACGCGAAACGCTAAAATCAGAACACGAGACTCCGGAAACAAAACCCACCAAAACGGAAATTTCTAAGCCAAAAGTGGAAAGAAAACGTGCCAAAAAGGAAACTTCCAAGCCCAAAAAGTCAAAAGCGCCCCAAAAAGGGAACATTCGCATGACGAAGGATGGCAAACGCTATAACCCTTCACGGGAGCGTCGTCAGATAGCCCAGATTGATCCAAGCACGATGGAGGTCATCAAGGTATGGCCCACACTCCGCGAACCGGAACGTGCGCTGCGCGTAACATCACTCTGGAGAGCCATCGCCAACCGTCGCCCGTCAGGTGGTTACTACTGGTGCGACTTTGGCGACATCGACACCTTCGAACCCTCAGAGTCGCGCAAGAATCCCGTCATCTGTCACAAACCCGTCACCATCAGCAAAGATGTGGAGTTTGTCGCTCCTCCTGCCAAACCAAAGAAAGAGGAAGCGCCAGCCGACGGCGTACACATTGGAAACGTACCGGAACAAAACCCTGCACTCTCTGACTGTACCGACAAAGCGCTCATCGACGAACTGAAGTATCGTGGCTGGCACGGACATATTCACCTCACTATCGACGTTTACCTATAACATATATTTATTATGGCTACCAAATGCAAAGGCAACGGATGCCTGCTCAAAGGCTCCTGCCAACTCTTCGACTGGAACAGCACCGACGAAAACGCGATGGATCACTGCGACCCCGAAACCCGCGAGTGCTACATCACGATTGATTAATAACATTCTTAAAACAAAACAACAGTATGGAATTGACATTAACATTATCAAAACGCGACGCTCTGATGCTCGTTACGGCATTGGGCGTACTCAAAGACAGAGTGGGCCAGAAGGCTCGCTGGTTTCAACGTAAACGCCTACCCAGGCTTCGTCAACAGTTAGCCGATTGTGTGATTATCGGCGACGAAAATATGGGGGGGTAATTCGTAAAAATCTCGAAGGCGTACAACGTGAGGTTGACCGTCGCATTGCCTTCGGCGAAGAGATTGCTACTAAGATGAACGAGCTGAAAGCCCTCGCCGGTATCACTGATGAACATATTCGATTCCATACTGATGACGACCACGAATTATGAGTAAACCCAAAGTTTTAGCACGAGGCGTAGAATACTACGAGGACACGGACACGCTATTGCTGATCCGCTGTCCCAAGTGCGGCAAAGAAAACTATGCACCGAACGTCGCCAAAGGCATCTGCACCTGGTGCGGCTACGATGCCCACGAACTAATAAAGAAGTAATGGCAAAGATACATTTCATTCAGGCGATAGAGATACCCAACACGATTAGCCCGACGATATTCAATCTGGATGTTGTGGAAGCGTGTCATAAACTCAAAAACGGCGAAGTGCTCTACGAACTGCGCGAAAAGCAGCTATACCCCAACGGCGAACGCAGGCCCATCGGAGGAACTTTCGTAAAGAGTGGCCAGATGCTCTGCCAGGACACTGAAGGCTGGTGGCACGGACTATCAAAGGAACATTATCAAACAATTATTGATTCATATACTTATGAACATTGAAACATTAGAAGCTGCAAACAAACTCGATAGAGCGATTTGCGACAGGAACTTAGCGATTGAACGTATTGGTGTAACCCTTCAGCGCATGAAGGAAGAGGGTTACGTGGTGATTGTTGACAGTTACCCTACTGACAACCCAGAACACCACAATCCGATAGATCAGTTGGCACTACTGCCAGAACTGCGTGAGGCTCTGCAAAAGGCTCAGGTACGACTCCGCTACGAAGTAACCGAACTGAAGAAAGATTTTGAGAGATTATAATGGAGCAAATATATCATCTTTACATCACTCACAAATGCGGTCACAAATGCCCGCTGTGTTGCAACAGACTCTATGACATTGACAAACTCCCCGTCATCACAGTAGAGGACTTAAATCAGGCCCATACGGTCTGCCTCACTGGTGGCGATCCGTTCTACCTCTTGAGAGAAGAATTGATATCCATTGTTGACAGACTTCGCATCCACTATAAGAACATCCAAAGGATCTATATCTATACCAGCGGAAAGATGCTCTGGATAGAAGGTGCATATTCTCATTGGCACGAGCTGATGCAGTCGGTCAGCGGAATCAATGTCGCCCCTAAAGATTATGGCGATTGGGATAGACTCGACTATCTGCTTCAGCAACCGAAATGGTTGGAAATGACTGCACAGCCAGGAATGTCTAATCGCCTATACATTTTCGATGACCAGTGGAATACATGGGAAACCATCAGCAAAGATGTTACCCTTCCACAAACATGGCAGGTGATAGGGCGCAAATGGGATAAGGAATTTAATACACCCGAAAACGAGCACTTTGTAAGATTACCTATATTATACTGACAAACAATTTATAAAGAAGTAAAATTATGGCATGTGATTGCATTAGTAACTTCAATAAACTTTTGAAGGAGAAATTTAACGAGACAGCCACCGTAAATAGTGAGGTACTGTCCGGTCGTGTGATTGTAAACGGCATTTACCACAAACCAAAGTATAAGGGTAAGCCAGGTGAATATCAGCAGAAATGGGAAGAGGTAGCCCTCTGGCCAAAATACTGTCCCTTCTGCGGAAAGCCTTACGACATCAAAGAAATCTATGGCCCAGATACCGTAGAACTGAAAGAGAACCTTTATTGCACCCATGTAGAGCTGAATAATTGGGACTACGACGAAGAGGATCAGATGCGCCCAATAACCTACGAACTAAGTTTCCGCTACTATGGTGTAGAGGTATCGGCATATCTTACCACTGAATCGCTAAAAGACAAACGAGTGGACTTTAGCATGGTGGAATGTGCAAGCGACCTGCTGGCATCTTTTGAGGATATATTTATCAGCAGCAACTTTCTCGATGATAAGATCTTCGAGCTCTGCAAAAAGCATTGGGACGAAGTAGAGGGCAAAGATTCAGAATATAACTACGACGGCACCCGTCAACCGTAACGCTATGGAGTATAACGACGATGGAGTACCCCGCTGGGTAGAGCGGTTCTATAACGGACTGTGGGACATTCTGAAAGTGCTGCTGATTATCGGATTCATAGCTGCTATTATCTTCGGGCGCATCCTTTTCGACAAATGGTATTTTAGTTGGTTAATGAAGTAATTATGAAGAAACGAAACTATAAGAGGATCTTTCGCCCTGGCACTCTGATGAGAATACAGGGAAGCAACTGTGTGTTTATGTCGCTCGGTCTCAATCCGAAAAACAACAGGCAGATTTTTTCCTTCAACGGCATGGATATCGTAGAACGCAAGCCTGTGACCCGTGCTGATGGACGCGCACGCCCTGCTAACAAATGGGAACAAAACACCTATTGGGCCGTATTGAAAGAAATCACAGCCAAACAGGATAGCCTACACATTAAGGAAGTGTGGACTCCTGAAGCAGAGCAAATGATTCGTGAAAAGTTGATGAACGACTACATTCAGGCCAATAACATGATAGACTATGCCAGTCGTGCTGACAAACCTATCAATGGCGGTCTTATCAAAGAAAAAGAGTCCGTTGACTCCATGATTAAAGTCATCAAAGACGCATTAAAAATAGTATAGTTATGAAGAAACTTAGCAATATACTTAGTTGGGCCATCAACATACTGCTGTTTGGTGGACTCGCATTCTTCACAGTAGCGTTTTTCCTTCGTGGCGATTTGTTTCATGCCATTATCGATTTACTCTACCTTCTTATTATCGTGAGCAACGTCGTTTTCCGTCACCTCTATAATAAGATGAAGCGTGAGAACGAATCTCTCCTGGAAAGTGGCAAAGTGCTGGTAGAACAGAATGCCAAACTGACGGAACGACTCAATAAGATGCAAGATCCATTCCGCAACGATGCGAAAATTCAGATTAATGGTCAGCACGTCCGTATGGAAACCATCAGAAGCACCATGCGAAGAGATAAGTCATTCCTGATGGGCTTCGACGAAATGGAGCGTAACCGTCGCCTTCACTACATGGAAACAGTTGCCAAACAAGACCTGATGGAAAGTATCTTTGACACCGAACTGGTAGAGATACGCCAGAACTTCGACGCTATTCACGAGGACACCGTGACCGCTGAGATCATCGTCGGCGTAAAGAGCGACAAACCAATTGATGAAATCATTAAATCATAAATTTATGAACAACAAAGAAGCTGCACAGATTATCAGAACTGCTGTTCTGAAAGAGGAAGGAAAGAGCGAGTATAGCGACCAGGACATAAAGATTGCTCTGGAGATAGCTGCTGAACTGCTCGACAGTCATCCCGAACACAAGATTATCAGTCGGGAGGAATATAAGAAACTGGCGCGTGTCGGCATACTGAATACCAGTGTACGGGCCTACAATCGTGGCAATAGCGACTACAGCCAGCATGTCATTCAGCCCTGGTCGATATGGATTGACTGGAACCTGAACCCCTGGGATGCAGACATCGTAAAGCGCGTGCTCCGTACCAAACAGGGTGAAAGCCGTCTGCTCGACTACGAGAAGATCATCCATATCTGCGAAGAGCGCATCCGTCAAATCAACTGCGAACACGAACAAGAGTAATGAGCCACATTACTATATATAATAAAGAGACAGGGGCCGTAGCCAGTTTCGAGGCAAAGGTGAACATCCCTAAGACAATAGCCGACGAACCTCGCGACTATACTCAGCCTGGGGAGTGGGAACCAAAGCCCATACAACTGACCGGCACCTGCTATCTGGAAGATGCCACTCCCATTGTTAGTATGATGAAGAAATGGCGTGAGCGCGACCGTAAGAACTTGAAGCAGCTGCTATGGCTGATCACTCATGGCTACACCGCTCACTTCAAATTCATCGTAAAGGACAAACGGGGACGCATGCACTCGGAGTTTTACTACGTTGACCGTCCCCGTATGCTCAAACTCCTTATCCGCTCCATCCGTGTGATTCCTCAGTATATCGTCGTTGACCGCCATAACGATGCCTACGAGATCCGTCACGGTAAACTGAAATACTACGGTTCAGTACTATACCATCCTAATCCAAATTGGGAAAAACTCTACAATGGCAACGAGGATTTAATAAGAGACACAAAGTTGATACTGAAGGCAATGAAAGTTGACCCAAGACTATACGAATAATGATTGCAATAGACTATTTTCGTTCAAAGGAGTTAGATATACCTGCTGATTACAGGTACTACAGACATCTAAAAGGTAAAACCAAGTATAAAGCAAAACAACATGGCAAAAGAAGAAATCATCGTACCAAAGGAACTGGAAGAGGACATTGAGCATGTGGCCAACGGAGAGTGGTACATGATAGAGGCAAAGGGCATCAAGAGAGGGAACCAACATAAAGGTTTCCACACCGTTTGCCTTATGGAGCAAGAGGAGTTCAAAACCTTTGTGAAGAGACTCTTATCCACTGGTATCAAAGCCGGTATTGAATACGCAAAGAAACAGATAAAATGAAACGAATCAATAAATTCAGAGGGAAAACGCCTGATGGTAAATGGGTATATGGCTCACTTATCCAGGACACAACAGATCGAGGCAGACTTGTAACCTTTATTGTTCCAGACTTACCATGTGACTGCAAAGCAGGAAACTTATGGACTGCAAAAATGTTTAAGGTTGACAAAAATAGTGTAGGCCAGTTTACTGGCTGCTTAGATAAGCACGGAAATGAAGTTTATGAGGGCGATATTGTGGATGCTTGGAGTGCTGGAAGCCATTGCACTCATGGACTGATACGTTTCTCCTGTTGCGGTTTCTACATTCTTCTTAATGGAGATAACGGGCCATTAGGCCCATGGAACCTTGCACCAAGCCAGTACACCGATAAGGATGAACATCTGGAAATCGTCGGCAATGTTATCGACAATCCAGAACTGGTTGCAGGCTACCTGAAATGGTGTACGGAGCGTAAAGAAAGTTGGTTTGATTAATTCATCACTCTATGACAGAAGAAAAAGTATATCGCAAGCACGAGATTATGTGCGAGTTGGAAGAGGACACAGGCCACAAGTTCACCATGACGCTTACAGCTGTCACGATGGATAAGCCCAACAAAATCAAACTACTCTTCGAGGACTATGCTGAACTGAAAAGCCTGGCACAGTATATCCTGAGTATGGCCTACGACCTGAAACATCCGAACGATGGCATAAAACTGAAAGATGTGTCAGGCTCAAAGATAGTCTGCGACTCCGACGGCGTTACACATATTTACCCCAAAGGCTATGGCAAATAAAGAGGCAACACGGGATTACAATTTACATTTTAAGAAATAAATATGAACGGTTGGAATTTAAAGAAAGTTTTTCGCGTCAATGGTAAGTTGGTAGTTGCACGCGACATTGAGGATGCTATTGCCGTCTATCGGCTATACACCTCTCCTACACAGATTGAAATCACAGAAATTTCTCAGGTGTACGGCGACAGTCGCAGTCCGAAAGAGGATGCCGTTTGCCGTGATGAAGTCAGCGACCTGCTAAAAGATATTGCGGACATGCGACAGGCGATGGATAAGTTCAAACATCAGCTTTGGAAAACCAACGACATCACACCGGAGCCTCTGAAAAAGATTCTGATCCTCACTACCGATGACACTCTGATTGGTGTATGGGATGAGAAACAAAAAACACTGAAGGTCAACCTCACTGGCGGCTGCTATGATATGGATTTCCAAAAAGTCGAAAAGTGGTCGTACCTCGAAGATCTGATTTACCTGGTAGAACTTATGCCAACACCTGAAAAATAATATCATGCCACGTAACGGGAAAAGAAAACTATCACTACGAGCCAAAGATGCACTCATGCGTTACCGCAACAAGCTCTTTGAGAATCTGCGCATTATACGCAGGCATAACAACATGCCTGATGAAACCTATCAGGAGATTATCGACCAGATGATGATAGCATGGACTCGCGGTTACTACTTCGCCAAGCAGGAAGAGAATATAAACAATCCTCACTACGAATATATATGCCGGTGTATGCGCAAACATCGCTTCTATATGGATGGCGGCGTAAGTTGTGGCGACAGTTGGGTAGCAGTACTATCTCCTGACCATAAGGAAGTCGTTTTTAACGAGAGTTCTGAAAATGGCCAAGATCTATGGCGACGCGCTGCTGAAGCCGTTGGCAAATACATCCACGAACACAATTTAGAAAAAGTAATATAATTCATTAATACATAAAGTTATGAAAAATAACGAGCAGCCGGTTATTCCTGTTCCTGATGAGCTGATAGAAGAAATGAAAAAGTATCAGCACGGCTGGGAGCAACAGATGTTAGTATCGCCTGAAGCACTACGGAAATGTATGGTGGATAATGCCAAGAAACTGATTGAGTTCGACAGTCAATGTATCAAGGCAGACATAGAAGGTGATCCCCATCGTTTCGACGGCTTTGCCAGAGTGATAGAATCCGATGTGAGAGGCGTAACGGCTATGAATCCTATTCCATCTATTTTCGGCTCCATCAAAGACAAAAAGATACAACTGTCAGAAGATGCCAAGAAACATTGGGAAGAGTACCTAAAAGGAGTGTGGCCAAAAGAAGATGACGAATCCAAGACTGACGATATAACAAAAATCGCTATGGCTATACTACGAGGTGAAGAGATACCAAACAGAAAGAAAGTTCGGATAGAAGTTGAACTGGAATACCCCTCATGCGACATCTACCCCACACGAGAGATTATGGAGTTTCTGGAAGAAAGTTTGCAGGCTTTTCTTAATGCCAACCTCTCGGATGGCGATGACCGACTGAAGATGACCCACATCAGTGTTACGAGCGAAGGCATTACAATGACTAAGAAATAAAATCTCGTTAGGTTATGAATAAAATAGTTATCAAAGACATCCTCGATCTGGCTCTCCATGAGCTGACTGATTTAAAATATCATATCGGTAATGAGGAAAAGTTTCAAGAGTTCTTGAAGAGACAGGATTTCTATTATAACGGCATCTATGTCGGACATTCTTTGAATGACTATCTGGCTGAAGCTGTCTATCACAGAATGACAGCAGAAGAAAGAAAAGAGTTCGAGAAATGGAAGGCTGCACACTTCTCACGCATCACCTCCCCTATCGAGCATGGAGATCGCGGGGAGTATTACGACTATGTAGAATGCTTCGATGGGAAGATATATGCCGTTGGTGAAGAGCAAGGAAACTATGCCGGTGGCCATACTGCTACTATGACACATGGAGGCAGGGATGCAATAGCCAGCCATATCGTTCATTTTAGGATGGAGCAATCACCATCACGCCAAAAGGTACTATACGAACAGATAAAGCATACTCCTATCATCACAGAAGAGGAATATCAGCAGCTAAAAGAACAAAGACAAAAATGGCCAAAAGACTTCGACTATTGGCTTTGGTTTGATTAATTAATTCATTAAATTATGAATTGGAAGAAAATAATCTGTTCGCTGGTAGGTCATAAGTATGTTTCTCTTACGAGAATTGATCCGTACAAACCTAAAAAGAAAAAGTACTACTATCAATGTACCCGTTGTGGTCGGCGAACTTTTTTCAACCGCATACAAGATGAAATCGCAAATAGAGTATTAACAGACAATATCAATAAAACATTATGAGTAATACATTAAACTTTTACGACGAACCGCTGAAGGGGCGTATCATCAGTTCAGGCATTACCATGCCAGTGAAGAAGATTCTGGAAGATGGGCGCGTACTGCTGGATGGAATGGGTGAACCATTAGGCCCTGACGAAGTGGAACTGATAGATAACATCGACTACGACAGTTATCGCCCTCAATTTGCAGGTCAGATATTCACACAGATGCTTGCAATCATACCTAATCAAATGATGCACGATCAGAACTTCTGCCTTCAGGTAATGAAACAGATGAAAGAAGAAGGTTATTCCTGCATCGAACAGATTGCAGCCGAGGACAGCGTGCGCTATGCAGACATGCTCATTACGGCCCTTAAAAAGCCTCGTAAGTTGAACCCACTGGACTTTAGAGCCAAAGTAAATAAGGAAGAAGAATGAAAGCAATAGTACTACACGAAAATCTTTGGTGGTGGGGAAAGAGCTACACCTTCATCGCATCGGACGGCAGGGCGATGGTCACGCTGTCACTCGATGACGAAACCCCTCGCGCCGGATATATCAATTCGCTCATGGTGTTCGAGACCGACAGACAACAAGGCATTGGTACCGCTCTGATGAAAGAGGTGGAAGCCTTTGCCCGCAAGTTGGACTTGGGTAGCATCTATCTCGATGCCCGCAAAGGGACATTCCTTATTGACTGGTATCGCAGACTCGGTTTCAGCATCTACAACGACAACTGCGAACACACCAAAGGCAACTGTGTAGCCATGTGTAAATGGTTAAAAGAAGAATGACAGATAAAGTAACTCCACAACAGGTTAGGGCCATCAATCGCATGCTGCGCGATCCGGAAAAGCATGCTCAGGCCCTCATAGCCATGCAAGATATGCAACGACGCTTAGGCGAACAAATGGAAAAACGTAGAAGAAATGAAGAATAAAGATTGGACTGGAGGCAGCGCCTCCGTATTCAAAGGCATCAGTGCCAGCAACCATGCCGATGGTGATCGAGTGGCACAGGATTACTATGCCACAGAGCCGAAGGCTACGGAGTGGCTACTGAAGCTGGAGCACTTCGATGGGCCGATACTCGAACCGGCATGTGGTGAAGGGCATATTGCCGAAGTGCTTACGAGGGGGGGGTATTCCGTCATTTCAAGGGACATCATCGATCGCGGCTATGGCGAAGTGGCAGACTTTCTGGCTATCGACAACGTGGAATGGTCGGGCGATATCATCACAAACCCACCCTACGCCTTTGCTCAGGCGTTTGTGGAGAAAGCCTTGGCCATTATCCCCACTGGTCACAAGGTGGCGATGTTCCTCAAACTCACCTTCCTCGAAGGTAAGGCCCGCAAACACCTCTTCCAGACACAGCCACCGGCACGGGTATGGGTCAGCAGCTCACGTCTGCTCTGTGCGCCAAATGGTGACTTCGCCAACATCAAAGGCTCTGCTGTCGCCTATGCCTGGTTTGTCTGGGAAAAAGGTTATCACGGAGACACAATCATCAAGTGGTTTAATTAAAGAGTTATGTCTAACAAGAAATACTCATTACCTAAAAAGCGCCAACAGTCGCGTCCAATGACTCCACCTATACCAGTAACAATGCAAGAATATAAAACCATTGAAGAAACGTATAATAGGGTCATTCTTCATAAGACAAATAATTAATTCATTAATCGATGAAAGTAGAAATAACATTAAAGGAAGCGTATGCGAGAGCCAGTAAGGGCCTGCGACATAAGATGGCATATTCCATCCGTCTGTTGCAGAAGGCCGAAAAACTGGCGTTAGCCTACGATAGTAGGGGGGGGTATTACCTGGCTTTCAGCGGGGGAAAAGACTCTCAGGCCCTCTATCATATCGCTCAACTGGCAGGCGTACAATTCCAGGGACACATGAATCTTACTTCGGTAGATCCTCCAGAGGTCATCCGCTTCGTCAAAAAACAATATCCGGAAGTGGAACTGATAAAGCCCAAGGATAGCATCTACCATGTAGCCGTAAGAAAACAGCTGCTACCCACCAAGAAAGTTCGTTGGTGCTGTGAAGAATACAAGGAACATGCCGGAGCCGGTAAGGTCACTCTGATAGGCATTCGTCGGCAGGAAAGTTCAAGACGCAAGAAACGCAATGAAGTAGAAATCGACAGCCGAAAGTTTAGCGGCGACCTCAAAGGTCTGGAGAAATACCGTAAGAAGAAACTGAAGGCGAAGGGCATCAATATCACCAATGCCACCAAGGAGCGCACGGTAGGCTGCATCAGTGGCAAAGAAAGTCTGTTAATCTCTCCCCTACTCCACTGGACTGAGCGCGATGTTTGGATATTCCTGAATAAGGTGATGCGCGTACCACACTGCGAATTGTACGACCAGGGATTTCATCGTATCGGGTGCATCGGATGCCCGATGTCGAACTTCAAACAGAAGATGATAGAAAACCAACGATGGCCTCATGTCCGTCGCAACTGGATCCAGGCGATAATCGCCATCCGTTCGGGGGGGGTATTTCTCAAAATTCTTACAGACGGGAACCCTGTGGTACGGTATTGGAAAGAACTGGCAGCCGTTATCCGAACAAGACAATCAACGACTACGGGTATATCATGCACCCAGACCCGACACACTGGAAAGGGAAAGAGCGGGTTTTCTCCTGGCTCATCGTCTGACGGCTTGACTGATGAGCAAGAGCGCGAAATAGCCGAAAACATCTACGACTGGTGGATCAGTGGTAAGTCTTACAAGAAATGGTATGCCGAGCGTTTCCTCCAGTACGAATTAGAATTTGACGGGTACATATAAATTAAATCGGCCTATAAATCCCACTTCTTTTTCTTCCAGCGCACAATGAAGCCGACGATGGCGGCGAGGACAATGACGTTGATGATGCCGGTCAGCCAGTCGTGGAAACGTTCTAAGAGCGACGGTGTTTGGCGCTGAAGGATGGTTTCTTTGTGGTAGGCGGTGGTGTCGCTTTCCTCTTTGGCGGTCTTTTCCAACAACAGGGCATAGAGTGAATCGATACGCTCCTGGCATGTCTGAATGCGCTGCTCCTGTTCCTGAATGATACGCTGCTGACGAAGTTCCTCCTGGCGGTCGGTCTTACGGTTGATGGTACGGGCCTCCTGCGTCACCTTACGACCCAGCGAGTCGATCCACGACGTGACGGTTTCCTGAATCTGCTCGGTCTGCTGTTCGTTGGCGGTCTGATGACTTAGTTCCTGTTGGAGTACCAGATGGAAAATGGAGTCAATACGGGTCTGCTGCTGACTGACGGCAACCTGTAACGACGCGGATAGAGAGTCGGCCTTGCTATGGTGGCTCTCGGTCTGATCGACGACCACCTGTTTACCGGCACAGCCGATGAAGGCACAGACGATGGTAAGGATGACCCACGAGGCAAACACGGCCTTCAGCAAGGTTACGGCATGGTCGAGTTCGCGCTTGATACGGTTCTGACGTGAGTAATACTGACGGTCAGGACGCTGCTTTTCTAAAATCGGTGATTCTTTCTGCATAGCTATAATATGTTTGATTACAGCACAAAGATACGGAAAGAAACACAGATGCCCGTGACTTTTTACGAACACGGATTGCACGAATGACACGGATAGACAAAAATTTAGGGGTAAAACTCCGTAACGGTTTACCCCTAAATCCTCTATTTCAGCTTGCGGATGATGGCCGGTCGTATCTTCGACAGACCAAGCGCCACGCGACATTTCTCACTGAACACCTCATAGTCGGGCGACGTATCGAGCGTTTTAAGGTCGTCAGCCGTCGGAAAAATGTAAAAGGCTCCATTATACAGCCCAAGGTATTCCGTGCGCTCTAAGACGGGTTTTATGGCTCCCTGATGCTCATTCACCAACTGTTGCCATAGCTCTGCCTTCACACCAGGCTCTAATGGCTCTGGCTCCGGCTGGAGTTCCTGCTCGGTAAACAGGTTGTATTGTTTCTCCTGCTCAATCCGTTTGCGCTCATCTTCCAGCTGCTTATCCTTGATCCACGTCGATAGCAACGTTACGATATACTCAGCCACATGGTCGGGCTGCTTCTTCTCTACGGCCCGCTCCACCCCATCGTAGGCATAATCCTTGAAGTCCTCAAACCATTCGTCCTGTACCTCCTTCAGCAGCTCTACCATTTCATAGGGCTTCAGGTCGGTGTACTTCGTGGTGAGCGACGTGATGAGACTCTGCTCCTGGTTGTGCCGTTGCTTTCGCCATGCCCGTTCGATGCCCAATGGCCCAGGCACCAAGGTAAACTCAATGTGTGACGGATTACCCTTCAGACGGCCATCCTTACGCAATGGCTCGTAGGTGAAGGAAAAGTCTATCTTGCTATCCTTCGACAGTTGATCCATTTCCAATCGTGAGGGCTCCAGTATCAACGACTTCACCTTACTATATTTATGGAAGGGGTTATCCTGTGGTTTGGCACCGTCGTGCGTCAGCAAATACGACTGGTCATCAATGCCCAGAAACTCGCAGAACTGCGGATAGTCCACCTCCTTACGTCCACTTTCGCGGAAGGTAGAGAGGTAGATATAGATACGCGGTGTGCGCTGCTTCTTAGCCATCTGGCCAATCTTTGCTACGTGGTCGGTATAGCCCTTATCCATCGACAGGAAATCATTCACATTCTCCTTATCCATCTTGATACGGATTTTGCCGGTACGCAGTCCTGTGCTCTCGTTCGTTACCATGGTGATACGCGAGAACAGGTTGGCAAAGGTGTACTCGGTCTTGGTACCAGACTTCGTTTCAATCTTCCGGAGATAGCCCATGCGTAGCGTCAGCAAATCTTTCAGTGCGTCCACCAATTCCGGATAGTGACCAGGCGTTACGCCCAGGTCTTTGGCATCTATCTCAAACTCCAGATTGGTATTCATTTCCTCCTCGGCAAACAAGGGGAGCCAAAGCTGCTCACCAGGTTTGTGTGCGTCGGCACTCTTGATGATACGATCCTGCAAGTGGTCGAGCACACCCAGCAATACCCTTTGGTGCATCGTCGAGAAGTCGCCAGACACCTGAGCAAACACACGAGGGTTATACAACCACTGTTGGTCGCGCAGATCCTTGATGATAGCATTGTCGCTCTTCATCAACTGAGGCATTGTCTTTTTAACTCGTTTCTTAGCCATAATATTTATTTTCGTTACGGAGTTTTACCCCTAAATCATTTCGTTACGGGATTTTACCCCGAAAGTTACCTATTTTATCCCCTTTGGGCCAAATCGGTTACGGAGTTTTACCCCGAAAGTTACCGAATTTAACCCCTTAACCTATCGGAAACCCTTTGTATATCGTGGTTTCAGGTTCCCTATAAATATATAAATATACTTTATAAACGTCATAATTGAACTTCTATATATCTTATTATAAGAAAATTATAGTATTTCAGCCGTTTAGGGGTAAAACTCCGTAACGGTTTGCACCATTTAGGGGTAAAACTCCGTAACGTAGGGGGTAAAACTTGGTAACGGATTGCCTATTTCCTAAAATTCTGTGATTTCGCACAAACCTTATATTTAGGGGTAATTCTCGGTAACGGTTGCCAACTTTATAGTACTGTTCACCATGAACCATTAACCATGAACCTTCAGGTATTCTTCTATTGCCTGGAGCACGATGTCACCAATAGAGAGGCTATTACCCTCCTGCTGGCTCTGCATCTTGATCCGGTTCAGCTGCTCGTACATGGCGAAGGGAATGCGCGTCTGCACATTCTTCACGCCCTGCTGTGAGTACTGCGAGAAAACACCCGTAGGCTTGGTGCCCTTTGGCAGTTGAGAGTTGACATCAGCCCTCTGCCCTCTTACTTCTTCCTTATTCATGCTCTCCATCATGGCCTCGTGTTCCTGAATGGCAGGCGAACCAGCCACGATACTCTTTTTCTTATTCGGTTTCTTAAATGAGTTTGGCATAATCTATAATCCGTTAAATCCGTAAAATCTGTGGTCATTACTTTTCTTCTGTGGTCAGAAGTTCAGAGATAAATTCATCGTAGTCCTGAGCTGCCGTGCAGTCCGGCGCATAGTCGAAGATGTCCTGATGCTGGAACTGGCTTTCACCTACCTTCACACACTGACGGATGCGCGTCTGGAACATGTTGGCATCGTAGGTGTCGCGTAAAAACTCCGAGGTCTCGCGGGCCAACTTCGTGCGCTCATCGGCCATCACTATCAGGAGGCCACGCATGGTCAGGTCGTGGTTTAGTTTGCGCTTAACATTGCGGTAAGCCTCTATCATGCGTCCTATACCGTCCACACTGAGCGAACCCAGCTGCACCGGTATAATGACACCCGTAGCCGCTCCGAGGGCGTTAAACGTAAGTTCTGACAGAGCGGGCGCACAGTCTATCAATACATAGTCGAACAGATCTTCCACGTAGTCCTCTGCCTCACGACTGATAGCGTCGGCACCCATATACAGGTTATCCATATCCAGGATATCGTTGCCAAAGAGCGATGCCAGCACCAACTTCGACTGCATCTGACGATGAAGGTCTGGGTCGATGTCCGACAGTTGGGGCGATGCAGGCACGTAGAAGAGACCCTGCGGATTGCGGTACACCGGCAGATGGTTGTTGTCGCCATCACGTAGCGCGTCGGCCACGGTCAGCGTCGAGTGCTTCTGCTCATGGTACTGCTTCATCTTATCACGCCATCCTAAGAGCGATGAGAGATTACCCTGCGGGTCGAGGTCGATGCAGAGGATGCGTAGCGACGGGTCGCGACGGAGCAATCCTGCTGCCACGTTCTGAACGGTAGTGGTCTTGGCCACCCCACCCTTGTTATTCGCAAAAGCGATGATTTCTTTCAGTTTCATAACATTATTAATTTATGAATTGATGATTTAATGTTTCTTACCATAATTCTCCGGCGCAATGCCCTGCGAAGCATTCTCAGCCTGAGCACGTTTCAGTTCCTTAATCATACCATAGTCGGCAGAGCCCTGCGGGGCCTTCGAGTAGAGTAGTTCCGGACGGCGCGACGGGTCGATAGTCGTATGGCCCAATCCACGCTTCTTCGGCATCCAGGGACGCAGTTCGGGGTCGTATTCCTCCTGCCATTCATCCACCGGCTGCATATTGATCATGCGAGTGGCACGCTCGCGGCGCTCCTTCGAGTTCCAGATGTTCTGCGCCCACTCAGCCATCGAGTTGAGCGTTTCCAACACACCATGCTCACCCGTCCACTCGATGTCATCCCATTCGTTCTGTCCCAGCGCATCGAGACAGCCCAGAAGTTCCAGATAAGCATTCAGTCCAGGCACCTTCACAATCACTCGTGGCTGGTCAAACTCTTCGTCGTACACCCTACCCTGCCCTTCTATCAGCTCTTGGATAGTAATGCCCTGACGCTGTGCCTCACGCTCATTCTCGAAAGCCTGGTTGCGCTGTTCCAGCCATGCCAGTCGAGCGGTCTCTTCACGTTCGGCGATGGCCCAACTACGCTCATTGTCGTGGGCGCATCCCAGATTGGTACGAAACGAATGCACCTTGCATACCAAATGCGGGGCATGCGTGCTGATGATACAATCGCCCAGGTCGTTGCGGGCCTGAATCTTCGTCACGATAAACGGCCCGTGAAACTGCATACCCGTCATAAAGTGCTGCGAGTACTGCGATAGCCCACCGTCCCAAATCTCCAACGGTGCTACCTGATTTTCTCTTCTTTCCTTTGCCATATATTTATGAATTTATGATTTTATGAATTTTCAATTTTCAATTATCAATTTTCAATTCGGGTTAGCCCTTGAAGGCACCAACGAGCACAGGAGCCAGGAACACCGAGGCGGCCAAAGCTGTGATTCCACACACTGCTATAACGAGCACACCCACAATGGCGGCACCAATCTTCAGGGCCTTACTCTGCTTATTCGAACTTTCTGCTATTTCTGTACTTTCAGCGGGACTAACATTATCCGTGGTCACTTTATTCCCCGTTTGACTCAATTCCAGCCCCGTGACGGCCTTTTCTCTGGCCTCCTGCTCTATTCCCCTGCGACGCTCCTCACAAGCCTTCACAGCGGCCTCTAAGTCGGCTGCTGTCACCTCCGGCGCTGCTGGCGCTGTCTCTACGTCATCGGTGATCTCTTCTTCTGCATCTGCACCCTCGAAGTCGATACCCTCCAATGGGTCGGTCATATCCGTGCAATCCGTGCAATCCGTGTTCGACTCTATAACGCGGTAGATTGTCGGGCGCACATCGTTCGCCAGTCCTACCTCTACCATGTCACCACGCTTCACACCCATTTCCTCCAGCATGCGCTCACTACCCAGGCTCGCTTTCTTCACCTCACGGCCCAGAATCATCACTGACTCAAAGTGTACCACCGGCGTTCTGCGTCCGGTCTTACCCACAGTCACCTCTATCCTGGTCACGCGGCTCACCGTCTTAGCTGCTGCAAACTTATAGGCGATAGAGCCCTTCGGATGGTGCTCAGTGGCTCCGAGCGATGCAGAGAGCTGCTTATCATCCACCTTAATCACGATACCATCAACGGGGAATGGCTGGTTGTCACGGCATGCCTCCATCTTCTCAATCATGTCAAACAACTGGTTATGGTCAGCGGCAGGCACCACCTGAGCATTGAAACCATAGGTGAAGTTATGGAAGTCGGCCAACTTCAGCGACTCGCTGTGACTGTTATTGCATGAGAACAAAGGCGCATCCAGTTCCCAAGGTATGAACTTCAGGCATGCACACTGAGGGTCAACGATGGCCTGGTTAGTCAGTCCAGCGGCAGCCGAACGGCAATCCTTATACATCTTACCGTCCTGGTCGCTCAGTACCGGCAGCGTCGATTTGAAGCACACCACCTCGCCACGAACCTCCACGCGGTCGTGATAGGTGGTACCACGCTTCAGCACATGAGGCACAGATATCATCTGCATCACATGCTCCGTAATATCCTGACCTTTGAAATGGTCGCCACGAGTAGCTGCTGAGATCAGGTCGCCATTCAAGTACACCAGAGAGCACGAGATCCCGTCGAACTTCCATTCCAGGCAGTAGTTGAAATCCTTGTGGCCAATAGCCTTCTCGGTAGCCTTCAGCCATTTCTCCAACTTCTCGCGGTTGGTGCTCTTATTGTCCGTCTGGGCCTTCTGACAGGAAAGCATCGGTGTGCGATGGCGAATGGTACGACGGCCATTGCCATTCAGATCTGAGCCCACCTGCTGCGTCGGAGAGTCGGCAACCGTCCATTCCGGATGCTCCTGCTCTGCCTGCTCAATCTGGGCCACCAGACCGTCAAACACTTCGTCGCTCACTGATGGGCGATTCAACACGTAATACTCAAAGCTCAGTCTCTTTGCTCTGTCAACCTTCCAAAGATAATCCTGCTGTGTCATAATTCTCTGAATTTTTGTAAGTCGTATAACTTGGTGAATAATCTCGTAACTTATAATTAGAATATGCCTAAGTAAATATAACCGCCACCATCGCAATAAACGAAGCAATCAAGTTTTGACTTCTTACAGATGTCGAGTGTCCGCTTATCCTTGCGATTCAGCAATATATCGTACTCTTCATCAGTCCACTCTCCGATATTACTCTTGCTAATGCGACCTTCCCACCCTGGTAATAAGAACTTTTCAGTATTAGCATAAGGGTGAGCCTCGCACTCAGCGATAACCTCTTGTAACCTCTTATAAAAATCTTCCTTCATATCTCTATAATTTAATGAATTAATAAACTGATGAATTTTCTCGTATGCTATAACATTAATCTGTAACCATGCAATCAAGAGCCAGGGTGTAATTCCATGTGTCATAGCTAAAATGATCCTCCATACGGTCTGCGACCTCTGGATCTGTCAAATAGGGATAACCCTCAGAACAGAAAATAAACTCATTCTCTCCAAGTTCCCTACCCTCTACCTGGTCTGCAAGTTCACGCCATTTCTCTGCTTCCTCAGCGTCATCCATTTCGTCAGCATACTCGCGCAACTCATCGGCATACTCTTTCCAACTCTGCCACCAATGCAAGTTATCGTTATGGCTATCCATAAAACTGGCACAGTCGTATAACTCGTAAGCATTGCCCTGAGATTGCCACAACTGCCAACCATCTTTGCGGCGAAGTGAAACCAACTCCACACCGTACAAGTCGGCAATAGCCTGGGCACCCTCAATCGTAGTGTCACCACCATTCAGGAGCACACAACCACGAAGGCAGCTGGGATAACCATTCATACCCTCGGTAATCTCGGCAGCCTCGAAAACGTAGTCATCACTAATCATATCGCGAAGCTCGTAGCTGTTCACGTAATTATCTGGATTCACCATAACCTGAAGGCGGGAATCACCCTTGCTAAACTCGTAGAAATCAAACGAAGAATCGAACTGGTCGTACTCGGCCCACTCATTAAAGAGCACACCGAAATCATCGCCATCGACATCGAGATCTTCAACCATAGAGAAGTCATCCAGCAAGTGCATACGCAACTCGCGGAAATCCTCGTCAGGGCCAAACAGACCAAAACCTGAACCACCTTGGCCACCTGAAATGTAAGCCACACAATCGCCCTGATTGAGCGTATTAATAATCGCATTTACGACCTTATAGAAATCTGATGAACGTTTCATAATCTTATCTCCTATCTTTAATCAATTAATATCTATCTTTAATTAGTAATTGCCAAAGTTATACGTTATACTTTTCCATGAATGCACTCCAGAAGTCGAAGGGATTACCAGAGCATGCGTAGCGGAAAAGACGGGCCAAATCCTGACAGCGCAGGAACTCGGCACGGTTATCTTCATCGGGCTCCTCGCCAATATATTCGAGCCAGTCCAGATAGTTGGGGTACTGCTGACCTTCGCCAGCTGCTGCAAGTTCGCAAGTCACCACCAGGGGAAGGCTGTTGTCAACATCCATAGGATCGATGGGTGCTGATGCACCAGGCAGTAATACGGTGCCATTGTCACCAGTCAGAATCACACCACCCTTTGCATCGTGAGTGGCAGTCAACTTCTGACCGTCTTTTAATTCAACTCTGATAGTTCTGAAATTCGTTGCCATAATCTTAAAGTTTTGTGAGGCTCATCACCTCGGTTACACATATTATTTATTTATCTGCTGCAAAGATACAAACTTATTTTGAATTGACAAAATAAAATAGTATTTATTTTCGCTTTTTCTTGAAAGTTTTCGGGTTTCTTTACAAATTCATTAATTTATGGACTCATAATTACATGAATTGATGAAATTATGGTTTCACCAATTCATGCTCCTTAGCCCACCACTCGGCACCAGCTTTCAGGCACTCACGCAGTATCACCGACACTTGGCGGTAGTTCTGGGCCGTAATCTCGATAGTCGGATGTTCTGGCGTACCACCACCGGCCTGTATCGCCACGAAGTCCTGACGGCCTGGAACCTGAGCCACTGCCCCACCCCTCCGGCGAAGCACATCCAGAATCATGTCGCGCTGGCCTTCAGGTGTCGGCACTATCTGGATGTTCATCCAGGGATATTCGTTAGCTGTCAACAGAGGGAAGGTGTGGCCATGCTCACCCTTCGCCTCCGATACCGTATATGTATATTCAAATTTCTCCGTTGTCACTTATACCTTTTTATACCTTTTCTTTATACCATTCTATACCTTCTTATACCTTTTTATACCGATTTATACCGATTTATACCGATTTATACCGATTTATGCCGGTTTTAATCGTCGTCGGCACACTCAGGCGGCAATGCCTGGTCGTAGCGCACTGAGAAGATGTATGGTCGCGGCCCTTTGTCGTGAGCTCCTTTGCAACGATACTCCAGGACGTAAGGATTAATAGCCGAATCACAGCCACGCAGCGAATAGCGATGCACATAGTCGTAGCCCACCACGATAGCCCTGACACGCTTCTTACTGTAGCCACGCTGCTCATGGGCTATCTCCTGCCCTATCTGATACATGCTGCTGGGTGCCAGATCTTCCAGTTGGAAGTCAACACTCGTATTTTCCAATTCAGGAACCGGCAGATCCAGATATTTGCGCCATGCTGTTGGCAGCACATCGAAGGTGTAGGCATCAATCTCCTTCAGCATGAAGTGAGCGGCATCAGCGTGCTCCCTGTTGGCCCAGACTATCAAGTTGTGGTAAACATACCGCTGCAACTTCTTCGGGGCCTTCTGAGCCATTTGCCAGGCACGCCACGCAGTCGATATATATTCCGGACGGCCTGCCAACAGTCCCAGCTGCTTACCGGTCGTATTATCCTTCCAGAGGTCGGCACGACCATTACGGGTGCCATAGTTCAAACGATTGGCCATTTGGCGGTCGAAGCTCTTCATGCTGGCCTCTATCTCATTCCAGCCATTCTTACCCTCAGACGGGAACTGATAGGCACCAGTGGCCGTTGTCACCTTCACCAGGTCGATACCGTCAGAGAAAGCTCCCTTTTGCACCTTCACTTTACCGGCCTGCAACACCTTCACAATATTTTCTTTTGCCATAGTCTTAATGAATTAATGAATTAATGAAAACAAACGAAATGCACCCCTAATCCAGGATGGATGTCAGAGGCACGAGCGCACTCCGTTTTCTTACTGACTTCCGACACACCACTCAGGAACTTTTCACGACCCAGGACACGAATGGCCTGTTTTGCCTTGATAGGCTGTAAACCATAGCCATTTGTCAAAGTCATCATGGTCTCGTTACACACCTCCTGAAGCTGCTCCATTTCGCTCTCCTGATGTCCCATGCTCAACAGGCACTCAACATCTTCTGCTGTAAAAACGTATGGTTTCATATCCTTCTGAATTAATGAATTTATGAATTAATGAAACTGGCCACTATCATGCAGCCAGCCTTTCGAGATCTTGAACAGTGTGGCCCTGCTGGGCGGCCCAGAACAACAGGCGCATGCCATCGTTCTCAGCATACTTACTTACACAGCCGTCGTGCTTTGCATCCAGGCACTTCGTACTGCTTTCATGCAGCCAGGGGAAACCTCCGAACTTAGAAACCAGGTTCCAATATATCTCATTCCATTTGTTGTCGTTACGATAGCAACGCACCAGCTCTTCGCAGTCGAAGCTATCCAGTTGGTCGTTCTGCTCCTCCAACATGTCGTAGGTCTCAGCGGCCTCCGTGTTCTCCCAGAGCCATTCGCCACAGTCCTCATAAAACTCCTCAGCAAGGCCAATGCCATTCTCATTCAAGAGGCACAGAGTCAGATAGGCACCAATGCAACGCTCCTCGTCGTCAAACTCCTCGATGTCGTCGAAGTCCTGGGGCATGAATGAACAGAAACCGGAATGGCTGTACCAATGCTCTTCGATATACTTCTCAAACTTCTCATCCTTCCGGAACTCAGCCAGGTACTTGTGCATCAGCTCGCGGAAGTTGGCAGCCATATTCACGGTGAAATACAGACAGTCGCTCTCGAAGTTATAATATTGCGGGGAATGAATCTTTTCCACGTCGATACTCTCCAGGCCATACTTCTTCATCATAGGCACCACGTTTTCGTTGATGAAGTTGGTGGCACACTTTACGATCTCTTTACGCCAGGTGTCATTATCCACCACGGTATAGCTGAATGGGTGCTCATCGTCACACATGCAGTTGCTCATGTCCTCTTCATAGCGGGTAGGGGACAGAAGGCTCTCATACATTCCTACATATACGCAGGGAAAAAGATTGCTACTGATTGCGAAGCTCTCCAGATTGTTGTTGTTTGTTGTTTCCATAACTCTTTTTGTTTTGTGAGGCCAGGGCCTCGATTATACATTAAATTAACTTATCACGCTGCAAAGGTACAAAATAAAAATTAAACTTCCAAACATTTTTCGAAAAATTTTCAAGAAAAAGCGAAAAAAGTTTGTTTTTGCCACATTTTTTAGGTGTAATCAGGTGTAAAGATGTGTAATTTGCAGGTGTAAAGAGGTGTAAACGAAAATCCCCACCAGCCACAAGACTGATGGGGTAGGAGAGAAACAAGTTATTTATATATCAGAAGAGATCTTCGCCTTCTTCAACTTCTTCGACTTCATCTTTGATCTTCTGGATAAGTTCAGCTGTCAACTCCATTTCACTATTCCAGTTCTCATCAGATGTAACAGTCGGACACTGCGAAAGAATAGCCCTAACACCTTCAGACACCATACGAACCAGGAATAACTCGACATTCGAAAATGGATTAGTGTTCTGGCCAAAGTTAGCCTTCTCGTAATCGAAATACTCACCAGCTTCGCCAATCCATTCTATCAAGTACTGCTCGGCCTTCGCAGTGGAATAAGTAAACGTACCATCGGCACACATACCTTCAGTCAGCTCGATACTCAGGTCACACATATATACTACATTCCCTTCGTAGTTTTCGAGGTTATCCAGGATGTAATTTTTGCAATATTCAAAGAAAGATTCCATAACTTAATGAATTTATGAATTTATGAATTTTGTGATTTCGCAGACAGTCTATAAAGAGATCATTTCTTCTGACGCTTCTCACTGATATTGTAAGCCTTCATAAGACGATGAATGTCAAAAGGCGAAACACTGATATAGGCCAGCTGCTTCCACTTCTCAGCAATCTTCTCACATTTGCGATATTCCGCTGTAAGTACTGACTGATAATTGGCTCCAAACGTTTCCACAAAGTCACCCTTCTCAGTGTTACATTTACGCTGTCCGGTTGCCTTATCCAGATACCACTCGCGACGCTCACCATGAATGGTAATGGTAAACTTTTCGCGGCTACCATCACGATCCCAATCACTCAAATAGTCCTCACGGCCCATACTCTTCAGGTCTGTCAGATCGGCATGGATATACAGGTTATAGCAACGCTTCCAGTCGGTTTTACTACGCATGTAGAAGGCATCCTGGCGATTCAGATTCAACTTTGCAGCCTTCTTTACCTCGAAGGGGAAATAGATAACGATATAGTGATTATCTGTACCAAACCAATTCAGGCTGGCAATCTCTTTGCCATCACGATAGAAAATAATATGATCGATCTCCAGTCCATTCATAAAGAACGGATTATAATGTGCCGACGTATAGAGTCGAGTCTTGATGTCTGTTGTGTTCATAATGCTAATGAATTTATGAATTAATGAAAACTCTGAAAATTCGCAGGGCCTATAAAAGGCCATTCCTGCGAAGTATCTCATCATCCAACTCCCAGACGCTAACAGGGCTTTCAGTATGGCCCCAGCTCAAAACGTCCAGAACATGTTTATCGCTATAATTGCTGATATTCATAAACTGTGTCTCGCCATACTCACGGGCACCATTCGTATAGAGCTCATCAACACGAACCAGGGCACCTTCCATACATTCCACACCAAAGCCATTATCATTAATGGCATCGCGGATCTGCTCAGGGGTAGGGTAGGAATCCTGATTTAAACGAACTGGCTCCATGGGTATTGTACCCTCACCACCACCCCAAAGAGCTAAAGCGGTCATGCCTACAATCTGGAATCCTATCAACTGTACTGTCAAAGTCTTTTTCATAATGCTATACGTTTTTTGTAATTTCTTAAATTGGTGAAAAATCTCATGCGCTATAATAGGGTAGGGCCATCACTTCAGGCAACGTCCTGAAGTAATGGATCCTCAAACAACACACACAAGTCGAATGGGTAGCCCAGACGGTCAGTAATCTTCGTAATGTGGAAGAACTCGAACAGATATTTTTGAGCCTTTTCCTGAGCCTCCTGAAGCGTCTGAACATCTGTAATGACCATGCCTATATGTGGAAAGCTCACCTTAAAAGATGTGGAGCCCAAAATCTCACTTGGATAGTTTATTTCGCATACTTTTTTGCGGCCCAGACGTACTTCCCAATAGGGAATGGACTCACCTTTGCAAGAATAAGCCTTTTTCTCACATACAGCCGTCTCACCTTCTGGAACCGGTGATTTCGCAGCCTCGCTATAAACAGGCTTTTCCTTCAGTTCACAATGATCTGGCGTGCATGTCAGTTCAAACGACTCACCATTACCAATATCACAACGGCAACGAACAGCCATTCCCTGAACGTCCAGCACTTCACTGTTACCATATCCACGACACTTCACTTTTGCGCCTGGAACAAGCCACGACGGAGCCAATGGCTGATTCTCTAATGGTGCATAATAGAGCATAACAGCGGCCAACTGATGTGCGCCACCTGAACAGAAATACACCTGGGTACGTCCCACGGACTCTATCACATATTTCTGGCCGTCCTGATGTGCTATCACGGTGCCACGCTTACACCATACCGGCAGAGCCTTTTTCTTGGCCTCAGTCGCCTTTAATTCGCCAGCACGGGCAGGAACAAGGTCGCCACCCTTCAGGCACAATATAACACGATCGTGAGCGTCGCTACAGCCTTTAATCTCAACAATGGCCCCACGCCATTCAACTAACTGGCCCTCATGGATATGGTACATGTCGTTAGTGTTCTTATAATTCTGAATGCTATTTTTCGTTTTCATAATGTTTGCTTTTTAAATGAATTAATGAATTTATGAATTTGGTGAAATTCTGGAGGCCCTATAAAGAGCCTCCAGGGAAATAGATTAGGGGCTATCTTTCCTGACCTTCTTCACGGATAGCGTTTTCGAGATCAGTATCACAGTGAACATAACTCCAGGAGGTGCCGAAATGGTCAACACACAAAACGTATAATTCCAGCGTATCGCTATAAGTGAACAGGAGGCCGAAATGCTCTTCAAGAAACGCCACATCTTCGTCGCTGCAATTTGTCAGATACCACTGGAAAATTTCGCGGTCACAGTCCGGATGGTGCAGCTCATACGACGGTGTATCTTTTTCGTCGTCGTCGTTATCTTCGTCGTCGTCCTGATCGTCGTCGTCACGATACAGACTGAAACGCATATTATCGAACACTGAAGGATCAATCTCTGGAATGTTATTACACAGAATAAAATCGTTGTGGAGCCAGTTAACGGCCACGGAATAATTTGTTGAATACATAATAAATGAATTTTTGTAATTTTATAAAATTGGTGAATAATCGCAGATGCTATAAAGGGCCTATTACATGTACGTCGTAAAACGGTAATTCATAAAGATATAGTAAACAGCCCAGATAGAGAAGGCCAACAGGAGCCAGGAGGTCAGACGGGGCCAGCGTTCTAACAGACTGGCCAGCCGGTTAACAAGTCGTACCTGATAACGATAAAATGCAACAGTACTCATAATAGGGTAGAATTAATGTTTATCAACGAAGAAAATGTAGCTGCAATCTAGCGACACATAGCCAGTATTAAAGAGATTCGAAAATTCTTCAGGAGTCGAAATTTCGCACGTATCACCGCCAGTACTTTTGTCTGTTTGGGCCAGATCTAAAAGTTCTTCAGGGCTCATGGCCTTCAGATCGTCCAGGCCGTACACATTTGAGTCGAAAGCTAAAACTAACATAATTTCTTGATTTTAAAAATTGGTGAATAATTGTGGAGTCTATAAAGGCCGGTTTTAGGCGGCCTTTTTGTCAGCGGGCCAGTAAAAGCCCTCGCCATTAGATGCACAACAACCCTCCAGGCAATAGGGGGCCACGGCCTCCAAACAGTCGTCGATATAGTCTGTTATTTCCTTCAGTTCTTTTTCCATACGTTTGCGAAGTTTAGGCACTAACATTTTAGCCAGTCCAGGGCTATTAATATCACGCCATTCATACCATGAGTAATTATAGGAGCCCTTCAGGGCCTCGAAAAGATCATTATCTGTAATATACTCCAGCGCGTCCGTATCATAGCCCAGAACGTCTTTATATTGCCAGTCCAGCTTAAAACCTTCATAGTAACCGGCCTCGAAATTTATAGATACTTCTAAATCAAAATCAATACCGGCAAAACGGAATGAACGCGACACGGTACAAATTTCGTCACCGTCGTAAACGTGATTTTTGTCAAGATCTATAAAGTCCACCTTCAGGCCCTTTTCCTTATTTGCCTCCATGAGCTTTTCTTCAAGCCATTCCAGATAGTACCGTTTTTCATCCTGGTACCATTCATCATAGATACATGAATCATAGAATTTTACGTTATTTACTTCATCTTCGGACTCCAGGCCCCAGATCTCCTTATTTTCATCTACATAGGACTCAAAATCACTGTGCTCTAAAAAAGCATAAAGGTGACGTGAATTGTGGCTGCAATTAAAATTAGGTGCTGACATAACTGTAATTTTTTGTAAGTTCTATAAACTTGGTGAATAATTTCGTTAACTATAAAGAAGTGATTTAGAAGGGCCGTTCGCCATAACGATACGCCTGAATACTATTTAATACTCGTTCGTATGTACTGTAACCGGCACCCGTCGTAAAATAGGCCGTATGATAGGCCGACGACTGATAAAACGCGTCCAGGCGATCCAGCCACAATTTAAAACACTGTAGGGCCTTAATATAGCGTAAATTATTATCGACGCTATAAAGACGCTTTTCACATTCTTCTAACTTGTTTAGAATGTAGTCCAGGGAAAATTTCTTTTTTGCCATAACTAAATTTTTTTGTGTGGCCTCGCCACGGTTACTAATTACTTTTGATGTTGCAAAGGTACAACTTTTATTTTAAACCACCAAATAAAAAGAGAAAAATTTTCAAGAAAAAACGAAAGTTTTCGGAATAATTTACAAAATTGATACTTTTGAGCTCAAAAATCAGTGAAATAACGCACAAACTATAAAAAGCCTGATTTTTCAGTGATTCTATAACGAAAGTATAATATATATAGGTACGGGCACCCCTGGCACCCTTCAGGCATACAGACGGGCACACGTCCAGAACTGGCACCCCTGGCACATCTGGCACCCGTCCGGACTCATGGAGGCACACACGGGCACCCCTGGCACCCTTCAGGCATACAGACGGGCACACGTCCAGAACTGGCACCCCTGGCACATCTGGCACCCGTCCGGACACATGGAGGCACACACGGGCACCCCTGGCACCCTTCAGGCCGTCAGACGGGCACACGGGCACCCCTGGCACAAAAAAGGGCACCACGGCAAAATAAAACCGGCCACGGCGGGCCGGTTTATTTGTCGCGATCCTATCAAATATTAAAATCATTATAGGCCGGACTTTTAACGCCATTAATGAGAAAGTAACCACCACGACACGAAATATTAAATTTCGAGTCCAGGCCGCACGCCTGCAAACATTCATTTATAACTTTTCGAGTCGTAACAGTGTGCCAGCCTCCAGAATTAAGAGAAACACGGCGGGCCGTCAGATCCAGCCGGAAAACTGGCGTTTCATGCAAAATAACTGTTATTTGTCCGGCCCTGGCGTTAATACGTGTATTACTTGAAATTTTGCGGGACGTGTTAACAATACCATTATTTATAATACTGTTATATACTTTTTTAATTTCTTCAAAACGTGACATAATATAAAATATTTAATTTGTTATACATCTGTTATTATTATATGAATATTTGCAGCTTATAAACTGTTATAATGTTTTTTAATATCATTATATAAGCTATTATTTGCCAGGATCACGGCGGCGGCGTTTTTAACCACCGGACACACACGACGGCGGCCCGTCTGATCCTTTGCACGACGGACGGCGGCGGCCTCCATTTGTGCCAACTCATTTGCACACACACGACGGCGGGCCGTTTGTCCGTTGTAACTTTCCCACGTTCTATTTATATAATGTACTTTTGCACGGTTTATAATTTCACCGTTAACCATTAAAACGGCCACATGATTAAAACCGTCGCGACAATTCTGGAAAAAATAAGATGTTGTAACCATAACTTTAATTATTTAATGAATTAATGAATATATGAATTTATTAAAAGGGCCAGCCAGGGCCGGCCCTGATCCTATAATAATATTAGAGTCTTATTTCTTGCAAGTTTTCAAGATCAAAAATAGCTATTTGCCCGTTACGACGGCCCAGATCTACAGCCGTTTGCAGATCTTCACAAATAACTGTAGCGTCCCAATAATAACGGCCCGTTTTTTCGTCCAGCCAGCCGCCGAAAGCGTTAACCCGTCCGGCGTTTTTCTGTACGAAAGAAATAACTTTTAAAAGTCCGTACCCGTTAAAACTGTTTTGCGTTTCAGCCAGGGCCACGGCGTACCCCTTTTTAACTGGCTGCAAAGATTCAGCGTTAACCGTAAAACCGGCGGCGTTTTCGTTTGCTATACTCATTAAAGCAAAGAATAAAGAAATACTTTTTTTATCCATAACTTTTTTTATTTGTGTGGCGGGTGCCACGGTTACTAATTAAATTTGATGTTGCAAAGGTACAACTTTATTTTTAAACTTGCAAGAAAAAACGGAAAAATTTTTGTTTTTCTTGAAAAGTTTTCGTATTTCTTGACAAAATTATATTATATACATTATTATATATATATGAATTAATGAATTTATGAATAAATGAAAACGGGCACCCCTGGCACCCTTCAGGCATACAGACGGGCACACGTCCAGAACTGGCACCCCTGGCACATCTGGCACCCGTCCGGACACATGGAGGCACACACGGGCACCCCTGGCACCCTTCAGGCCGTCAGAC